>NZ_FNLB01000006.1:1345000-1945000 GCF_900104145.1 Pseudovibrio sp. Tun.PSC04-5.I4 | reverse complement strand
AACCAAGGGTCTCATAGAACCCGCGTAGGCTTGGTTTTGCGAATAGATAGAGTTGGTTAGCACCGCTGCTAAAAGTGTGGGTTTTCAGCTCTTTTGCTAAGCGCGAGCCGACACCTTTGCCTCGATGGTCTGGTGCCACCCAAAGAGAGGCAAGCCATGGCGTGTATTGAGGTCGTTTGCTCATGTCTGATTTAACCAACATGACCATGCCGAGGAATTGCTCTTCATCGTGAGCGATTAAGGTTGTTGGGAGCGTTTGTGTGCCAAGACTGCTGCGCAATTCCTCATAGACATCCTCAATTGGATGGCCTTCTTCCTCCCACCATTCCAACCACATGCCCTGCGCTGCTTGTTCCAGAAACTGAGGAACATTCTTTAAATCTGTTATGACTAGGTTGTCTTGCATGACGGTTCATACCCTTCTTGCTCGGATTAGATATATCTGAGGGGTGAGGGTTTGCCAGCAAAAAGAGGACTTGCGTTGTCGCAATCAGTTTTGCAATTTTGGCTGGACATCCTATATGCAGTTGCAACGCGTAAAAGGTTCGCGCACTCTGTGATGGAGAATTGATGGATAAGGAGCAGGCAATGCCGGAAAATGCTGGTGACGTGGCGGGATCTGATCAGACGCGCCTTAAATTGGGTCATGGACTAGGGCTTGGTTTGGCACTTGGCGGTGTTTGCGGTGTCATAGCTGTTTTATCTTCTGCTGCAGCCTCTCATGCGACCGACAATCAATACCTGATGATTATCTCTCAGATTACGATGATGCATGCGGCTGCTTTTGTGGGTCTTGGCGTTGCTCATGGCATTACCTCTTCCAGAGGTATCGCCTTTGCCATGCTGCTTTTGATTGCCGGAGTTGGCCTGTTTTGTGGTGATCTGGCTCAGCGCTTGTTTGTTGGCGAGAAGCTGTTTGATTTTGCCGCTCCAACCGGAGGTATGCTGATGGTGCTCGGGTGGCTTGTGGTGTTTTTATGTGGTCTGAAGCGGATGATGAAAGGTTAGCTTTCATCATTTAGAGCCAAAACGACAAAGGGCGAACCTGCTGGTCCGCCCTTTTTGTGTTTGGAACTGTGATGTTTAGCTCACCAATCCACGGCCTTTCAGCAATGGCTCAATGCTTGGCATCTTTCCGCGGAAATCCAGATAAGCTTTTGCTGGATCCTGAGATCCACCCGCAGAATAGATGGATTTTTCCAGTCGCTTTGCTGTGTCAGTATCAAACGCATCACCGGTTTCTTCAAAGGCTTGGAATGCATCTGCATCCATTACTTCTGACCAGAGGTAGCTGTAGTAGCCAGCTGAGTATCCATCTCCAGAGAACGCATGCATGAGGTGTGGTATGCGGTGGCGCATGATGATTTCTTTTGGCATGCCGATTTCGTCAAGAACCTTCGCTTCTATCTGTGCCGGATCCAGACCATCCAGTTTTTCTTCTTTATGGATCGCCATATCGACAATCGCGGTTGCCAGATATTCGACTGTTGCAAAACCTTGGTTGAAGTTGGCGGCTGCCAGCAGGCGGTCCAGCAATTCCTGAGGGATCGCTTCACCGGTTTTGTAGTGGCGTGCAAATGTCTTCAGGATTTCAGGTTGATCCAGCCAATGCTCAAAGAGCTGGGATGGGAGCTCAACAAAGTCACGCGCCACGCTGGTGCCTGAGATCAACGGATGGGTGACATTGGACATGAGACCATGCAGGCCGTGCCCGAATTCATGGAACAGGGTACGGGCATCGTCAAAAGTGAGAAGGGTTGGTTCGCCTTCCGGTGCCTTTGAGAAGTTCATGACGTTGACAATGATTGGGCGGATATCGCCTTTGAGTTTCTGCTGGGAGCGGAAAGCGCTCATCCATGCGCCAGAGCGTTTGGACGGGCGGGCAAAGTAATCGCCAAGGAAGATGCCGAGATGATCGCCATTTTTGTCGAAGACTTCAAACATGCGCAGGTCTGGGTGGTAGAGATCCTGATCCTTCAGCTCCTTAAAGGTGAGGCCGAACAGCTTGGTTGCTGTATAAAAGGCGGCCTCAATCATCTGGTCCAGTTGGAAGTACGGTTTGATTTCCGCCTCATCCAGATTATGCTTGGCGCTGCGCACTTTCTCAGAATAGTAGCGCCAGTCCCAAGGGGCGATCTCAATGTTGTCCCCCTCGGTCTGAGCCATCTCCTGCAGGTCAGCGGTCTCCTCCAACGCTCTTGCCTTTGCTGGTGCCCACACATTGCTTAGCAGGTCTTCCACTGCGCCAGTGGTTTTGGCCATTGCGTCATCCAGCTTGAAATCAGCAAAGCTCTGGAAGCCCAGAAGTTTTGCCTTTTCATTGCGAAGCTGAACAGTTTCGCGAACGATAGCAGCATTGTTGGTTTCGCCGGGATTTTCTCCGCGCTTTGCCCATGCAGTGAAGGCTTCTTCGCGTAGATCGCGGCGTTTGGAGAACTGGAGAAATGGTTCAATGGAGGAGCGAGAGAGTGTGATCGCGTATTTGCCGGGTTCACCACGTTCTTCAGCCGCAGCGCTTGCAGCTTTAATGAGGAAATCCGGAAGGCCCTCCAGATCACTTTCCTTTTCCAGCACAAGTTTATAGGAGGCTTCGTCCGCCAAAACGTTTTGTGCAAACTTGGTGCCCAACGTGGCGAGACGCTCGTTGATCTGCGCAACCCGCTCCTTGCCTTCTGCGCCTAGCCCGGCACCTGCGCGTTGGAACATGGTGTAGTAGCGCTCGAGTACGCGGGATTGCTCCGGGTTTAAACCCAAAGACGCTTCATTGCTCTTGAGGACCTCAATGCGCTTGAACAAGGCTGGGTTTAGCAGCTTTTTAGAAGAATACGCGGCCAGCTTTGGCGAAACGTCCCGCTCCACCTGCTGCATGGCTTCATTGGTGTTGGCGGAGGAAAGGTTGAAGAACACGGAAGCTACCTGCTCTAACGCGTCTTCAGCCGTTTCCAGCGCAACGATTGTGTTTTCAAATGTTGGCTCTGCCGGGTCTTGTGCAATGCGATCAAAATTCTGCTCGCCCGCTGTAAAGGCTTCTCCAAAGGCATCAGCAAAATCTTCTGCCTTAATTTTTGAGAAGGGTGGAAGTCCAAATGGGGTTTTCCAGTCTTCCAGAAGAACCTTAGCGGTCTCACTCATCTTAAATCTCCGGTGATCAAAATATACAGACCCTGTATATGGGTGCTCTTCACCGAAGCGTAAAGGAAGAGAGGGCAGAATACCCCCAATGATTTATCGCAGGTTAGATTGTGGTGGGCTTATTGGATCGGGAAGGGGAGCGAGACGGTTGAAAAACCCGTTGCGGTGACAGGTGTTTTTGGAGCCGCCAGCGTCATGACCCAGAAATTTCGGTAGGTGCCATCGGGACGATTGGTTCTGGCAATGCCCATATGGGTAACGTTTTTGTTCAACAGGTTTTTGTTGTGGTCGGCAGAGGTTTTCCAGCCTGTCATGGCGGCGGAAATACTCGCATATCCTGCACCAAGGTTTTCTGCTCCAGCAGAGGATTTATAACCGCTTGCCTGGGTACGTTTAATCAGGCTGGATGCGGAGTGCTTTCTGGTTTTCAAAGAATCCAGTTGTGCAACGTGGTCCGCCATGTCCTGCGAAACGTCATTGAGATGCGGGTCCAGCTTTACTGGTGGGAGAGAGTACTTCGTGCGCCATGCATTGGTTTGACGGAGCGCTTCCTGCTTGTTGATCTGGATATGCGAAAGCTGCACATCTTTTGTTGGTCCTGCACTGAAACTGGCACAGCCAGCTACGCTTGCAGCCAGCACTACAGCTGCGGATAGTCTAATTTCCCGACGCACTTTACTTTTCCCGAATTTGCCCACGTGTTGGAATTTAGTTTAAGTATGGAATTTGTTCGAAACTGTACGGCTGTGGTTTAATCCACCGATTTCCCCAGAGTTTAATTAAAGTTGTTGATTAGTGTTGCTCGGCGGGGCGACTTTTTCTTCTCAACCCTCAAATAGCCCCCAGGCTTTGTGAAGGGAGTTGTTGTGCCTCTGCTTTTGACTGGGAAATTTCGAGGACTGTGTTTTCGTTGGTGAGCTGCTTTAGTGGTGAAAGGGGCCGACTAGGAGCACAGCACCTTTCACGTAGAAACGTTTGCAACGCTTTGTTCTTGGTTTGTTTCATGTTCTGTTGAGTAGCGTATGAGGCCGCACCATGTCTCCAGCGGACAGTGATACAGATAATGGCCAGCTTCGGGTGTGGCTAAGGATATGCGGGCGTGACTGGCTTGCACCCGTTGTGTTGCTCGTTGTTTGTTTGAGCTTGTATTTGCCTGGGTTATTTGCGGTTCCACCGTTGGACCGGGATGAGCCGAGATTTGCACAGGCCTCCAAGCAGATGATGGAGAGCGGAAACTACGTCACCATCCATTATCAGGACCAAGCTCGTAATAAAAAGCCCATTGGTATTTACTGGATGCAAGTTGGAGCTGCAAAGCTGCTGGGGTATGGCGAGACTGCACCCATTTGGGTGTTCCGGCTGCCTTCTGTTTTTGGAGCTGTGATTGCAGTCCTATTAAGTTATTGGGCGGCAAGGGCCTTTTTTGCTGAGCCAGCGTCCTTTGTTGCTGCCTTGCTTGTCGCTTTGGCTTTGATTCTGAATGTGGAAGCGCGTCTGGCAAAAACTGATGCGGTTTTGTTGGCGTGTGTCGTGCTTTCCCAAGGTGCTTTGGCGCGCGTATGGATGGCGCAACAAAAACGAGCGGTATGGTCTACTGCACTCCTGTTTTGGGTGGGGTTGGGATTAGGCACTCTTATTAAGGGGCCGATTATTCTGCTGGTTTGCGGCTTGACCATTTTGTTCCTGTCTATTTGGGATAAGCGGATCAGCTGGCTTCGCGGATTGGCACCTGTGACGGGTTCTTTACTCTACATTCTGATCGTCGCACCATGGCTTGTAGTTGTGCATATTGAGAGTGATGGTGCCTTTTTCAGGGATGCTCTTGGAGGAGACCTCTGGGCGAAAGTTGGATCTGGGAGGCAAAGCCACGGGGCACCGCCGTTAACCCACTTTCTCGCCATGTTTCTCATTTTCTGGCCGATTCCATCTTTTTTTCTTGTTATTTTTAAGAGAATTAGGCAAAAGTTGAATCTAAATTGTTATAGATTCTTATTATGTTGGTTGATCCCGCCCTGGATCATTTTTGAATTGGTTTCAACAAAACTTCCGCACTACACGATGCCGATGATGCCTGCGCTTGCCTTATTGGTAGGTGGCTTATTGGTACAGGAAACACATAAGCCTGCCGGATTGTACGTGAGATACACGGCTATGTTTTTGCTGGTTCTTGTCCCGCTGGCCATTGCTGTAGGGGTGATTGTCGGGCCGGTTTTGCTGGATTTGTGGCCTTCTCCACCGGCGGCGGTGTTGTGCGGGCTTGCTGTCATCATGGCGGTTTCGGCTGCGCATAAGTTTGTTCGGAGCAAACCTCTTGAGGCGATGCCTTCTGTCTATGCATCGGCTGTGTTGATGTTTGTTGGGTTCTGGATGTTTGCAGTGCCCGCCTTAACGAAGGTTTGGATTTCTCCAAAGCTCGTTGAAGCCGTGAGCAGCATTGCAAAATGTGGGAGCACAGAGGTTGCTAGTGCAGGGTTTAACGAGCCAAGCTTTGTATTTTTGCAAGGCACACAAACACAATTGCTTAGCGCAGAAAAGGCAGCTCGCTTTTTAGCTGCTGGAGTGCAGGGGGCGGCCCTTTCTGAGGGAACCTGCAGAGTTGCGTTGGTGGAAGGACGACAATTGGACCGCTTTGATGCGGAAGTCCTTCAGTTGGGATTGAAGACTTCGGAAGCACCTAGCGTATCCGGTATTAATATAAATGGCGGTAAAACATTGCTGGTACATATATTTTATGTAGGTGGGGCGACGCAGTGAGCATTGATGATGGTGCTGTAGACACCCTTGAAAGACCAGGAGAGAAGCCATCTTCTCAAGATGATTGCAATGCAGCAACACCCGCAGATAGGGATGTAAAGGCACCTGAGCTTTATTTGGAGGCCTCTTCCTATGAGAAGGGCTCCAGTGAGAGACGATCTGTCTCGACTGTTTTAAAATCTTATATACGCGTTGGCGCTGTAAATTTTGGTGCGTTCTATAAGGCTGCCAGCACAATAATTGGCAATCGCAAAGCGCGGAGTTCTGTCGCTGTTCCTCTCGTGCCACAAATGTTGCAAGTTCAAAATGTTGCAGCGGTGCTGATTGCTTTGTGCGGCGTGGCTATGGTGTTTCTTGATCCGAGCAGCCCGATTTGGGCTCGCGGTCTACCCGGCAGCTATCACGACGTTTTTGAGACAATCACTGATTTTGGTAAATCTGACTGGATATTATTCCCAACAGGCATTTGGATTCTAGCCATGATTTTTGGTGGTTGGCACAACTTGTCGTTTCGTAGAAAGATGGCAGTCTCTTACTTTACGGTATATGGGAGTTATCTGTTCTTCGTTGTTGCCATGAGTGGACTTCTGGCCATTGTTTTGAAGTGGAACATAGGCAGAGCGCGTCCAGGGCTTTTTGATGAAGTTGGCCCTCTGAGGTTTGATTTTTTCGCCTGGCAGGCCAAGTTTTCAAGTTTTCCTAGCGGGCATTCTACAACCGCGGGCGCCTTGATAGTGGCTCTTGCTCTGATGTTTCCCAAATTGCGCTGGTTGATTGTCGTCATTGGTCTATGGATTGGCGCCAGCCGTGTCCTAGTTGGGGCTCATTATTCAAGCGATGTCATTGCTGGCCTTATTGTGGGCAGTGTCTTTGCCTATATGTGTGCTCGTTGGATGGCTCGTCGGCGCCTTGGGTTCCGCTTTTGTAAGCTTGGGCGGATCCACCCTAACATGAACAGTTTCTCTGCAAACCGGTGCATTCGCTCTCTTTTGGGGGCGAAAAATATTCGCCCTGTGCAAGGGCGAAGCCGATCTGTTTCTGCCCGGATGGACTGAGTTAGCGTTTCCTAACTTGGCCCGGAAGGAAAGGAGCCAAGTTAGGGATACCAAGAATGAGCAGCAGTCTTGCTGAAGCTAGTATTGAAGTCAGTGTCGTTATCCCTGCAAAGAATGAGCGAGATAACCTTCCACACCTCCTTGACGAAATTGCTGAGGCGTTAAAGGGCCGAGCTTTTGAGGCAATTGTCATTGATGATGGGTCTACTGACGATAGCCTTGAGGTTCTTCAGCGTTATGCTGGTACGCATCCTTTCCTGCGGTTGTTCCACCACAAGAAATCTTGCGGGCAAAGCTGCTCTGTCCGCACAGGGGTGCTCAATGCACGTGGAACTTATATTGCAACCATTGATGGTGATGGGCAGAATAATCCGGCCTACTTTCCTGATCTGCTCGCGGCGCTTGAAAAAGGCGGGGAGAGTATTGGCCTTGCCGCTGGGCAGCGGCTAGGTCGCAAGGCCAGTGTATTTAAGCGTTATGCATCTAAAGCGGCGAACAAACTACGCGGGGCAATTTTAAAAGATAACACGCGTGACAGTGGGTGCGGGCTTAAGGTTCTGCGCCGGGATGTCTTCCTCAGGTTGCCTTACTTTGATAGCTGGCATCGCTTTCTGCCTGCACTTGTGATCCGTGAAGGTTATGGCGTTGTTCATGTTGATGTCGTTGACCGTGAACGCGCATATGGTGTTTCCAAATACGGCATTTTTGATCGCGCGCTTGTCGGCATTCTTGATTTGTTTGGTGTGTGGTGGCTGCGTCGCCGCCGGAAGGCAATTCCTGAAACTATGGTGATATCAGATATTCTTTTCTTACATGAACAAGGAGAGAAGTAGATGCTTACTGGTCTGTATCAATGGTTCTATGAAGTCTTTATTGTAAAATGGGACTTTTGGGTTCTTTGGGGTTTTATTGCGCAAATCATGTTTATGATGCGCTTTATGATCCAATGGATAGCGTCAGAACGGGTTGGCCGGTCAATTGTGCCAGTGGCCTTCTGGTTCTTCTCAATCGGAGGGGGGGCACTTCTGTTGACCTACGCAATTGTCAAAAAAGATCCTGTCTTCATCGCTGGGCAGGGGCTCGGTTTGATCATCTATTTTCGAAATTTATGGCTTATCTACAAAGAAAAACGCAAGGATCCGAATTTCTAGCGAAATTATCCGCAACAAATGCAACTTGACTGCACGCGAATTGATGAACGTTACTTGCCCATGGGGAAGTTAGTTTTCCTCGTGGGGTTTTGGTGAAATTGCGTATTATTTGTGCAAACTGACTGTAATGTTTAATAGAAATTACGTAGATTTGAAGAAAGTTGCTCTGAATTTGCCGTCCCTTTCAAAGTCTATTTTTTTCTTTATATTAGTTCACCAAGTAACGTTTCCTCTCTATTTCAGTATTGTTTGGATTATTTTGTTTATCTGCGTAAACTTATCTGCACTTACCTTTTCGCTTCTATGGTTAAAGCGTGTTCAATTGAGATGTAAGTTGCGTAAAAACTTTTCAATCGTTGATGAATAGCTCCCAATAGACTAAGTTATTAATAAAAATCCCTTGACGTTTTCTGATAAATATCATCGAATGCTTGGTATTGAGTGGTTGAAGCCAATAGGGGGGCTTTAAGGACATGTACAATCATGTCTGTCTCGGTTGTTTTCCTTAGAGGGGGAGAATTTCCTGCTACTCCAAGTGATGAATTTAATAATTGGACAACAAAAGAGGCTCCAATTCTATGAAAAAAATGATCCTTCCAGTTGCGCTCGGTGCAATGTTTGCAGCAGCTTCGTTCTCAGCAGCTTCTGCTGGCACTCTTGACGATGTGAAAGAGCGCGGCAAATTGCGTTGCGCTGTTTCTACAGGACTTGCAGGATATTCCTACACTGATGAAAACGGTAAATGGCAGGGCTTTGACGTAGATTACTGTCGCGCTGTTGCTGCCGCAGTTCTTGGTGATCCGGATGCAGTCGAGTTCTCACCAACAACTGGTAAGACCCGCTTTACAGCGCTGGCTTCCGGTGAAGTTGATATCCTATCGCGTAACACGACTTGGACATTCTCCCGTGATGCCGACCTGAAGTTCACCTTCCTGGGTGTGAGCTACTATGATGGTCAAGGCTTCATGGTGAAGAAGTCACTTGGTGTGACCTCTGCGAAGGAGCTAGACGGCGCGACTGTATGTATCCAGACAGGTACAACAACTGAGCTGAACCTATCCGACTACTTCACAGCAAACGGCATGTCTTTTGAGCCGCTGCCTATGGAAACCAACACAGAGGGCCGCGCAAACTACCTTGCTGATGCTTGTGATGTTTACACAACAGATGCGTCCGGCCTTGCTGCTTCCCGCGCTACGTTTGAAAATGCAGACGACCACCTTGTTCTTCCAGAAATCATTTCCAAAGAGCCACTTGGTCCGCTTGTGCGTCATGGCGATGATCAGTGGGCAGATATTGGTCGCTGGGTTTTGAATGCAATGAAAATTGCTGAGGAAAAAGGCATTACCTCTGCAAATGCAGATGACTTGGCTGCAAATTCCAATGATCCAGAAGTAAAACGTCTGCTTGGCCAGGCTGGTGAGATGGGTGCATCTCTTGGGTTGAACAACGACTTTGCGCTTGTTGCGATTAAAGCAGTTGGCAATTACGGCGAAGTCTTTGAACGTCACCTGGGTACAAAAACCAAGGTTAACCTTGCTCGTGGCCTGAATGCAATGTGGACCGAAGGTGGTCTGCAGTACTCTCCGCCATTCCGTTGATCTGAACGCTTTTTAAAGAGGGCGCTGTTGCAGGTTAACAGCGCCCTTTTTCCAAATATAATAAGGCGGGCTATATTATGAGCATTTCAACCGTTCCAGCCGAAAAAAGCTTCCAGTTCTCTTATTTATGGCGAGACTCGCGCTACAGATCTTATACGATCCAGATAATTGCACTTATAGTTGCCCTGTCCGTCGTCATGATGCTTGTGATGAACGTGGTAGATAATCTGGCTGACCTTGGCAAAGATTTCAACTTTGGGTTTCTTTTTGAGCCAGCTGGCTATGGCATAGATCAGACGCTGGTGAACTACAGCTCAGCATCACTCCATTGGGAGGCAGCCCTTATCGGCCTCCTCAATACACTTCTTATTGCATTTTTGGCGTGCGTTGCTGCTACCGTCATAGGTGTTACTGTTGGTATCTTGCGCCTTTCTCCAAACTGGGTCGTTTCCCGTTTGATGGCAGTTTATATCGAGAGCGTGCGCAACGTACCCTTGCTGCTGCAAATCCTCGCTTGGTGGACAGTGATAATTAGTGCTTTCCCAAAGCCTAAACTTGCCCAAGCTGAACTTGGTGGTGCGTTTGTTGCAACTAACCGTGGTCTTTACCTACCTGCATTTACCTTTGAGGGGGCTTACCTCGCTGTTGTTGCAGTTCTTTTAGCGTCTATCACGGGTATTTTCATCTTTCGCTCCTGGGCTAAAAAACAGCAGGATGCAACGGGGCGGATCCTACCCGTGGGGCTTTACAGCCTTGGCATTTTAATTGTTCCCACCACCTTGATGTACTTCATTGCTGGTATGCCAATTGGTCTTGAGTTCCCAGTTCTCAAAGGCTTCAATTACGTAGGTGGCACAAAAGCTGGGGCGTCTTTGGTGGCGCTTTGGTTAGCGCTTTCCATCTATTCCGGCGCATTTATTGCAGAGATTGTTCGCGCTGGCATCATGGCTATCGATAAGGGACAGAGCGAGGCGGCCTCCGCACTCGGTATTCGCCCAAATCGGATCATGCGGCTTGTGATTTTGCCGCAATCTCTGCGGATTATCATTCCACCCATGATTTCCAACTACCTGAACATCACCAAGAACTCTTCCTTGGCGATTGCCGTTGGTTATATGGATCTGACTGGTACGCTTGGCGGTGTAACTCTGAACCAGACCGGTCGTGAGATGGAGTGTATGCTGCTTCTGATGGCAATATACTTGGTAATTTCCTTGAGTATTTCCGGGGTGATGAACGCCTACAACGAATCCGTAAAAATGAAGGGGCGCTAGGATGAGTGATAGTTCTGTTGCATTCGTTGCGACCTTCGATAGGCCGCAGTTACCCGCCCCTCAAGGGACCACTGGTGCCATTGGGTGGGTCCGTCAAAACCTGTTTTCCTCCGCGCTGAATTCCATTTTGACGCTGGCTACTATCTTCGCCGTGTTTTGGGTCATGCCCGGCTTTATTGACTGGGCGTTTGTAAAATCTGTCTGGAATGCGAATTCGCTGGATGAATGTCGTCAGATCAGTGATGGGGCATGTTGGGCGGTGGTGAAGGAACGCTATAATCAGTTCCTGTTTGGTTTTTACCCAAGCGAGTTGTACTGGCGTCCGGTCCTTGCCTTTGTATTGCTGTTTCTGGCTCTGGCTCCTGCTTTGTGGGAGGATATGCCGGGTCGCAGTAAGGCGCTGATCTTCTCGCTGGTTTACCCATTTGTTGCGTTTACGCTGATTTGGGGTGGCTTTTTGGGTCTGGAACCCGTGGCTTCTGGTAAGCTCGGTGGGCTGCTGCTTACCCTGATTATTGGGGTGTCTGGTATTTCCTTCTCATTGCCAATTGGGATTGTGCTGGCGTTATCTCGTAGTTCTAACCTGCCAATAGTGAAGTCACTGGCTGTTATTTTTATCGAGTTTATTCGCGGTGTGCCGTTGATTACCTTGCTGTTCGTTGCGCATGTTTTGCTCAACTATTTCCTGCCAAAGGGCGTGAATTTTGACATCCTGCTGCGCGTTGTTATCATGGTGACCTTCTTTGCCAGTGCTTATATGGCTGAGGTTATTCGTGGTGGTTTGGCAGCCTTGCCAAAGGGACAGTATGAAGCTGCCGATGCGCTGGGTCTTGGATATTGGCAGAGCATGAGATTGATTATCTTGCCGCAAGCGCTCAAGATTTCCATCCCAGGTATCGTGAATACATTCATCGGTTTGTTTAAAGACACCACATTGGTATTGATTATTGGCCTTATGGATCCGCTTGGATTGGTTGCGCCAACGCTTGCAGACCAACGTTGGAATGGTATCGTTGTAGAACTTTATGCGTTTATCGCGTTCATGTTCTTTATCTTCTGCTTTGCAATGTCCAGATATTCGATGTATTTGGAACGCAAACTGCATACCGGCCATCGCTAGTCGCCTGGCGCAAGCCAAGAGAAACTCGGAGAAATAAAAATGAGTGACGCAAATCTCGCTGACGTTCAGGCAGACCGCAAAAAAATGCAGATTTCAGATACCGATGTGGCTATCGAAATCAACGGCATGGATAAATGGTATGGTGACTTTCATGTTCTGCGCGATATTAACCTGAAGGTTATGCGCGGCGAGCGGATTGTTATCTGTGGTCCATCTGGTTCCGGTAAGTCCACTATGATCCGGTGTATCAACCGTCTTGAAGAGCACCAGAAGGGTCGTATCGTTGTTGACGGTATTGAGCTGACGTCTGACCTCAAGAAGATTGATGAGATCCGCCGTGAAGTTGGCATGTGTTTCCAGCACTTCAACCTTTTTCCGCATCTGACCATTTTGGAGAACTGTACACTTGCTCCAATCTGGGTTCGCAAGATGCCGAAGAAAGAGGCCGAAAAAGTTGCGATGCACTACCTTGAGCGGGTGAAGATCCCTGAGCAGGCCCATAAGTACCCCGGTCAGCTTTCTGGTGGTCAGCAGCAGCGTGTGGCAATTGCCCGCTCGCTCTGCATGAACCCGAAGGTGATGCTGTTTGATGAGCCGACTTCTGCGCTTGATCCTGAGATGATCAAGGAAGTTCTGGATGTTATGATTGGTCTGGCTGAAGAAGGCATGACCATGCTCTGCGTAACCCACGAAATGGGCTTTGCCCGTAAAGTGGCAAACCGCGTGATCTTTATGGATCAGGGGCAGATTGTTGAGCAGAATGAGCCAGAGCCGTTCTTCACCAATCCGCAGCATGAACGGACACAGATGTTCCTCTCACAGATCCTCAACCACTGATCTGAACAGAGTTTCAAATTCAAAGCCTCGCTGTTTCAGCGGGGCTTTTTTATTATCTTCCTTGTTTTTAGCGGTCATTTTGGGAAAAGCGCTTTGGTCAAGCGCTCGCAGAAAGTTATGTGCAGTCGGCTCGTGAGGTGGGGGCTGAGGTTCGTGTGATGAACCTAGTGCAGATGAATTTTGAGGGTGCTGTTGCCCGGATTTGCCTTCCAGTTTCAAAAGGGAGCAGAGTTGCCAGATCAACTGCTGGAAGGTCGGAGTGCGCGTATGATGATCACGAGTGATACACCCGTGCATTATTAGGAGGAGCTGTATGAGCGGGCACATCAGAAGGCGATGAAGAACCAGATTCTGGACTTCGTCGGATTTGATCCTGTGAGTTTTGAAATGTTCTCGCCGATCATTGCCTCTACAGAGGAAGAACGTGCCAGCTGGCTTGATGACGCGAATAAGCTTGGCAGGCAGGATGCTGTTGTTGAGCAAAAAGAGTTGGTAAGCGCATAAATAAAAGCCCTGCAGGTCAATGGTTTGCAGGGCTTTCTTGCGAATGTGATTCTGGTTTAAGTCAGGCTGGTTCGCTGATGACTTCTGTGTCAGGATGGGAGCCCCATTCAGTCCATGATCCGTCATAAAGCGCGTTCTTGGTGTAGCCGATTTGTGTCAATGCCAGTGTGATGACAGCAGCAGTTACACCGGAGCCGCATGTGGTGATGACTGGGGTGGTGGCATCCACTCCTGCCTGTGCGAAGATCTCTTTGAGGTCCTCTTTGGAGCGCAACTGACCTTCGTTGAGCAGCAGCCCAAATGGAAGATTAAGAGCATTCTGCATGTGCCCTGCACGCACACCATCACGTGGTTCTGGAGCAATACCTTTGAAGCGTTCTGGTGCCCGTGCATCCAGAAGAAAGTGACTTTGGGAGGTCAGAGCGGATTGAACTTCGTTGAGACCACGGACCATGTCGTTGTTCAGCATGGCGGTGAAGTGACGTTCCATGCGGGGGGGCACTTCATCTGTCAGTGGCAAGCCTTCTTCTTTCCATTTTGGCAGGCCGCCATCCAGCACATGAACACGCTCTACACCAAATGCGCGGAACATCCACCACACACGAGCAGCCGAGAAAATGCCCATGCCATCGTAAACAACAATGGTTTGCCCATCCCCAATCCCCATGCGGCGCATGCGGGAGGAGAAGATGTGAGGTTCTGGCATCATGTGTGGTAAGGGGGAGGACTGGTCGGAGACCTCATCAATATCCATAAACAGTGCACCGGGAATATGTGCTGTCTTGTATTCTTTTTTCGCATCGCGTCCCATGGCTGGCAAATACCAGGAGGCATCTACAATCACCACATCAGGTGCGTTCAGATGCTCTTTGAGCCACCCGGTTGATACGATTGGATCCAGTGCCATCTCTTAGTCCTCCAACTGAATGCGGACGCGGCGGTTCTGGCGTCCCTTTTTTTCAATTTTGGTAATGGTTGCTTTGCCGATCTGGGATGTCTGCGTTACGTGCGTACCGCCGCAGGGTTGCAAATCAACACTCTCACCAATTCTTATCAGCCTTACCCTGCCACTGCCCATAGGCGGTTTTACGCTCATGGTCTTTACAAGGCCCGGATTGGCCTCCAGCTCTTCGTCGCTGATCCATTCCTGCGTTATGGGGTGGTCCCCATCGATGAGCTCTTGAAGCTTTTCTGTGAGCTCCACTTTATCCAATGTGGCTTCAGGCAGATCAAAATCCAACCGACCTGTTCCATCGCTGATCTGGCCGCCGGTGACCGGATGAGGCAGGACAACAGAGAGCAAGTGCAACGCCGTGTGGACGCGCATGCGTTTGTAACGGGTTTGCCAGTCAAGGTGAACTGTAACCTTAGTGGAGCCGTTTGTAAGCCCCTCTGGCAGCAGTGTCCCTTCTGCTGGCACATGGATGATCTGGCTTCTGTCTGCTGAGTAAACAGCGGTGGCAAGGGGGATGCGCGTGCCGTCTTCCAGCTCTAAGGAGCCAGTGTCGCCGGGCTGCCCGCCGCCATTGGGGTAAAAGCACGTGCGGTCTAAAATGATGCCGCTTTCCGGTGTGATCTTGGTGATTGTCGCTTCGCAGCTGCGCAGGTAAGAATCTTCGCGATATAGATGTTCTGTCATGGGATAAACTCAAAAATATCAGTATGAAAAGGTGCGTGGTGAAATGAGTTCACGCACCTATTTGTTTCGTTGCGGTGACTTAAGCCGACGCGCGAGCGCTGAGCAGTTTTACTGCGAATGCCGCCATGATGCCTGCGAAGGAATAATCGAGAATGCGCATAACACGCGGGGAACTGCGCAGGAACTTGGATACGGCTGAGGCACCAAACACCATCAACAGGCTGCTTGGTACATTGAGCAGAATGAAGAAGAAGCCGAGGAATAACAGTTTTGCAGTTGCTCCGGGGTCATTGGCTGAAACGAATTGCGGCAGGAAGGTTACAAAAAACAGCACGACCTTGGGGTTGAGCAGGTTGATTGTGAGTGCTTTGGCCCAGATTGCTCTGCTTGGCTCGCTGGATGCTTCGGATTCTTCCAGACTAAGAGCTGATCCATTGCGCAGGATCTGGAACGCCAACCAACCGAGATAAAGCGCGCCTACTGTTTTGAGAATCTGGAAGGCAAACTCTGATGCCGCCAGAAGAGCTGAAATGCCAATGGCAGCCAGAAGCGCGTGGATCATGATGCCATTTGTGGCACCGACCACTGCCACCAACCCGGCTTTACGGCCTTGGGTGAGCGTTTTGCTCATGAAGAAGGTCATATCCGGGCCGGGTGTAATGGCGAGGATGAAAGAAGCGAGTGTGAAACCCGCAAGAATACTAAGCTCAGGCACAAAGGACATGCTGAGGGCCCCCACGTCATTATTGTCTCATTGGGACCTAACCTAATATATCTACTAGGGATAGGTCTAGTGAAGTGAACTCAGTAATCTTTGGAGCTGTTTCTGGTTTTTTGAGCAGAGGAAAACGCATTTTCGCAAGTATGGACTATAGCACCGGAGAGAACAGGCGGGCTGCTTGGGCTAGAACGCGGAAGGCGTATCTGCGGCTGTTCAGCTCCAGCCTGTCAGTTTGGCGTGCGCCTTTAAAGTCCAGAAGTAACATCTGTTCTGTACGCTGCACCATGCTTTGGCTGGTGAACCACATGGTGATTTCAAAATTGATGTTGAAGGAGCGGTTGTCGAAGTTGACGGTGCCGATGCCTGCAAGTTCGTCATCAATGAGAATGACCTTCTCGTGCAGGAAGCCTTCCAGATAGCGGAAGACCTTGATTCCATGGCTGGCGAGATTGTCTGCATGGGCGTAACTGGCGAGCCAGACAAGCCAGTGGTCGGCTTTTTCTGGCAATAGGATGCGAACATCAACGCCGCGCAGAGCGGCTGCGTACAGCGCTGTCAGCACCTCAATACCCGGTACGAAGTAGGGGCTGACAATCCATAGGCGCTCTTTGGCTCTTGAGATGCTTTCCACAAAGGTGATGGCACAATCCTCCTGAATATCAGCTGGACCGGTGGGCATGATCATCACGCTTTCACCCTCCACTTTCGGGAAGTTGCTTGGTAGCTCCAGTTGTAAGGCTTTACCGGTGGCGAATTGCCAGTCCTCGCTAAAGGACAGGGTTGCGGCTAATGCGACGGGGCCCGTCACTTTTACATGGGTGTCACGCCAGTGGCCAAATTCCTTTGATAGACCCAGATATTCCTCGCCAATGTTGTGGCCTCCGATCCAACAGTGCTCACTGTCTGCGACCACGACTTTACGGTGATTGCGGTAATTGAGGCGCATGGGGCCTAACATACGCATAAGGCGGTGTCGTCTGTTAAAGCCGCTGACGCGGACACCGGCTTCCTTCAGGCGGTTGATGTATTTGTCTGAAAGTGATCTGGAACCGACATCATCATAGAGCAGGCAGACCATAAGGCCGGCTTTAGCTCTTTCTATGAGGGCGTCTGCCAGTTCCCGTCCGACACTGTCCTCCCGGATGATGAAGAACTGCACCAGCACGTGTTTATTGGCGGTTTTAATGCCATGGATGATGGAGGCGAACATCGCGGGCCCATCAATCAGCAGGTCGCAGGTGTTGTTTTTGAGAAATGGCACGGCGGCGACGCGGGAATGAACCGGCCACGCGCTGCTGGCGGTTCCATCTACGTACTGCGTATGGCGATCGAGGACGTCCGTCTCGATTTGAGAGATGTCGTCGCGGACCTCCATGTAATCATCCAGCCGTTTCCACGCGAAGATGAAATACAGGAACACCGTGGGCATGGGGATGAAGAACAGCGACAGCAGCCAGGCAATACTGCCTTGCGAGGTGCGCGAATACATGACCTCACGAATGGCGCAGATAATGGCCAATGCATAAAAAAAGACGCTGGAGAGAGCGATGAGGGGAAGCAGACTGAATGAGGATTCCAAGCGTTACAACTCCTGCGCTGCGAGGCTTCCTGTATACTCGCGCCAAGAGGTAAGGTCAAAACCTCTTGGTATTATTTGCGTCCCCCAAATTTTATGGAGTGATTAAAGCAGGTTGCTTTTGGTCAGGGTGTAAACAAACTGCTTTAATCCATTGTTTTGCGAGTAAATCTTATGCTGCTTCAAACGGTATGGTGATGGAGGATTTACGTTCCATCCATTGCGGAACCGGTAAGCCTTTTTCCCGTAGGAATGCTGGGTTGAACATCTTGCCCTGATAGCGGGTGCCGTAATCACACAGGATGGTAACAATGGTGTGGCCCGGACCTAACTCTTTCGCCAGACGGATCGCGCCAGCAACATTGATGCCTGAGGAGCCGCCGAGGCAGAGGCCCTCATGTTCCAGCAGCTCAAAATTGATCAGCAATCCTTCCTCATCTGAAATGCGGTAGGGAATGTCGATTGGGGCCTCTTCCAGATTTGCGGTGATGCGGCCCTGACCGATTCCCTCTGAAATAGAGGAGCCCTCAGATTTCAGCTCACCATGAGCGTAGTAGTTGTAAAGTGCTGCGCCGTGTGGATCTGCTAGGCCGATTTTGATGTTTGGGTTCTTTTCCTTCAAGCCGATGCCTGTGCCAGCCAACGTACCGCCTGTGCCAACAGAACAGATGAAACCATCCACTTTGCCGTCGGTCTGCTGCCAGATTTCTTGCGCTGTGGTCTCAATATGGCCTTGGCGGTTGGCGGTGTTATCAAACTGATTGGCCCAGATTGCGCCCTGCGGATTGGATCTGTTCAGCTCTTCAGCCACGCGCTGAGATACTTTGATGTAGTTGTTCGGATTTTTATAGGGAACCGCTGGTACTTCGATGAGTTCTGCCCCGGCAATGCGGAGCATGTCTTTCTTTTCCTGAGATTGCGTTTCTGGAATGACAATGACAGAGCGATAGCCCAATGCATTGCCCACAAGTGCAAGGCCAATGCCGGTGTTGCCAGCAGTCCCTTCCACAATAATGCCGCCGGGCTTCAGTGTGCCTTTCTTCTCAGCATCGCGGATGATGAAAAGAGCGGCGCGGTCTTTCACGGACTGGCCGGGGTTCATAAACTCGGCTTTTCCGAGGATCTCACAGCCGGTTCGTTCTGAAGGGCCTTTGAGGCGGATGAGCGGTGTATTGCCAATAGCATCGATAACAGAGCTGCGTGTGTCCATAATATCTCTCGGTAAAGTGTGCGGGCCCAATAATGTGAGCAGTTCATTCGGGATAAGATGGGACAACTTTAATCGGTCCCTTGAACTAGAACGCTACTGCGTGGAGTTGTGATGGACAAGAAAACGCCTGCCAAAGGAACAGAAAGACTAGGAAATTATTCTATTTGAAGCCGCTCTATTGAACGAATTTGCTCGATGTGTTTGGCGGCTTCGAATGAGTGCGCTAAATGCAATTTTTGAGAGCATCGTTTTGCGAGAAAGACGGTCTTGCTCAGCGGTCGCTCTCTAACCACGTGATTGCATCTTTGGTCGCTTTCCAGATGAGTTCGCCATTCTTGCCAGCGCGGAGCATGAAGGAATTATGGATCTGCTTTGGCACGGGGCGCACCTCAAGCAGGTTCACCTGTGTATCGAGGGCGGGAGAGAAAGCTTCCTTCTGCGTCACAACAAAGCGCTCATTGATCGAGATGCGGGATTGGTCTTTCTTAATACGGCCTTCCTGCATGGTCTGCTGTTTCTTTGGGTGCATGACAGTTACTGCGATTGCGCGGCCATCTGGCAGAAGGTGGGTCTCATTTTGATGAATTTCGGTATTGTAGATCACTTCGCCATGTTTATCGATCAGCTCAACCCAGAGGGTTTTGCGGCCTTCAATTTCCACTTCACCAACCCAGATAGAAAGATCGCTGTCCAGCGGATCTGTATTCGGTTTTTGCACCGGGGGAGCTACCGTCACAGCCAGATAGTCCTCTGGCATTGCATAGGTATGACCTGCCTTGGATTTATTAATGAGCCGCGGTTCTGAAATCGCGCTGGTTTCAGGGTGAGGTGTTTGTTCTGCAGAGGCACTGGCAAGGGCCGGAGAGAGAAATAACGCGGCCAATATGGCAGACGTGTGAGCCCAGGCCTTGCGTGAACAGACCGGGCCTGTGACTGGAACTTGAATACTCATAGCTGGCTCCCTGACATTTACGCAGCAACTATTCCCGTGAGGGGGGCCTAATTAAAATACCTTTTGATAGTAAGATTTAGGATTACTGATGTTCCTAATGCTACACCTAAGGTAAGTTACGTCGAATATATTATTAGTATCCGTATTTACTTTGAGTATCTATGCCATAAGAAGTGTATATAAATTATACTGCTCGTTTTTATACTTTAATCTTATTTACTAATAATTAGGTAAAATTTTCAATGTATTGTTTTGCAGTGTCAAATTGCTTTTATCTGAAATATCATCGTTAAATTTATCACCTATAAAAATGACATTATTTTTTGATCAGGGGGCTTAAATGGCTATGACCTCAACGGGTTTGAGTTGATAAGCAAGAGGGGGTAAGCGCATAACGTGTAGGGCTTACCCGCATTTGCTGGGAAGATAAGCTGGCTATGAATTTTTGAAATAATCTTAAGGGTCCCCTAGAATTTGGGGTGTCGTCCTAGCGCTATTATCCCGGATAAGCCGTGCAATGCGAACATTCTTTTTGCAGCGACGTGGAATGCATCTCTTCGTGTGCGGAAAATTGTCTTGCCTAAGAGAGCGCCGTGTCTGCGGCCATCAGCTGTTGAGGGGCCGTGAATTCGCTGCGTGTGAGCATTGTTTTTGTTTGTTTTGAAGGATAGACGCAGCTGTGGTCCATTTGTGAAAAAGCGCTGGACATAATGTACTGGGAGATTTTGAGAGAAGAGTGGCTCCCCGGGCCGGACTCGAACCAGCGACCAAGCGGTTAACAGCCGCTTGCTCTACCACTGAGCTACCGGGGAACAAATACTCTTGCCAGTATGGCTGCAATCAAAGAAGTGGCTCCCCGAGCCGGACTCGAACCAGCGACCAAGCGGTTAACAGCCGCTTGCTCTACCACTGAGCTACCGGGGATCACAATGATCTTGCCGTATCGACAACAAACGAAAAAGAATGGCTCCCCGGGCCGGACTCGAACCAGCGACCAAGCGGTTAACAGCCGCTTGCTCTACCACTGAGCTACCGGGGAATAATCACCCTTGCGAGTTATCCTCGCCGTTTGTGTGAAGAGGCTTTTACAGAGGCATATCGGGTTTGCCAAGCCTGTTTTTTGGGGAAACTAGAGTTTGTTGACAGTTTACTGCGTTTTTTATTGAGATATCCAAGAGGGTTAGCTGGAAAACCCAGAAAACCACGGTATTTCAGGGTCTGGGAAACAGGTGGTGTTGGAATTATCACAAAGGCAATTGACAGAAAGGGGCATGGCACCGCAAACTTAGCGGCAACACTTCAGTATCTTTACCTGGGTGCCCTTGCGGTGCTTTATGGGAAGGATGAAACGGGAATGCGGTTCCATAAATTTGGAGTATGCCGCAGCTGCCCCCGCAACTGTAAGCGGTGAGACCATGACCTTAAGCCACTGGCATCGATGCTGGGAAGGTGGTTGTGTTTGATTGAACCGTGAGCCAGGAGACCGGCTGGAGATTGATTTTGACATAACACGGCTGTCGGGTGGACGGCGAAGGGTGCTGATGACGAACCTATACCTGCCCTTAAACGGGGCAGACGATATGCTTATTCCCAATCCTTGCAAAGCTTATGCTTTCGCTTGTGTGATGGCGGCCTAGTTTTTATGGTGCATCACGGCGGCAGAGAGATGATCTGCCATGCCCTTGTTACGGGCGGAGCTCGGAGCGGGAAGAGCGCATATGCGGAAAAGCTGATTGTGCAAAGCGGACGCAAGCCCACCTACATTGCTACGGGTCAAGCCTTTGACCGGGAAATGGAGCAGCGGATTGCGGCGCACAAAGATCAACGCGGACCCTTGTGGGAGACCCATGAGGAGCCGCTGGAGCTTGTGCACGCACTTGAACAGGCCGCACAGAGTGAACGTGCGATCCTGGTGGATTGCCTGACGCTGTGGCTCTCCAACCTCATGCATGCGCAGCGAGACTGGGCTGTGGAGCTTAATGCGCTGGAGCGTGTTTTGGCGGAGCTGCCTTGTCCTGTTGTTTTTGTTGGCAATGAAGTTGGTATGGGCATTGTGCCTGAAAATGCGCTGGCCCGTGCGTTTCGTGATGAGGCTGGCCGCCTCAATCAGCGCATGGCCGAGCTTTGCCATTATGTTGTGTTTGTTGCTGCTGGTCAGCCGTTACAGTTGAAGCCTGCCTTATCCCCGGAGATTAAACTATGAGTTTTGAATTTACAGCTGCGCCGAAGAAAATCCCTGCTGTCATCATCACGGGTTTCCTTGGAGCTGGTAAAACCACTCTGGTCCGCAACCTGTTGATGAAGGCGAAAGACAAGCGCATTGCGCTGATCGTCAACGAATTTGGTGAAATGGGCTTTGATGGCTCACTGGTGAATGGCTGTGCGGACCCTGAGTGTGCTGCTGATGAAGTGGTGGAGCTGGCAAATGGCTGCATTTGCTGCACCGTGGCCGATGATTTTTTGCCAACTATGGAAATGCTGCTTGAACGCAAGCCAGCACCAGACGTGATTGTGATTGAAACATCCGGCCTTGCGTTGCCTCAGCCCTTGGTGCGTGCTTTCAACTGGCCCTCCGTTAAGCCACGCGTCACCGTAGACAGCGTTGTCACCGTTGTGGATGCGCCTGCGGTTGCTGTTGGCAAGGTGGCCTCCGATGAAGAGGCTGTTGCTGCACAGCGCGCTGCTGATGAGGCGCTGGACCATGAAAGCCCGATTGAAGAGCTGTTTACAGATCAGCTGACCTGCGCTGACCTTGTTGTGCTTTCCAAGGCTGATCTTCTGGATGAGGCTGGACTGGCTGCTGTGAGAGCCTCCATAGGCGCGCGCTTGCGGGACGGAGTTGAGATTGTTGCAGCCTCCCACGGTGAGTTGGCGCTTGATGTGCTGCTGGGCCGGGATTGCGGCGCAGAAGACGATATGGCCTTGCGCAGTGCCCACCATGAAACACAACATGCTCACGACCACGACCATCATCATGAACATTCACATGATGATTTTGAGAGCATCGTTTTGCCAGTGCGCAGTTTTGCCTCTCTAGAGGAGGCCAAACTGCAAGTTGAGGCGGCTATGAAAATCTCCGGTATCCTGCGCATCAAAGGCAGTGTTGTTGTTGAGGGTAAGAGTGCGCCTGTTTTGGTGCAGGCGGTTGGCCCGCGTGTTGAAGCTTGGTTTGCGACTGGCAGTGAAAGCCACAGCAAGCTGGTTGTTATCGGCCTTGCCGGGTTTGACCAAGGCGCTGCACAAGCGGTGCTTGGTGTGACTGAGACGGTTTAGAACATATGCATGTACTTGTCGGACAATCGCGCCGATTGGATGAAGGCGAGGAAGCCGTCAATCTGGGGCAAACGCCTGCGGATGTGGTGTTCCTTTCTGCCGCTGATACAGAACTGGCTGGTCTTGCGTCTGCTCATGCACTGCATGAGGACTACACGCTTCGTCTCGCCAGTTTTCTGGCGCTGTCGCATCCATACTCGGTTGATCTTTACGTTGAGCAGACCGTGCAGGCTTCCAAGCTGGTTGTGGTGCGGTTGCTGGGCGGTGTTGAGTATTGGCGGTACGGTGTTGAGCGGTTGGAGGCAGTTGCCCGTGCTGAAGGTGTAAAGCTTGTTCTGTTGCCCGGTGATGACAAGTGGGACGCAGAGCTAGTAGGGAGGTCCACCGTTCCTGTGGAGGCTGCTAAGACCCTGTGGCGCTATTTGATTGAGGGTGGACCGGAGAACTTCTCCGGTGCTTTGCAGTACGCTGCACATCTTGCAGGCGTTGCTGAGGGCCTGCCCGAGATACCCAAGCCGCTGCCGCGTGTTGGTTTGTTGTTACAGGGCCATGCGCTGCCAAGCCTTGCGGATGTGAAAGCCAGTTGGGTCAACCCGGATGCTCCTGTTGCGGCCATCGTGTTTTACCGTGCGCTTTACCAAAGCGGTGCGACTGATCCAGTGTTTGCATTGTGCCATGAGTTGCAGGCGCAGGGAATAAATCCGCTGCCAATTTATGTGGCGAGCCTGAAGCAAGTAGAATGCGCCGCCGTTGTCACCGACCTGTTTGAACAGTGCGCTCCTGATGTGGTTTTGAACGCAACTGCCTTTGCGCTTTCCAAAGCGGGGCAGGCGCATTCTGGTACCATTCTGGATGCGCCGGGTGCATGTGTTCTGCAAATCGTATTGTCATCCTCCTCGGAAGATGGTTGGCGTGAAAGCGATCAGGGTCTTTCTGCTCGTGACCTTGCCATGCATGTTGTTTTGCCAGAGCTGGATGGCCGGTTGTTGACCCGCGCGATCTCCTTCAAAGAGGAAGGCGGATACGACGACAAGACCCAGAGCACGCTGGTTCGGTTTGTACCAAAATATGACCGCGTGGCGTTTGTTTCCAAACTTGCAGGCAATTGGGCGCGGCTTCGACATAAAAACGCAAAAAAACGCAAAATCGGCCTGATCCTTGCAAACTATCCTAATAAGGACGGTCGCATTGCAAACGGTGTTGGTTTGGATACGCCCGCCTCGTGTGTTGAATTGCTTTCAGCTATGGGCGCAGAAGGCTATGACGTTTCTGGCGCACCTACCAGCTCTGAAAAGCTGATTGATGTGCTGCTGGCTGGCCCAACCAATGATCTGCGCAACCGCGCTGCACGGCAAGGCGGGGAAAGCCTGTCTCTGAAGGCCTATAAACAGCTGTTTTCTGGGCTTCCTGCCAAGGTGCAGCGGGAAATTAGGGAACGATGGGGCGAGCCGGAGGATGACCCGCATGTGGTTGGGGATGCCTTTCAGCTTGCCATTCAAATCTTTGGTAATGTGAGTGTTGGCATTCAACCTGCACGCGGTTACAACATTGATCCTAAAGAAACTTATCACGATCCAGCACTGGTTCCTCCGCATCATTATTTGGCATGGTACATGTGGCTGCGTGAGGAGTGGGGCGCTGATGCGCTGGTTCACCTTGGCAAACACGGCAATCTGGAATGGTTGCCCGGTAAAGCTCTGGCGCTTTCTGAGGAATGCTACCCTGAAGCCGTTTTGGGAGCCGTGCCAAACATTTATCCGTTTATCGTCAATGATCCGGGGGAAGGCGCGCAAGCCAAGCGCCGCATGTCATCTGTAATTATTGACCATTTGACGCCGCCACTTGCCCGCGCCGAAAGCCATGGTTCTGCCGTGGAATTGGAAGCGCTGCTGGACGAATATTACATTGCCAGTGGGGTCGATCCTCGCCGCCTGAAAGTGCTTGGCAAAGAGATACTTAGCGTGGCAGCGCGGGACGGGCTGGACAAGGATATCGGCCTGACCCGCGAAATGGATGAGAACACGCAGCTGGCCCGACTTGATGCGCACCTCTGTGATTTGAAAGAGCTTCAGATCCGCGATGGCCTGCATATTTTAGGGATATCCCCGCAAGGTGTGCAGCGCAGCGAGTTACTGGTTGCGTTGCTGCGGGTGCCGCGCGGGAATAGTGCTCAAGATAACAGTGTGTTACGTGCAATTGTTCAGGATTTGAATCTGGATAAGTTTGACCCGCTGGACTGTGCTTTTGAAGTGGATTGGACGGGTGAACGCCCATCAATTTTGCAAGATATCCTCACAGCTCCGTGGCGCAGTTGCGGGGATACCGTGGAGCGGCTGGAAGCTTTAGCGCTTGCGTTCGTTTCCGGTGATGTGACTGTTGGTGAAGAGTTTATTGCGACCAAGGCCGTGCTGGCTGTGCTGATTGAGCAGATTGCGCCTGCGGTAGATCAATCCGGTGCCAGTGAGACAGAAGGCGTTTTATCCGCGCTTGCCGGCAAGTTTGTTCCTCCGGGGCCTTCTGGTGCGCCGTCGCGTGGGCGTCCTGATGTATTGCCAACGGGCCGCAACTTTTATTCCATTGATGTGCGCAGTGTGCCAACACAGGTGGCTTGGCGGCTTGGTGAAAAAAGCGCTAATGCGTTGGTTATGCGCCACTTTGAGGACCATGGCGAGTGGCTGGATGCCATCGCGATGAGTTGTTGGGGCACGGCCAATATGCGCACCGGTGGTGATGATATTGCGCAGGCGCTGGCCTTAATTGGTGCGCGCCCAGTTTGGGAAAAGGCCTCTGGTCGGGTCACAGGATTTGATGTTATCCCCCTGTCTGACCTGCAACGACCGCGTGTTGATGTGACGCTCCGTATCTCTGGGTTTTTCCGTGATGCATTCCCTCAGCTCATCCACCTGTTTGACGCGGCTGTGTGTGCTATTGCTGAACTGGATGAGCCTATTGAGGCCAATCCGATTGCGGCTCGTTATAAGGTGGAGCGAGAAACCTTGATTTCTCAAGGTGTTAGCGAAAAACAGGCCAAACAACGGGCGTCCGCTCGTATCTTCGGTTCCAAACCGGGAGCCTATGGAGCGGGTTTGCAGACGTTGATAGATGAGCGGCTGTGGTCGGAACGCTCTGATTTTGCAGAGAGTTTCCTTGAGTGGGGCGGGTATAGTTATGCCCGCGGCGTTGAAGGGGTCCGAGCAAAAGAGGACCTTGCAGGCCGTTTGAAGCAAGTGAGCGCGGTAGTCCACAATCAGGATAACAGAGAGCACGATCTCCTTGATTCTGATGACTATTATCAGTTTGAAGGCGGATTGGCTGCCAGTGTTGAAGCGCTGCGCGGTGAAGCTCCTCAGGTCTATCACAATGATCATTCCCGTCCTGAACGTCCTGTCATCCGAAGCCTATCGGAAGAGATAGGCCGTGTTGTCCGTGGCCGCGCTGCCAATCCCAAATGGATCGCTGGGGTGATGCGCCACGGGTACAAGGGCGCGTTTGAGATGGCCGCCACGCTGGACTATCTGTTCGCGTTTGGGGCGACAACCAATGCTGTTCAAAGCTATCATTTCGATCAGCTCTATGATGCATATCTTTACGATGAAGATGTGCGAGATTTCATTTTGGCAAAGAACCCTGCGGCCCTGCGCGAAATGATCGAGCGGTTTCAGGAAGCAATTCAACGAGATATGTGGGCGCCGAAGCGAAACAGCGCCTATGATGACTTAATGGCTTTGCAGGCAGAGCTTCATGAGTGAGGGGATATTATGACCAGCAAGACTGAAATGAGTGAAGCGGAACTGGATGCGCGCCATGCTGACAAGATGCGCAAGAAGAAAGCCGCTCGCGATAAAATCATGACCACCAAGACCATCGAGAAGGGCTTGCTGATCGTCCACACCGGCAAAGGAAAAGGCAAATCCACTGCCGGTTTTGGTATGGTCTTCCGCAGCTTGGGTCATGGTCATCGCGTTGCTGTTGTTCAGTTTGTCAAAGGCCGCTTGGAAACTGGCGAACGCATGGCGCTGGATCGGTTCTCCGATCTTGTCACCATCAAACGCATGGGTGAAGGCTTTACCTGGGAAACGCAGGATCGTCAGCGCGATATTACCGCCGCTCGTGCCGCCTGGGATGCAGCAAAGGAGCTCATCTGTTGCGGAGAGCATAAGCTTGTGCTGCTGGATGAGCTGAATATTGTACTGCGGTACGATTATATCCCGATTGATGAAATCGTTGCATTCCTTCGTGATGAGAAGCCTGAGGATGTTCATGTGGTTATCACTGGCCGCAATGCCAAGGACGAGTTGATTGAGATTGCGGATCTGGTCACCGAAATGACCCAGATTAAGCATCCGTTCCGCTCCGGTGTAAAGCCGCAAGAAGGCATCGAGTTTTAAGCCCAACTCCGAGATATTATCAAAATGACCAAGAAACCCGCCGTCATGATTCAAGGCACTGGATCCAACGTTGGCAAGAGTGTGCTGGTTGCCGGACTGGCGCGTGCGTTCGTGCGCCGTGGATTATCCGTGCAGCCCTTCAAGCCGCAGAACATGTCCAACAATGCGGCTGTCACAGATGATGGCGGGGAGATTGGGCGTGCGCAGGCTTTGCAGGCCCGCGGTGCAAAAATTGCAACTAGTGTGCACATGAACCCTGTGTTGCTGAAGCCGGAAAGTGACTGTGGCTCCCAGATTATCGTTCAGGGTAAGCGCTTTGGGACTTTGAAAGCGTCGGAGTTCGGTCGTCATAAAAATTCGTTACTTCAATATGTTATGGAGAGTTTTGCGCAGGTTGAATCAAAGGCTGATCTGGTCATTGTAGAAGGTGCCGGATCTCCTGCGGAGATTAATCTTCGGTCTGGCGACATCGCAAACATGGGTTTTGCGGAAGCGGCTGATATTCCCGTGGTTTTGTGCGGGGATATTGATCGCGGCGGCGTGATTGCCTCTTTGGTTGGCACACATAATGTTTTGCTGGAGGATGAGGCTAAGCGCATAAAAGCTTTTGTTGTCAATAAGTTCAGGGGTGATCCTTTGCTTTTTGAATCCGGTGTGAAAGCCGTTGAAGAGCGGACACAATGGCCAAGTCTTGGTGTTATACCGTGGTTTCATCGCGCGACTGATCTACCTGCGGAAGATGCGCTTGATCTGGATGCGGGTCAGCACAAGGGCGCGGTGAAAATTGTGGTGCCAGTCATCAGCCGCATTGCCAACTTTGATGACCTTGACCCGTTGCGCATGGAAGAAAATGTAACGCTGGACTTCGTATTACCCGGCGAAGTTATACCCGGCGATGCGGACGTGGTTTTATTGCCGGGCACAAAATCCACCATTGCTGATTTGGCTTTCTTCCGGGCGCAAGGCTGGGATATCGACCTATACGCGCATGTTCGTCGAGGCGGTCAGGTGCTTGGTATTTGTGGCGGCTATCAGATGTTGGGCAAAGTCATTTCTGATCCTGATGGGATTGAAGGTGCGCCGGGAGAAGTTGAAGGTCTTGGCCTGCTGGATGTGAAAACAAAGCTGAATTCAGATAAGCAAACCACCTTGAAAACGGGTCGCGATCTTTTGCGGGACACAGATGTAACTGGTTATGAGATCCATGTAGGGCGCACGCAGGGACCTGATTGCGCAAGGCCACTGTTGGACCTTGGGAGCCATGTTGATGGTGCCATCTCAGAAAGTGGGTTGGTTTCTGGTTGTTATCTACATGGTTTGTTTGGATCAGATACCTATCGCGCTGCGTTTTTGAATGGCTTCGGTGTTGCTTCCAAACTCAATTATGAGGCTCGCGTTGAAGGTGCGTTAGACGCTCTTGCAGATCACCTTGAAGAGCACATGGACCTTGATAAGCTTTGGGAAATTGCGCAGATCCGTAGCTTATAGGAGGGCAAGGACCAAGATTACGCCTGCAAGTATGCAGCAGGAAACGGCCATGAGTTTCAGTGTGCCGTTGATATCCTGTGCGGTGGCTTCCTTTCGGCCCGTCGGGTTCATGAAAGGGTCTTCTACCTTGTATTCCGCATATTGACGGGGTCCTGCAAGGGCCACACCTAAAGCGCCTGCGACAGCGGCTTCTGGCCAACCTGCATTGGGGGAGCGGTGGTCCTTAGCTTCTCTCACCATGGTTGAGAATGCGGCTTTGGCATCTTTCCGCAATATGAGGCTTGCACCGTAGATGAGCAGGCCAGACAAGCGCGAGGCAGGTAGGTTGATGAGATCATCAAACCGTGCTGACGCCCAACCAAACGCTTCATACTTCTCGTTTTTGTGGCCGATCATGCTGTCCGCTGTGTTAACGGCTTTGTACATTAGGATGCCGGGAAGGCCGAGCACGGCAAACCAGAGGATTGGTGCGACAACTCCGTCTGAGAAGTTCTCGGCGCACGATTCAATAGCTGCTCTGCTGACACCGGCTTCATCCAGATAATCTGGATTACGGCCGACGATCATGGAAACGGCTTTGCGGCCTTCAGTCAAACCGCCGTGCGCGAGGGCGTCTCGTACTCTTGCTACGTGCTGGTACAGGCTCTTTTGCGCAATGAGCGTCATGCTAATAATTGCGACACCAATCTCGCCGTATGCAAGAGCACGAAAGGCTTCTTCCAGCAACATGCCAATGGCAAGTGCAACGGACACCAAGAGCAGGAGCGTAGCTAAGCCGTTTTGTTTCCGACGTTTAGCTGAGAACGCAGGCTTGTTCGCGCCTTTGTCCAGTGCCGAGATAACGCGCCCTATAAGCGATACGGGGTGAGGCAAAGATCTCCAAAGCCAGTTTGGATCACCAATCAGTGCATCCAGTATTATTGCGCCTAAAAGCACCCAGAGCGTATGTTCATAAAGGAGCATGGTGTTGCATCTGCTCCTGCGCTTTCTTGAGAGCTTTGATGAATTTATCGCGTTCATTCTTGTGCGGTGGGAGACCTAACCTCATCCATGTGGTGCTGTAATCAAATACACGCGTCCAGATTTTTTGCTGTGCGAGTAGCTCATGCAGCTGGTGCGCGTTTTGGTGCTCGATGAGGATATAAAGATCCGTTTTGCCGAGGATACTAAGGTTTTGTGCTCTGAGCTGATCTGCAAAGATATGCATTTCTTTACTCAGAAAGCTGCGCATATCATTCTGCCAGTTCAGATCGTGTAGCGCGGCTGTGCCAATGTCCAGCGCGGGACCGGAGACAGCCCAACTGCCAAACACTTGCTGCAGCTTGTCTGTGATCTGTTTGGGACCAATGAGAAAGCCCAGACGCACACCTGCCAAACCAAAAAACTTACCGAAGCTGCGCAGCACCAGAATGTTCTCATCTGATATGAGAGGAACCACTGAATTTTGCGGCATGACATCCATGAATGCTTCATCGACAATAAGATAGCCACCTTGCTCTTTTTGTGTAGTCGCAAGCTTGAGGAGCTGCTCGGGTGTTTGGACCGCACCATCTGGATTATTGGGGTTCACAAGCAAACAGTTCGGTGATTGGTGCTGTTCCAAATCATGCGCGGAAATGATCTCTACCGGGTTACCTGCCGCACTCCAGCTTTCCTCGTGAGAAGAGTAGGTGGGGCTGACAATGGATATCGGTGTGTCTGGTTGCAGCAGACGCGGTAAGGCTGAGATTATTGCTTGTGTCCCGGGAGCAATCGCAACTCCAAGACCCTCAGGAATCCCGTAGGCTCGTCTTGCAGCCTTATAGAGCTCGGCCTCTGCCTGCTGTGTTGGCAGACTGATGAGGCCTTGCTGGGAGATAAGATGGGCAGCTGGGTAGGGGACTGGATTGATCCCGGTTGAAAGATCCAGCCACTCTCCAGCATTCCCACCGTAACTTTCGATAGCGGTTGAAATGTCCCCACCATGTTTCATCTATCTCAATCCCTTGTTTGCTGTGTTGTTTTACCGGAGCAGATCAGGGATTGCTATCATCTGAAGATGTCAGAGCGGTTGCTGCTCCTGCCTGTTAACAGAAGTTTCTGGATGCATCGGGAAGAGGCGACGTTGTTATGCTCTGTTGACCTTGGTGATATCTCCTCCAGCCCACTCCATAACTTTCGGATCCATGACGCGGAACCATAAGGGCGGAATAGCTGCGAGCGCAAAACAACCGGGGTATCCGCTTGGCAAACTGGGAAGATCTGGGTAGTTTCTAAGGGCCTGATAGGGTCGTAAAGGGTTGGCGTGATGGTCTGAATGACGTTGCAAGTGGAACGTACTCAGGTTCGAAAAAATGTGATTTGTGTTCCATGAATGGCGCGGTTGGCAGCGCTCATATTTGCCGTTTTCATCTTTCTGCCGCAACAGGCCGTAGTGCTCCACATAATTTGCTTGTGTCAGGCCGTACCATGCCACGACACTTTGAATGACAAGCAGAAGCAGGACCTTCCAGCCAAATAACGCTGTGCAGATTATCAGGACACTCCAGGTGAGGGCGTAGCCTTGCAGAATATCATTGTGAACAGACCACAGATGGTGCCCTTTTCGCTGAAGTCTTTTCTTCTCATGAAACCAGCCACGCACAAAGGTTCCGGGGATTTCACGGAGTGCAAAGGCGTAGATGTTTTCTCCCATGCGCGAGCTGGCGGGATCTTCACAGGTTGCCACATGGACATGATGGCCGCGATTATGCTCGATGCAGAAGTGTCCATACCCAACGACAGCATTGGCCAGTTTTGCGAGAAGTTGGTCTGTTTTGTTGAGTTTGTGACCCAATTCATGAGCCAACATGATTGTACCGGACCCAAATAAGCCTTTGCCAAATGCAAATATCACGACCAACCAAACTGGCAGGTCATAGGTGCCGATCAGCCAAACACCGGCAAAAAGGTTTACCCATGCATATGGCACAAGCCAACGCACAAGGCGGCTGTAATACGGGTCCTCAGACATCTTCACTAAAACATCGTCAGGCGGATTGTAGGGGTCCTCGCCGATTAAGGCATCTAATGATGGGATGACAATAAAGAAATAGATGAGCGGTATGAAAAGGATTGCGGTGTATTGGAAGTAAGCATAAAGCGCGACGGTTGCGAGCGTGACGCTGCTACTAACATAGGCTACCAGCCACCAATAACGTTTGGCATCCTTATAGATGGACTGCATGCCATTTTGATCCAGCATATTGAAAACCATAGCCCCCTCCCAAAGTGCATAAGTTTACGTAAGGGTAAAGATAGCATTGTTTAGGTCAAGCGTAAATTGCAGATTTTTGTTACTGGTTGATCTCAGGGCAAATCAGTGCCGTGGTTCTGGCTTTCCAAGCAGTTCAGCATGGCTCTTCTAAGGGGAGAGTTTTGGACCATGTTGTATATCGCTTTTCCAATTCCTCGTAATTCTCCTCACAGCCTTTTTGCAGATCTGGAAAATTGGGACCGCGTTCCCATGCCCCTTTCGGTTGGCATCGTTGCATCCACTTCTTGTCAGAATAAAGAAACAGGGTCGTGCTGAGGCCTAGTGCTTTGAATATCTTCCGTGTGACGACACCGTGCCTTTTCAGCAAGACATCGAGCTTGATTGCCTTAATTTTCCAGGGGGTTAGTTTGATGGGTGATGATTTACCTGCAGGAACTGCGGGTACTATTTCTGGAAGCAGGTGCCGGCTTTGCGGGTAAAACTCTTTGAAATAGCCTGCGGAAGACGCGCGTCCAGGTTTTGGGAGGTTGGGATGATACCAATGTTTCGTGCTTAGACGTTTAGATTCCGGGCTTTCGATTTCAATGATCTGAAGGCACAAAAGCTTGCAAACCGGTTGAAAATCGAGGTTTGAGCCTTTTGGTATCAAGACCGCTCTACAATCAGGGCCGGGTTGATCGACCTCATGCGCGCTTTCGCCAGCTTGAGAAATGACTTTCGCGCTTAGTCGTAGTTTGGCTTCAACGCCTATCTGAAGGCCATCGCTTTTCCTGATCAGAAGAATGTCCCAGTTTGCCCATTCAGGATAGACGATCCACTCTTCAGGGAGGAGCTTGATGAAATGAGCGCACATATCGCTCTCAGAGGCGAATGTTGCTTTCTGCTTCACCTTTTTCCGGCGTTTGACAGCAGGCTGCCTAACAACCGGACTGATAATCTCGCCCTCACTCAAGCCGCACCCCATCATCAACGTTAGCCGTATGGCCCTGAAAAAGCGCAGTATAAGGGCATACCTGGCCTTGGAATACCAAGGACAGGTGGTTTATCACAATTTCTATTGAGGGGTGTTTTGAGCCTAGATGACGTGTTCGGTTCATCAAAGGATGGGTTGATACGATAGGACGAAAAGTGTCCCACTTTTAAACGCAGTCCCAAGAGTGGGACGTTTATCACGTTAAAAGTCAATGATTTCAATGGGGAAAAGGGATAGTGGAGGCCTCTGCCGAAACGAATTAAAAGTGCCTAATCAATTAGTTATAGGGTAAGTAAGGGATTGGTTGGGGACGTAAAAACAACGACTTAGCCGATGTTGTTCCCTCACTTTTTTAGCAACTTTGAGGAGCCTGTTTGGCTCAGTTTTTTCGTGTTGGCTTTCTTCGTGTAAATCTCGGCTGTGCTCAGTTTTTCCCAACCAAACATGCTTAGAAGCTCATGGGCGGTAGCGCCTTGTTCCGCTGCTATTACTGCATCAGCTTTCCGGATTCCATGCGCGGAGCAATGAGGCAAACTTGCTTGGTCGCTCCAACTGCTAAAACGATTCCCTAGTCCTTTGATGGAGTATTGCTTGCCCCATATTGTTTCAATGAAGGTGTTTTGGCTGTTCATGTCTTTGATAGCTGCTGCAAGTGGTGGGAGTACTGGCATGTCGATTACAGTGGCAGTGTTATTCTCATTCTTCATGGGTGCTATTTTGAAGTGCTGCAGCCCCGTCTCTTGGTCTGTGTATATGTGCTGGGGACCAAGTCTTGATACGTCCGAAATGCGCAAACCTGTGTAACGAATGATCGTGTAACACAGATGAGCTTTTGTACCAGGCTTGTGATGAGCGGTAAATTGCTCCATCTCATCGTGTGTCCAGGTATGATGTCCGGTTGAGCTGGACTTGAATTTTTTTACTCCGTGAGCTGGGTTCAACTCTGCGATTTCTGCCTCGTTACACGCCCATTCGAATAGAGCGGAAAGAGCCTTCACGCGGTGGTTTGCAGCCTCCGGTGTCCTTACTTTCTGATCACGTAATTTGATGACGTGAGCTTTGCTTAAACCTCGGTAGTCCATATCTCGTAAGGCTGACCCTGAGGCGCTCAAGCATGTCTCATCACCAATGGCTGTGAGTGTTCTGCGCTTCTGATCTATGGTCGATTTTGCAAACGTTGGCGCAACTCGGCTGAGATACTCTTCAGCTAGCCAGCCGAAAGTTCCTTGTATTTTCCTAATGGTCTTCTTGGACTTGCCTTTTGATTGTGGGCCAGGTTGAGACAATCCGAGTTGTGCGCGGGCAATCTCATCTAGATAGGCCTGCGTTCCCGGCTCCTCTCTCAAGCGGATCCGGCGTGACTGACGATCCTTCCGGAAATAGCGGCGAACATTGCCATGCCGGTCAGGCTCTGTGTGCACACCTTTGAACCTGGTCGTGTTCATCGTCACACAAAGTCCCTCGGTAGGTTGCTGTTTGCTGAATTGGCTGGCTGATTAGAGTAGGGTAGTTCGTCAAATGCTTTATCAAGCTCTCGAATGTCCCAAACCTTTCTTGTGTTCATCAATCGCGGCTCGGGCATGAATTGCTTTGTGATCATTTCGGCAAACAGTCCTACGCTGACACCGATGTATTGAGCTGCTTCTACTCTGCTGAACCCGCGCGGTGTAAAGCTCAATTGGCGAGGTTTGCTATTTAACATCTACTCCTCCGATTTTCGTAAGGTTGCTCTCTCAAAACTATTTCATAGCGTGGTCGAAGAGGCTGTGTGCCGGTCCTGTACAATTTTGTAGGCCTGCGACATCTCTCCGGACTTAAGTCGAAATTGCGATTAGGAGCTTTTCAAGCAGGTTTGATGTGCGGTCACGCAGGGCATCCGGCATGTGCTCATTGACCTGCTTTGCTAAGCCACTGGGGGCATTAACTGCTATGGCGCTGAGCACCTCTGCCAAAGCTTCGGGTTTGGAGGTTAAACTGATGCCGATGTGAATGGGATTGACCTCTGTTTCCAGTCTCATGGTGTGCTCCTGTTTCTTCCGTAAAGAGTGAAGGGCAGTGGAGCTGTCACAATCCAGAGATGATACATGTTTGCTCCGTCAACGATCTCTTCCTTGGGTGGATAGACCTCGACAGCGGTGGCCTCTGGTCCGGCGAGTTCATCTTTGATGCGTTGCATCTCAGGCCAGGATGGGCGGTTTCCGGAGAGAGACGTTATTGCAAGATGACGAACGCCAGTTGCAAGGGTTCGGTCGAGTACGCTGAAGACCTTGTTTTTGTGAGCCAGGCCAAAATCGGCTGCCCAACCACGTCCTATTGAACCCTTTGGGAATTCAATAAGTTCCCATGCTCCCCACCTTCCAATCTTTCGATTGGTTCTCTCGTGTTTGAGGATTTGAGTTTGCTCATTTCTGGTAAGGTCAGACGCGGATAGGGCATTTATCACCATGAAGCGTCCCTTACTGCTGTTTGCTGGATTGGTAAGTCAGTACAACTGCGGCAGCATCCCATGCGAGGTTGATTTGCTCAGTGTTTGAAAGGTCTTCAAAAGCTTGCTCAAGGTTTGGCCGAATGAGTTGCCAATACGCTCTTGCTGCGGGTTTCAGAGCCTTTGGGTCTAGCTCTTCAATTTCCAACGACCCTTTTCCATTGCACCTTTCACATAGAGTGATCGAAAAGCCCCAGTAGTCTGTTGTGCCGTATCCGTTACAGGGGGCGCATTTCATTCCTCCCCCTCCTGTTGCAGGGAGCTGCCATATCGCACTGGGGCAGATCCATACAGCCACAGCTGCCACATGCGGATGGTGTTCACGGTGAAGATCAGAGGTAGAAAGTTCATGCTGTGACCTCATAGGAAATGCACTCGGGGAGGTTGGCTTCAACAATTGCTTTGGCGACTGGCGGGCAAACGCTGTTGCCACATTTTGCCGTCTGCTCTGTTTTTGGAAAAGGCTTGCCGTTGTAGTCGAAGCTGATGCGGTAATCATCTGGAAAGCCTTGCGCTCTATAGAGTTCCGCCGGTGTGAGCATACGCATGCCAATGTCTGTTATGATGTAAGGCTCACCGCCGACATCAACGCACACCAATCCGTGGCGGTCTCTGGTGGTCACAGTCCCAAGCGGCGTATCAGCAACTTGCTCAATACTTGAGCCATAGTAAGAGGTCAGGAATGCCCTCACTTCACCTGCATGGTTTCCACCAGCGGTAAGTGTCGGCATTGGCTCTGTAACTGTTTGTCCATGCCTGCAGGTGCCGCGCAGTTTAATCAGGTGGCTGGTGACGAGGGTTTGTTGTGTTGCCCTTGCTGTGATTGTAGAAAGTGGCGCATCCGCTGCCCGTCCCACGACATCAAAGTTGTGCTGAGCTAAAAAGGCAGCAACAAGCGCGTGACGATTTTCTGTCGTTACGGTGTGCGCAGGCTCATTCAATGGGTGCCCGCGAACTTCTCCTCGTTTTTTTGGTCCGTAGTACTTGTGTAGATAAGGTACAACAAGCGCTCTGCATCCGCCTTTTTCAGTCTTAATCGTGCTGAATGGCTTCGTAAGTGGCTCAAGGCTCCCACTATGGCTCATATTGAGGATGAACGGCTCAGGCGTATCCAGCACAAACTTTTTGATGTCCGCAGCAATGCGGCTCATTGTGTTATCGACCAGCGGACGTTTGCGCTCAAAAATTGATGGGCAAGGAATAGACCAGTCAATGCAGTCTGCTGCGGTCTTCCACGGCAATAGTTTGCCGGCTTTGACTTCTTCGCCACCGGGGTCTCCGTGGGTAGGTGCGGGCCAACGGATAATCTTACGATCGCGGCGAGCGATCATAAACAATCTTTTACGGATAGTTGGGGCGCCATAATCGCAGGCCCTCAAAATTCGAAATTCGAGATTGTAGCCCAATTTATTGAGGGCAGCTTTCCACGCATCAAAATCTTCCCACCCTTGGAATTCAGGAACGTTCTCCAGAATGATGATACGTGGGCGTTTAGATCCTAACTTCTGGCTGAAATTGACCACAGACCAAGCAAGCATGCGCACTGATTTTGATGTTGGTTTGCTACCTCTAGCGCGAGAAAAGTGTCGGCAATCTGGAGAAGCCCACAGCAGACCCACAGGGCGTCCATTCGTGTAGGTCATGAGATCAACTTCCCACACACTTTCCGGCAAATGGATGGTGTCCGGGTGGTTCTGTGCGTGCATTGCGAGGGCTTTCACACAATGGTTGATCGCTATATCTGGAGAATGCCTCAAAGCCATCTCAATACCTGTTGAGGCTCCGCCGCCGCCCGCAAAGGCGTCAATGATGAGCTCTTGCCCTCGTGTGGGGATCTGATCGAGCGGCATATTCATGTGATCGAATAGCGGTGCTTTGGGCACACTGATGGTTTGAACTGACATTGCAATACCCTGAGTTAGCGGCTGGAAGTTTGATCAAAAGAGGCGATCTGGGAGGTGACAAAACTTGAAGGAATGCTCTGCTGTTTGGCTTGGATTACCGCATCATCGAGAGCGGGTGCCAAATGGAGAAGGCCGATACCTAAAGCAACCAGAACCGCCAGTTTTATGCTCTCGCTAAAGAGGAACAGAGGCACGTTGCAGCGATCACTAAATACGTCGTTATCAATGCTATTCATGGGTCAGTTCCTCAGGGTAGAAACTCAAACTCAATGCGGTTTACGGACTGTGTAGGGTCAACACGGTAGTGCTGCACCAGCATGTGCACGAAGTTGTCGGGGCTCATGTCTGGGAAGCCTTCACGTGCGCAATCTTCTTGGGTGATTGCGTTCAAAGGCTCACCGCGTACACTCAGAATTTTGATCTGGCAGAGGAGCTTGATCTTCTCGCCTTTGCGCAGCCCCATGGTTTTTTCAACGGCGTTGACCACCTCTCCAGCTTTCAGGAAGTTCCAACCGAAGCGACGGGTTACCGTCTTGGTCTGCTCTCGCATTTGCTGGGTGGTCATGGAGAAGGACATGTTGCGTGGCATCATGCGCTCCTAAGTACGGCCCATTTTCTGCAGGAGCTTTGTGAGACCTACTTGCGCGTCATCAAGGGTCTCGCGCAGGGCGTAGATGCGGTTTGCAATGGGTGCGGCTTTATCGGGTGAGAGCTTGATCATTTCGCGCAAGTCATCGCGGGCAAAGCAGAGTTCTGAATGTGTTTCGGAGGAGATAACAAGAGCCTCCTCACCAATCGCCGTTGTAGATTTTACAACGCGAAGAGGGCAAAGCTTATGAGGTGTGGGAAATGAGATGATGTGGGCGCTAGGCATCGAGAAAACTCCAGTTGGAATATATCCTTACAATATGGAGTATTATCCATATGTAAATTATAAACTGGAGTATCATCCATATGTCAAAATATGACATATGGATATTAAGGGGGGTGGGAAGTGCTGTTGTGAGCGATATTTATATGCAGCCTGCGAACTTGATATGTTAAATGGGCGCGATGGAATGTTGTTGCCGGGAGCGTCGGGCGAAGGTTTCGCTTGTGGCTGATGCTCTACTTGAAGGTATGCTTGAGGTTCGAAAACTAAGTGGCGCAAGTAGTTTTGGTGAGGTGGTTGTTCTGCTTGCAGTGGCTGCTGAATTGCGCTCCGATAATCTGCCTACGGTTGCTTCAGTGAGTGAGCTTACTTCCATATCCACTTTTACTGTGCAGCGAAGTTTGGATAAATTTGTGGCGGCAGGTTTGCTCGAAAGGGGGCTGACGCCTCGCGGGTATGTCTATGAGCTCACGGAGCTGGTGCTGGGAGGAGGGGGTGATGCAAGCGCTGATTGTGACTTAGATGCATGTATCAATCAGCTTGTGGAAAAAATGGGGATGGCAATAACAAAAATGGCAAAACTTTAAGGGCGTTTCTTCATTTTGGGGAGGTTTTACTCCTAATTTTCCTGACGTATTGGCGGTTTTCTTAGGATTTTCAGCACTGTGTGGTTGCTTTGGTGCTCAAATTGGGAAGGTGGTCAATTTGATTTGGAATTCAAATCATGTGAATTTACGCAAGGGTAATTTTAGGGGTGTCGCTATGTGTAGGTGTGATGATCTGGAATTCGCAAGGCTACTTCAAGGGCTAACAAGAGGTGAGAAGCAGGCTTTTTTGGAAGTGATTAAGTTGATTTCCAGAAAAGGTATTGAGCGCCCTAAGTCTTCGAAAAGCCTTTGAGTATTTTCAAGGCATATCTTTTTTCTTCTTCGTTAAGCTTAGAAAATTCATCAATCAGCTGCGTTGTTAACTCGTCGCTTGTGGGGCCGTAATAGAGCGAAGCAAGACTGACGCCTAAGTGCTCCGCTAAGTCTGAAAACGCCTCAATTGAAGGGGTGTTTAGCTTTAGAAGTTTAGTGACGTAATCTTCGCTCTTGCCGATGGATAGCGAAACTCGGCGGGCGTTTGTGCCGCGCTCTTTCATGATATTGTTAAGGTTTTCTCGCCAATTCTGCATGGGTGGAAATTAATCCATTAGTTTATAAGTGTCTACGGGATTATAATATGTTTACAAATAGGGAGTATACTCCTTATTTTAATCTCGCAATCTGACTTGCGAGGTACCATGGCGAACGAAGAACACACAAAACTTGGGGCTGAAATGTCTATTCCAAGCCGCTCGCAGGTTTTGGAATATTTTGAGGCGGCGTGCTTCGAACTTGGAATTTCCCGCACCGCGTTGGGGCAGGAGTCTGTTGGGTATTCCAAGCTTCATAAGAACCTCTCAGATGGTTGCGATATTCGGCTTTCTACACTCCGGGGACTGGTTAACTTCGTCAATGCACGTAAAACGCAGGCAAAATGCGTGATGCAAGGCCATTAGCGATTGGTACTCACGGCGTATTCTAAGAGTGCCAACTGATTGGCGGTATTCGGTCTGCTGCTCTGAATGCTTTTTATGTCTCTAAACCACCGCAAACACAATTGATGAACGGCCACGCCCTGCGGATGGAAAATCTGATCATGGCTATGATCTTATCGTTTGCTGGTTGAAGGATCTTTGGGCTGCAAGAGGGGGTTGGGTACACATGAGTAATTCCAGAACTGGCTACGGACGTAAGGTCTGGATCTGCCGCCAAACTAGAGAGCTCATCAAAGCATTTGGTGGGCAGGAATGTACCGCTGCCTATTTGGATCTCGGTTTGACTACCGTCAAAAAATGGCCGGATGTGAATGAAGCAGGCAACATCACCTTGATGAGTTTGGTAAAGCTTGAGGAAGAGCTGGTCTCCATAGGGAGCGATCCGGTGTTCACATTGGAACATCTGCGAGCCCTTGGCTACGTCGCCACCAAACTGGATGCGCCAACCAGCAAGGTCCCTGCAGCATGTGCCTTAGATATGGTGAGGGCGGCATGCGATGCGATAAAAGCCGCCACGGAAGCTGCCGCCGATTGGGAAATCACCCCAGCCGAACACAACCGCATAGTCGGCATGTTCGAAGTCGCTCAACGCGAATACGCCAAGTACCTCTCAGCCTATAAAGCGTCCATCTCGGACGGGGCAGGTGAGGGCTAGGGGATGTCAAGTGAACACCGATCCGTTGCAAAGTTCTTCCTTCTGGCATCTCGTTGGCGGCTGCTAGCTATGCCGAGCGCTGGCGCTTCCGGTACAGATTATTCCGCCACCTTTATGGTCATGCTGATCTCCGGTTTTTCGAATTTTGAACCGGCGAGTTTGGGCAGGTGTTTTAGATATTCTAGTAAACTAGAACCGATGTTAACTCTAAGTGAAAGCAGGGTGACATGGGCTATGAAGGACATGTCGCAAACTTCCTTTATGCAGCGGTATGTCTCTTCTTCATCTTTAGTTTTGATGAGAAAATTCGGGAGATTTTTTCTATTATTTGTAGATATCATAAAGTTCGCCATCTCGTTGTCGCTGAGGCGAACTAGTTGGTTGAATGCTGTAACCGCATCGTTTGCTTTCTTAGTGACGACCTCAATTGCATCGATCTCCTCACTAAGGCTAACTATCTTAGGAATGAGATGTTTTGTGCTCTCATCTGCTTCTGCAAATAAGTCTATAAGCTCTTTTGCTTTTTGTGCAGTTGGTCTTTCCTCGGTTTCCATCTCACTCATGCTGGCTGTTCCTTTCCTGCCAGTGTGCGCAGAGAGCTTTGCTATGTTGGCGCATCCGGCAAGGCTCTCTGCAACTTTTTGCGTTGCCAATTGCATCACGCAATCGGCTGAACGTCGATCTGCGGAATTGGTTGGGAGGGATGTTGCATGACCTCTCCTGAAACCATCCGTATTGGTGATTTGCCCTGTCAAATTCGGTTGGGTGATGTGCTTGAGCGTTTGCGCGAGGTGCCTGGTGACAGCGTTGAGTGCGTCGTGACCTCGCCACCTTACTGGGGCTTGAGGGATTACGGCGTTGAAGGGCAGTTGGGACTTGAGCCAACGCTTAAAGAGCATATCGATAAGATGGTTGAGGTGTTCGAGGAAGTTCGACGCGTACTGAAACCAGAAGGCACCTGCTGGATCAATTACGGCGACTGCTACGCCACCACTCCGGCAGGGCACAAAGCGAATGCTGATGGGCGGATCCGAAGCGGAAAAGATGACCGAACTTTCACGCAAAAACCTTTCTCGACAATTCAAGGCAGCTTGAAGCCGAAAGATCTCTGCATGGTGCCCAATCGACTGGCAATTGCGCTGCAAGATGCGGGCTGGTGGGTGCGCGGTGAGATCATCTGGGCAAAGCCTAATCCGATGCCTGAAAGCATTCGTGACAGGCCTGCAAGTGCTCATGAGAAAATCTGGCTCGTTACTAAATCGGCTCGCTATTTCTACGATGCCGAAGCGGTTCGACAGCCAGTATCTGGCGGAACTAAATCGAGAGGGATAAAGCGGCGCCCTCCGATAGAGGAAGCAGGCCAGGGCCATAAGAATTGGTGTTCTTATATGGGGGATGAAGTTGAGAAGAGGACGCATCGAAATCTTCGTAACTTTGAACCTGCTCCACTTGAAGTTTGGAATGTGGCAACGCGGCCATTTCCCGAGGCTCATTTTGCAACCTTCCCGCCAGAGTTGGCGCAGCGGTGTATTAAGGCGGGTTGCCCAAGAGGCGGCGTTGTCCTCGATCCGTTTGGCGGGGCTGGCACAACTGGCCTTGTCGCGCTGCGTCTTGGCAGACAGGCGATCCTGATTGAACTCAATCCAGACTACGCAGCGATAGCGCAGGAGCGCATCGCGCAAGATTGGATGGGGCCTGATGAACTGAAATCACAACAAGCAGCGACTGATTTGGATGCTGGTCCGCTGTTCTCCCGAACTGAGCCAACGGAGGTTTGTAATGCGTGAAGTCCAGACTCTCACAGACTGGCGGCGTGAGTTTTCGCGATGTCATCTGCCTTCCAGCACTAATCTGGTGTTGCACGCAATCAGTCTGTTTGCGGCGGGCGTTGGCGAAGTTTGCTCGCCTTCGGTTCGTGATCTTGCTGAGCACACCAGCCTGAGCATGCCGATTGTGACCAAGCATCTTAGAAATGCCGAGCGTTGTGGGTGGTTGGGAATTCGCAAGTATGGGCCCTTGGGAGAGAAGCTGAAGCGGAACGAGTACATGCCCAAGCTTCCAGAGATGGAAGTGGAGGGCTGGACATGAGCGAAGACCGAAAGGCCTGGAGTTGGCGGCAAGCCTTCTGCAAGTCTGATCTTCAGGGGCCGACAAGAGCCGTATTGCAAGCTATGAGCATGTTCATGAATGCGGTTGGCGAGAGTTGTTACCCTTCCATAGAGGACTTGGTGGAGTACAGCGGCTACAGCAAGAATGCAGTTTTGAAGCATATCGACATAGCAAAAGAGGCTGGTTGGATTGAGGTCTCACAGCATGGCTTTCGAGGGCAAAGATGGAAGCGCCAAGAGTATGTCGCGCGGTGGCCAGAGCGTGATTTAGTCGCTCCCAGCACATCTGAGCGTATGGTCAAAAATGCTGAGTTTGAGAAAAAAGGCGGTGCACCTCCTGCACCAGCTCCCTCAAAAAAGGTGGTGCACGAGGTGGATGAAGGTGGTGCACGTGGTGGACCTAAGGCGGTGCACGAGGTGGACCAAGATAAGAACAGTCCACTTAACAATCCAATCCAATACCAGTCCAGAGGAGAGAGTGCGCGCGTGAAGTTGAAAATGATAAAAATGACAATAGCGGCACTGTCACTCACGAAACGTGGGTTCGAAGGCTGAAAAGGGCTCATGCGACGTGGCCAACATTTGTGAGCGACAGTTCAGATACGGCTGAGAAAGCTTGGTTTGGATTAAACGGTGGTGATCGGGAAAAGGCTGGGGAATTGGTTGGTGCCTATGTCAAACACGCCAAATCCGAGGGGCGCAAGAAGTTCTGCGCATTTGCGGTTTATCTCTCAGAAAAGCGCTGGGAGAAGCTTCCAGAAGTGGGTGGGAGCAACGGCGGTTCTGTTGAGGTTGCCAAGGCTTACGGCAAGCTCTGGGGTGTTTATCGGTTTGCTGATCTGCTGCAACCAGCCTATGGGAAATTCTCCAAACCAACCCCGTTCATTGAGGGAATTCTGCGTGGCGGCGGCGAAGATGCGCGGCTGGAAAAGCTCCGGCGGTTGGCGCTGTATGGCTGGCCTCGGGTGGTGGATATGCACAATCAGGCCTCCCGCCGAGGTAGCGGCATTACCGTCAAAGGCAAACTTGGCACCACTTGCTGATGAGTTTGCAGCGGTGCGGGTTGGCAACGAGGTCTGGCAAGCCTGGAAGCGGCTTCACGAAGAACGCGGCTGGCCTTGGTTTGGACCTGATCGCGATCTGCCTGATTGGGCGTACATGCCCAAGCCGCTTGCCGGGGAATTCCCATCAACGCTTGAGGCTGTGAGCGCGGCATTGGCGAGCTTTGAGGTCGCACATGCTCGGCTTACGGGTGAGAGAACGACGAAACAGGAGGCGGCTGAATGAAGATGACTGCGCCCAATGCCGGGAATAAAGCTCTCGAGCAGGACTACATGCTGCTACGAGCCCTGATGACTAAATCATCGCTTGAATGGATTGTGGTGCAAACCAATCCAAACTGTGAGGATCGAGCACACGCAAGCATCACTGCCACGGGTGCGATTGCCTACTTGCCGAAGATACCTGCGATACGAAAAGTGAAGCGATCCGGCAAAGTTATTGACGTCAGTGGCCCAATGTTTCCGCGCTATCTGTTTGTTGGTTTAGACTGTAATGAGAGGGGGAGCTGTGATCAGGTGCGGTCCTGCGACGGTGTGGAAAAGATATTGGCATGCTCCCAAGAGCAGGCTCCCCACCGTGTACCTCTCGCTGAGATGCTTCGTATTCTGGAAACCGCCTGTGAAGCTCAGGTCGGTAAAAAGCCCACGACCGGTCAGCTCTTTAGCGTGGGAAGTGATATCCTCCTTGTGGCTGGAGTTGGGGCTACACTCAAGGGTGTAGTGAGCAAGCTTAGAGCGGGAGGACAAACGCTGAAGGTAGAGCTGAAAGCGTTTGGCCGAACCACAACGGCAATTGTGCCAGCTGATAAAGTGGAACTTCGTTAATCGTCAGTATCGATCCGCTTTACCTGACGAAGGCATGGCCCGCGATATGAAACAGCTTCGCGGCTACCAGTGCGAGGCCTGCGGTAAAGACTTTTCCAAGCGGTAAGACAAGCTGATTGCTGACCACATCATTGAGCGTCGTGATGGCGGGGCAGGGACTGGCACCGGCGAACATCCAGTGCGTGTGCATCGGATGTCATAACCGGAAAACAACCCAAGCGCGACGCTTGCGCAGCTGACACCCTGACCTGCTCAGCTACGGGGGGGTGGGTCAAAAGTCCGGGGGGATCGAATGTTTTACCGGACCCCAATTCACGGAGAGATTTTTTTTGTCCGCCTATGAATTTGACCTGTTAGGCGACACAATACCTGAGGGCTTTGGAGGGCGAGGACGGTCATATCACAAGCTCAATTATGAAAACAGTCGACTTATCAATCTGTTACTAGAGTTCTGGAAAACTCAAAGTGAAATATCTTCAGCTTTGGGCAACACTAAGCCGACGTTGTGCAAGAATTATTTTCGTCAGTTGAAAGTCAAGGATGATGCACGGGCACGGGTGGAAGCCAAGTGTCTGGGCAAGCTGATGGACCTGGTTGACGCGGGTAATGTTGCAGTCATAAAGGAATATTTTGTGGGGCTTGAGCGAGCAGATTGAACGGCAATGGCGACGTTGATGGTGCAGCGTGGCCAAAGTGTACCAGCGGCATCGCTCACAAGTGCAGGCAAGAAGGCAGATCGCAAGCAGCAGGCTGGAGAATATGCGGGCAAGTATGCTCCGCCGTCTTTTGCTGACATGCTCAACTAAGGATAGATTCATTTTGAAACCGGGTAATTGAACAACTGCTTGCCCTGACTGGGAGTTGCGCATTGTTGCAGGTGAAACTCTGGTTCTCTTTGCACCTCTCTTTCCAGACGAAGCTGAATACGCGCTTGATATTTTCAAGTCGCTGCGCGTCGTTGATGTGCCTGGCATGCCGACGTTTGGTGAGTGCTGTGATCAGTGGGTGTTTGACTTTGTCGGGGCCATCATGATGGGACCTGTGCGCCACGGTTGATCAATGAATTTTTGCTGCTGATAGCTAAGAAAAATGCCAAGTCCACCATTGCAGTCGGGATTATTGTGACAGCGCTCATTCGCAACTGGCGGCATCTGAATGAGCTTCTTTTGCTTGCGCCCACCATGGAGGTGCCCAACAACTGCTTTGAACCTGCAGCAGCCATGGTCAATTACGATGAAGAACTGAAGGCCATGCTCAAGGTAATTGACTATAAACGGACCATTCGCAATGAGATGACCGGGGCCGGGGCTCAAGGTCGTGGCCGCTGACAGCGATACTATCTCGGGCAAAAAGACTGGTTTTGTGCTGGTCGATGAGTTGTGGTTGTTTGGCAAAAAGTCAAAGGCTTCGGCCATGTTGCAAGAAGTAATCGGCGGACTGGTCTCAAGGCCGGAAGGGTTTGTGGTGTACTTGACCACATATTCTGATGAGCCGCCTTCCGTGGTTTGGAAGACCAAGCTGAACTATTACCGCGATGTGCGTGACGGCAAGATTGACGATCCAGAGCGGCTAGAGGTGCTTTATGAGTTCCCTTAAAAGATGATCAAATCGCGCGACTACTTAAGTCCCGACAATTTTTACATCACCAATCCCAATTTGGGAAATTCCGTGCGCAAGGACTGGCTGACCTCCAAACTGCGTGAGGTTATGGATGGTAGCGAGGAAGACGATCAGCAGACTTTTTTAGCCAAGCACCTGAATGTTCCAATCGGCATGAACCACGCGCAACAGTTTCCTACCCAGTGCAGTGAACCCAAACTACGCCAGTATCGCGAAGCGATTTAGTGATGTGACTGATTAGACACGCCGGACTTGTCTATGTGGGCGAACAGCTGAACTTTGAGCATTTCCACCAATGATTGAGACAATTCTTTTGGAAGTAACTGCAGACGCTTTCCCGAGTACTTTTCGGTTGACCTATGCGCTCATTGTGGCTGGATGTGTCACGGGCTCGTCGAGCCATTACAGTCATACGCGATGCCATCGGTCTTCGCGAGTGCTGCAAGTCGCTTGTGACCAAGGGACGAAGCCGCTTGCGCGGCAGGGGTGCCTGTGGCGGCTGCCTTTAACCATTTCCTTAAAAGTGCGTTTTGAGAACCTCAGAACTGTCTGACGATAGTGGCCTCGTTACTCGTCAGTTAGGAGGCTCCCATGACAGAGGAAAGAACCACACCTTTACGCAAACGGATGATCGAAGACATGCGTATTCGCGGCCTGGGCGATAAGGCGCAAAAGGCTCATATTCGCGCAGTCAAAGACTTTGCCGGATTTTTGGGCCGTTCCCCGGACACTGCCACCGGTGAGGATTTGCGCGGTTATCAGCTTTACATGACCAACACCGGCGTGACGCCGTCAACCTTCAACGCCCGAATTGTGGCTCTGCGGTTCTTTTTCACAATGACCTGCGCTCGTGAGGAGATGAAGCGCTACATGCAGTTCCGCACGATGCCACGACGCCTGCCGATAGTCCTCAGTGTCGAGGAGGTGTTTGCGCTGTTGATGGCTACTCCAGGGCCGGGTCTGAAGTATCGAGCCGCACTCAGCGTCTCCTACGGAGCTGGGCTGCGAGCTGCGGAGGTTTGCACTCTGAGGATTTGCGACATCGACAGCCAGCGGATGCTAATCCATGTGGACCAGGGCAAAGGTGGCAAAGACCGCAAGGTGATGCTGTCTCCGGGATTGCTGGATCTTCTGCGCACGTATTGGCGCGAGGCACAGCCTGAAGGCTGGCTGTTTCCCGGTAATCCGAAGATCAATCCGCTGTCCCCGCGCCAGCTGAACCGGGCGTTTACCTCGGCCAGGCACATGGCGGGCATCAAAAAGGCCGCGACCTTGCATTCTTTGCGGCATAGCTTTGCCACGCACCTACTGGAAGCCAATACGGATATCCGGGTGATCCAGGTGCTACTGGGGCACGCCAAACTAGCGACAACCGCGCGCTATGCCCATGTGGCCACCAAAATGATCCGGGATGTTGTCAGTCCCTATGACATGCTGGAGAACCTTCCCGATCAGACGGGTAGGCAGTGTCAAAGGTGAGCGGGGCCGGTGCCCCGCCCAACGCTGGAGGTTGCTGATATCTTCCGAGCTTATGGGGCAGCATGGCGTCAGGCCAATGCTGGACATGTGAGTATGGATCAGTTGAAGGTTATGGCGGCGATCGAGACGTGCCGTACACGAGCCCTTGGCGGACATGTGGCCAATTGCACTAAATGCGAACACCAGCACATCACCTATAATTCCTGCAAGAACCGGCATTGCCCCAAATGCCAGGGACCGGCCGCGCGCGACTGGATGGCAGCCCGCGCCGAAGATCTGTTGCCGGTCGAATACTTCCACCTTGTCTTCACCCTGCCAGCTCCGGTTGCCCGGCTTGCCTATTGGAACAAACGAGCTCTCTATAACCTGCTGTTCAAGGCGTCAGCGCAAACAGTGTTGACCCTGGCGGCGGACCCCAGGCGCCTTGGCGCAGGAGCCGGCCTGATCAGCCTGTTGCATACATGGGGCTCGGCGTTGACCCATCACCCGCATGTGCACATGATCGTGCCGGGCGGCGGCATATCTCAAAATGGCACTCGGTGGATGGCCTGCAAACCCGGTTTTTTCATGCCGGTGCGGGTCTTGTCCCGGTTGTTCCGGCGGTTGTTTGTGGACGGGCTGCTGGCGCTCCACAAGAAAGGCCGATTGATCTTCTTTGGAGACCTGGCCGGACTTAAGCAGGAAAAAGCTTTTGCCGCCTGGTTGGCACCGTTGCGCAAGTGTGAATGGGTGGTTTATGCCAAACCGCCCTTTGGCGGACCGGAAGCGGTGCTGCGGTATCTCAGTGGCTACACTCACAGGGTGGCGATCTCCAATGCCAGACTGGTCAGCGCTGATGCAAATTCAGTGACGTTTGGCTGGAAGGATTACCGTGTCAAGACGGGAGATCGATACAAAATCATGCAGCTGGCAACGCCCGAGTTTATCCGCCGGTTCCTGATCCACGTCCTGCCCGCCGGCTTCCACCGTATCCGTCATTATGGCTTTCTGGCCAGCGCCAACCGTAAGGCCAGGATCGCCCAAATCCGCACACTGCTCAACGTGCAACACCCAGCAACAGCGTCAAATCCGAAGCCGGATGCACCCTGTCAACCGCTTACCTTACGCGCCCCGTGTCCCCATTGCGGTGGCCTGATGCGGATCATCGAGACGTTCCGACGCGGTCAAAAGCCGAGGTCGCGCGCACCACCAGAAAGGCGGGCCGCATGAGAAACAGACCGACAATCACATCTGGAAAGCGCTGGCTGCCTTGGCAGGACCGAGCAGGAACCTGTACGCTCACACACGCCAATCCAGAAAGCAGTTTCGGCAGTCCTCATCAATCATCGCCGCAGCCATGCACTAAGGCGCTCTTTCCTCTGTTAATCCGGCATCTCAACCCGCCAACAAAACCAGGTGTGATCACGACCGAGCAGACTGCCGCATCACTTTCCCCATAGACCCCAGCCAACATCCCGCGGCTTCCACCTTTGGAGGATTGCCAACACGGGCCACACCCCAAATGCCGCTCAACCGTGCTCAGGCCCGTGTCGAAAATCCTTCACAGTTGCGGTCATTCAGTCTAAATCTAGGGGCGTCCGGCCAGTGCGTGATTTCAACCATAGGTCGATTTTGGTCAGCTGGTTGCTGAGCGACCATACCTGACGTCATCCCTATGTCCGGGCCATCCCAGCCCGAACTAGACTTCAACTTCGGAGCGATTTCATGCAACTAGCTGCTGCAAATGCAAAACCGTGTTTTACCGCTGGCTGTTGCGGACACAATGGGTTTGAAGTGGTTAGCTGGGATTTTATTATCTTTAAACCAGCATATCCAAGCTGTATTCCCCAAATGAATCTTGCTGACTTAGCCATTGCTGATAGGCAGACTTATAAGCAGACTGATTTTCTAAGCGTGCCGTCATATCTGTTTTATGAGCTTCCCACATCTCGCCGTGTGCTGACATAAGAAGCAGAACAAGCGGATTTGTAGTTGAAAGACTTTCGTCATCACCTTTGCCACGCCTTATAGGGTCCCGCTGATCTTGCTCGTACATAAACTGAGCGGTCGCACGCGCTTCTATCCATTCAAAGGATGCTTTTTCTTCAGGGCTTGCCATATCATCAAGAAACTTAATGCCATTTATTATTGGTGTTTGATAATCGGTCGGATCACTACCTTGGCCAAACATAACTTGCTGAATTTGATCTTCCATCCAGCTTTCGCCAAGTCTAACTTCTTCAGCAGTAAATTGGCCACCTTCATTATTGGTCATTGCATAAAGCATACGCCGATCAAGGTCCATCAGATCAAATTCACTGAATACTTCACGGCGAAATGTCCCGGTTTTATCACGGTATTGGAATGTATTCTTAACACCATGTTTTTCGTACTGTTGATCCAAGAAAGCACGACCGTCTGTAGCAACCTCAGAAAATGGCTTCATTCCCGATGATTGTTGGGGTCTCGTTACTTCCTGCGTTTTGGTTTCGGGAAGTGTTTCGGAAAATGTTGATTTCTGGATAGTTGGCTTTTGCCAACTCATTGATCTCACCGACATAAAAGAACTTACATTTAACATGATGCCAAATCCAAATAGGGAACGATTGCAAGAATGTTACAGCATTAATCTTTAGTCAAGCTGGCAACTCCGCTACTTCCGCGTGCGTTCATAGCTCGTGGTCGCTACAATCCAAATCCATGCACGCACTATGCACTTCATTGTGCCATCTCACGCCTCTTTAACAGTATCGGCCCTTCTCACAGCGATACCCGACATGGTGTTCTGTGACCATACCTGCCGTTCGACCTGATGCAGTGCAGCGCCAGTTTGAGTGAACTTGCAACTTTAAGATGAATTCTGTTCGTTCGATGCAGAAGGCGGAAGATAGCGCCCCATAGGGTAAACTTGCATGAGATTTCTAGCGGATAAGAGTAGGCGTCATCGCAAGGTTTGTACGCTGAATAACGCTAAGGGCCAACATTGATGCCGGAGGTCCGAACGCTGCTTTCGGTTTTGGTTACTTGCGGTTTGGCAAAAACATATTCTCCGGATGCCTGGATTAATGTGACAGACTGTTTGGTCCCTCTGTCACCACGAGCCCCCGGGCTTAATCCCGTTGAAAATATCTGGCAGTTTATGCGTGATAACTGGCTTTCAAACCTGATACTTAATTCCTATGAAGAAATTGAAAAACACTGCTGCAACGCATGGAACAAACTCATCGAACAGTCTGCCAGGATAACTTCAATCGGAAGGCGAGAATGGGCATATGAGTTCTAATTTATGAAGATTGGCATTAGGCCCCGGGCTTTGGTCAATGTCCGGGGCCATTCTTCAAGTGCGATTATAAAGGCAGAAGGAAACCTAAACCTTATCTTCTTCCGCCAGCTGTATCGTGTAGCGTTCAATCTCTTCAGCACTCATATCGCCAAAGGTCGTCCGAACGTACTGAGTGGCTTTGAAACACAGCACGAGTAGGATTGGCATGAGCGGCACAACAATGAGAACTGGGAACGATTTCAAAATGTTCAGCTGCGCATTGATGAGTAGGAAGACGATTGGGATCACTGTCAGCAGCAGACACCAGAACACACGGAACATAGGAGATACGTTCGCTTCGCTATCCAAGTTCTTTGTTACGATACCCGTCAGAGAGTAAGAAGTACCGTCCAGAGTGGTCACACAGAACAGGATCAGTGTCAGCAGATAAAGGGCTGTCATCAGGCTTGGGAATGGCATGGTGCCCAGTACAGTAGAAACAAGCTTGGTTGCTTCACCGGCAGAGATGAGGCCAACAGCATCAATTGTACCGTCTGCCATCAGGTTCATCGTATAGGTACCTGCAATACCAAAGATCAACGCGCTACCGATTGTACCACCAATAACCAGTGTCAAGATTACGTCACGCAGCTTGTGACCCTGTGCAATTTTGGTGATGAACACACCTACACCGGGTGCGTAGGAAATCCAGTTCGCCCAGAAGAAGATAGTCCAGTACTGAGGGAACAATGTGTTTCCATATGGGTCCGTGTTCAAGCTCATGCGGATGAACTCGGTCAACATAATGCCAACACCGTTTGTCACGTTGTTGGCGATGAGTGCGGAAGGACCAACAAGGAAGGTAAGCGCCAGCAGTAGAATGCAAAGATAAATCGTTGCATCCGACATGCGAGACATGCCTTTATCAATGCCGATGTAAGAGCTCATAGAGAACACAATGGACAGACCAACGATGATGCCAATACCTGTGAACAGGTTGTCAGGCAGACCAGTCAGAACACCCATGTTGTAGGAGATCATCGGGATGCCAAGGCCAAGCGTCAACGCGGTTGCAGCCAGCGTGGTGATGATGAACAGCAGGTCAATCACCTTCATGAACCAGACTGGCAGACGGTCGTCGAAAAAGCTATTCAACACAGCTGACAAGTTCAGGTTACGGCGCTTCTTGATGTAGAAGGTAATTCCGAACGGAACCGCTACCATCAGGTAAATAAACCAACCAGATGCACCCCAATGGAAGATGTTGAATGCCGTGGCGTATTCCATCTTCATGGCTTCATCGACGATGCCGAACTGAGGATCCATATAGTAGTAGATGGATTCCATGTAGCCCCAGTACATGGTGCTTGCACCCATGCCGGCACACAACGCCATTGCAAACAGCTTGTAATGGCTGAATTTTGGAACCGCGCCACCCAAACGAATGCTGCCGTATTTGGTGAACGCGAGGTAGCAAAGGATCAGCGAGCCGATCACCACATACCACAAAAAGGCGGAGCCTAGATTGGTAATGGTGAAGCTTAGCATATCTCCCATTGTGGACTTGGTTGCTTCTGGTGCAATGACAGCCACGATGCCGAGCAGCAGGACTGCTGCGAAACTGGAAATCGTCAGTTTTATATCAATTTGGTGTTTTTTAGCTTGCATGGTCTGTCGCCTTACTCAAAAGTGTAGCTTGCAAAAGATGCTTCTTTGACTGCATCCCAATCCATATCCACACCGAGGCCATTGCCTTCAGGTGCGTGCACAAAGCCGTCTTTGTCTGTGCGGATTTTGGTATTACTTGCGAGCTCAAACGCCTCGTAAGGGTAGAACTGCTCAAAGTAGTTGCAGTTGTCGTGAGCCAGAGCCACGTGCAGGTTTGCAGCCTGTGTCAGCGTGTAGCCCATGCTCTGGATTTCAAGGTTTTTGCTATGGCCTTCTGCTATGGCGAAGCATTTGTTCAACTGTGTGATGCCGCCACAAACAGTTGCGTCCTGCCGCACATCCGACCACATGTCCGTGCTCAGTGCGTGCGTAACTTCCTGAAGGGTGAGCAGGCAGTTGCCATGGCTGGAAATTTCTAGATCTGTATTTGCAACGAGGCGTTGGTAGGTTTTGTAGTCATAATCAGAAACAGGTGCTTCCAGCCATTCCCAGTCATGACGCTCCATCCACTTAGCCATCTTCATAGCTTGTGCAGGCGTGTAGAAGGTCGCTGTATCCAGCATAAAGCGGATGCTGGATGAACCATATTTCGCCTGCACAGCTTCCACCAGTGCCACGTCTTTTTCAAAGATGCAGTAACAGTGCAGCTTGATTGCAGTAAAGCCGTGCTCAATGCAGCCGTCAATGTAAGGGAAGTATTCCTCTACAGTGTCGAACATCGGGGTGGAGGCATAAGACTTAATCTTGGTCCGCGCACCGCCAAGCAACATGTAAAGCGGCATCTCTGCCTTCTTCGCTTTGATGTCCCATGCTGCAATGTCCACTGGAGATTTTGCCGGCAACCCGCCCCAGGTGCAGCGTGCTGCAAGCCAGTTGTTCAGCTCCTGTGTCATTAACGGGTTCTTACCAATGAGGCCCGGAACGATAGTGCGGAGAGATTCAATGATGCACCGGTCAAAGAAGTTCTCGGTGTAGCTCATCGTTGCGCCCAAGCCCTCAAGCCCATCTTCGGTGAACAGACGCACGATGTTGTTGGTGTACAGCAAAGGTTCTTGATTATCCGCCCAAGGGATTGGTGGTGCGGTTTCATCAGCCAAGGCATAGAGCTCTACACGGCTAATTCTGCAGTTTTCCATTTTTTTAACTCCCAGTGTGCCTTTAGGCACCTTCCTTTTTACTTCCCGAATTTTTACAGAGCACTGCCAGCTGCGCGCATCGCCTTACGCAGCTCGTCCGTGTCTACATCTCTGTAATTGATCGCTTTTTCTATCTTCTGTTTTGTCGCCACAGCCGCCGCATGTCCCAGTTCAAAGCACTGGGCAGTTACGCGGGCAGAAGCGAGCGCTTCATGTTCGGCGCTCAAGCACCGCCCCGCGACAATCACGTTGTCCAGCTCCTTCGGCACGAGCGTGCCGTATGGAACCTCATAGTAATCTTCCATCAGCCAGTGCAGTTTGCTCTTGGTTCCGGCATGCATTTCAATCGGCCATGAAGAGCGCACCACGCCATCCTCTGGCTTGTCGCAATTCACCACATGGTCGTTGCTGAGCGTTTTTTCGCCGCTGATGGTTCGCGTCTGGCGAATGCCCACTTCTGGTGACATGTCGATCAGTAGAGATTCTGCAAAGCCTTGGATGTTGTCTTTGAAAAAGCGATGGTACTCACGTGCCTGGCGGCGCCCATAGATCTCGGCATATGTGAAATCTGCCGGATCAACGACATTCAGCTGGCGGTTGTCCTGGCCTGCCAGACGGGTGCAGTTCATTAAGAACACACCCTTTTGCGGCGTTGGGAACACCCACACTTTGTTGCGCGGCGTGTCGTAAGATTTGCTCTCGTAGGCAGTGTTTAGCTTTTGAACCATGTCCGGTGGGCAAATCGTATTCAGGCCGAAATAGTCGTAAAAGTCGCTCTCCACCACGTTGGAGAGGCGGAAGATCATGGTTGGGTTCTGGATTACGCCCTTATCACCGAAGGAGTAATCACAGCCGGCTTTGGTTACGAGCGCGGCATCGCCTGACGTATCAATGAATGCCTTGGCTTTGATGAAAGTGCTGCCCGCTTTGGATTCCACTTTGACCGCAGTGATTTCATCGCCTTCACGGACCACCTCAGTAAAAATGGTGTGGTAGAAGCAGGTAACTTTTGCCTCCTCCAACAAATCATCCGCAGCTTCGCGCCAGATCAACGGGTCAAACGTCACAACATGGGTGTTGCCATAGATTTGTGGAGGCGTTGCGCCGCCCTTTGCCAATAGGCGTGAACGAAACTCTTCTGCGAAACCGAAAACAATTTGCCTGGCGTCTTTGTTTTCAATGTCGTCCTGGGTGAGAAACAAACCGCAGATAGTACCTGATAGTCCAGCGACTGCGCCGCCACCACAAAAGCCGTTTTTTTCAATGAGAATTGTCTTTAGGCCGCTACGTGCACTCATAACAGCCGCTGCAACACCAGAGGGGCCACCACCACAAACAACAACATCTGCTTCTGCAAGAACAGGAGATGCGTTTTCTGCGAGGGCGATCTCTTTCCAGTTTTTCATGGTGCTTACCTTGTATGCCACCGTTTATGGCTGTTTTATTTGATTCTTGGTCAGCTAAGAGCGCTTTATGGAACATAAGCCTACAACTGACATATTATCAATATAAAAAGCAAAATCAAATCGGGTTAACAAGGGTAGTATTACGTATATTTCATGCATTTATTGTCGTTTTATATGGAGGATTATTGAGTTGATATGGCAGACAAATTTGCAATATCTATTGTTATCAAGTTTCCATAAACCCCTAATTACGCGAGTGATTTCAGTTTATGTCAAAAGGTGTAAAAGCTATATCCCGAGGAGAAGTTACGTAGTTACCGCGTGACGTAATGACGCGTTATCCAAATTTGATACCTCACCCTATAAAAAGGCGCTGAAATGTTGACATGGGAGTACTGAGCAAGGAGTCCTGTGCAACTTGGATCACTGACATGGCAGATTGAACTAACAAAGAGAGAACTGGCATACCAGGAACACACTGTGTTACACATCCATGTACTTGATGCAGAAAATATGCTTTTAGAACAGGGGGTAACCGTGGCTCACCATAAAACTCAAGCGGAGCTTGCACGCACGGAAATTGAGCGAAAATTATTTTTCAATGAGCTTGATGTGTCAGCTCTGTATTCTGAGAACAAACTCGCGTCCCTGTTGGATTTGGGGAGGACGCCTGTTCGTGAAGCTCTGCAAGCATTGGAGCAGGATGAGATGCTGGTCATTCATCCGCGCAAAGGTGTTCAGTTCCTCTCCATCACAGCCGAGCAGCAATTGCAGTTGTTGGAGGTCCGCAAACAGATCGAGCCGATTTGCCTTCGGTTTGCTGTTATGCGCAGCACCAGTGAACAGCGACGAGAGATGTTGTCGTTAAGCAGGCTTATTGTGCAAAGCGCGCAGGATGAAGATGAAGTTGCACTGCTGACCAACTTGCAAGACATCCACCGCATTATAACCGAGGCGACAAATAATCCGTATTTCCATCACGCACTGGCCCGTGTGCAGAGTCAGTCGCGTCGGTTCTGGTTCGCCAATAAAGATAAGGCCGATAACTTGCTGTGCAGTCGCTTCCATGAAGCGATTATGAGATCAGTGGCAATGGGGAACGAGGAAGAGGCAATCAAGCAGTCTGCCGCCTTGCTAGAGCACCTCACGGAATCCGCCTTTGGAGCACCTTGTTGCATGGAGCAGCTCAACTCACCGGAAATTCCTCCAGCCGGGCGGTTCTAAAACGGCTTTCACCTACCTTAGAGCACGTGTGACAAAAAAACATGCAATGAACGGCAACAATGAGTCGGAGATTACGTCTGTCCATCACTTCACCAGAGTAACTTCATGGGCGCCGAGAAGCCGGATAGTGTTTTAGTCAAATTAGTCTCAATCCTTGATAGAAACGCGCAAATGTCTGCTAGTGGCCCTGATTACAGGCATGTTGCTGCGTGACTTTTGCCTCAGTGCAGGGGCCTCACCAGTTTTACGTTCTTGCTATTTCTGATTGTGCGTGCTTCCAAAAGGCCTGAGGTGTGGACGGTAACCCACTTAAGCGCGGTCCATGTACCAGTGCGGACAAAATAAGCATTCGCTGCGGTGTAGAAAACCAGGGCAACCTCAAACCATTGCTGACTTAGTGGGCCAATTGCTGACCTTCGGTCGGTTCCAACATGGGTTGATGCTATCTACATGGAAGATATTCTGAGTACCTTAGCAGGAAGTCATTCATAGCTCTATGCGATTACCTGAGTAAGACGCCAGATCGGTTTGAGCCCTTTGCTGGCATTCATGAGGTCGCGGGACTTCGCAGGTGCAGCATTTTGTTAGGTGACCTTATCTGTCATTCGCCGGGGCTCTGGGCAACTTCTGTCAGAGCAAGTTCTCAACTTCAGGTAGGTCTTTATCAGCTTGGCACAAGTTACTGTAATCAGCCTCCTCCTCAAAATATTTTATGAGAATTTCTAAAAACTGGAAATCTTACCAAGAAACTTGCGCTATCCGACCGCTAGTGAAGTGTGATGAATGAGCTTCCGGGAATTACAATTTTCAGAGTTGTAATCTCAACGCGCTGGTATTTGGGTTGTGATTAAACTTTATTCATTGAGGTCTTCTTGTGCGTAGGGAAAGATAATGAACAACGACGCTTCTAATTTGAAATATCCGGAGATGCTGGAATATTCGTGGGTGAAAGACATGGATCGCGTAAAAGCGCAGTCCAAGTTTGTAAGTAGCGCAGGTAGGGGCCTTCAGCCAGCTAGTGAAATGCCGAAAGTTCCGATCAATTTGCTGCTAACTGTTATGAAGGACGCGATGACCCGGCCTGAAGTTATGGCCGCCTATGGGAGTGCGCCGGTCGACGGTCAAATTCCTCCGAGGGAAAACCATCTACTGATTTGGTTCAATGAATATCTTAGGCACAAATACGGCACCGTTCCCGATCCGGTCATGTGGATAGGTACTCCTTTGCGAAGGTTAGCAAATGGCTTTTATGAAAATTTAGATGATCCCAATCTAATCCTAAATCTCCTTGCACGCAGAGCCGTCACTGAAGATGATGGAGTAGATTATGAGCAGTAATATTGTGATTGTTGATAATAATTTGCTGTCACTGGAGTTCACCCCAGTTTCCGGACAGTTTGATTGTCCCTTTTATGCGATGGCGAATTGTCGCTTGGAGCCCATTGCTGCCACTCGTGAGGTAGCTAGTGTTCGCAGGCGCAGCATGTTGCAAGGTGACCAAAGCCGACATTCGCACAATCACAGATCTGCACCGGCAAAATCGTTCCCGCTACTTCTGATTGTTTTCGTGTCAAACAGACCCTGAGATGGGAAAGGGCTATTCGCTTAGGCGTAGGCCAAGTAATGCTGAATGGACAAAATTACTGTTCAACTTCGGCGCCGCATTGACAGATTCACGAGGAGTACCGCGACATACATTTCGAGCCAAGCAAGTGGCAACGCCACATACAGAATAGAGAGTGTGGCAAGATTCATATTGAATAGGCCCAACCATAAAATGACAAAAATTGTTGCCCAGATACCCGTCGCGGTAGCGATGATGCTCTTTTGTGTCGTACCAAACTTTTCCAGTGCCATCCAAGCAATGCCGCATACAGATAGAACGAGTATGGTGTCCCAAATTCCCCAGATCAAAAAGACCGAAATATTCATGGGTGCGACATCTGACACAACAGAGAATGAGTCTCTCATCATTGGCATCACAAACGCGAAATACCGAAAGACCTCAGACAAGTTGATCCAGACCAAATTCAATCCAACGGCAAGAATGAACGCATTAATTCCATTTCGTCCAAAATGCGCAGGTTCAATTAAGGTCATGTGAGTTCCTTTTTCACCAAATTTAGAAAGGTCTCTACGGTCACGCGAAGTTGAGTTCCATCAGAAATGACACGGGAGAGCGACCAAAGGCCAGTCGCAAAAACAACCATCGTTTCAGCAATATGATCTGTTTTTTTGTCAGAATTGGCAGGAAGCGAGTTCTTGAGTGCAGATGCAAATCCATGCCTAAGCCTGTCGAAATGCTCATCGATTTTCTGCCGAACATCCGTATCGTGCGGTGCAATCTCGGTGGCCGAATTGGCAACAAAGCATCCTCGGCCCGGAAGTCCGTCTTTTTCGGCTAGAGAGATTTGGTGTTCAAAATACACCACAATTTCATTCATCGTTGCTGCTTCGCGCTCAACGCGCTCAAAAGCGGGGCTAACAATAGCACTTTGGTATAAATCAAACGATTTCAGTAATGCGCCCTTCTTGTCACCGAACTCTTTATACAGCCCATGACGACTAACGCCTGTTTCGTGTACTAGATCATCCATCGAGGTTGCGTGATATCCGCTCTTCCAAAAGGCAACCAATGCCTTAGCGGCGAGCGTGTCCTTGTCATATGATTGAGGTCTAGCCATGTTTATAAGTATTACAGAATGATCGTTCTGATATCAAGAAATTTATGAAATTGTAGCAATTCGTTCGTTCTCAATTTCTGGTATGTAGCGGTGTGACCGAAGTTGCCGTTCGGTCCTAACGGGCAAGTTCTCTGCCAGAGCGAGATTCCAACTTTAGGGCGGCCTTCTGCCATGCTTCCAAAATTTGTATGCGAAACAGGCTTGCTGCGCCTGGCGTTAGCGGCGATCTAACCACAACCAATTCACTTATAAACGCCGCTCAGCTGCCCAAACAAACGGGGCCGCCTCTGTCTCGGAGTTTGACAATCAGAAGGCGGTGGCCTAGATCAATGTTTCCTCTTTAATAAAATGACCGCACTGGGACGCTCCGCGTTCGAGCGCGTTATTGCGACCTAAATTTAATGGGTAAGGGCAAACTGTACGCTGATTTGTGATTGTGCAGCACGGCCCGTTTGAAGACACTTTAATTTTTACCCCGGCCCAAACCTGCGAGTAAATCAGACCATGAAAATATCTCTGCTCCTTTCTGTTGCTATCGCTTTGGCAAGCACTGCGGCTACGGCCGAAACGTTGCGTTTTCCTCATGGGTTAGGATACGGTGGTTCGGAATCAATCGACCCAATTTCTCCTCAGCGTTTCTATGAGGCAATTGAGAATGTATACTCTCGCCTTGTTCGCCAAGGTGAAGGTGGACGGCCCTCAGCAGATCTCGCACTCAGTTGGGAATCTACGCCAGATGCACAAGAATGGACATTTAGCTTGCGCCCGGGCGTAACATTTCATAATGGCACTAAGTTTACCGCTGAGGACGTCGCATTTTCCATGATGCGGACTCAGTCGGAATCCATCGACAGCCCGACCAAAGGTGTTATGGCTATTGTTGATCGCGTTGAAGTTGTAGGCCCACTCACAGCAAAAATCGTACTCAAGCAACCGCATGCCGATTTTCCTCTTCTTGTGATGGATTACCGCATCAAGATGCTTTCTAAAGCTGCTTGTGATGGCAATTTAGATGCTTTGTGCGAAACGGGAATCGGCACAGGCCCTTTTAAGGTTTCTGAATACGATCCATTGGGAACAACTGTTCTGGAACGGTTTGACGATTACTATGGTGGCACACCCGGCGTAGAAAAAATCGAAGTAATTGCGATTGCAGATCAAAATGCTCGTGTCGCTGCGCTGCAGGCTGGGCAGATTGATTTCATCTATGCATTATCCGCAGAACAAATCCCATTGTTCGCAAATAACCCAAATTTTACGGTTCAATCTGTACCTACAGGCCGTTGGGTTGGAATGGTAATGAACACGACACAGGCACCATTTGATGATGTGCGCGTACGTAAGGCTATCCGTATATCTGCAGATCGCGACGTACTGGGCAAACTGGTCTTCGGGAAAGGCGGGTACATTACCTCATGTGACAATCCTGTTTGGCCTGGTGATCAGTATCGCGCAGATATTACATGTGAACGTGATGTTGAAGGCGCAAAGGCGCTTTTGGCTGAGGCAGGATACCCAGATGGTCTGAAGATAGAATTGTTCGTCTCTGATATCTCTGAGGGTGCTATGCGTATGGCGGAGGTTTTGCAGAATCAAGCGAAAGACGCCGGCATTGAGATTGATCTGGTTCAAGCGCCTTCCGATGGATATTGGGGTGATGTTTGGATGAAGCAGCCCTTCTTTGCCACCAGTTGGTCACAACGCCCTGCAGACCAGATCCTCAATGAAGCTTACCGCTCCAGTGCAACTTGGAATGAAACCGCATGGAACTCCGCTGAATTTGATGCAGGACTTGACGCTGCACGCCAGGAACTCAACTTTGATAAGCGCAAAGCTTTGTATGGCGACTTGCAAAAAGCACTTTGGGAACAAGGCGGGTCTTTCATTCCTGTGCACCTGAATACAGTCAGGGCTTTTTCCTCAAAACTGTCAGGCGTCGAAGCCGTCGAGGATTTCTCTATCCGCTACGAAAACGTGACGAAAGTTAACTAAGACGGTTTTTACCGTTCATCCTCTGCGCTGTCTTACGAGGCAGCGCACCTTTTCTCTCTCAAGGAAGCTATGACCCAACTTATATTACGTCGCTTAGGCTTTGCCGCGTTTACCGTTGCCTGCGTTTCGATGATCATGTTCGCAGCGGTGGAAGCGTTACCGGGCAATGTATGCACTTCTTTTTTGCAGCGGTTCGCTCAAGGCCCTCGTTTGGAACGTTGTATCGAACAACAAGGCCTTAAAAACTCACCCGTGATACGCTACGGTAGCTGGGTCGTAAAAGCTGCACAGGGGGATTTTGGCTATTCTCTAAAGAAGCGCCGACCAATTAATGATTTAATCTGGGATCGTTTTTACAACACCATCTTGCTTGGCGGAGTGGCTGCGTTTCTTGCAATACCCTTTGCTGTATTTTTGGGGGTGGTGGCAGGTGTTCGGCGAGATAAACCGCTAGATCTTACTCTCTCAGGCTTTGCTATGCTTGCCATGACCATACCGGAGTTCGTGACAGCGACAGCGCTCATCTACATATTTGCAATTCAATTGCAATGGTTTCCGGCTGTGACAATCATAGGCCCTGGGGCATCTTTAATTCAAATGCTACCCAATATCGTCCTGCCGGTTCTGGTTCTGGGCGCTATTCTGATTGCTCATATAATGCGTATGATGCGGGCTAGCGTGATTGACGTAATGGCCTCAGAGTATGTGCAAATGGCACGGCTAAAAGGAGTGCCAGAGCGACAGATTATTCGTCGCCATGTTTTGCCAAATGCAATGATCCCAACACTAAATGTAATTGCTCTCACAATCGCTTGGTTGCTTGCCGGTGTTGTAGTTGTTGAAAGAGTATTTAACTACCCAGGGCTGGGCACTTTAATGATCCAAGCTATTCATGACCGCGACCTTCCCATGGTTCAAGCGGTCGCACTGATATTTTCCGTCATTTACATCGGGGTAAACTTATTAGCTGACCTTGTGGCCTTGGTGCTGGACCCGCGTTTACGGCGGGAAGGACATTGATATGATAGGTTTTTTTCGTGTAATCATCTCTAACCCATCTGGCGTCATCGGTTTATCCTTAACCGTAGGTCACCTCCTGCTAGCCCTTCTGGCGCCTTGGATTGCGCCATTTGACCCGTCAACGCAAAATGCAGATACCATATTACTTGCTCCCTCCCTTGAACACTGGATGGGAACGGATACGTTGGGGCGCGATATTCTCTCGCGCGTTCTCTATGGCGGCAGGCTGGCAATAACCATTACGTTTTTTGCGACAGTTGTAGCAACGGTCCTGGGTGGATTAGCCGGCATCTTTTTCGGCACATTCGGAGGAAAGACTGATGAAGTCGCGATGCGCTTCGTCGACGCGTTTCTTTCCATGCCATGGCTTTTGTTCCTTTTGCTGATTATCTCAATCGGTGGGGCCGGGCCTGTTACGATTATTCCAACACTCGGTTTCTTTTATGGAATGGCGGTACTACGGGTTATGCGCGGTGCGGCAATGCAGACAGCAGCACGAGATTTTGTTGTGGCCGCGAAGGCTCGTGGCGAAACATTTTGGACCATAGTGACCAGAGAAATACTTCCAAACCTGAGCGACATTTTGCTCGTTGAGGGCGCTATGCGTTGGAGTTGGATGTTGCTGGCATTTTCATCACTGAGCTTTCTTGGGTTTGGAGCTACCCCACCAACGCCAGACTGGGGATTGATGATCGCCCAAGAGCGGGGGCTCCTGGCGATCGCGCCTTGGAGTATTTTCTGGCCATGCTTTGCGTTGAGTTCACTCATTATTGGCATCAACCTGCTGGCAGACGCTATTGGCAAGGCCCTCGGTCTTGATCGCAGCTCTGCTATAGCTGTTTAAGGAGCAGAACCATGTCAGATGCACTCATTAAAGTTGAAGACCTTTCAATGGGCTTTATTGCAAAGGGCGGGCTGAAAGCTCCTATTTTGCGTGGCGTTTCACTGGAGCTACGGGCAGGTGAAACTATCGGGATCGTGGGAGAGAGTGGTTCGGGAAAATCTACACTTGCCCTTGCGTTGATGGGCTATCTCAAGAAGGGTCTAACGGTATTTGATGGACGTGTGATTTTCGATGGTCAGGACATTTTTGCATTGTCTGAGGTTGAACGGCAGCGCTTACGAGGATCTTCAATCGCACTTATTCCTCAAAATGCAGGGCAGGCGCTAACCCCGACCATGAAAGTTGGGCAACAGATTGATGAAGCTCTTCGCTTGCATTCCGATCTGAATAACGCCCAACGGGTTACCAAGACAATCGAATTGCTCGCAAAAGTCCGGTTGCCAAGCCCAGAAGAGATGGCGGATCGCTACCCACATCAACTCTCTGGCGGACAACAACAACGCGCAGCTGTGGCTATGGCACTTGCAGGTAACGCGAAGGTGCTATTACTGGATGAGCCAACGACTGGTTTGGACGTAACAACACAGGCACATATCCTAGAATTCCTGCGCTATCTGGCTCAAGAAATGGGTGTGGCAATGATTTATGTCAGCCATGACCTTGGTGTGATTGCTCGAGTTTCGGACAGAGTCGCGGTAATGTATGCAGGCCAGCTCGTCGAAGAAGGGCCAACAAGAGACGTTCTGCGAGCACCCAAACATCCCTATACGCGCGGCTTGCTTGCCTCCATCCCTAGATTGGATAAGCCAGGTATTCCTGCATCCATGCCAGGTATGCCGCCCGCTGTTGGTTCTATTCTGAATGGCTGTGCGTTTGCCGAAAGGTGTGACCACGTTCAAGCCGAATGTACTGATAAAGTTCCCGAACTTGTGACGGTTGGTGACGGACGCGCACGCTGCATCTTTGCTGAACAAAAGATTACTCCTCGTGCAAGCGTTCATCGAATTCCAAATGTCTCCAAAGTTCCTGCCCTGTCCCTTAACCGCGTCGCTATAGACTATGACAAGTCCTCTTTCCTTGATCGGTTGTTAAAGCGCACCAAGCTCCCAACAACGGTTGATCAGGTTAACCTATCCTTGCACAAAGGTGAAACTCTTGGTTTGGTTGGAGAGAGTGGGTCTGGAAAATCGACCATTCTACGGGCAGTTGCCGGACTAATGGGAACGAAAGCAGGTGAGATCAAACTGGGTGATGACGTAGACCTATCGGTTCCTGTTTCGGACAGGGACCGTGAAACTCAGCGCAGGGTTCAATTAATTTTTCAAAATGCCGATGCTTCTTTGAATCCGCGCCAGACCATTGGTGAAATTCTCAGCGCTCCGCTGCGCCTGTATTTTGGTTTGAACAAAAAGGAAGCGCTTCACAGAGCAGAGCAGATGTTAGAAACGGTTCGTTTGTCGGCTCGGTATTTGAACCGTTTCCCTGCCCAGCTTTCGGGCGGAGAGAGACAAAGAGTTGGAGTGGCAAGAGCATTTGCAGCCAATCCAGATGTAACCTTATGTGACGAGATCACCTCCGCTTTGGATGTCTCTGTTCAGGCAGCTGCGCTCACACTTCTAGCCCAGCTTCAGCAACAATCCGGTGGGTCTTATATTTTCGTCAGTCATGATCTAGCTGTTGTGAGAGCCGTATCCGACCGAGTCGCTGTCTTATATCAAGGACGGATTTGCGAAATTGGATCAGTCGAATCGGTTTATTCTCCACCATATCACCCGTACACGCAGATTTTGATGGGCGCAGTTCTAGAGCCCGATCCGGATTTTGTTCCCAAACTGCTTGTAGATGACACCACGGAAAAAGCACCACCTGCTACTGGTTGCCCGTTCAAACGCCGCTGTCCGCATCATCTTGGTGAGACTTGCGATACGGAAACACCTGTTGCACGTCAACTCCCCGGCGATCTCACTATTTACTGCCACATGGAATTTGAAGAACAGCAAACCTCTAGACTTAACAGGCCCCAAGCTGAAAAAGTGACCAACATTCAAAACAATTAAAGGACATGCTGAGTAGCGGACATTGGCCACTCGGAGTACGCATTAGATGACGCTCTCTCGGTTGCATATGTCATACAATACCTTTTGAGGAAAAAACTGCTTTCCCCTGCGGATTTTAAATAGGGTAACTTTGAACTCAAACTTCTGGTCTGGGTGCCATGAATGTAGGATCTGCGCCGAGAGACGTGATCATAGAGCGCTGCTGAGAACGTTTATAGAAGCCACCAAACGAACGAGTTCAACCCATGATGGAAGCACCCGAATGGCCGCAGTTGGCGGTGGATTCAACTGGTCGCGGCAACACACTGTGAGAACTTCTCAGCTGGGGTTTGATATTGCAAGGTCTTGCGTGGCCGCTCGTTGAGCTGTCTTGCGATTGCATCAAGTTCAGACTGCGTGTGTATAGATAAGTCAGTGCCACGGGGCAAATACTGCCGCAGCAAGCGGTTCGTATTTTCGTTTGATCCGCGTTGCCACGGTGAATGTGGGTCGCAGAAGTACACAGCAACATCCGTTACTAATGTCAGGCTTAGATGATCTGCCATTTCCTTGCCACGATCCCAAGTCAAGGATTTGTACAGCTCTTTTGGCAATTTGTGGGTGTGTTTGATCAACCCGGAGATAACACTGCTCGTGTCTTTGTTGGCAACCTTGATCAACATGACATAGCGTGTTTGCCGCTCAACAAGAGTGGCAATATAGCTATTCTTGGATCCTCCGATCAGATCACCTTCCCAATGCCCCGGTATTGCTCGGTCTTCGACGCAAGCGGGCCTTTTGCTGATCGAAACGGCATCCTTAATTTGGCCTAGGCTATTTCGTTTGAGGCTTGCATGTCTGGACCGGCGTATCGTGCGTTTAGCACGCAGATGGTCCAGCAGTTCTTTCTTCAATACGCCGCGGGCCTGTATGTAAAGGCTTCGATATATCGTCTCGTGGGACACCTGCTTTTTTACGTCTCCTGGAAAGCTACGTTTGAGCCAGCCGGCAATCTGTTCTGGAGACCACTTGCTGCGCAGCTTCACCGATACTGCGTGGCTCAAAGATGGATAGCAAGCGAGTTTGCATGTCTTGGGCCGTAGAGCGCGGTCCCAGGCAGCTTGATCAGCCGCTGCTGCGCGATAAGCAAGCCGACCACCATTTCGCTGCACCTCGCGACTGATCGTAGACGGGGTACGGCTCAACTGGCCGGCTATAGATCGTAAAAATGCGTTGATGCTGAGGCCTCGCGATATCTCCTCACGTTCTTTCAAGCTCAGCGCCAGCTTACCACGATGCCGATCAGAAGGGCGGATGCCTCCGGTCGGAGAAATGACAGAAAACACCGAGGAGGAGTGCCGGTCGAACACACGGCCAATCGAACTCATCGTTTCTCCCCGCTGCCATCGATCCCAAATCTCGGCTCGCTGTGCGGCAGAATAGTAAATACGGCGGCGATACGTCATGTCGAACACTCCATCTCTATTCAAAGATTAAAGTGTTGCCGCGACTAGTTGAACCCACCGCCCGTTCGTCCAAAGAGTAAACTTTTGCGCACGCTGCTTTTCGCGCTTGCAGCGAGAGTTCACTTCGTCCGCATCTTACCAGTTCATACTCCGAGTAGCCAACAACAGTTGCTCTGCATGTTCTTTAATTGTTCTGCATTATGGCCTCTGCCTTGGAGACTTGAACCGATCCATGATTTTTTCTCGTCATCGCGTATGACGGTGGGAGGCTTCGGCTCGGTTGTTTAAGCCCTTGTGTTGACAATGCCTTCTGACCGGCGGTTACCAATTATTTGTAGTTCCACAGCTTATATGATGAAGAATTGTAATCTTAAACGTCATTGCGAAATAATATTACATATGACTCGCGCATTTTATATTATAATAATACACCACAAATATATCTAATCTGTCTCTACGGGCAATCTGTTGAACAAACATAGCTTTTACCATTACTCACCTAAGTAATTTTCGTTTTTATGCCGCTACGTCAGATGTTACCAAACTGCAGTACGCATGAAAGCTACATAAAGTATGGGAGGTTATCGGTGGGATGCATCTATTCGCCGGCCATGGATGGTGATTGCCTTTTACACGGCCTGTGATTTTTGCTCTTCTCTGATATCTATAAGCTTGAGTATTGGATGCGGAGATACATGAAAAACACCATCAAATTTGCAAGTGTTGTTGTTTCCTGTTTATGCGCTTTCGAAGCAACGGCCACGATGCCGGTCAACCCGAACCGGCCCTATACCGAAACCACCTGTCAATATGCAAAGGAACGGTTGAAGGAGGCTGTCGTGGGGAGCCCTTTGCTGAACAGCAAGGAGCAACGACAAACCGTTCAAGATGCTATTCGACAAGTGGAGCGTGCGTGCCTGGAAGAGGCTGGGCGGACGGACACGACCCCGGAAACTCAGCGGAAATGACCTCATTCATTTGAATGTCCATTTTGAGCTGGAGACCAGGAATGACAAATCTCTATGAGACACGGGATGCCTCTGACGATGCATCCACATCCTACCGGTTGACTGATACTGGAGTTGACGCACAAGGTACAACACACACTGTATTTGAGACAGTTCAGGGCACAATTTCCAATGATGGCGATAGTGACTGGTATGCCGTAGAGCTGACTGCAGGGCAGACCTATACTTTTGCTGCCATGGGTACTTTTGACGGCGAAAACCGACTAGTTGACCCTTACCTTCGATTGCGGGATGGCGAAGGAAATCTGATAGTTGAAGATGACGATGGCGGGCCGGGTTCGCATTCAACCATCACCTTTACCGCAGCAACCAGTGGTACAGTTTATCTGGATGTAGCCTCCTATGATAATGTAGGCACAGGCCAGTATGGATTGTCTGTCGTGGAAGGCGACAAGGCCTATTATGATGGAAATATGGGTGCTGGTGCGTTGATACGCCCGGGTCTATCCTGGAGCGGCCCTGGCACAGCAGCGACTGTAACTTACGGGTTTCGCGACAATACCAACGGGCAGGAAGACACATTTGCGCAAGTAACCGATGCACAAATTACTGCCATTGAAGGTGTGCTCGCTTCCTATTCTGAAGTCGCCAACATCTCCTTTGATCGGGTGGAGCCGGATGGGTATACCGATGACGCAACTCTGCTGTTCTCCAACTACAACTCAACGACCGATGGGGCGGGTGCGTATGCGTTTTATCCCGGCTCTACTGACGCAGATGCAGATGAAGGTGACGTCTGGTTGAATACTAACAGTGTCTCGACCGAAGATCTGCCAACTGGCTCTTACAGTCATTTTGCTGTGATGCATGAAATTGGGCATGCTATCGGACTGGCTCATCCGGGCGATTACAATGCGGGTCCAGGCGTTCGGATCACCTATGACGATCATGCGCAGTTCCGTCAGGATACACAGCAGTACTCTGTCATGAGTTACTTCGATGAAAGCAATGCGGATTCAAATCTTGGATTTGGCGGTTTTCCGGATACGCTTATGCCGCTGGACGTTCTTGCACTTCAACAGCTTTACGGCGTGAATATGCAAACACGGGCAGATGACACGACATACGGCTACAACTCCAACGCTGGTGGCGTCTACGATTTCTCTGAGAGTATGCCGAGTGCACTGACGATTTGGGATGCTGGCGGCAACGACACTATCGATATGTCTGGCGCTGGCAAAGTGAACCAGATGATTAGCCTCGTTGATGGCACCTTCTCTAATGTCGGTGGCGGCCTAAGTAATCTGGCAATCGCTTATAACGCGATCATCGAAAACGCGATTGGTAGTGGTGGAAATGATACCATCATCGGGAACGCGGCCAGCAATACTCTCGTGGGTAAAGCTGGTAATGACACGCTGATCGGTGCTGGTGGTAGTGATAAGCTGATTGGTGGGAATGGTCACGACACCTTGAGAGGCGGTTCTGCAAGTGATCTCCTTAAAGGTGGCGCTGGCGATGATACCCTTGATGGTGGCTCAGGCGATGACAAACTAATCGCTGGGAGCGGTGACGACACACTTACTGGTGGCTCTGGCTCTGATAATTTCTGCTTCTTCAAGCTTGGTGGCGACGACACCATTACTGACTTTGAAGACGGCAGCGATATCATTTCTATCAAGAGCCATATGGCGGAGTTTGATAACCTGACCATCTTCGATGATGGCGACAATGCCATCATCACCTTCGGTACAAACTCAATTTCGCTGATGAACGTGAATGCGGCTTTATTGACTGAAAGCGACTTTGCATTCGTGTAAAGCAACCAGAGTAATTCAGTGCCCTGCTTTGTGGGGCACTGATGCATTCAACGGAAGCGGTTTAGGCATGTTCTGCGGCAAGCATACCTTTGAATGGTATTGCCAAGTTAGAGAGCCCCAAAAAATGTGGAGCGACTAGGCGGCGTACCCTAAACGTGCGTGCCCAACTGCAACAGAGATAGTCCGTTTTAAAAAGAGCTGCCCCACACTTTTTGGTGCTCTCCTTCATGCCCTTGCATCTTGGTAAAGCAGACCAAGTCGACCTTGACACCGCAGTTAGGACCAACAAATATTGTTTGAGAAAAGTTGAGGTCAAAATGGTAAGCGTCAGAGAAGCAGCGCACAAAGATGCGCAAAGTATGAGTGCAATATTGGCGGAAATTTTGGATTCATGGGGTAGCGACAGGCCAAGGTCAACTGCTCACGTCCTTTCCAAGTACGTCGAGCACCCCGACAGAATTAGATGTTCAGTCGCCTTGGATGAAAGCGACAACATCTTGGGTTTCCAATCGCTGATAATAGCAAGAGCTGGGAATATATATGACCTACCGGCCGGTTGGGGGATCATAGGCACCTATGTCAGTGCGACGGCATCTCGGAAGGGCGTCGGGGTAAAGCACTCTTTGCTTTCTCATTAGAAGCCGCACTAACTGCCAGTATGAGTGAAATTGATGCAACCATTGGCGAGACGAACGAATTGGGGCTGGCCTACTACGAGGCAATGGGATTTTGCACCTACAGAGTTAAGCCAGGCACAATCTGTAAAAAGCGAGCCGTACAGTCAGCAAACTAGCACGGAGGTAGATTGGGGATTCTTGCTACAAGCAGGGTCTAGCCCAAATTCAACCTTAGCCGCCCCTTCGGACGCGCAATGCAAATTTCTTATTGTGCAAGACCGACTAAAGCGTTTCGATCAAAAATTGAATCGTTGAGATTCACAAAGAGGTGGAAGTGTGATTCCCTGTGTTTGGGAGGATCACCATATGCCAGCAGCACTTTCTCTAGACCTGCGAGAACGCTTTGCGCGTCTGATCAAGGGCGGTATATCGGGTCGGGAGGCCGCGCGACGTCTTCAGATATCTGCTGCAACAGGATCTCGTTGGGGGCGTGAGGTGCGCGTTTGTGGATCGGCTACCATAGCGCCAATGGGTCGACCTCGTGGAACTGGCAAGCTCGCCCCCTATGTCGGGTTCTTCAAAGAATTGGTGATGCAAGACCCGGACATCACATTGTTTGAACTGCGCGATGCGCTTGCCGATGCTGAGGGCATCACGGTACATCATTCAGCCATTGCACAGCTGCTGAAGCGCCTTGGCTTCACGCATAAAAAAAGTCGCTGGTTGCCAGCGAGCGTCAGCGCCTGAAAGTAAAGCAACGGCGGTCTGACTGGTTCAAACATCGCCTCCCGGCTATCAAGGCCCTGCCTGAGCGCATTGTTTTTCTTGATGAAACCGCGGTCAAAACCAATCTGACCCGTCAGCGTGGCTGGGCAGTCCGGGGCGAGCGACTTGTGATGGACGCGCCTTTCGGGAGTTGGGGCACGCAGACGCTGATTGCAGGCTTGACCTGCGATGCATTGATTGCGCCCTGGATAATCAATGGTGCAATGAATGGAGAAGCTTTTGCAACTTATGTCCGCCACGTGCTGGTGCCGCAGATCGAACCGGGCACCGTGGTCATCCTCGACAATTTTGCCACGCACTACAACACAGAAGCGGCGGCTGCCTTGAAGGCACACGGCTGCTGGTTCCTTTACCTGCCGCCATATTCGCCAGACCTGAACCCGATTGAGTTGGCGTTCTCAAAACTCAAAGCCCACCTGCGCAAGATCGGCGCTCGCTCGTTCTCGGCTGTCTTCAAGGCCATCGGCGAAATCTGTGATCTTTACGACCCAACTGAATGCTGGAACTACTTCAAGGCCGCACAATGCACCTCAAACTAATCTCGAAACGCTTTAGATAGGTGTCTTGGGCCAACAGTGTCGGTGGGGAGGTTCCATCAAGGGTTGAACCATTTCGTCTGGAGCCTTTTGCTGCAAGTTTAATAAGTGTTTTGCAATTACTCAACTGGCCCATACCAGCTATCAGATCTGCTGGTGTCAAATTACAGCTTCCAGCCCAAAGCGATCATCGGTTCTAGCTCCAAGAAATGCGAAAGCGAACCGTCACTTTGCCAGACTTCATCAGTTGGTGCGCGGAACTTTCCTGCCGTTCATCATCAGAGAAAACACTAACCGTTCCGGGACACAGCGAGCCCGAAACCGCTGGCCACGAATAGCCCGCCGGTCGTTTTGTAAAGACGAGACATAAATATCTTTGAGAACTTTAATCCGCGAACCCAGGCGCCGAGGCACCCATATGTCAAGGCTACTGAGAACGCTCCTATCCCTACGAGTGCGACCATCATGCTTAGCTGTGCCCAGCTGTTCCCATGCACCGAAAGAAATTGCGGGAAAAGAGCTGTGAAAAAAGCAATTGCCTTCGGGTTGCTAACCGCAACGGTGAAGCCGTCGACAAATAGCTTGCGTGGGTTGCCGCGTTGATTTCCGCTTTCGGAAGAAAGAGCTACTCGCTCCGATGCGCTTCGCCACATCTGGAAGCCGATGTATATGAGATAGACTGCACCTGCATATTTGATCGCAGAAAACAAAAGTGCCGAGCTTGAAATAACTAAGCCAAGACCTGCTGAAGCTGCGCTCGCTTGGAGCACTGATGCAGTACTATTGCCTAGCGCGGTGTAGGCCGATTTGGTCCAGCCAAAGGTTGCCCCATGCGCAAATGCGACAAGGGTACTGGGCCCGGGGATGAAGGATACGCCCAGCACGGTAGCGAAGAAAATGATCCAATAATGAAAGTCCATGCACTCACGCCCTATTCGTTTCCGAGATGTTATGAGAGTTATTGTCTTCGGTCAATTTGGGTTCGAAATAGCGCTCGCTGTGATGTGTTCCGATGTCCGATTCTGAGAAATGGCATCGTTTTTGTAAAGGTAATTCTGCGCATAGCCATCACCGGGTCTCAGCACAACAAATGGCCGTGAGTACGGGCCAACACCGGACCTTCGAGCCACTCCATCAAGGGTTGAGAATAGTTTAGCTAAATCTCTTGCTAGCCTGTCGATGATAAGCTGCTTTTCTTTTTCCTTGCAAGGAAGGGATAGCCTGCGCTGACCCTAAGCTGCGATCCGCATTCTTGGGACACAATGCCCACTAAACCAGCACCACAACTGTTGACTTGTGCTGACCTTCAGGTTTTGCTGGCCTCTTAATCGGTGCAATTCTTTCTGGAAACCTGCCCGAATAAGCAGCACAACTTCTATGTGGGAGTGTCCAACTAAGGAGCGAATTTTATATGTCGGAATTTATTGCAAGTATTGTCGGCGTTGTTGCGGGAAGCGCGGCAACCACGCTCGGTCACATAGTTATCAATCACTTTCAGACAGCTCCCACGCGAGAACTTGATAAAAAGCGTAAAGAAATTCTTTTGGAAATGCTTCACAATCCCGGACCTAACGGCTGGAGAAATATGGCTACGATGTCCAATGTAATTGGTGCAACTAGAGAGGATACAGCTCGCTTACTTATCGAAATTGGCGCTAGAGCATCAGAAACAGGTAACGATACATGGGCACTTATAGAGGTTAAGCCCCTTCCCAACGCTTAACCTTCGAATAATCCAGCAAAGGAGCAATATTGTGCAGCTTCCAAACAAAGAGCTTCGAGAAATATTGTTACCTGCCTACCTGCCATGTTCTCATTATGGCACATGTCGAGAAGCTCAATTTCATCCAGAGCTCGGCCAGGTTCTTAGAGGCTTCCTCGGAGCAACCGGAGCTCCTGAAGACGTTGAGGTCGTAATGGTATTCTCTGAACCTGGTCATCCCCATCCGAAAGAACAGTATAGCGCAAAGTGTCCTCCTGAACAGCTTCTCAATGAGAGTTTAAGCTATGTATATGAGTGCTTTGCATCCGGCACAGATGCGTTCCATAGAAATGCACGCTGGTTTATCGATCAGCTGTATCCAGATCAACCTTTTGATCAGCAACTCCGTCATGTTTGGCTTACTGAGGGAAGACTCTGCTCAATTACTAAGGAAATAGGGTCAACTACCGACAAGACATGCTCATCTCGTTATCTTTCGCAGCAGCTATCCGTCTTGCCCAATGCAATTGTGGTCGCGTTTGGAGGCAAGGCTCAGCGTTATCTTAATGCACTAAATGTTGTTTTCATCAAAGCATTTGCACTTTCGCCCCCTGGAGCTAATCATAAGCCCGCAAAGCCGAGTTGGGAAACAGCTATATCCAAGATCCAAGATCCAAGATCCAAGATCCAAGATCGCAGATGATCTATCTAAGGAAAAAACCTACCATGCAAGAAAATGAACCTAATCTTGTGACATCCGAGCTTTCAATCGACATCACCGAGAATGGTGTAACCATCGAACTTTGTATTTATCGCCTTGAAGATAGTCCTGAATGGTCTCTTGAGGTTGTAAATTCCAATGGCACATCAATCGTTTGGGACGACACTTTTGGAACAGATACCGCCGCCCATGAAGAATTTCGTAGGACTGTTGCCGAAGAAGGCATGGCATCATTTTTGGACGAATTTAATGTAGTCAAGTTTCCAGCAGGCGATCCATCCACTCGACACTGATCAGTCTAGCAAAGGAGGGCAAGGCATTGATGACGCTGAAATTTGTAAACTCAGAAATTGACAAGCCTGAAATCGTTCAATGTTCCCGCTCCTCCATGGCAAAGGTTATGGCGTGGTCTCGCTCGCAGTATGCTGGCGATGACTATCAGGTGTTCGCAAATAGCAAGCTGGTGCCAACGGATTTCAACGGCGAGCTGATCCCACCACAGATAGAGCTAACAGCAAACCAGTCCATTTAAGGAGAATAGTTAGGGATATGTCAGATGGAATAGATGTACCGGGAGTCAGTCTCGTTGAAATAGGTCAGCGACTAGAAGGAATTCGGCTTGAACAGGATTTAGATGCTCCTGTATTCGCTGCTCAATTAGGGGTTAGCGAGCCAGACTACCTCCAGTGGGAATCTGGAATGGCGCGGATCCCGCTTGCGGCTGCATTAGAGGTCAAGAAACGGACAGGGCAACCCCTTGATTACATCTATCTGGGGAGAGACCCAAGCAAAGTACAGTCTTTTGAGGAACTATCTCTCCTAAAAAAGATCTACTTATTTTTGGTCGTTAAAAAGATAAAGCTGCAGTTTTGGTGGGCAAAGAAACGCAACAAGTCCAACTGAAGAGCAAAGTGACGCAGACATGAACCTCTCTCAATTTGGGCTATTACTTGTAACGGATTGCACTCATCTAGCGTTTTAATTGCAAACATCCTTATTTTTCGCTCGAATTAATTGCGTCTATCGGAGAGGGCAAACTCACATTAGCTGCGAATGAAAACACATTGTTTGCGACGCGATCGTAATTATCCGGTTAGGATCACATTAGATGCAAACGGCGGCAACACGGGACGAAGAGAGCTTTCACTGGAATTGCAGAGATGTCGGCTTTGGCGGTTTCACCAAAAGATCGTTCATTGGGCCACTGTGCGTTTAAGCTTATATAAATGCAGTAATTTCATCGCGATTACCAAATTTCAGAAAAGGAATACAAAGAATGATTGCCTACGTTACCGTTGGTGTTGACGACATCGCGCGTGCGGAACATTTTTACTCTGCGTTCCTGCCAGCTCTCGGCTTCGAGTTAGAAGAGATTCATGGAGACCTGAGTTACGCTCTGCCCGTAGAACCGGGCCAGTCTACTGTTAGGCCGGATTTCTATGTTAAGTCCCCCTTTAATGGACGTCCGGCCTCTGTTGGGAACGGGAGCATGGTTGCATTCGAGGCGCGTAGTCAGCAGCAAGTTCGGGACCTCTACACCGCCGCTCTTGCTGCAGGCGGTTCTGACGAAGGCCAGCCGGGTTTCCGTGACACCTATGGACCGAATTTTTACGTTGGCTACCTTCGTGACCCTCAAGGTAACAAGATCGCATTGTTCTCCAGCAATCCAGATGAACCTGGACGGGACGGGTAACGTGGGTTTCGCAAGCGCTGGAAACCATGCATCGCATTGGCAAAAATCGGTAAAATGAGTTCTGAGACGGCTTGGTCTGTCTTGGAAACGTAGGTTTCTCATACGGCCAGACTACTCAAAAATTCGCACTGATTTCATTGAATAGTATTGTCTGTTTACCCTGTATGGAAATCATCGTATGCCTTCAGCGAAAGCAGATGGGTTCTCAGATGACTTACCACTATGGCTTGCTAAGCAATCATAGTTGTTGAAGTGACAAAGCTGGCACAAGTCACTGATAGAAAGTCTATTTCTCTATTCGCAACTAAAGTGATCCGAGGCGGATGTTTGCGATCCCGTTGCAAACAATGTGAGTTTGTCCTCTCCGACAGACGCAATTAGTTCGAGCGAAAAATCAGGATGTTTGCAATCCGAGCGTCGGATAAGTGCAATCCGCTACAGGTAGGCGTGTTTCTGAGCTGATCATTTCAAATTAATACGGCCACCCGTTCTGAAAACAAATGGCGCTGGTACTCATCGGTTGGGGCCGTTAAGTTTTTTGTAGGTGGAAGAGCGAGAGGAGGGCAAGCATCTTTGATGTTTATGCTAGGAGTAATCATACTCGGAGCCGGAGGGTAATCAGCAGGCTAGGTGCTCCATATTTCTTCTACGGCAGAACAAATGGATTGGTATATGATCGAACATTGAAGGTTTTTTCCCAATCAAAATCCCTCACTATCAAAATAAATTCCAAAGTGAGGGATAAACCCTAGGAAAAACAATGATATCAATGGGGGAAAAGGGGAATGGAGGCCTCTGCCGGACTGTCAATTTTCATTAAAAACAAAGGGTTACCTTTTGAGTGGGTCAATTTTGCGCCCATAAGGTATCAAGAGGTTACATTGTCAAGTTGACCCACTTTTCTTTTTCTCTCCAGAAAGGAAGTGTACCCCCTTATCTCCAAGGACCTTTCTTTGAGCCATACGAGTGTACAGCTCTGCTTGTTCTAGCTTTGTCCATCCAAACATTGACAGTAACTGATTTGAAGTAGCTCCATTTTCAGCTGCTAAGACGGCGCCTGCTTTTCTGATCCCATGTGCTGAACAATGCGGGAGACCAGCCATGTCAAACCAGTTTCTCATACGATTACCAAGCCCCTTTACTGAATATGGTCTATTCCACTCAGTAATTAAAAAGGTGAGGTGGCTATGATCAATTCCCTCAAGAGCCTCAGCAAGTGGCGGGAGTACAGGAAGGTCAATTGCTACCGGCAATCTCTGAAGCTTACTTGATTTTTGCGGTGCGATCTTAAAACGAAGCTGGGGGCCATCTTCAGTGTTTATTGTATAAAGGTGCTGTCTTCCAAGTCGGGCAGTATCTGAAATCCTTAAGCCAGTGTATCGGAAGATCTGCATTGCAAGGTAAGCTTTTGTGCCTTTGGGATGGCGTTCAAGGAATTGCGCAATTTCTTGCTGAGTTAGCGCGTGGTGCCCTTCGGAGTAATTCTTGATCTTCTTGACGTGGTCTGCTGGGTTATTTCCAGCAAGACCTACCTCAACTGCCCAGTTAAACATTGTTGAAATCGAACGTAGGCGATGGTTTGCTGCCTCGGGCGTTTCTCCCTTTTGATCTCTAAGAATTGCGATGTGCTGCTTCTGTAGACCCTTGAAAGACATGTCACCCAGTCTCTGGCCTGACTGGCTCAAACAGGTTTCTTCACAGACAGCGTGTAATACGCGGCGCTTTTGTATTTGGGTCGCGGGGGCCAAGTTTTTCATTGCTCTTGTTAGGTACTGATCTGCGAGCCATTTAAATGTACCATCAAGCGGCAGCTTTTTCTTAGTACGCTTGGGTTCAGTGGTGCCAGTGTTACTCAGGTCAAATCTGGCAAGGGCAAGTTCTTTATAGAACTCTTCTGTTCCATAAGGTGCATTAAGCCTTATTTTGGCTTTTCCAGACTTGCGGTAGTACCATCGTTCTTGTCCGTGCCTTGTAACATCCCGGTAGAGATATTTTAAATGCTCTTGCTTGGGCTTTGGCATAGCTTCACCTGTTAAACGAAGTCAGAAAGAGGTTCTTGATCGTGAGAGATTTCCGCTCCATCATGCGGGAGGATCTCAAATGCCTGATCTATTTCAAATACGTCCCACACTTTGCGAGAAGCAATTTGTTTTGCCTTTGGCATTTTATGCTCGCTAACCAGCAAGTCAAACAGCCCAACACTGACACCAATGTAACTGGCCGCCTGAGGTTTACTAAGGCCCCTTGGTGCTACGGTATTGGATTTGCGGGCTACCTCTTCCATTATACTTGCTCCTAAGGTGAGTATACAAAAATAAATTGACCTCGATAAAACTGCAGGTCATTGCTGCTGATTGCATATCGGGCAAGGGATACCGCGCTTGCCGAAAGTGACGTTCGGACAATCGACCCAACCAAAGTCCCAATCGCATCTGCTGCACTCAAAGTGAGCAATCGGCGACCCATCTGGTGCATTCCCAGCGTCAATTACATGAGCCTTAAAAACTTGCGATTTTCTCGACTTAGGAGGGAAGTCAAATAGTGTTTCCTGCATGATTTTTCCCTCTCCGGGTTTAGGGGGATATTTCGACCATGAGCTTTTCAAGCATATCTGCTGTGCGGTCACGCAGGGCGTCCGGTACGTGCTCTTTTACCTTTTTCGCTAGGTCGCTGCTGGCGTTAACTGCAATGGCTGTTAGGGCTTCTGCTAGGGCTTCTGGGTTCCTTGTCAACATAATGCCGATGTGAATAGGATTGACTTCTGTTTCCAGTCTCATCATGGCCCCTCTTATGTCTCAGGAAGTAAGTTCACGCCAAGCGACATCTCGAAATCACCGCAAAACTCGAATGGCATTACCTGCGGCCAAGTCGGACAGCAATAATCTCCTGTGTGGTGTTGGATACCTTGCACACCCAATATCGGCCTGGGTGCATGTTGCCTACAAATTCCTCCCGCCATTGATGTCGAGGAAACGTCAAAAAAGGCACAGTCACAACATTGAGCTGACTTTGCAGATAATCTATTTCGTTGTTTTACGCTGCTGGACTGAGGGAGCGATTTAATAAATTCTCTTTCCAGTTGCAAAAGCGACACTCGACCTAGATTTGGGGTCCGGCGGGCACCGTCGTCCGACATCACCCAGTTCGCAATGTCGGAAAGTCGAGTACCAACACCGAATCCCGCCATATGAATTGCGTAAACACATCTAGTCGTAAGTGTTATGCCTAGATTGGAAAAATGCTCCTTCAACAGCTCTGTATTGCGGTTTTTCATGTAAGGCATTGTTTGTCCTCCTGTTGCAAGGAGCTGCCATAGCGAACTGGTTGCCTCCCGAGGAAGCAGATCTGCCACATCCTCATTAGGTTGACGCAGCAAATCAGCGGCAAGAACACCGGATTATAGGGCATGGTTTACCTCTCGTGTTCTGGTTCGATATGATGCTGGCTGAGGGAGATTATTTGCCTTGCAGTGTTCTTTGATTGCTGTTCTCACACATTGTTCTGAGTATTGTGTGTTTGTTGCTATCGTGGGTACGGACCAGCCAAGCTTGTCTGCCAGATTATAAAAGAGCTGCCTACGAGATGACGTTGCTGTTGGGCTGTTGTTATTTGCCCGAAAGATCGCATCAAGCGATGTTCCGTTGTTCATCTTGACCTCAAGCACAATGTCTTGTGCTTCCAGCGGCATTTCAAAGAATATGGGGCACTTTGCTCTCTGCCTTTCCTCCCGTTTGGGAGCGGGGAAAGCTGCGGGGAGGCCCTTGGCAGCGGAATAGATTGCAGCGACATGACACTTCGAGACCCCGTAAATCTGGGCGATCCGGTTGAAGCTCATACCCTGTCGGGTACGTACTAAAATGGTCTGATCAGTTGGAAATATGGTCATGCAGCGACCTCATAGGAAATGCACTCGGGGAGGTTGGCTTCAACAATTGCCTTGGCGACTGGCGGGCAAACGCTGTTGCCGCATTTTGCGGTCTGCTCTGTCTTCGGAAAAGGCTTGCCGTTGTAGCCGAAACTGATGCGGTAATCCTCTGGAAAACCTTGCGCTCTATAAAGTTCTGCCGGAGTGAGCATGCGCATGCCAATGTCTGTTATGATGTAAGGCTCACCACCAACCTCAACAGTAACAACTCCGTGTCGATCTTTGGTAGTAACTGTCCCGATTGGGTAGTTTGCCGCCTGACCGATGCTGGATCCATAGTAAGAAGTAAGGAAAGTTCGGACTTCGCAAAAACGACTACTGCCGAGTGCCTGTAATGGGACGTTGATGGGTGGTTCATCAATGCTATTTTCCAAAAGATTTACTATATGGCAAGTGACTAGATTTTTCTGAGTAGCTCTGGAGGCTTTTGTTGACAGGGGCACGTCTGCTGCTTGGCCAGCGGCATGGAAGTTATGCTGAGCTAGGAACGTTGCAACTAGTGCAGACTTGCCGCCTCCTTGGGTCATGACTGTTCCGAGAGGCTTCTCAACTGATGCACCTTTTGAATTTGTGAACTGTCGGTCTATGTAGGGGATCACAAGCGCTCTGCATCCACCTTTCTCAGTCTTTATTGTTCTGAACGGCTTAGCTAAGGGTTCCAGGCTCCCTCGGTGGCTCATGTTGAGAATGAAAGGCTTAGGCGCCTTGATCACGAACTTTTTGATCCCGGCGGCAATCCGTTTCAGGGTGTTTTCTGCTAACGGCTTCTTACGGTCAAAAATGGATGGGCAGGGAATAGACCAATCAATGCAGTCTGCAGCGGTCTTCCACGGCAATAGTTTGCCTGTTTTGACTTCTTCACTGCCGGGGTCTCCGTGGGTAGGCGCAGGCCAGCGGATAATCTTGCGATCGCGGCGAGCTATCATAAACAGCCGTTTGCGGATGGTTGGGGCGCCATAGTCGCAGGCTCTCAAAATACGAAATTCGAGTTTGTAGCCCAATTTATTGAGGGCAGCTTGCCATGCATCAAAATCTTCCCATCCTTGAAATTCAGGGACGTTCTCCAGAATGATGATACGTGGGCGTTTAGGGCCTAACTTCTGGCTGAAATTGACTACAGACCAAGCGAGCATACGCACTGATTTTGAAGTAGGTTTGCTCCCTCTAGCGCGAGAAAAGTGCCGGCAGTCTGGAGAAGCCCACAGCAGACCTACAGGGCGTCCGTTAGTGTAGGCCATTAGATCAACTTCCCACACGCTCTCTGGTAAATGGATGGTATCCGGGTGGTTTTGTGCGTGCATTGCGAGGGCCTTTACACAATGGTTGATTGCAATATCGGGGGATCTGCCGAGGGCCATTTCAATTCCTGTAGAAGCCCCTCCACCACCTGCAAAGGCGTCAATGATGAGTTCCTGAGGAGGGTGTCCGGTGGAGAATGAAAAGAGTTCTGTCTGCATCTCAGTGGCTCACCTGTTTGGACCAATCGGGAAAGAGCTGCTCCAGCTCCTGATAATTCACTTCAAAGCCCATGCGTAGATCGGGAAAGTCGCAAGCTTTCTGCCATTGGCCTCTGGTGCTGCCTCGTTTCATCCAGTGGTTGTTTTCGTAGAGAAACAGGGTTGGGCTGAGACTGAGGGCCTTAAAGGTCCTGCGCGTTACGAAGCCGTATTTTTCAAGCAGAATGGAGAGCTTCATAGCTTTGAGCTTCCAATCTGTGAGGCGAACAGGGCAGGGCTTTCCAGCCTCTACAGTCGGCACCACTTCAGGTAAGGGCAGTCTGGAAACCGGATAAAATTCAGGGAAATAGTTGTAGCTGAATCGGTCTGGATCTGGCAGTTCGGGCAAAAACCAATCGCGGTCGTAACGCGGGTTTTCCAGCTTGTCGCGCATGGTGATGATTTGAAGGTTTAGTAGGCTGCATACAACGGCAAAGTCATTTGTATAGCCTTCTGGGATCAAGACGGCGCGGCAATCTGGTCCCGGTTTGTCAACCTGATATGAACGCTCTGCAGCTTGTGTCACGACCTTTGCATTCAAGCGCAACTTTGCTTCGATGCCGATCTGAAACCCGTCGCTGTCACGAACCAGAACGATATCCCAGTTCTGCCACTCAGGGTAAGCGGTCCAGCCTTCCGGTAGGTTCTCAAGGAACCGCGAACACATTTCGTGCTCGGTTTGGAACTGGGCTTTGCGTTTCATGAGTGCGTGAACCTTTCAGCGGTCGCTATGGGCGTCAAAAGATGAGAGCTTGGTGCTGATGAAATCAGAGGGGATGCTCTGTTTTGTATCGATCATCGTTTGTTCAAAGGCAGGTACTAGATACATCAGTACGGCGGCGAAGAATGCCAATACGGCGAGTTTCCCGGCTTCGTTCAGGAGGAACAGAGGCACGTTGCAGCGATCACTAAATACATCATTATCAATGCTAATCATGGGTCTGTTCCTCTTGCATGGTTACTGAGGGAGGAGGAGGCTTAGCTGCTGGGTCCGGCCATGCCGAGGGCGTGGAGGTAGAGATCTAGGATGGCTTCTGCTTCTTCTCTGTCATGTGGTTTGAGTTTGCGTAGGGAAACAATTTTGCGCATGGCTTTCACGTCAAAGCCGTTGCCTTTGGCTTCCGCGTAAACTACTTTGATGTCGTCTGTGAGGATCTTCTTCTCTTCTTCCAAGTGCTCAATGCGCTCTATAAAGGCTTTGAGTTGATCGACTGCAACGCCGCTTGCATCTGCCATGATAGGGTTCCTTGGCTAGGTGTTGGTAAGAACGTAAACGCATACGCAGTGTGGTTCAGGTGCGGCCCATTTGTTGAAGCAGCTTTGTGAATGCTGTTTGGGCATCATCGAAAGTTTCGCGCAGGGCGTAGATGCGGTTTGCTATGGCAGCATGGTTGTCCGGGAAGATCTTGATCATTTCACGCAAGTCATCGCGGGCAAAGCAGACGTCTGTTTGCGTTTGAGAGGTGATAACGAGAGCCTCTACACCGATTTCAGCTGCGCTTTTTACAACTTGGAGGGAAGGTGGTTTTTGAAATGAGGGAAACTGGATGACTTGAGCGCTAGGCATTATTTGTCTCCGAAATGCGAGGTAAAGATTGAAAAAGATGAGGTTAGGAAAAGGTCTCTTCTTCTTCCTCGTTGGCGGAACTCTTGAAAGTGTTCACCATGACCTTTTCAGTCACGTTCTTGACTATGGCGATGCCCGCACTGACAGCTAATATGGCTTTGTCTTTGTCGGATACTGGGGCGTGCTGGATTTGATCCGCAAGGCTATCAATTCCGGGTTGAAGGTCTTTTCGTGTCGCCTGCGCCAGCTTGTCATCTTTCTGAGAAGTCATCTCACTCAACCTCTGCCTTTTCTAAATTTGAAATTGCGACGACTGCTTGCTGGGGAAACCCAGCCTTGTCTATGTAATCAACAAGTGCAGCCGCTAAAGCTGTTTCACGGTCAACGATGCCAATGTTGTGTCCAAGGTCCTCAGGGGTTTCCCCCCGAAAGCGGATGATTGTGCCTGCGGGGAAAATGGTTTTCTCATTTCGATAAACACGAAGGACGTTAATTGCATCAATGTCATTCATTGTATTCAACTCACAATTAATATGTATCGAAAATATGCCCTGAGTATATTCCAAAGTCAACACGTACTGCATAAAAGTAGTGCGTATTGTAGATAAACTGTCAGTTTTACCGGCAATGATATAGTGCTTCTTCTTTGATTTGGTGTTCAATTTCGTTAAGTTTTGTGTGGATATCCGGTTATCGCTTTTTTATTAGGTTTTATGAGATACCAAAAATAGTCACTAAAATAGAGCTTTATCAAGCCGCTACTAGGTTAATTGCCGAGTTTCAGGATGCGAGAGTTGAGGTGGTTCAAGGAGAGACGTTTTCTGCAGCACTTAAGCTTTTGCCAGAGAGTAAAGGTGGGCTAACAGCACACTTTGCGCACGAATTAAATGGGCAGGGGAGTGGATGTGTAGCTTGGGATGGGTTGAGGAAAAAAGGGATCAACACCTTTGTGGCTTTGTTGGAGTGCGGTTGGAGCCGCTACAAGGCCTTTATCTTAGCGAATTCTTGGCTACTTATTGGTGTTTGCGGTATGTGGATGTAGAAGGTTTGCCCGTACGGGCGACGACTTCGCAGCCTGAGATTACGAAACGAATTACAGGGCGGGTCGGGTATCTTGGCGATCTATGGATAAGGCAGGATATGCGCAAAGTCGGTAATGCACGTAAGTTGATGGTATTGGCTCAGATTTTGGCGTTTGATCTTTGGCGTCTTGATTGGCTTTACTGCTGGATGCGGCCGGATGACTTCTTAAATGGAAATGCTGCACGCTGGGGCTGGCTAATAGGTCAGTGTGACGGCATTCGCTTCCAATCCCCTCCAAGGGATTTCCCTGAGGGCTTAGCCTTTTGTGCAAATCCCTCATATGCGTTAAGTCAGCTGATAGCTGATATAGCGGAGCGATGCTAGTTAAGAATTTCCTTCGTAAATACGACTAACTGGCTTATTCCAGCCTGTGATTGAACGGGTAGGATTAGCCTGCAATATTCCCAGTAGTCATTCTGGTATCTGAGGTTCGCGCCAATAAGATCAAAAACCGGTTTATTGGATTGAAAGGCTTTCCAATAGCTACTTGCTACTAGTTGCCTGTAGGTGTGCGGCATCGCACTCCGCGCTTTAGTAGGTTGTAGTGCCCAATCTTCACCAAAGCCATGTCTTGCAAAGCTGTCGTGGCCCATCATGAGGATTTCAGGGCTGTCTGATGGGCCAGCGGGAGGGGCCATTAATAGTAGTTTGCGTGCAAACTCGATGAAGCAATGTGATAAATGTCCATTTGACTTTTCCCATATGTGCAAAACATGTGCACCTGTTGTGCTAAGCTGCTCAAGATTGAACGGTGTTGCTGGTCGTCTCTCTGTGTATTCACGCAACTTCCTGCTCCAGTATCTGCTGTTTGTAAGCCAAGATAATTACCGGGCGGAACTCGTTGATCAGTGTCTGTTGTTGCGTTTCGCTAAGGGATCCAATGTCCGTACAATCGAAAAGGTTAAGACTAATCATCTTTAGGCTGGTTAGAATATCTAGCTCTTCGGCTGTACTGAGAATGTCATTAAGCTCTTTCTGAGGAGTGAGGCGTTGGAAGTGTGGTACAAGTGATAGTGCGCTTTTGATATCCATGTTAGCCTCTCTTCGGGTACTAATGGTATGAGCGCATAGCAGAACTATAAAGCAGTAGTTGTCAGTTAAAAATTTTCACTTGTTCTTCTTTTTGTTCTTTGCTGCGTTGTAGATATTTTCAACTATAATTGACAAATCTCTTATACTACCCTTACCGTCAAGAATTTGCTCTTCAAGCCTTATCCCCTCTTCAACAGACTTTATGAATAGTTCCAAGTCAAGCTTATCTGCTTCTGGCCGGTTGGACTTGTTTGCCATTTTTCCGAGTAAGCTATGAGCGTCTTCTCCCGCTCGGCTGCCTTGATCTGCGCTATCTGTACCTTCACCGTACAATAAGAATTGCGGAGTTGCCCTGAATCTTCGGGCATAGTGCGCAGCTTCCTTATGATGGAAGGCACGAGATCCATTTTCATGGCTCGCATAGGTGCTGTTGTTGACGCCAAGAGACTTGGCGGCAGCTGTAGCTGTTTTGAATCCTGCATTGAAGCGGGCTTGTCTTAGGCGTTCGTTCTGTTTCATGGCTACACAATGCCAACCAGTTCTATGCTTTGGGTGTTGACTTTTTGCTATACGTCAGGCATTGAAAATACACGTTAAGAGTAAACAATATACCCACGGGATTTTATAACGATGCTAAATTCTAAGAAAATTCGCGAGGAAGCAGGTCTAACTCAACTTGAGATGTCTAGAGCAATAGGGTGCTCTCAGGGGCATATCTCTCGTATTGAGACGTCGGGATTTGATGAAGCCTCTGGCCTATTTCGTCGTTCATACGAGCTGTTCGTATTGGAGCAGATGATGGGTGCCATTGTAGTTGGAAGACGGGAGCCTCCCTGCCGTCAACTGTAGTTGGCGGCTACTAGCAGCACTGTGCAATGGCGTGCGCAGTGCTGCTTTTTTACCTTAGAGCTCATTAAATGGTGCTTGAAATGACCTTCTCGTCAGCTTTAGAAGAACTCTCTAGCCGTTCCGTAGCTTGCTCAAAGCTTTCACGTAGCTTCTTAAATTGCTCGCCGACTTCAATAAAGCTCTTTAGCCGTTTCTTAGCTAGCGCTTCAGCTTTAGAAGAACTCTTTCGCAGTTTCTTGACACGCTCCTCGACATCAATAGATTTCTTTAGCCGTTTCTTAGTTAGCTCTTCAGCTTTAGACAAACTCTTTAGCTGTTTCTCAAATCGCTGTGCAGTTTTTGAAAAACTCTCTAGCTGTTTCTCAAATTGTTCTTTTTTGCCATTAAGAGTTGTTGTTTCGCTTTTGACTTGTTCAACTTCCGCATCACTCATGCTGGCTGTTCCTTTCCTCGGGTTGCCAGTGTGCGCAGAGGGCCTTGCTTTGTTGGCGCATCCAGCAAGGCTCTCTGCATCTCTTTTCGAGCACGATTTCAGCACGCAATCGCCTGAGCGTCGATCTGTGGAATTGGTTGGGGGGGATGTTGCATGACCTCTCCTAAAAACGCCCGCTCAGTCATGGCCTCCCGAACCAAACCAAGCGGCACGGACGATTACTTCCCCACTCCGCCATGGGCAACGCGGGTTCTTTGTGAGTTGATACTTGGATTGAAAAGTGTCGGAGAGGACGGTTGCGAGCCTCTCAATGCGTGGGAACCTGCCTGCGGCGGCGGGCACATGGCTATTCCGCTTAGAGACTATTTCGACCATGTTAGTGCCTCTGATCTCTTCAATCGTGGTTTTGGGGATGCTCACGGGGAGGCTTGGGACTTCCTGACTATCCTCCCTGAATGGCAGTTCCCGCTTGAGGCCTTTGATTGGATCATAACCAACCCGCCTTTTGGTTTGTTGGCTCAGCAGTTTGTTGAACGTGCTCTAGCCCATAAACCCAAGCGCGGCGTTGCTATGTTGATGCCTCTGCGGTGGCTGGAAACCATTGACCGTGTTGCAACGCTGTTTATGGAACAACCGCCAGATACTGTGGCCGTTTTTGCTGAAAGAGTAGCCATCCACAAAGGGCACTATGACCCAAAGGGTGGAACGGCGACGGCTTATTGCTGGATTATCTGGCGTACCGAACAGGCGACAAGTTCCACGAAGCTTGTCTGGATCCCTCCTTACTCCAAAAAACGTTTTTCCAAACTAAGTGACCTTAAGTTGGCCAGCGCTCCTCAAGTTGTTGCGGAGCAACCTGGCCCCTTGTTTTCTCTCCCTGAAACACTGGAGGTTTGTAATGCGTGATTTCCAAAATCTCACAGAATGGCGACGTGAGTTTTCGCGTAGTCATCTGCCTTCCAGCACTAATCTGGTGTTGCACGCGGTCAGCCTGTTTGCAGAGGACGTTGGCGAGGTTTGCTCGCCTTCGGTTCGGGATCTAGCGCGCCATACCAATCTGAGCATGCCGATAGTGATCAAGCATCTTAGACATGCAGAGCGTGGTGGCTGGCTGGGAGTTCGCAAGTATGGCCCATTAGGAGAGAAACTGAAGCGGAACGAATACATGCCCAAGTTTCCCGAGATGGAAGTGGAGGGCTGGGCATGAGCGAAGTACGAAAGGCCTGGAGCTGGCGGCAAGCTTTCTGCAAGTCTGATCTTCCGGGTCCGACAAGAGCAGTATTGCAAGCTCTGAGCATGTTCATGAATGCGGTTGGAGAGAGTTGCTACCCTTCCATAGAAGACTTGGTGGAGTACAGCGGCTTTAGCAAGAACGCAGTTTTGAAGCATATCGACATAGCAAAGGAAGCTGGTTGGATTGAGGTCTCACAGCATGGTTTTCGAGGGCAAAGATGGAAGCGCCAAGAGTATGTGGCACGGTGGCCAGAGCATGATTTAGTTGCCCCAAGTACTTCCGAGCGTATTGTTAAAAATGCGGAGTTTGAGGAAAAAGGCGGTGCACGTGGTGGACCACCTCCCTTAAAAAAGGTGGTGCACGAGGTGGGTGAAGGTGGTGCACGTGGTGGACCTAAGGTGGTGCACGAGGTGGACCAAGATAAGAACAGTCCACTTAACAATCCAATACCAGTCCAAGAGAGAAAATGCGCGCGCGATGGCGAGAGTGATAAAAATGACAATAACGGCACTGTCACTCGTGAAACGTGGATGCGAAGGCTGAAAAAGGCTCATGAAAGGTGGCCGAGCTATGAAAGCGATGGCAATAAGGATGCTGAAAAAGCATGGTTTGCTCTTTCATCGGAGGATCGAGAGCAGGCGAGCAAAATGTTGAATGCGTACGTTGCCGTTTGCAAACGGCAAGGGCGAACTAAATTCCGGGTGTTCGCGAATTACCTCTCGGAAAAGCTCTGGGAGAAGCTTCCAGCAAACGCCGCGAGCAACGGTGGTTCTGTTGAGCTTGCGAAGGCTTACGGCAAGGTTTGGGGCGTTTACCGGTTCGCTGACCTGCTGAAGCCTCCCAATTCAATGCCGAAACCACCCGCGACTATCGAGGGGATCCTCAATGGTGGGGGAGAACAAGCCGAGGCTGAAAAGCTCCGGCGGCTGGCATTGTATGGGTGGCCTCGGGTGGTGGATATGCACAACCATGCCGCCCGCCGAGGTGGTGGACTGACCGTGAAAGGAAAGCTGGTTCCGCTTGCTGATGAGTTTTTGCAAGTCAGGGTTGGTAACGATATCTGGCAGGCTTGGAAGCAGCTCCACGGCGAGCGTGGCTGGCCATGGTTTGGGCCTGATCGGGATCTACCGGAATGGGTGTACATGCCCAAGCTGCTTACTGAGGAATTCCCATCAACGCTTGAGGCTGTGAGAGCGGCGCTGGCGAGCTTTGTGGATGTATATGCTCGGTTTGCGGGTGAGACAACGGCAACTCAGGAGGCGGCTGAATGAAGATGACAGCACCCAATGCGGGCAATAAGGCTCTTGAGCAGGACTACATGCTGCTACGAGCTTTGATGACGAAATCTTCACTGGAATGGATTGTGGTGCGAACCAATCCAAATTGTGAGGATCGAGCACAAGCTAGTATCACTGCCACGGGTGCGATTGCCTACCTGCCGAAGATACCGGTGCTACGAAGGCCTAAGCACATTAACAAAACCATAGATGCAAGCCAGCCCATGTTTCCCAGTTATCTGTTCGTTGGTTTGGACATTAATGCGCGGGTGAGCTGCGATCAGGTACGGTCCTGCGACGGTGTGGAAAAGATTTTAGCAAGTTCCCTTGAGCAGCCTCCCCACCGTGTACCTCTCGCTGAGATGCTTCGTATTCTGGAAACAGCCTGTGATGCTCAGTTCGGAAAAAAGGCAGTGAACGGTCAGGTCTTTAGCGTGGGCAGTGATATCCTGCTGGTTGCTGGAGTTGGGGCTACACTCAAGGGTGTGGTGAGCGAACTCAGAGCGGGAGGACAAACGTTAAAAGTGGAGCTGGAAGCGTTTGGTCGAACCACAAAGGTAATTGTGCCAGTTGACGAGGTGGAACTTCGTTAACCATTTATCCCGACAGGACGATCATCGTGGATCTTCGGAGCCTGGGCAACCAGAGTTGCTACTATAACAGAGCGAGCCGAAGACGAGGCTCAGTCAACTATGACGCTGAAAGGCGGAGTTGGCGCGAAGGCTTTTAATGGTAAATTTCCAAACCATTCACGGCGGGTCTGATCTGGATCCGGCGAACATCCAGCTCCTGTGCATCGGGTGTCACAAGCGAAAAGCGGCCAAGGCGCGGCACACACGCAGCTGACCCCTGATCTGTCAGAGTGGGGGGGTGGGTCAAAAGTCCGGGGGGCTCAAGACTTTAACCGGATGCATATTTACGGAGAGATTTTTTTTTGCAAACCTTAATTTTGAGCTGCTTGGCGATCCAATACATGAGGGTTTTGGATAACGAGGGCGCCCTCCTCACAGGGCAACTAACGAATAACTTAGACTTATCAGATAGTCAATTGCGTATGAAATAACGCAGAATGAAATCAATTCAGCTTTGGGCGCCACTGCGCCGACGCTGCGCAAGTATTATTTTCCTCAGCTGAAAGTCAGGGATGACCCGCGTGAGCGGGTCGAAGCCAAGTGCCTGGGCAAGCTCATGGTACTGGCAGACGTGGGTAATGTTGCAGCCATCAAGGTCTGTTTTTTGGCTCCTCGCTAAAATTTGATGCTCAGGCTGAGTTTACCGCCATAGGCTTCGTAATCCGACACTCCAATCCCATCATAGAACCCTTCGCCGAGGATGCGTATCTTTGGATTAGGGATTGTAATTGCTACACCTCCCTCAAATCGGGCTCTGAAGTTTCCATCAGCAGAGGCAAGCGTTGCATCAATTGGCACGCCGCTGGTCAAGCGGTTGAAGTCATAAATGCCGGAAATGGAGAGAAAGGAAGTAAGCTGATACCCGTTTTCACTTAGGTATTCATAGGTAACTCGCGGGCCAAACTCCAAGCTCCCCAGTGTGAAGGCTTGATCAGGAATTGTATTTCCGAGCCTATCGACATATTCCTCCTGTTTTTCAAAATAATATGTCAATCGTGCGAAGGGATTTAGAGTTAGAGCGTCAAGATTGAAGTCGCCAGTTAAACCTGCCTGCAACAGTAATCGTTCTGTGTCGAAGTTGTCAAAACCCAAGCCCAATGCGTTTACATCATTATTGGATCGACCATATGTTACCTGTCCATCCAGGTAGAGATTAGGCTGTAGTTGAACGACAGCATATGGACCGAACATCCAGCCCACACCTCTTGCGGATGTTGTCGCGGCACTATTGTCGACCTCAGAAATATCCAACTGTGTCATGAAACCTAAAAGCAATGTGTCTTCGTAACGGTAATCGACACCGGCAAAAAACAAACCGTTATTGCTTTCAAAATTATTGTTTTCGACACGGACGTAAGATCCTTGCGCCCAGATATCAAAGCCTGAGGAGGAGTAGCCACTTGAGGGATCACTACCGGAATCAAGAGTGTTTATTGCAGATGCAGCATCGTTAGGACCCGTTTCAGCAGCCCAGCCCAACTTCGCATCAGGATTGGCTTGCCCCACAAGATTGAAACCATTCACAATCCTATTTGTCGCCTTTGTTGCAAGCCCATTATTGAGAGAGTTCATTTTGGTTCTGAAGGCTGCATAGCTGAACTGGAATGAAGCTTGCTTACGGGCGGAAGAAACGTCGTAGTATAAGCTGTTAAGGCCTTTCTGTTGACCGAATTTCCCCGCCTTTAATCTCTGAACCAGCTTGGGTTGTTCTGCAACGATCTGATTTGCACGTGTACTAATAAATTCGGCGATAACTGCTTTTGTGCGTGCGATGTCTGCTGCACTATCACGACCGTTGGTAAGAGAGAAATCAGCTGTTGCAGTAACAACGCCAACACTGGCATTGACTGTGTAAGGCCCGCCAGATGTGCTGTTTGCTGTGACGTCTAAACTGGCCACACCAGAGGCGTTGGTGATTGCTGTGTCAGTGGCAGAGCTCAGACTTGCCCCGTTTGAGGGCGCCGTGAAGGTGACAACCACATTTGGAACCGGATTTGTGCCGCTGTCCAGGACGGTGACAACAAGTGGATTTGCAAAGGCGGTTGAGATCACTGCGTCTTGAGGAGACCCAGAGTCGGCCGTGATTGTGGCTGCGGCCCCGACGGTATTTGTCAGAGAGAAATCAGCTGTTGTTGCACCACCGACAACACTGGCTTCCACTGTGTAAGCGCCGACTGTGCTGTTTGCTGTGACGATGAAACTGATCTGACCGGCAGCGTCGGTGGTTTCTGTTTGAACGTCAGAGCTCAGACTTGCCCCGTTTGAGGGCGCCGTGAAGGTGACAACCACATTTGGAACCGGATTGGTGCCGCTGTCCAGGACGGTGACAACAAGTGGATTTGCAAAGGCGGTTGAGATCACTGCGTCTTGAGGAGACCCAGAGTCGGCAGAGATTGTGGCTGCGGCCCCGACGGTATTTGTCAGAGAGAAATCAGCTGTTGTTGCACCACCGACAACACTGGCTTCCACTGTGTAAGCGCCGACTGTGCTGTTTGCTGTGACGATGAAACTGATCTGACCGGCAGCGTCGGTGGTTTCTGTTTGAACGTCAGAGCTCAGACTTGCCCCGTTTGAGGGCGCCGTGAAGGTGACAACCACATTTGGAACCGGATTTGTGCCGCTGTCCAGGACGGTGACAACAAGTGGATTTGCAAAGGCGGTTGAGATCACTGCGTCTTGAGGAGACCCAGAGTCGGCAGAGATTGAGGCTGCGGCCCCGACGGTATTTGTCAGAGAGAAATCAGCTGTTGTTGCACCACCGACAACACTGGCTTCCACTGTGTAAGCGCCGACTGTGCTGTTTGCTGTGACGATGAAACTGATCTGACCGGCAGCGTCGGTGGTTTCTGTTTGAACGTCAGAGCTCAGACTTGCCCCGTTTGAGGGCGCCGTGAAGGTGACAACCACATTTGGAACCGGATTTGTGCCGCTGTCCAGGACGGTGACAACAAGTGGATTTGCAAAGGCGGTTGAGATCACTGCGTCTTGAGGAGACCCAGAGTCGGCAGAGATTGAGGCTGCGGCCCCGACGGTATTTGTCAGAGAGAAATCAGCTGTTGTTGCACCACCGACAACACTGGCTTCCACTGTGTAAGCGCCGACTGTGCTGTTTGCTGTGACGATGAAACTGATCTGACCGGCAGCGTCGGTGGTTTCTGTTTGAACGTCAGAGCTCAGACTTGCCCCGTTTGAGGGCGCCGTGAAGGTGACAACCACATTTGGAACCGGATTTGTGCCGCTGTCCAGGACGGTGACAACAAGTGGATTTGCAAAGGCGGTTGAGATCACTGCGTCTTGAGGAGACCCAGAGTCGGCAGAGATTGAGGCTGCGGCCCCGACGGTATTTGTCAGAGAGAAATCAGCTGTTGTTGCACCACCGACAACACTGGCTTCCACTGTGTAAGCGCCGACTGTGCTGTTTGCTGTGACGATGAAACTGATCTGACCGGCAGCGTCGGTGGTTTCTGTTTGAACGTCAGAGCTCAGACTTGCCCCGTTTGAGGGCGCCGTGAAGGTGACAACCACATTTGGAACCGGATTTGTGCCGCTGTCCAGGACGGTGACAACAAGTGGATTTGCAAAGGCGGTTGAGATCACTGCGTCTTGAGGAGACCCAGAGTCGGCAGAGATTGAGGCTGCGGCCCCGACGGTATTTGTCAGAGAGAAATCAGCTGTTGTTGCACCACCGACAACACTGGCTTCCACTGTGTAAGCGCCGACTGTGCTGTTTGCTGTGACGATGAAACTGATCTGACCGGCAGCGTCGGTGGTTTCTGTTTGAACGTCAGAGCTCAGACTTGCCCCGTTTGAGGGCGCCGTGAAGGTGACAACCACATTTGGAACCGGATTGGTGCCGCTGTCCAGAACGGTGACAACAAGTGGATTTGCAAAGGCGGTTGAGATCACTGCGTCTTGAGGAGACCCAGAGTCGGCAGAGATTGTGGCTGCGGCCCCGACGGTATTTGTCAGAGAGAAATCAGCTGTTGTTGCACCACCGACAACACTGGCTTCCACTGTGTAAGCGCCGACTGTGCTGTTTGCTGTGACGATGAAACTGATCTGACCGGCAGCGTCGGTGGTTTCTGTTTGAACGTCAGAGCTCAGACTTGCCCCGTTTGAGGGCGCCGTGAAGGTGACAACCACATTTGGAACCGGATTTGTGCCGCTGTCCAGGACGGTGACAACAAGTGGATTTGCAAAGTCGGTTGAGATCACTGCGTCTTGAGGAGACCCAGAGTCGGCAGAGATTGAGGCTGCGGCCCCGACGGTATTTGTCAGAGAGAAATCAGCTGTTGTTGCACCACCGACAACACTGGCTTCCACTGTGTAAGCGCCGACTGTGCTGTTTGCTGTGACGCTCAAACTGATCTGACCGGCAGCGTCGGTGGTTTCTGTTTGAACGTCAGAGCTCAGACTTGCCCCGTTTGAGGGCGCCGTGAAGGTGACAACCACATTTGGAACCGGATTTGTGCCGCTGTCCAGGACGGTGACAACAAGTGGATTTGCAAAGGCGGTTGAGATCACTGCGTCTTGAGGAGACCCAGAGTCGGCAGAGATTGTGGCTGCGGCCCCGACGGTATTTGTCAGAGAGAAATCAGCTGTTGTTGCACCACCGACAACACTGGCTTCCACTGTGTAAGCGCCGACTGTGCTGTTTGCTGTGACGATGAAACTGATCTGACCGGCAGCGTCGGTGGTTTCTGTTTGAACGTCAGAGCTCAGACTTGCCCCGTTTGAGGGCGCCGTGAAGGTGACAACCACATTTGGAACCGGATTTGTGCCGCTGTCCAGGACGGTGACAACAAGTGGATTTGCAAAGGCGGTTGAGATCACTGCGTCTTGAGGAGACCCAGAGTCGGCAGAGATTGTGGCTGCGGCCCCGACGGTATTTGTCAGAGAGAAATCAGCTGTTGTTGCACCACCGACAACACTGGCTTCCACTGTGTAAGCGCCGACTGTGCTGTTTGCTGTGACGCTCAAACTGATCTGACCGGCAGCGTCGGTGGTTTCTGTTTGAACGTCAGAGCTCAGACTTGCCCCGTTTGAGGGCGCCGTGAAGGTGACAACCACATTTGGAACCGGATTTGTGCCGCTGTCCAGGACGGTGACAACAAGTGGATTTGCAAAGGCGGTTGAGATCACTGCGTCTTGAGGAGACCCAGAGTCGGCAGAGATTGTGGCTGCGGCCCCGACGGTATTTGTCAGAGAGAAATCAGCTGTTGTTGCACCACCGACAACACTGGCTTCCACTGTGTAAGCGCCGACTGTGCTGTTTGCTGTGACGATGAAACTGATCTGACCGGCAGCGTCGGTGGTTTCTGTTTGAACGTCAGAGCTCAGACTTGCCCCGTTTGAGGGCGCCGTGAAGGTGACAACCACATTTGGAACCGGATTTGTGCCGCTGTCCAGGACGGTGACAACAAGTGGATTTGCAAAGGCGGTTGAGATCACTGCGTCTTGAGGAGACCCAGAGTCGGCAGAGATTGTGGCTGCGGCCCCGACGGTATTTGTCAGAGAGAACTCAGCTGTTGTTGCACCACCGACAACACTGGCTTCCACTGTGTAAGCGCCGACTGTGCTGTTTGCTGTGACGATGAAACTGATCTGACCGGCAGCGTCGGTGGTTTCTGTTTGAACGTCAGAGCTCAGACTTGCCCCGTTTGAGGGCGCCGTGAAGGTGACAACCACATTTGGAACCGGATTTGTGCCGCTGTCCAGGACGGTGACAACAAGTGGATTTGCAAAGGCGGTTGAGATCACTGCGTCTTGAGGAGACCCAGAGTCGGCAGAGATTGTGGCTGCGGCCCCGACGGTATTTGTCAGAGAGAAATCAGCTGTTGTTGCACCACCGACAACACTGGCTTCCACTGTGTAAGCGCCGACTGTGCTGTTTGCTGTGACGATGAAACTGATCTGACCGGCAGCGTCGGTGGTTTCTGTTTGAACGTCAGAGCTCAGACTTGCCCCGTTTGAGGGCGCCGTGAAGGTGACAACCACATTTGGAACCGGATTGGTGCCGCTGTCCAGAACGGTGACAACAAGTGGATTTGCAAAGGCGGTTGAGATCACTGCGTCTTGAGGAGACCCAGAGTCGGCAGAGATTGTGGCTGCGGCCCCGACGGTATTTGTCAGAGAGAAATCAGCTGTTGTTGCACCACCGACAACACTGGCTTCCACTGTGTAAGCGCCGACTGTGCTGTTTGCTGTGACGATGAAACTGATCTGACCGGCAGCGTCGGTGGTTTCTGTTTGAACGTCAGAGCTCAGACTTGCCCCGTTTGAGGGCGCCGTGAAGGTGACAACCACATTTGGAACCGGATTTGTGCCGCTGTCCAGGACGGTGACAACAAGTGGATTTGCAAAGTCGGTTGAGATCACTGCGTCTTGAGGAGACCCAGAGTCGGCAGAGATTGAGGCTGCGGCCCCGACGGTATTTGTCAGAGAGAAATCAGCTGTTGTTGCACCACCGACAACACTGGCTTCCACTGTGTAAGCGCCGACTGTGCTGTTTGCTGTGACGCTCAAACTGATCTGACCGGCAGCGTCGGTGGTTTCTGTTTGAACGTCAGAGCTCAGACTTGCCCCGTTTGAGGGCGCCGTGAAGGTGACAACCACATTTGGAACCGGATTTGTGCCGCTGTCCAGGACGGTGACAACAAGTGGATTTGCAAAGGCGGTTGAGATCACTGCGTCTTGAGGAGACCCAGAGTCGGCAGAGATTGAGGCTGCGGCCCCGACGGTATTTGTCAGAGAGAAATCAGCTGTTGTTGCACCACCGACAACACTGGCTTCCACTGTGTAAGCGCCGACTGTGCTGTTTGCTGTGACGATGAAACTGATCTGACCGGCAGCGTCGGTGGTTTCTGTTTGAACGTCAGAGCTCAGACTTGCCCCGTTTGAGGGCGCCGTGAAGGTGACAACCACATTTGGAACCGGATTTGTGCCGCTGTCCAGGACGGTGACAACAAGTGGATTTGCAAAGGCGGTTGAGATCACTGCGTCTTGAGGAGACCCAGAGTCGGCAGAGATTGAGGCTGCGGCCCCGACGGTATTTGTCAGAGAGAAATCAGCTGTTGTTGCACCACCGACAACACTGGCTTCCACTGTGTAAGCGCCGACTGTGCTGTTTGCTGTGACGATGAAACTGATCTGACCGGCAGCGTCGGTGGTTTCTGTTTGAACGTCAGAGCTCAGACTTGCCCCGTTTGAGGGCGCCGTGAAGGTGACAACCACATTTGGAACCGGATTGGTGCCGCTGTCCAGGACGGTGACAACAAGTGGATTTGCAAAGGCGGTTGAGATCACTGCGTCTTGAGGAGACCCAGAGTCGGCAGAGATTGTGGCTGCGGCCCCGACGGTATTTGTCAGAGAGAAATCAGCTGTTGTTGCACCACCGACAACACTGGCTTCCACTGTGTAAGCGCCGACTGTGCTGTTTGCTGTGACGATGAAACTGATCTGACCGGCAGCGTCGGTGGTTTCTGTTTGAACGTCAGAGCTCAGACTTGCCCCGTTTGAGGGCGCCGTGAAGGTGACAACCACATTTGGAACCGGATTTGTGCCGCTGTCCAGGACGGTGACAACAAGTGGATTTGCAAAGGCGGTTGAGATCACTGCGTCTTGAGGAGACCCAGAGTCGGCAGAGATTGTGGCTGCGGCCCCGACGGTATTTGTCAGAGAGAACTCAGCTGTTGTTGCACCACCGACAACACTGGCTTCCACTGTGTAAGCGCCGACTGTGCTGTTTGCTGTGACGATGAAACTGATCTGACCGGCAGCGTCGGTGGTTTCTGTTTGAACGTCAGAGCTCAGACTTGCCCCGTTTGAGGGCGCCGTGAAGGTGACAACCACATTTGGAACCGGATTTGTGCCGCTGTCCAGGACGGTGACAACAAGTGGATTTGCAAAGGCGGTTGAGATCACTGCGTCTTGAGGAGACCCAGAGTCGGCAGAGATTGTGGCTGCGGCCCCGACGGTATTTGTCAGAGAGAAATCAGCTGTTGTTGCACCACCGACAACACTGGCTTCCACTGTGTAAGCGCCGACTGTGCTGTTTGCTGTGACGATGAAACTGATCTGACCGGCAGCGTCGGTGGTTTCTGTTTGAACGTCAGAGCTCAGACTTGCCCCGTTTGAGGGCGCCGTGAAGGTGACAACCACATTTGGAACCGGATTTGTGCCGCTGTCCAGGACGGTGACAACAAGTGGATTTGCAAAGGCGGTTGAGATCACTGCGTCTTGAGGAGACCCAGAGTCGGCAGAGATTGTGGCTGCGGCCCCGACGGTATTTGTCAGAGAGAAATCAGCTGTTGTTGCACCACCGACAACACTGGCTTCCACTGTGTAAGCGCCGACTGTGCTGTTTGCTGTGACGATGAAACTGATCTGACCGGCAGCGTCGGTGGTTTCTGTTTGAACGTCAGAGCTCAGACTTGCCCCGTTTGAGGGCGCCGTGAAGGTGACAACCACATTTGGAACCGGATTGGTGCCGCTGTCCAGGACGGTGACAACAAGTGGATTTGCAAAGGCGGTTGAGATCACTGCGTCTTGAGGAGACCCAGAGTCGGCAGAGATTGAGGCTGCGGCCCCGACGGTATTTGTCAGAGAGAAATCAGCTGTTGTTGCACCACCGACAACACTGGCTTCCACTGTGTAAGCGCCGACTGTGCTGTTTGCTGTGACGATGAAACTGATCTGACCGGCAGCGTCGGTGGTTTCTGTTTGAACGTCAGAGCTCAGACTTGCCCCGTTTGAGGGCGCCGTGAAGGTGACAACCACATTTGGAACCGGATTTGTGCCGCTGTCCAGGACGGTGACAACAAGTGGATTTGCAAAGGCGGTTGAGATCACTGCGTCTTGAGGAGACCCAGAGTCGGCAGAGATTGTGGCTGCGGCCCCGACGGTATTTGTCAGAGAGAAATCAGCTGTTGTTGCACCACCGACAACACTGGCTTCCACTGTGTAAGCGCCGACTGTGCTGTTTGCTGTGACGATGAAACTGATCTGACCGGCAGCGTCGGTGGTTTCTGTTTGAACGTCAGAGCTCAGACTTGCCCCGTTTGAGGGCGCCGTGAAGGTGACAACCACATTTGGAACCGGATTTGTGCCGCTGTCCAGGACGGTGACAACAAGTGGATTTGCAAAGGCGGTTGAGATCACTGCGTCTTGAGGAGACCCAGAGTCGGCAGAGATTGAGGCTGCGGCCCCGACGGTATTTGTCAGAGAGAAATCAGCTGTTGTTGCACCACCGACAACACTGGCTTCCACTGTGTAAGCGCCGACTGTGCTGTTTGCTGTGACGATGAAACTGATCTGACCGGCAGCGTCGGTGGTTTCTGTTTGAACGTCAGAGCTCAGACTTGCCCCGTTTGAGGGCGCCGTGAAGGTGACAACCACATTTGGAACCGGATTTGTGCCGCTGTCCAGGACGGTGACAACAAGTGGATTTGCAAAGGCGGTTGAGATCACTGCGTCTTGAGGAGACCCAGAGTCGGCAGAGATTGAGGCTGCGGCCCCGACGGTATTTGTCAGAGAGAACTCAGCTGTTGTTGCACCACCGACAACACTGGCTTCCACTGTGTAAGCGCCGACTGTGCTGTTTGCTGTGACGATGAAACTGATCTGACCGGCAGCGTCGGTGGTTTCTGTTTGAACGTCAGAGCTCAGACTTGCCCCGTTTGAGGGCGCCGTGAAGGTGACAACCACATTTGGAACCGGATTTGTGCCGCTGTCCAGGACGGTGACAACAAGTGGATTTGCAAAGTCGGTTGAGATCACTGCGTCTTGAGGAGACCCAGAGTCGGCAGAGATTGTGGCTGCGGCCCCGACGGTATTTGTCAGAGAGAAATCAGCTGTTGTTGCACCACCGACAACACTGGCTTCCACTGTGTAAGCGCCGACTGTGCTGTTTGCTGTGACGATGAAACTGATCTGACCGGCAGCGTCGGTGGTTTCTGTTTGAACGTCAGAGCTCAGACTTGCCCCGTTTGAGGGCGCCGTGAAGGTGACAACCACATTTGGAACCGGATTGGTGCCGCTGTCCAGGACGGTGACAACAAGTGGATTTGCAAAGGCGGTTGAGATCACTGCGTCTTGAGGAGACCCAGAGTCGGCAGAGATTGTGGCTGCGGCCCCGACGGTATTTGTCAGAGAGAAATCAGCTGTTGTTGCACCACCGACAACACTGGCTTCCACTGTGTAAGCGCCGACTGTGCTGTTTGCAGTGACGATGAAACTGATCTGACCGGCAGCGTCGGTGGTTTCTGTTTGAACGTCAGAGCTCAGACTTGCCCCGTTTGAGGGCGCCGTGAAGGTGACAACCACATTTGGAACCGGATTTGTGCCGCTGTCCAGGACGGTGACAACAAGTGGATTTGCAAAGGCGGTTGAGATCACTGCGTCTTGAGGAGACCCAGAGTCGGCAGAGATTGAGGCTGCGGCCCCGACGGTATTTGTCAGAGAGAAATCAGCTGTTGTTGCACCACCGACAACACTGGCTTCCACTGTGTAAGCGCCGACTGTGCTGTTTGCTGTGACGATGAAACTGATCTGACCGGCAGCGTCGGTGGTTTCTGTTTGAACGTCAGAGCTCAGACTTGCCCCGTTTGAGGGCGCCGTGAAGGTGACAACCACATTTGGAACCGGATTTGTGCCGCTGTCCAGGACGGTGACAACAAGTGGATTTGCAAAGGCGGTTGAGATCACTGCGTCTTGAGGAGACCCAGAGTCGGCAGAGATTGAGGCTGCGGCCCCGACGGTATTTGTCAGAGAGAAATCAGCTGTTGTTGCACCACCGACAACACTGGCTTCCACTGTGTAAGCGCCGACTGTGCTGTTTGCTGTGACGATGAAACTGATCTGACCGGCAGCGTCGGTGGTTTCTGTTTGAACGTCAGAGCTCAGACTTGCCCCGTTTGAGGGCGCCGTGAAGGTGACAACCACATTTGGAACCGGATTTGTGCCGCTGTCCAGGACGGTGACAACAAGTGGATTTGCAAAGTCGGTTGAGATCACTGCGTCTTGAGGAGACCCAGAGTCGGCAGAGATTGTGGCTGCGGCCCCGACGGTATTTGTCAGAGAGAAATCAGCTGTTGTTGCACCACCGACAACACTGGCTTCCACTGTGTAAGCGCCGACTGTGCTGTTTGCTGTGACGATGAAACTGATCTGACCGGCAGCGTCGGTGGTTTCTGTTTGAACGTCAGAGCTCAGACTTGCCCCGTTTGAGGGCGCCGTGAAGGTGACAACCACATTTGGAACCGGATTTGTGCCGCTGTCCAGGACGGTGACAACAAGTGGATTTGCAAAGGCGGTTGAGATCACTGCGTCTTGAGGAGACCCAGAGTCGGCAGAGATTGTGGCTGCGGCCCCGACGGTATTTGTCAGAGAGAAATCAGCTGTTGTTGCACCACCGACAACACTGGCTTCCACTGTGTAAGCGCCGACTGTGCTGTTTGCTGTGACGATGAAACTGATCTGACCGGCAGCGTCGGTGGTTTCTGTTTGAACGTCAGAGCTCAGACTTGCCCCGTTTGAGGGCGCCGTGAAGGTGACAACCACATTTGGAACCGGATTTGTGCCGCTGTCCAGGACGGTGACAACAAGTGGATTTGCAAAGGCGGTTGAGATCACTGCGTCTTGAGGAGACCCAGAGTCGGCAGAGATTGAGGCTGCGGCCCCGACGGTATTTGTCAGAGAGAAATCAGCTGTTGTTGCACCACCGACAACACTGGCTTCCACTGTGTAAGCGCCGACTGTGCTGTTTGCTGTGACGATGAAACTGATCTGACCGGCAGCGTCGGTGGTTTCTGTTTGAACGTCAGAGCTCAGACTTGCCCCGTTTGAGGGCGCCGTGAAGGTGACAACCACATCAGGAACCAGATTACCGGCGCTGTCCTTGACTTCCACAACAAGTGGATCTGTGAAGGCGGTTGAGATCGCTGTGTTTTGAGCATCCCCAGAGGTGACCGAGATTGAGGCTGCGGCCCCGGCGTTATTTGTAAGAGTGAAATCAGCTGTTGTTGCAACACCGACAACACTGGCTTCCACCACATAAGTCCCGGCTATGCTGTTTGCTGTGGCGTCGCTGAAACGGGCCTCACCGGCAGCATCGGTTTCCGCGTCAATAAGGACAATGCTCAGACTTGCCCCGCTTGAGGGAGATGTGAAGGTGACTTTCACATCATGAACCGGATTGCCGCTGCTGTCTAGGACGGTGACAACAAGTGGATCTGTAAAGTCTGACGAGATATCTGCGGCTTGATCACCTCCAGAGTCGGCAGATATTACCGCCGCGGCCCCGGCGTTATTTGTAAGAGTGAAATCAGCTGTTGTTGCAACACCGACAACACTGGCATTGACTGTGTAACCGCCGACTGTGCTGTTTGCTGTGACGTCTAAACTGGCCACACCAGAGGCGTTGGTGGTTGCCATTAGAGGGGTAGTGCTCAGACTTGCCCCGGATGAGGGCGCCGTGAAGGTGACAATCACACCTGCAACCGGATTACCGCTACTGGAAAGGACGGTGACAACAAGTGGATTTGTAAAGTCGGTTGAGAACTCTGTGTCTTGAGCATCTCCAGAGGTGACAGAGACTGAGGTTGCGGACCCATCATCAAACAGCACAGTTTTGGTGGCAGAGGCCGTATTGCCATTGCCAGCCACGTCCTGTCCCGCATCTGCGGGCACGGTAAGAGTCAGATCGCCGCTGCCATCGGGGGTGATTTCCGCCGTATAGGCGGCCGGACCATCGGAAATTCCTGTGAGGTCGCCATTGGTGACGGTCAGATCCGTGACCAGATCGTCAAAGCCGGTCACATTTTTTGAGAAGGTGACGGTCACGGTGAATGGATTGGTGCTGTTCACATTGGCCGGAACACCCGATAACGTGACGGTGGGCGCAACATCATCAAACGGTACAGTACTGGTGGCAGAGGCCGTATTGCCTAGGCCAGATCCGTCCAAGGCCGCATCTGCGGGTACAGTAAGAGACACATCGCCGCCACCGTCCGGGGTGATTTCCGCCGTATAGGCGGCCGGACCACCGGAAATACTGGTGAGGTCGCCATTGGCGACGGTCAGATCCGTGGCCAGATCGTCAAAGCCGGTCACATCTTCAGAAAAGGTGACGATCACGGTGAATGGATCGGCGTTTACTGCGGCCGGGATACCCGACAACGTTACGGTGGGCGCATCAACAGTAACGGAAACGTCATCAACCTGTCCGTCATTATTTGGGGCGAGATCCGATGCGCCTGTATTAATGATGCGAATTATATTAATGTCATCTGTTAATGTAACGACATAACTTTTTGCTACTGATGTGGGAGATGTAACTGTAAAATCTCGAGTATCAACTACCGTGTCAGTTGGTGAACGAAGTTCGACCGTAAAATATTGTTCCGGGCCACTGGGACTTCCAGTTTCAGTAAGCAGCAGAGAAATACTTACAATACTACCGGAAACAATAGTCTGCAGGAACGTTTGTTCTATGTAATCACCAAAAACGGATTCACCGCCAGAATTAAATGAGACTATCCCGTTGCTGACTGTAGGAGGTTGAGAACCTGTAACATTCACTAAATCCCAGTCTGTGGAGCCATTGGAAAAATCACCATTTCTAATAAACTCTACCTCCTGAGCGGAAGCGGGAGCGGAAGCCGCCAACAAAACAAGGGAAACTAGCAAAAAGCATTTAATTATATATTGTTTGAAAAGAGCCTTCATTTAGCAGCCTCCGCAAAAGTGAGGGTCTCAATGAACGGATCTGTGCTGTTTTGTGGTGCGGGAGCAGTAAAATACGTGACAGATGTCTGCCCTATGAACCCTGAAGTGGTAGAGCCATAAAGTGGCACTCGATCCAGCGCATATCCGAATTCGGTCGCGGTCGTTGCTATACCTTGTCTGGTACCTTGGGTATAAAAATAGTCAGGTCCAGTCTCTGCATTGTCATGGGTAGCAATATCTTCGTCTTTAGCAGCATGTATGGCATCCGTGCCGCTCGCCCCATTAGGCGGTATGCTGAGTGCCACATCTCCTAAGCCATTCGGAGAAATCGGTGCGCGATAAGAAACACGGCGCCCTGTTAAGGAAGGGACCGTGCCATTGGTGTCAGTAATGTCATCCACACTAAACCCGGTTACGCTTCGCGCTAAGGTAATGTTAGCGGCAAAAGAAGATAACCCCGTGGTGGCAGGTGCACCAATTATCTGGATATCCAGAGGACTGTCCGATATCTCAATCGGAACGTCCTTATAAATAGCAGTTGATGGCAAAAATTGGCGAAACTCACTGTCCAGCGAGATCTTTTTGGGCAGCGCATCTGGTGCGCATAGACTAGAATGTAGAGTTGTGTAGTCTGTTCCAACCAAAGCGACAACATCTGCTATGGTTGGAACCAGCCAAAGCCCCAAAAATATTACTGAAAAATCGGATAGTAGATCAAGAGTTGCGACGTTCTTACCGCACCCTTTAAACCAAGCATGCCATGCATTATTCACAATTTGTGCCATTACTGCTCCAACATGTATCACTCAAGTACTTAACTAAACTAATGATGCTATATTGCTGGATAATGACTTGTAATTTTTCACAAATATTAAGTAGAATTGTCATTCGTAACTAAGCATGCACCAACATAAACATTAATATAGTATTAATTCATATTTCTTGAAAATTATAATCTAATATTGAAAGATATACTTATGGAGAGTTAGTTTATGTATTTTTACAGTTGAGCTAAGTGAATTTAGCTATTGAACTAGGCATTATATCAAGAACAAGAGATTCCTATGAGTAGACGACCTCGCGTAATAATAGCCCTGCTTTTTTAGGCGAAAGTTGCGCTAGCTGCTATCCGTGGCGAGAAGACTTTGAGCGAATTGGCTCAGGAACTTGTGCTGAACAAGGATGATGTCCAGATGATGACCCGGCAACTCAAGGAAGCCGTTCACAACAAGTGCTTTAAGGCGTATTCCCGAAAGATTGGCGCGATTTTCGAATAGGAATACGCGTATAAACAAAAAGAGAAAACAGTTTGAGTGATCCAGATTAATGGCAAACTGCATTAAATCGGGAAAATTCACTCTTTGCAGGCCACGTTGCTGGTGCTCAGAACTGGGCCATACTCGCATCGGTCATCGAGATGTGCAAACTGTACGGTATAAATCCGCACGCCTATATGGGATGATACTCTGACCAAAATCGCCCAAGGTCACAACAAAACAAGCTTAAAGACCTTCTGCCTTGGAATTTTGACAATTCGTAAAGTCGAGGTGTTATTGAAACAGCGATTACGTTGATATCGTGCAATTATATTTGTGATTGGCGCTCGGAGAGAGCGGCAGCTGATCAACTATATCAGTTGCATCAACTGCGCATTCAGTCACTTCAGTCGTAGGCAGCTCCACTGCCATACACCCCATTGTAATGAAGTGCCGTGAGAACCTATGCCTCCCCACAAAATCAGACATTTGAAAACACAGATACTTGCATTGATAGACCGCTTGGTTTGCCAGCCGCCAGTCACTGACATTGCAAACTTTGTTTATCAGTATAGTCGCGTCAAGAAGGCAGATAATTCTTCGGCATAAATTACGCAGGAGGACTTTATGAAAGTGGGGCAGAGACTATTTGCCGGGAAATATGGAAGAAAAATTGGCCCGTTATTCATGAATCAAGATAGCAGTGGAAAGAATAAATGGGGAACACATTTTGACCCACCTAATTATGCATACTTATATGTGGGTCAATTATCGTGGATTTCTTCAACGATTTCAATGGGGAAAAAGTGTAGTGGAGGCCTCTGCCGGAGCGATGCAATTTAGACTTATCAATTAGTTAGGACAGAGGTGAGGGAAAAACTACCCACCAGAAGACATGGAGTTAGTTAGATCGAATCCCTCACTTTCTTAGCAGCTTTGAGGAGCCTGTTCTGCTCAATTTCTTATTGTCTGCTTTTCGCGTATAAATCTCTGCGGTGCTCAGCTTTTCCCAACCAAACATGCTCATGAGTTCGTGGGCGGTTGCGCCTTGTTCGGCAGCAATAACGGCATCCGCTTTTCGGATTCCATGCGCGGCGCAATGTGGCAAACCGGCCTGATTGCACCAATCACTGAAGCGATTTCCTAGTCCCTTGATTGAGTATTGTTTGCCCCACTGTGTTTCTATGAATGTGGCTTGATGATCGAGGCCTTTAATTGCGGCAGCTAATGGTGGGAGCATAGGCATATCGATCACCGTTGAAGTGTTATTCTCGTTTTTCTTTGTTGCTATTTTGAAATGCTGTAATTCGGTTTCTGGGTCACAATAAAGGTGCTTTGGCCCAAGTCTCGATACATCTGATATCCGCAAACCCGTACATCTAATGATCAAGAAACATAGGTGGGCTCTCGAACCTGGCTTGTGATGAGCGACAAACTGCTCCATTTCATCGTGCGTCCAAGTGTGGTGGCCGGACTTGCTTGCTTTGAATTTCTTAACACCATGAGCTGGGTTTAATTTAGAAAGCCCAGCTTCTCCGCATGCCCATTCGAAAAGCGCGGATAGAGCCTTCACTCGATGGTTTGCGGCCTCTGGCTTGTCGGCCTTTTGATCGCGTAGTTTTGTGATGTGAGCCTTGCGCAAGCCCATATAGTCTATATCCCGTAAAGGAGTTTCAGAAGTGCTGAGGCACGTCTCATCGCTGATTGTTGTTAGTACACGCCGTTTTTGATCTCGTGTGGATTTGGCCAAAGTTGAACCAACGCGGCTGAGATACTCTTCTATGAGCCACCCGAAGGTACCTTGTGTTTTTAAAATGCTCTTCCTAGATTTTGCTTTTTCGTTTGTTTTTGTGAGGCCAAGCTGTGCGCGGGCCACCTCATCTAGAAAGGCTTGCGTTCCCGGCTCTCCTCTTAAACGAATGCGGTGTGACTTTCTGTCTTTCCGAAAATACCGACGTATCTTGCCGTGCCTGTCCCGCTCAGTGTGTATGCCTCGAATTTTGATCGGAGCCATGGTTACACAAAGTCCCTTGGAATATCGTTGACTGACGATGTCGTGGGGTGGTTTGAGTAAGGAAGTTCATCGAAAGCTTTGTCCAGATCTCGGATGTCCCAAACTTTCTTCGTGTTCATAATGCGCGGTTTTGGCATAAATCCCTCCATTACCATTTCATCAAACAAGCTAGTACAAACACCAATATACAGTGCTGCAGCTACTCTACTGAATCCGCGGGGCGTAATGTTTAATTGGTGAGGTTTGCTATTCAACATTTGCTCCCCACTGGGTTTAGGTGGAAAATTCGACCATGAGCTTTTCAAGCATATCTACTGTGCGGTCACGCAGGGCGTCCGGCACGTGCTCTTTTACCTTTTTCGCTAGGTCGCTGTCGGCGTTAACTGCAATGGCTGTTAGGGCTTCTGCAAAGGCTTCAGGGTTCCTTGTCAACTTAATGCCGATGTGAATAGGATTGACTTCTGTTTCCAGTCTCATCATGGCCCCTCTTATGTCTCAGGAAGTAAATTCACGCCAAGCGACATCACGAAATCACCGCAAAAATCGAATGGCATTACCTGCGGCCAAGTCGGACAGCAATAATCTCCTGTGTGGTGTTGGATACCTTGCACACCCAATATCGGCCTGGGTACATGTCGCCTACAAATTCCTCCCGCCATTGATGTCGAGGAAACGTCAAAAAAGGCACAGTCACAACATTGAGCTGACTTTGCAGATGATCTATTTCGTTGTTTTACGCTGCTGGACTGAGGGAGCGATTTAATAAACTCTCTTTCCAGTTGCAAAAGCGACACTCGACCTAGATTTGGGGTCCGGCGGGCACCGTCGTCCGACATCACCCAGTTCGCAATGTCGGAAAGTTGAGTATCAACACCGAATACCGCCATATGAATTGCGTAAACACATCTAGTCGTAAGTGTTATGCCTAGATTGGAAAAATGCTCCTTCAACAGCTCTGTATTGCGGTTTTTCATGTAAGGCATTGTTTGTCCACCTGTTGCAAGGAGCTGCCATAGCGAACTGGTTGCCTGCTGAGCAAGCAGATCTGCCACATCCTCATTAGGTTGACGCAGCAAATCAGCGGCAAGAACACCGGATTATAGGGCATGGTTTACCTCTCGTGTTCTGGTCCGATATGATGCTGGCTGAGGGAGATTATTTGCCTTGCAGTGTTCTTTGATTGCTGTTCTCACACATTGTTCTGAGTATTGTGTGTTTGTTGCTATCGTGGGTACGGACCAGCCAAGCTTGTCTGCCAGATTATAAAAGAGCTGCCTGCGAGATGACGTTGCTGTTGGGCTGTTGTTATTTGCCCGAAAGATCGCATCAAGCGATGTTCCGTTGTTCATCTTGACCTCAAGCACAATGTCTTGTGCATCCAGCGGCATTTCAAAGAATATGGGGCACATTGCTCTCTGCCTTTCCTCCCGTTTGGGAGCGGGGAAAGCAGCGGGGAGGCCCTTGGCAGCGGAATAGATTGCACCGACATGACACTTCGAGACCCCATAAATCTGGGCGATCCGGTTGAAGCTCATACCCTGTCGGGTACGTACTAAAATGGTCTGATCAGAAGAAATCATGGTTCTCTCTCAATGGTTGGTCTGGGCTTCAAAAGTGGTTACTTGAACGGCGATAAAATTTGAGAGAATACTCTGCAGTTTGGCTTGGTTTAACTCGTCATCGAGAGCGGGTGCAAAATGGAGAAGTCCGATACCCAAAACAACCAGTACTGCCAGCTTCATTGCCTCGCTAAAGAGGAACAGAGGTACGTTGCAGCGATCACTAAATACGTCATTATCAATGCTATTCATGGGTCTGTTCCTCTTGCATGGTTACTGAGGGAGGAGGAGGCTTAGCTGCTGGGTCCGGCCATGCCGAGGGCGTGGAGGTAGAGATCTAGGATGGCTTCTGCTTCTTCTCTGTCATGTGGTTTGAGTTTACGTAGGGAAACAATTTTGCGCATGGCTTTCACGTCAAAGCCGTTGCCTTTGGCTTCCGCGTAAACAACTTTGATGTCGTCTGTGAGGATCTTCTTCTCTTCTTCCAAGCGCTCAATGCGCTCGATAAAGGCTTTGAGTTGATCGGCTGCAACGCCGTCTGCATCTGCCATGATAGGGTTCCTTGGCTAGGATTTGGTATGAACGCAAACGCTATGCGCAGTGTGGTTCAGGTGCGGCCCATTTGTTGAAGCAGCTTTGTGAATGCTGTTTGGGCATTATCGAAAGTTTCGCGCAGGGCGTAGACGCGGTTTGCTATGGCAGCATGGTTGTCCGGGAAGAGCTTGATCATTTCACGCAAGTCATCGCGGGCAAAGCAGACGTCTGAATGTGTTTCAGAGGAGATAACGAGTGCCTCTTTACCGATTTCAGCAGCGGCCCTTACGACACGGAGCGGCTTGGTCTTGAGAAGTGCGGGAAACGGGATGATCTGGGCGCTAAGCATTAGGATCTCCAAAAATGTAAGCTATTGGAGATATTTTAAATACAGAAAATTTGTAATGTCAATAAAAGTATTGCAAAATATTTGTAAAAATATATATTTTTTGATGCTGCTTTGTCATTATTCTTCTTGTTGACATCTGTCCAAGAGTGGGGTGATTAACAGAAAGTTTTTTGCTGAAAAGGCGGATTGGCAGGTCTTCGACTAATATCTGTTATTGAACAATTTTTGCACGTAAAATGCATTTGTGCGTATAGTGGCCGGTGGTCAGATTTCTGAATCTGAGTAATAGGTGAGTTGAACTGATGTTTAAGTGTCTGTTGCGGGAGGGTTAATAGCAAATTCAGTTATGTACAAGTAGTTGTTTTTCCTTAGTTAATTCAATTAAAAGTAAGTCTAAATATGTGGGCTGAATTAATTGGGGCTAACTTCAAGTTTGTTTTTTCGGTTTATTGGGTTTGCATATGTCTTCACTAGGCGCTGTCTGGGGGGTGGTATGACCGATGCATTAAAACTGTCACAGTTAGTGGCAATGGCTCATATTTCTGGGTTGTCAATGGACTTTTTGGAGTCGCTGACCCGGGGTCTGGATGCCCATGCTTTTGCCATTGTTGTTGGTAACGTCTCAGCTCTTCCTAAAAAAAGAAAGTCTAATGACGTTCCATAGCAACTATTGATCGCTAAAGCGCCTTTGAGTGAGAGGCGCTGTGTTCCGTTTTCCCAATTTGCCATTTGCGAATAGCTTGCGCCGATGCTGGTTGCAAGCTCCTTCGTTGAAATGTTGTAGTGCTCTCTAAGCCATTTGAGGCGCTCGGAGACATTTTTGTTTGATGATTCTATTGGTTGTTCCATGCCTATATAAATCCCATATTACAAAAAATTTGCACCTAAAAAGAATTTGTACTTGCTAAGTAACAAATAATTTGTAAATACTAACTCAAGGATAACGTTCGTGACATCGTTAGTGTTTTAGGCCGTGACGCAATCAAGGAAGCTCTAGGCGTCAGGGATGGTGCTGTTTATGCGGCTGAGCAGAAAGGATTGTTTCCCGCAGCGTGGTTTGACGCACTCGATCAACTTGGGCAGGAGCATTGTAACCCTTTACCCAGATCACTCTTCAACTGGAAACGAGCGATGCCTGCTCAACCAGCAAGTGATGTTATGGGCATCTGCTGAGTATCGAATGAGCTTTATTTTTGCAGGCATCGGCCTATGGGAAGCAGTTGGTCGCTGGCTCATGGATCTGCTGCTCTCACTTACAACAGTGACCGAGAACTCCATGATTGAGAACAAGTGCTCTGAAACAGCTTTCTCTGTCAGACCTTTGTTCTTGCCTATCAACCTAGCGTCTGATCCTCAACAGGTCATTGGGCTTTTGGAAGGGACAGGGTACACATGAGCATCTCCAGAACAGATATTGGTCGCAAGGTCTGGGTATGTCGTCAGACCAAAGAGCTCATCAAAGCCTTCGGCGGGCAGGAGTGTACCGCGAGCTTTCTTGATCTAGGGCTGTCGACTATCAAGAAATGGCCTGATGTGAAAGAGCCGGGAAACCTGACTCTCATGAGCCTTTTAAAACTGGAGGAGGAGCTGGTTTCAATTGGTCTTGAGCCGGTATTCGCTCTGGAGCACCTTCGAAGCCTAGGCTATACATCTCGCCAGCTCAGTGTGAAAACCAACAAAACCCCAGCAGCTTGTGCTCTCGATATGGTCCGGGCGGCGTGCGATGCCATCAAAGCAGCTTCAGAAGCAGCTGTGGACTGGGAGATTACCCCAGCCGAACACTGCCGCATCGTCGGCATGTTTGAAGTCGCGCAGAAGGAATACGCGAAGTATCACACCGCCTACAAAGCCTCCATCTCCAATGAAGATGGAGAGGGGTGATGGGCATTGCAATCTCACATCTGCTTTCCTTTGTGCTGGCGGGTACTAGCAGCACTGTGCAATGGCGCGCGAAGTGGTGCTTTTTTACTATTAAGCTCCTTAAAAGGTGCTTGATATGATCTCCACGTCAGCTTTAGAAGAACTCTCTAGCAGTTTCTTAGTTAGCTCTTCAGTTTTAGACAAACTCTCTAGCCGTTTTTCAAATCGCTGGCCTGCAATAGAAAAGCTCTCTAGATGCTTCTTAGCTATCTTAAAACTCTCAAGCTGTTTTTTAACCTGCTCGTCGACTTCAATAGAGTTCTGTAGCTGTTTCTTAATTCGCTTATCAATTTTTGCCAAACTCTCTAGCTGTTTCATAATTCGCTCTTTAGTTTTAGACAAACCCTCTAGCCGTTTCTCAAATTCTACTTTTTTGTCGCTAAGAGTTGTTGTTACGCATTTGACTTGTTCAACTTCCGTATCACTCATGCTGGCAGTTCCTTTCCTCGGGTTGCCAGTGTGTGCAGAGGGTCCTGCTTTGTTGGCGCATCCAGCGAGGCTCTCGGCATCTTTTTGCGATGACGATTGCAGCACGCAATTGCCTGGGCGTCTATCAGTGGAATTGGTTGGGGGGGATGTTGCATGACCTCTCCTAAAAACGCCCGCTCAGTCATGGCCTCCCGCACCGAACCAAGCGGCACGGACGATTACTTCCCCACTCCGCCATGGGCAACGCGGGTTCTTTGTGAGTTGATACTGGGATTAAAAAGTGTCGGAGAGGACGGTTGTGAGCCTCTCAATGCGTGGGAACCTGCCTGCGGCGGCGGGCACATGGCTATTCCGCTTAGAGACTATTTCGACCATGTTAGTGCCTCTGATCTCTTCAATCGTGGTTTTGGGGATGCTCACGGGGAGGCTTGGGACTTCCTGACTATCCTCCCTGAATGGCAGTTCCCGCTTGAGGCCTTTGATTGGATCATAACCAACCCGCCTTTTGGTTTGTTGGCTCAGCAGTTTGTTGAACGTGCTCTAGCCCATAAACCCAAGCGCGGCGTTGCTATGTTGATGCCTCTGCGGTGGCTGGAAACCATTGACCGTGTTGCAACGCTGTTTATGGAACAACCGCCAGATACTGTGGCCGTTTTTGCTGAAAGAGTAGCCATCCACAAAGGGCACTATGACCCAAAGGGTGGAACGGCGACGGCTTATTGCTGGATTATCTGGCGTACCGAACAGGCGACAAGTTCCACGAAGCTTGTCTGGATCCCTCCTTACTCCAAAAAACGTTTTTCCAAACTAAGTGACCTTAAGTTGGCCAGCGCTCCTCAAGTTGTTGCGGAGCAACCTGGCCCCTTGTTTTCTCTCCCTGAAACACTGGAGGTTTGTAATGCGTGATTTCCAAAATCTCACAGAATGGCGACGTGAGTTTTCGCGTAGTCATCTGCCTTCCAGCACTAATCTGGTGTTGCACGCGGTCAGCCTGTTTGCAGAGGACGTTGGCGAGGTTTGCTCGCCTTCGGTTCGGGATCTAGCGCGCCATACCAATCTGAGCATGCCGATAGTGATCAAGCATCTTAGACATGCAGAGCGTGGTGGCTGGCTGGGAGTTCGCAAGTATGGCCCATTAGGAGAGAAACTGAAGCGGAACGAATACATGCCCAAGTTTCCCGAGATGGAAGTGGAGGGCTGGGCATGAGCGAAGTACGAAAGGCCTGGAGCTGGCGGCAAGCTTTCTGCAAGTCTGATCTTCCGGGTCCGACAAGAGCAGTATTGCAAGCTCTGAGCATGTTCATGAATGCGGTTGGAGAGAGTTGCTACCCTTCCATAGAAGACTTGGTGGAGTACAGCGGCTTTAGCAAGAACGCAGTTTTGAAGCATATCGACATAGCAAAGGAAGCTGGTTGGATTGAGGTCTCACAGCATGGTTTTCGAGGGCAAAGATGGAAGCGCCAAGAGTATGTGGCACGGTGGCCAGAGCATGATTTAGTTGCCCCAAGTACTTCCGAGCGTATTGTTAAAAATGCGGAGTTTGAGGAAAAAGGCGGTGCACGTGGTGGACCACCTCCCTTAAAAAAGGTGGTGCACGAGGTGGGTGAAGGTGGTGCACGTGGTGGACCTAAGGTGGTGCACGAGGTGGACCAAGATAAGAACAGTCCACTTAACAATCCAATACCAGTCCAAGAGAGAAAATGCGCGCGCGATGGCGAGAGTGATAAAAATGACAATAACGGCACTGTCACTCGTGAAACGTGGATGCGAAGGCTGAAAAAGGCTCATGAAAGGTGGCCGAGCTATGAAAGCGATGGCAATAAGGATGCTGAAAAAGCATGGTTTGCTCTTTCATCGGAGGATCGAGAGCAGGCGAGCAAAATGCTGAATGCGTACGTTGCCGTTTGCAAACGGCAAGGGCGAACTAAATTCCGGGTGTTCGCGAATTACCTTTCGGAAAAGCTCTGGGAGAAGCTTCCAGCAAACGCCGCGAGCAACGGTGGTTCTGTTGAGCTTGCGAAGGCATACGGCAAGATTTGGGGCGTTTACCGGTTCGCTGACCTGCTGAATCCTCCCAATTCGATGCCGAAACCACCCGCGACTATCGAGGGAATCCTCAATGGTGGAGGAGAACAAGCCGAGGCTGAAAAGCTCCGGCGGTTGGCATTGTATGGGTGGCCTCGGGTGGTGGATATGCACAACCATGCCGCCCGCCGAGGTGGTGGACTGACCGTGAAAGGAAAGCTGGTTCCGCTTGCTGATGAGTTTTTGCAAGTCAGGGTTGGTAACGATATCTGGCAGGCTTGGAAGCAGCTCCACGGCGAGCGTGGCTGGCCATGGTTTGGGCCTGATCGGGATCTACCGGAATGGGTGTACATGCCCAAGCTGCTTACTGAGGAATTCCCATCAACGCTTGAGGCTGTGAGAGCGGCGCTGGCGAGATTTGAGGATGTATGTGCTCGGTTAACGGGTGAGACAACGGCAACTCAGGAGGCGGCTGAATGAAGATGACAGCACCCAATGCGGGCAATAAGGCTCTTGAGCAGGACTACATGCTGCTACGAGCTTTGATGACGAAATCTTCACTGGAATGGATTGTGGTGCGAACCAATCCAAATTGTGAGGATCGAGCACAAGCTAGTATCACTGCCACGGGTGCGATTGCCTACCTGCCGAAGATACCTGTGCTACGAAGGCCTAAGCACATTAACAAAACCATAGATGCAAGCCAGCCCATGTTTCCCAGTTATCTGTTCGTTGGTTTGGACTTTAATGTGCGGGTGAGCTGCGATCAGGTACGGTCCTGCGACGGTGTGGAAAAGATTTTAGCAAGTTCCCTTGAGCAGCCTCCCCACCGTGTACCTCTCGCTGAGATGCTTCGTATTCTGGAAACAGCCTGTGATGCTCAGTTCGGAAAAAAGGCAGTGAACGGTCAGGTCTTTAGCGTGGGCAGTGATATCCTGCTGGTTGCTGGAGTTGGGGCTACACTCAAGGGTGTGGTGAGCGAACTCAGAGCGGGAGGACAAACGTTAAAAGTGGAGCTGGAAGCGTTTGGTCGAACCACAAAGGTAATTGTGCCAGTTGACGAGGTGGAACTTCGTTAACCATTTATCCCGACAGGACGATCATCGTGGATCTTCGGAGTCTGGGCAACCAGAGTTGCTACTATAACAGAGCGTGCCGAAGACAAGGCTCAGTCAACTAAGACGCTGAAAGGCGGAGTTGGCGCGAAGGCTTTTAATGGTAAATTTCCAAACCATTCACGGCGGGTCTGATCTGGATCCGGCGAACATCCAGCTCCTGTGCATCGGGTGTCACAAGCGAAAAGCGGCCAAGGCGCGGCACACACGCAGCTGACCCCTGATCTGTCAGAGTGGGGGGGTGGGTCAAAAGTCCGGGGGGCTCAAGACTTTAACCGGATGCATATTTACGGAGAGATTTTTTTTGCAAACCTTAATTTTGAGCTGCTTGGCGATCCAATACATGAGGGTTTTGGATAACGAGGGCGCCCTCCTCACAGGGCAACTAACGAATAACTTAGACTTATCAGATAGTTAATTGCGTATGAAATAACGCAGAATGAAATCAATTCAGCTTTGGGCGCCACTGCGCCGACGCTGCGCAAGTATTATTTTCCTCAGCTGAAAGTCAGGGATGACCCGCGTGAGCGGGTCGAAGCCAAGTGCCTGGGCAAGCTCATGGTACTGGCAGACGTGGGTAATATTGCAGCCATCAAGGTCTGTTTTTTGGCTCCTCGCTAAAATTTGATGCTCAGGCTGAGTTTACCGCCATAGGCTTCGTAATCCGACACTCCAATCCCATCATAGAACCCTTCGCCGAGGATGCGTATCTTTGGATTAGGGATTGTAATTGCTACACCTCCCTCAAATCGGGCTCTGAAGTTTCCATCAGCAGAGGCAAGCGTTGCATCAATTGGCACGCCGCTGGTCAAGCGGTTGAAGTCATAAATGCCGGAAATGGAGAGAAAGGAAGTAAGCTGATACCCGTTTTCACTTAGGTATTCATAGGTAACTCGCGGGCCAAACTCCAAGCTCCCCAGTGTGAAGGCTTGATCAGGAATTGTATTTCCGAGCCTATCGACATATTCCTCCTGTTTTTCAAAATAATATGTCAATCGTGCGAAGGGATTTAGAGTTAGAGCGTCAAGATTGAAGTCGCCAGTTAAACCTGCCTGCAACAGTAATCGTTCTGTGTCGAAGTTGTCAAAACCCAAGCCCAATGCGTTTACATCATTATTGGATCGACCATATGTTACCTGTCCATCCAGGTAGAGATTAGGCTGTAGTTGAACGACAGCATATGGACCGAACATCCAGCCCACACCTCTTGCGGATGTTGTCGCGGCACTATTGTCGACCTCAGAAATATCCAACTGTGTCATGAAACCTAAAAGCAATGTGTCTTCGTAACGGTAATCGACACCGGCAAAAAACAAACCGTTGTTGCTTTCAAAATTATTGTTTTCGACACGGACGTAAGATCCTTGCGCCCAGATATCAAAGCCTGAGGAGGAGCCACTTGAGGGATCACTACCGGAATCAAGAGTATTTATTGCAGATGTAGCATCGTTAGGACCCGTTTCAGCAGCCCAGCCCAACTTCGCATCAGGACTGGCTTGCCCCACAAGATTGAAACCATTCACAATCCTATTTGTCGCCTTTGTTGCAAGCCCGTTATTGAGAGAGTTCATTTTGGTTCTGAAGGCTGCATAGCTGAACTGGAATGAAGCTTGCTTACGGGCGGAAGAAACGTCGTAGTATAAGCTGTTAAGGCCTTTCTGTTGACCGAATTTCCCCGCCTTTAATCTCTGAACCAGCTTGGGTTGTTCTGCAACGATCTGATTTGCACGTGTACTAATAAATTCGGCGATAACTGCTTTTGTGCGTGCGATGTCTGCTGCACTATCACGACCGTTGGTCAGAGAGAAATCAGCTGTTTCAGTAACAACGCCAACACTGGCATTGACTGTGTAAGGCCCGCCAGATGTGCTGTTTGCTGTGACGTCTAAACTGGCCACACCAGAGGCGTTGGTGATTGCTGTGTCAGTGGCAGGGTCCAGACTTGCCCCGTTTGAGGGCGCCGTGAAGGTGACAACCACATTTGGAACCGGATTGGTGCCGCTGTCCAGGACGGTGACAACAAGTGGATTTGCAAAGGCGGTTGAGATCACTGCGTCTTGAGGAGACCCAGAGTCGGCCGTGATTGTGGCTGCGGCCCCGACGGTATTTGTCAGAGAGAAATCAGCTGTTGTTGCACCACCGACAACACTGGCTTCCACTGTGTAAGCGCCGACTGTGCTGTTTGCTGTGACGATGAAACTGATCTGACCGGCAGCGTCGGTGGTTTCTGTTTGAACGTCAGAGCTCAGACTTGCCCCGTTTGAGGGCGCCGTGAAGGTGACAACCACATTTGGAACCGGATTTGTGCCGCTGTCCAGGACGGTGACAACAAGTGGATTTGCAAAGGCGGTTGAGATCACTGCGTCTTGAGGAGACCCAGAGTCGGCCGTGATTGTGGCTGCGGCCCCGACGGTATTTGTCAGAGAGAAATCAGCTGTTGTTGCACCACCGACAACACTGGCTTCCACTGTGTAAGCGCCGACTGTGCTGTTTGCTGTGACGATGAAACTGATCTGACCGGCCGCGTCGGTGGTTTCTGTTTGAACGTCAGAGCTCAGACTTGCCCCGTTTGAGGGCGCCGTGAAGGTGACAACCACATTTGGAACCGGATTGGTGCCGCTGTCCAGGACGGTGACAACAAGTGGATTTGCAAAGGCGGTTGAGATCACTGCGTCTTGAGGAGACCCAGAGTCGGCCGTGATTGTGGCTGCGGCCCCGACGGTATTTGTCAGAGAGAAATCAGCTGTTGTTGCACCACCGACAACACTGGCTACCACTGTGTAAGCGCCGACTGTGCTGTTTGCTGTGACGATGAAACTGATCTGACCGGCAGCGTCGGTGGTTTCTGTTTGAACGTCAGAGCTCAGACTTGCCCCGTTTGAGGGCGCCGTGAAGGTGACAACCACATTTGGAACCGGATTGGTGCCGCTGTCCAGGACGGTGACAACAAGTGGATTTGCAAAGGCGGTTGAGATCACTGCGTCTTGAGGAGACCCAGAGTCGGCCGTGATTGTGGCTGCGGCCCCGACGGTATTTGTCAGAGAGAAATCAGCTGTTGTTGCACCACCGACAACACTGGCTTCCACTGTGTAAGCGCCGACTGTGCTGTTTGCTGTGACGCTCAAACTGATCTGACCGGCAGCGTCGGTGGTTTCTGTTTGAACGTCAGAGCTCAGACTTGCCCCGTTTGAGGGCGCCGTGAAGGTGACAACCACATTTGGAACCGGATTGGTGCCGCTGTCCAGGACGGTGACAACAAGTGGATTTGCAAAGGCGGTTGAGATCACTGCGTCTTGAGGAGACCCAGAGTCGGCAGAGATTGTGGCTGCGGCCCCGACGGTATTTGTCAGAGAGAAATCAGCTGTTGTTGCACCACCGACAACACTGGCTTCCACTGTGTAAGCGCCGACTGTGCTGTTTGCTGTGACGATGAAACTGATCTGACCGGCAGCGTCGGTGGTTTCTGTTTGAACGTCAGAGCTCAGACTTGCCCCGTTTGAGGGCGCCGTGAAGGTGACAACCACATTTGGAACCGGATTGGTGCCGCTGTCCAGGACGGTGACAACAAGTGGATTTGCAAAGGCGGTTGAGATCACTGCGTCTTGAGGAGACCCAGAGTCGGCCGTGATTGAGGCTGCGGCCCCGACGCTATTTGTCAGAGGGAAATCAGCTGTTGTTGCAACACCGCCAACACTGGCTACCACTGTGTAAGCGCCGACTGTGCTGTTTGCTGTGACGTCAAACTGATCTGACCGAGCGTCGTGGTTTCTGTTTGAACGCAGGGTCAGACTTGCAGGTGAGGGCGCCGTGAAGGTGACTGTCTCATTTGGAACCGGATTTTGCCGCTGTCTCGGACGGTGACAACAAGTGGATTTGTAAAGGCGGTTGAGATCACTGCGTCTTGAGGGACCCAGAGTCGGCCGTGATTGAGGCTGCGGCCCCGACGCTATTTGTCAGAGGGAAATCAGCTGTTGTTGCAACACCGCCAAACTGGCTACCACTGTGTAAGCGCCGACTGTGCTGTTTGCTGTGACGCTCAAACTGATCTGACCGGCAGCGTCGTGGTTCTGTTGAACGTCAGGGTCCAGACTTGCATTGGTTGAGGGCGCCGTGAAGGTGACTGTCTCATTTGGAACCGGATTGTTGCCGCTGTCTCGGACGGTGACAACAAGTGGATTTGAAAGGCGGTTGAGATCACTGCGTCTTGAGGAGACCCAGAGTCGGCCGTGATTGAGGCTGCGGCCCCGACGCTATTTGTCAGAGGGAAATCAGCTGTTGTTGCAACACCGCCAACACTGGCTACCACTGTGTAAGCGCCGACTGTGCTGTTTGCTGTGACGCTAAACTGATCTGACCGGCGCGTCTGTGTTTGCTGTTTGAACGTCAGGGTCAGACTTGCAGGTTGAGGGCGCCGTGAAGGTGACTGTCTCATTTGGAACCGGATTGTTGCCGCTGTCTCGGACGGTGACAACAAGTGGATTTGCAAAGGCGGTTGAGATCACTGCGTCTTGAGGAGACCCAGAGTCGGCCGTGATTGAGGCTGCGGCCCCGACGCTATTTGTCAGAGGGAAATCAGCTGTTGTTGCAACACCGCCAACACTGGCTACCACTGTGTAAGCGCCGACTGTGCTGTTTGCTGTGACGCTCAAACTGATCTGACCGGCAGCGTCGGTGGTTTCTGTTTGAACGTCAGGGTCCAGACTTGCATTGGTTGAGGGCGCCGTGAAGGTGACTGTCTCATTTGGAACCGGATTGTTGCCGCTGTCTCGGACGGTGACAACAAGTGGATTTGAAAGGCGGTTGAGATCACTGCGTCTTGAGGAGACCCAGAGTCGGCCGTGATTGAGGCTGCGGCCCCGACGCTATTTGTCAGAGGGAAATCAGCTGTTGTTGCAACACCGCCAACACTGGCTACCACTGTGTAAGCGCCGACTGTGCTGTTTGCTGTGACGCTCAAACTGATCTGACCGGCAGCGTCGGTGGTTTCTGTTTGAACGTCAGGGTCCAGACTTGCATTGGTTGAGGGCGCCGTGAAGGTGACTGTCTCATTTGGAACCGGATTGTTGCCGCTGTCTCGGACGGTGACAACAAGTGGATTTGTAAAGGCGGTTGAGATCACTGCGTCTTGAGGAGACCCAGAGTCGGCCGTGATTGAGGCTGCGGCCCCGACGCTATTTGTCAGAGGGAAATCAGCTGTTGTTGCAACACCGCCAACACTGGCTACCACTGTGTAAGCGCCGACTGTGCTGTTTGCTGTGACGCTCAAACTGATCTGACCGGCAGCGTCGGTGGTTTCTGTTTGAACGTCAGGGTCCAGACTTGCATTGGTTGAGGGCGCCGTGAAGGTGACTGTCTCATTTGGAACCGGATTGTTGCCGCTGTCTCGGACGGTGACAACAAGTGGATTTGTAAAGGCGGTTGAGATCACTGCGTCTTGAGGAGACCCAGAGTCGGCCGTGATTGAGGCTGCGGCCCCGACGCTATTTGTCAGAGGGAAATCAGCTGTTGTTGCAACACCGCCAACACTGGCTACCACTGTGTAAGCGCCGACTGTGCTGTTTGCTGTGACGCTCAAACTGATCTGACCGGCAGCGTCTGTGGTTTCTGTTTGAACGTCAGGGTCCAGACTTGCATTGGTTGAGGGCGCCGTGAAGGTGACTGTCTCATTTGGAACCGGATTGTTGCCGCTGTCTCGGACGGTGACAACAAGTGGATTTGTAAAGGCGGTTGAGATCACTGCGTCTTGAGGAGACCCAGAGTCGGCCGTGATTGAGGCTGCGGCCCCGACGCTATTTGTCAGAGGGAAATCAGCTGTTGTTGCAACACCGCCAACACTGGCTACCACTGTGTAAGCGCCGACTGTGCTGTTTGCTGTGACGCTCAAACTGATCTGACCGGCAGCGTCGGTGGTTTCTGTTTGAACGTCAGGGTCCAGACTTGCATTGGTTGAGGGCGCCGTGAAGGTGACTGTCTCATTTGGAACCGGATTGTTGCCGCTGTCTCGGACGGTGACAACAAGTGGATTTGTAAAGGCGGTTGAGATCACTGCGTCTTGAGGAGACCCAGAGTCGGCCGTGATTGAGGCTGCGGCCCCGACGCTATTTGTCAGAGGGAAATCAGCTGTTGTTGCAACACCGCCAACACTGGCTACCACTGTGTAAGCGCCGACTGTGCTGTTTGCTGTGACGCTCAAACTGATCTGACCGGCAGCGTCGGTGGTTTCTGTTTGAACGTCAGGGTCCAGACTTGCATTGGTTGAGGGCGCCGTGAAGGTGACTGTCTCATTTGGAACCGGATTGTTGCCGCTGTCTCGGACGGTGACAACAAGTGGATTTGTAAAGGCGGTTGAGATCACTGCGTCTTGAGGGACCCAGAGTCGGCCGTGATTGAGGCTGCGGCCCCGACGCTATTTGTCAGAGGGAAATCAGCTGTTGTTGCAACACCGCCAACACTGGCTACCACTGTGTAAGCGCCGACTGTGCTGTTTGCTGTGACGCTCAAACTGATCTGACCGGCAGCGTCGGTGGTTTCTGTTTGAACGTCAGGGTCCAGACTTGCATTGGTTGAGGGCGCCGTGAAGGTGACTGTCTCATTTGGAACCGGATTGTTGCCGCTGTCTCGGACGGTGACAACAAGTGGATTTGAAAAGGCGGTTGAGATCACTGCGTCTTGAGGAGACCCAGAGTCGGCAGAGATTGAGGCTGCGGCCCCGACGCTATTTGTCAGAGGGAAATCAGCTGTTGTTGCAACACCGCCAACACTGGCTACCACTGTGTAAGCGCCGACTGTGCTGTTTGCTGTGACGCTCAAACTGATCTGACCGGCAGCGTCGGTGGTTTCTGTTTGAACGTCAGGGTCCAGACTTGCATTGGTTGAGGGCGCCGTGAAGGTGACTGTCTCATTTGGAACCGGATTGTTGCCGCTGTCTCGGACGGTGACAACAAGTGGATTTGTAAAGGCGGTTGAGATCACTGCGTCTTGAGGAGACCCAGAGTCGGCCGTGATTGAGGCTGCGGCCCCGACGCTATTTGTCAGAGGGAAATCAGCTGTTGTTGCAACACCGCCAACACTGGCTACCACTGTGTAAGCGCCGACTGTGCTGTTTGCTGTGACGCTAAACTGACTCACCGAGGCGTCAGTGGTTGCTGTTGAACGTCAGGGTCAGACTTGCCCGGTTGAGGGCGCCGTGAAGGTGACTGTCTCATTTGGAACCGGATTGTTGCCGCTGTCTCGGACGGTGACAACAAGTGGATTTGCAAAGGCGGTTGAGATCACTGCGTCTTGAGGAGACCCAGAGTCGGCCGTGATTGAGGCTGCGGCCCCGACGCTATTTGTCAGAGGGAAATCAGCTGTTGTTGCAACACCGCCAACACTGGCTACCACTGTGTAAGCGCCGACTGTGCTGTTTGCTGTGACGCTCAAACTGATCTGACCGGCCGCGTCTGTGTTTGCTGTTTGAACGTCAGGGTCCAGACTTGCATTGGTTGAGGGCGCCGTGAAGGTGACTGTCTCATTTGGAACCGGATTGTTGCCGCTGTCTAGGACGGTGACAACAAGTGGATTTGTAAAGGCGGTTGAGATCACTGCGTCTTGAGGAGACCCAGAGTCGGCCGTGATTGAGGCTGCGGCCCCGACGCTATTTGTCAGAGGGAAATCAGCTGTTGTTGCAACACCGCCAACACTGGCTACCACTGTGTAAGCGCCGACTGTGCTGTTTGCTGTGACGCTCAAACTGATCTGACCGGCAGCGTCGGTGGTTTCTGTTTGAACGTCAGGGTCCAGACTTGCATTGGTTGAGGGCGCCGTGAAGGTGACTGTCTCATTTGGAACCGGATTGTTGCCGCTGTCCAGGACGGTGACAACAAGTGGATTTGTAAAGGCGGTTGAGATCACTGCGTCTTGAGGAGACCCAGAGTCGGCCGTGATTGAGGCTGCGGCCCCGACGCTATTTGTCAGAGGGAAATCAGCTGTTGTTGCAACACCGCCAACACTGGCTACCACTGTGTAAGCGCCGACTGTGCTGTTTGCTGTGACGCTCAAACTGATCTGACCGGCAGCGTCGGTGGTTTCTGTTTGAACGTCAGGGTCCAGACTTGCATTGGTTGAGGGCGCCGTGAAGGTGACTGTCTCATTTGGAACCGGATTATTGCCGCTGTCTCGGACGGTGACAACAAGTGGATTTGTAAAGGCGGTTGAGATCACTGCGTCTTGAGGCGACCCAGAGTCGGCCGTGATTGAGGCTGCGGCCCCGACGCTATTTGTCAGAGGGAAATCAGCTGTTGTTGCAACACCGCCAACACTGGCTACCACTGTGTAAGCGCCGACTGTGCTGTTTGCTGTGACGCTCAAACTGATCTGACCGGCAGCGTCGGTGGTTTCTGTTTGAACGTCAGGGTCCAGACTTGCATTGGTTGAGGGCGCCGTGAAGGTGACTGTCTCATTTGGAACCGGATTGTTGCCGCTGTCTCGGACGGTGACAACAAGTGGATTTGTAAAGGCGGTTGAGATCACTGCATCTTGAGGAGACCCAGAGTCGGCCGTGATTGAGGCTGCGGCCCCGACGCTATTTGTCAGAGGGAAATCAGCTGTTGTTGCAACACCGCCAACACTGGCTACCACTGTGTAAGCGCCGACTGTGCTGTTTGCTGTGACGCTCAAACTGATCTGACCGGCAGCGTCGGTGGTTTCTGTTTGAACGTCAGGGTCCAGACTTGCATTGGTTGAGGGCGCCGTGAAGGTGACTGTCTCATTTGGAACCGGATTGTTGCCGCTGTCTCGGACGGTGACAACAAGTGGATTTGCAAAGGCGGTTGAGATCACTGCGTCTTGAGGAGACCCAGAGTCGGCCGTGATTGAGGCTGCGGCCCCGACGCTATTTGTCAGAGGGAAATCAGCTGTTGTTGCAACACCGCCAACACTGGCTACCACTGTGTAAGCGCCGACTGTGCTGTTTGCTGTGACGCTCAAACTGATCTGACCGGCAGCGTCGGTGGTTTCTGTTTGAACGTCAGGGTCCAGACTTGCATTGGTTGAGGGCGCCGTGAAGGTGACTGTCTCATTTGGAACCGGATTGTTGCCGCTGTCTCGGACGGTGACAACAAGTGGATTTGTAAAGGCGGTTGAGATCACTGCGTCTTGAGGCGACCCAGAGTCGGCCGTGATTGAGGCTGCGGCCCCGACGCTATTTGTCAGAGGGAAATCAGCTGTTGTTGCAACACCGCCAACACTGGCTACCACTGTGTAAGCGCCGACTGTGCTGTTTGCTGTGACGCTCAAACTGATCTGACCGGCAGCGTCGGTGGTTTCTGTTTGAACGTCAGGGTCCAGACTTGCATTGGTTGAGGGCGCCGTGAAGGTGACTGTCTCATTTGGAACCGGATTGTTGCCGCTGTCTCGGACGGTGACAACAAGTGGATTTGTAAAGGCGGTTGAGATCACTGCGTCTTGAGGAGACCCAGAGTCGGCCGTGATTGAGGCTGCGGCCCCGACGCTATTTGTCAGAGGGAAATCAGCTGTTGTTGCAACACCGCCAACACTGGCTACCACTGTGTAAGCGCCGACTGTGCTGTTTGCTGTGACGCTCAAACTGATCTGACCGGCAGCGTCGGTGGTTTCTGTTTGAACGTCAGGGTCCAGACTTGCATTGGTTGAGGGCGCCGTGAAGGTGACTGTCTCATTTGGAACCGGATTGTTGCCGCTGTCTCGGACGGTGACAACAAGTGGATTTGTAAAGGCGGTTGAGATCACTGCGTCTTGAGGAGACCCAGAGTCGGCCGTGATTGAGGCTGCGGCCCCGACGCTATTTGTCAGAGGGAAATCAGCTGTTGTTGCAACACCGCCAACACTGGCTACCACTGTGTAAGCGCCGACTGTGCTGTTTGCTGTGACGCTCAAACTGATCTGACCGGCAGCGTCTGTGTTTGCTGTTTGAACGTCAGGGTCCAGACTTGCATTGGTTGAGGGCGCCGTGAAGGTGACTGTCTCATTTGGAACCGGATTGTTGCCGCTGTCTCGGACGGTGACAACAAGTGGATTTGAAAAGGCGGTTGAGATCACTGCGTCTTGAGGAGACCCAGAGTCGGCCGTGATTGAGGCTGCGGCCCCGACGCTATTTGTCAGAGGGAAATCAGCTGTTGTTGCAACACCGCCAACACTGGCTACCACTGTGTAAGCGCCGACTGTGCTGTTTGCTGTGACGCTCAAACTGATCTGACCGGCAGCGTCTGTGTTTCTGTTTGAACGTCAGGGTCCAGACTTGCATTGGTTGAGGGCGCCGTGAAGGTGACTGTCTCATTTGGAACCGGATTGTTGCCGCTGTCTCGGACGGTGACAACAAGTGGATTTGAAAAGGCGGTTGAGATCACTGCGTCTTGAGGAGACCCAGAGTCGGCCGTGATTGAGGCTGCGGCCCCGACGCTATTTGTCAGAGGGAAATCAGCTGTTGTTGCAACACCGCCAACACTGGCTACCACTGTGTAAGCGCCGACTGTGCTGTTTGCTGTGACGCTCAAACTGATCTGACCGGCAGCGTCGGTGGTTTCTGTTTGAACGTCAGGGTCCAGACTTGCATTGGTTGAGGGCGCCGTGAAGGTGACTGTCTCATTTGGAACCGGATTGTTGCCGCTGTCTCGGACGGTGACAACAAGTGGATTTGAAAAGGCGGTTGAGATCACTGCGTCTTGAGGAGACCCAGAGTCGGCCGTGATTGAGGCTGCGGCCCCGACGCTATTTGTCAGAGGGAAATCAGCTGTTGTTGCAACACCGCCAACACTGGCTACCACTGTGTAAGCGCCGACTGTGCTGTTTGCTGTGACGCTCAAACTGATCTGACCGGCAGCGTCTGTGTTTGCTGTTTGAACGTCAGGGTCCAGACTTGCATTGGTTGAGGGCGCCGTGAAGGTGACTGTCTCATTTGGAACCGGATTGTTGCCGCTGTCTCGGACGGTGACAACAAGTGGATTTGAAAAGGCGGTTGAGATCACTGCGTCTTGAGGAGACCCAGAGTCGGCCGTGATTGAGGCTGCGGCCCCGACGCTATTTGTCAGAGGGAAATCAGCTGTTGTTGCAACACCGCCAACACTGGCTACCACTGTGTAAGCGCCGACTGTGCTGTTTGCTGTGACGCTCAAACTGATCTGACCGGCAGCGTCGGTGGTTTCTGTTTGAACGTCAGGGTCCAGACTTGCATTGGTTGAGGGCGCCGTGAAGGTGACTGTCTCATTTGGAACCGGATTGTTGCCGCTGTCTCGGACGGTGACAACAAGTGGATTTGAAAGGCGGTTGAGATCACTGCGTCTTGAGGAGACCCAGAGTCGGCCGTGATTGAGGCTGCGGCCCCGACGCTATTTGTCAGAGGGAAATCAGCTGTTGTTGCAACACCGCCAACACTGGCTACCACTGTGTAAGCGCCGACTGTGCTGTTTGCTGTGACGCTCAAACTGATCTGACCGGCAGCGTCTGTGTTTGCTGTTTGAACGTCAGGGTCCAGACTTGCATTGGTTGAGGGCGCCGTGAAGGTGACTGTCTCATTTGGAACCGGATTGTTGCCGCTGTCCGGACGGTGACAACAAGTGGATTTGAAAGGCGGTTGAGATCACTGCGTCTTGAGGAGACCCAGAGTCGGCCGTGATTGAGGCTGCGGCCCCGACGCTATTTGTCAGAGGGAAATCAGCTGTTGTTGCAACACCGCCAACACTGGCTACCACTGTGTAAGCGCCGACTGTGCTGTTTGCTGTGACGCTCAAACTGATCTGACCGGCAGCGTCGTGGTTTCTGTTTGAACGTCAGGGTCCAGACTTGCATTGGTTGAGGGCGCCGTGAAGGTGACTGTCTCATTTGGAACCGGATTGTTGCCGCTGTCTCGGACGGTGACAACAAGTGGATTTGTAAAGGCGGTTGAGATCACTGCGTCTTGAGGAGACCCAGAGTCGGCCGTGATTGAGGCTGCGGCCCCGACGCTATTTGTCAGAGGGAAATCAGCTGTTGTTGCAACACCGCCAACACTGGCTACCACTGTGTAAGCGCCGACTGTGCTGTTTGCTGTGACGCTCAAACTGATCTGACCGGCAGCGTCGTGGTTTCTGTTTGAACGTCAGGGTCCAGACTTGCATTGGTTGAGGGCGCCGTGAAGGTGACTGTCTCATTTGGAACCGGATTGTTGCCGCTGTCTCGGACGGTGACAACAAGTGGATTTGTAAAGGCGGTTGAGATCACTGCGTCTTGAGGAGACCCAGAGTCGGCCGTGATTGAGGCTGCGGCCCCGACGCTATTTGTCAGAGGGAAATCAGCTGTTGTTGCAACACCGCCAACACTGGCTACCACTGTGTAAGCGCCGACTGTGCTGTTTGCTGTGACGCTCAAACTGATCTGACCGGCAGCGTCTGTGGTTTCTGTTTGAACGTCAGGGTCCAGACTTGCATTGGTTGAGGGCGCCGTGAAGGTGACTGTCTCATTTGGAACCGGATTGTTGCCGCTGTCTCGGACGGTGACAACAAGTGGATTTGAAAAGGCGGTTGAGATCACTGCGTCTTGAGGAGACCCAGAGTCGGCCGTGATTGAGGCTGCGGCCCCGACGCTATTTGTCAGAGGGAAATCAGCTGTTGTTGCAACACCGCCAACACTGGCTACCACTGTGTAAGCGCCGACTGTGCTGTTTGCTGTGACGCTCAAACTGATCTGACCGGCAGCGTCGGTGGTTTCTGTTTGAACGTCAGGGTCCAGACTTGCATTGGTTGAGGGCGCCGTGAAGGTGACTGTCTCATTTGGAACCGGATTGTTGCCGCTGTCCGGACGGTGACAACAAGTGGATTTGTAAAGGCGGTTGAGATCACTGCGTCTTGAGGAGACCCAGAGTCGGCCGTGATTGAGGCTGCGGCCCCGACGCTATTTGTCAGAGGGAAATCAGCTGTTGTTGCAACACCGCCAACACTGGCTACCACTGTGTAAGCGCCGACTGTGCTGTTTGCTGTGACGCTCAAACTGATCTGACCGGCAGCGTCTGTGTTTGCTGTTTGAACGTCAGGGTCCAGACTTGCATTGGTTGAGGGCGCCGTGAAGGTGACTGTCTCATTTGGAACCGGATTGTTGCCGCTGTCTCGGACGGTGACAACAAGTGGATTTGAAAGGCGGTTGAGATCACTGCGTCTTGAGGAGACCCAGAGTCGGCCGTGATTGAGGCTGCGGCCCCGACGCTATTTGTCAGAGGGAAATCAGCTGTTGTTGCAACACCGCCAACACTGGCTACCACTGTGTAAGCGCCGACTGTGCTGTTTGCTGTGACGCTCAAACTGATCTGACCGGCAGCGTCGGTGGTTTCTGTTTGAACGTCAGGGTCCAGACTTGCATTGGTTGAGGGCGCCGTGAAGGTGACTGTCTCATTTGGAACCGGATTGTTGCCGCTGTCTCGGACGGTGACAACAAGTGGATTTGAAAGGCGGTTGAGATCACTGCGTCTTGAGGAGACCCAGAGTCGGCCGTGATTGAGGCTGCGGCCCCGACGCTATTTGTCAGAGGGAAATCAGCTGTTGTTGCAACACCGCCAACACTGGCTACCACTGTGTAAGCGCCGACTGTGCTGTTTGCTGTGACGTCAAACTGGCCTCACCAGAGCGTCAGTGGTTGCTGTTAGAACGCAGGGTTCAGACTTGCCCGGATGAGGGCGCCGTGAAGGTGACTGTCTCATTTGGAACCGGATTGTTGCCGCTGTCTCGGACGGTGACAACAAGTGGATTTGCAAAGGCGGTTGAGATCACTGCATCTTGAGGAGACCCAGAGTCGGCCGTGATTGAGGCTGCGGCCCCGACGCTATTTGTCAGAGGGAAATCAGCTGTTGTTGCAACACCGCCAACACTGGCTACCACTGTGTAAGCGCCGACTGTGCTGTTTGCTGTGACGCTCAAACTGATCTGACCGGCAGCGTCGGTGGTTTCTGTTTGAACGTCAGGGTCCAGACTTGCATTGGTTGAGGGCGCCGTGAAGGTGACTGTCTCATTTGGAACCGGATTGTTGCCGCTGTCTCGGACGGTGACAACAAGTGGATTTGAAAAGGCGGTTGAGATCACTGCGTCTTGAGGAGACCCAGAGTCGGCCGTGATTGAGGCTGCGGCCCCGACGCTATTTGTCAGAGGGAAATCAGCTGTTGTTGCAACACCGCCAACACTGGCTACCACTGTGTAAGCGCCGACTGTGCTGTTTGCTGTGACGCTCAAACTGATCTGACCGGCAGCGTCTGTGGTTTCTGTTTGAACGTCAGGGTCCAGACTTGCATTGGTTGAGGGCGCCGTGAAGGTGACTGTCTCATTTGGAACCGGATTGTTGCCGCTGTCTCGGACGGTGACAACAAGTGGATTTGCAAAGGCGGTTGAGATCACTGCGTCTTGAGGAGACCCAGAGTCGGCCGTGATTGAGGCTGCGGCCCCGACGCTATTTGTCAGAGGGAAATCAGCTGTTGTTGCAACACCGCCAACACTGGCTACCACTGTGTAAGCGCCGACTGTGCTGTTTGCTGTGACGCTCAAACTGATCTGACCGGCAGCGTCGGTGGTTTCTGTTTGAACGTCAGGGTCCAGACTTGCATTGGTTGAGGGCGCCGTGAAGGTGACTGTCTCATTTGGAACCGGATTGTTGCCGCTGTCCAGGACGGTGACAACAAGTGGATTTGAAAAGGCGGTTGAGATCACTGCGTCTTGAGGCGACCCAGAGTCGGCCGTGATTGAGGCTGCGGCCCCGACGCTATTTGTCAGAGGGAAATCAGCTGTTGTTGCAACACCGCCAACACTGGCTACCACTGTGTAAGCGCCGACTGTGCTGTTTGCTGTGACGCTCAAACTGATCTGACCGGCAGCGTCTGTGGTTTCTGTTTGAACGTCAGGGTCCAGACTTGCATTGGTTGAGGGCGCCGTGAAGGTGACTGTCTCATTTGGAACCGGATTGTTGCCGCTGTCTCGGACGGTGACAACAAGTGGATTTGTAAAGGCGGTTGAGATCACTGCGTCTTGAGGAGACCCAGAGTCGGCCGTGATTGAGGCTGCGGCCCCGACGCTATTTGTCAGAGGGAAATCAGCTGTTGTTGCAACACCGCCAACACTGGCTACCACTGTGTAAGCGCCGACTGTGCTGTTTGCTGTGACGCTCAAACTGATCTGACCGGCAGCGTCGGTGGTTTCTGTTTGAACGTCAGGGTCCAGACTTGCATTGGTTGAGGGCGCCGTGAAGGTGACTGTCTCATTTGGAACCGGATTGTTGCCGCTGTCTCGGACGGTGACAACAAGTGGATTTGTAAAGGCGGTTGAGATCACTGCGTCTTGAGGAGACCCAGAGTCGGCCGTGATTGAGGCTGCGGCCCCGACGCTATTTGTCAGAGGGAAATCAGCTGTTGTTGCAACACCGCCAATACTGGCTACCACTGTGTAAGCGCCGACTGTGCTGTTTGCTGTGACGCTCAAACTGATCTGACCGGCAGCGTCGGTGGTTTCTGTTTGAACGTCAGGGTCCAGACTTGCATTGGTTGAGGGCGCCGTGAAGGTGACTGTCTCATTTGGAACCGGATTGTTGCCGCTGTCTCGGACGGTGACAACAAGTGGATTTGTAAAGGCGGTTGAGATCACTGCGTCTTGAGGCGACCCAGAGTCGGCCGTGATTGAGGCTGCGGCCCCGACGCTATTTGTCAGAGGGAAATCAGCTGTTGTTGCAACACCGCCAACACTGGCTACCACTGTGTAAGCGCCGACTGTGCTGTTTGCTGTGACGCTCAAACTGATCTGACCGGCAGCGTCGGTGGTTTCTGTTTGAACGTCAGGGTCCAGACTTGCATTGGTTGAGGGCGCCGTGAAGGTGACTGTCTCATTTGGAACCGGATTGTTGCCGCTGTCTCGGACGGTGACAACAAGTGGATTTGAAAAGGCGGTTGAGATCACTGCGTCTTGAGGAGACCCAGAGTCGGCCGTGATTGAGGCTGCGGCCCCGACGCTATTTGTCAGAGGGAAATCAGCTGTTGTTGCAACACCGCCAACACTGGCTACCACTGTGTAAGCGCCGACTGTGCTGTTTGCTGTGACGCTCAAACTGATCTGACCGGCAGCGTCGGTGGTTTCTGTTTGAACGTCAGGGTCCAGACTTGCATTGGTTGAGGGCGCCGTGAAGGTGACTGTCTCATTTGGAACCGGATTGTTGCCGCTGTCTCGGACGGTGACAACAAGTGGATTTGTAAAGGCGGTTGAGATCACTGCGTCTTGAGGAGACCCAGAGTCGGCCGTGATTGAGGCTGCGGCCCCGACGCTATTTGTCAGAGGGAAATCAGCTGTTGTTGCAACACCGCCAACACTGGCTACCACTGTGTAAGCGCCGACTGTGCTGTTTGCTGTGACGCTCAAACTGATCTGACCGGCAGCGTCTGTGGTTGCTGTTTGAACGTCAGGGTCCAGACTTGCATTGGTTGAGGGCGCCGTGAAGGTGACTGTCTCATTTGGAACCGGATTGTTGCCGCTGTCCAGGACGGTGACAACAAGTGGATTTGCAAAGGCGGTTGAGATCACTGCGTCTTGAGGAGACCCAGAGTCGGCCGTGATTGAGGCTGCGGCCCCGACGCTATTTGTCAGAGGGAAATCAGCTGTTGTTGCAACACCGCCAACACTGGCTACCACTGTGTAAGCGCCGACTGTGCTGTTTGCTGTGACGCTCAAACTGATCTGACCGGCAGCGTCTGTGGTTTCTGTTTGAACGTCAGGGTCCAGACTTGCATTGGTTGAGGGCGCCGTGAAGGTGACTGTCTCATTTGGAACCGGATTGTTGCCGCTGTCTCGGACGGTGACAACAAGTGGATTTGTAAAGGCGGTTGAGATCACTGCGTCTTGAGGCGACCCAGAGTCGGCCGTGATTGAGGCTGCGGCCCCGACGCTATTTGTCAGAGGGAAATCAGCTGTTGTTGCAACACCGCCAACACTGGCTACCACTGTGTAAGCGCCGACTGTGCTGTTTGCTGTGACGCTCAAACTGATCTGACCGGCAGCGTCGGTGGTTTCTGTTTGAACGTCAGGGTCCAGACTTGCATTGGTTGAGGGCGCCGTGAAGGTGACTGTCTCATTTGGAACCGGATTGTTGCCGCTGTCCAGGACGGTGACAACAAGTGGATTTGAAAAGGCGGTTGAGATCACTGCGTCTTGAGGCGACCCAGAGTCGGCCGTGATTGAGGCTGCGGCCCCGACGCTATTTGTCAGAGGGAAATCAGCTGTTGTTGCAACACCGCCAACACTGGCTACCACTGTGTAAGCGCCGACTGTGCTGTTTGCTGTGACGCTCAAACTGATCTGACCGGCAGCGTCGGTGGTTTCTGTTTGAACGTCAGGGTCCAGACTTGCATTGGTTGAGGGCGCCGTGAAGGTGACTGTCTCATTTGGAACCGGATTGTTGCCGCTGTCTCGGACGGTGACAACAAGTGGATTTGTAAAGGCGGTTGAGATCACTGCGTCTTGAGGAGACCCAGAGTCGGCCGTGATTGAGGCTGCGGCCCCGACGCTATTTGTCAGAGGGAAATCAGCTGTTGTTGCAACACCGCCAACACTGGCTACCACTGTGTAAGCGCCGACTGTGCTGTTTGCTGTGACGCTCAAACTGATCTGACCGGCAGCGTCGGTGGTTTCTGTTTGAACGTCAGGGTCCAGACTTGCATTGGTTGAGGGCGCCGTGAAGGTGACTGTCTCATTTGGAACCGGATTGTTGCCGCTGTCTCGGACGGTGACAACAAGTGGATTTGTAAAGGCGGTTGAGATCACTGCGTCTTGAGGAGACCCAGAGTCGGCCGTGATTGAGGCTGCGGCCCCGACGCTATTTGTCAGAGGGAAATCAGCTGTTGTTGCAACACCGCCAACACTGGCTACCACTGTGTAAGCGCCGACTGTGCTGTTTGCTGTGACGCTCAAACTGATCTGACCGGCAGCGTCGGTGGTTTCTGTTTGAACGTCAGGGTCCAGACTTGCATTGGTTGAGGGCGCCGTGAAGGTGACTGTCTCATTTGGAACCGGATTGTTGCCGCTGTCTCGGACGGTGACAACAAGTGGATTTGTAAAGGCGGTTGAGATCACTGCGTCTTGAGGAGACCCAGAGTCGGCCGTGATTGAGGCTGCGGCCCCGACGCTATTTGTCAGAGGGAAATCAGCTGTTGTTGCAACACCGCCAACACTGGCTACCACTGTGTAAGCGCCGACTGTGCTGTTTGCTGTGACGCTCAAACTGATCTGACCGGCAGCGTCGGTGGTTTCTGTTTGAACGTCAGGGTCCAGACTTGCATTGGTTGAGGGCGCCGTGAAGGTGACTGTCTCATTTGGAACCGGATTGTTGCCGCTGTCTCGGACGGTGACAACAAGTGGATTTGAAAAGGCGGTTGAGATCACTGCGTCTTGAGGCGACCCAGAGTCGGCCGTGATTGAGGCTGCGGCCCCGACGCTATTTGTCAGAGGGAAATCAGCTGTTGTTGCAACACCGCCAACACTGGCTACCACTGTGTAAGCGCCGACTGTGCTGTTTGCTGTGACGCTCAAACTGATCTGACCGGCAGCGTCTGTGGTTTCTGTTTGAACGTCAGGGTCCAGACTTGCATTGGTTGAGGGCGCCGTGAAGGTGACTGTCTCATTTGGAACCGGATTGTTGCCGCTGTCTCGGACGGTGACAACAAGTGGATTTGAAAAGGCGGTTGAGATCACTGCGTCTTGAGGAGACCCAGAGTCGGCCGTGATTGAGGCTGCGGCCCCGACGCTATTTGTCAGAGGGAAATCAGCTGTTGTTGCAACACCGCCAACACTGGCTACCACTGTGTAAGCGCCGACTGTGCTGTTTGCTGTGACGCTCAAACTGATCTGACCGGCAGCGTCGGTGGTTTCTGTTTGAACGTCAGGGTCCAGACTTGCATTGGTTGAGGGCGCCGTGAAGGTGACTGTCTCATTTGGAACCGGATTGTTGCCGCTGTCTCGGACGGTGACAACAAGTGGATTTGTAAAGGCGGTTGAGATCACTGCGTCTTGAGGAGACCCAGAGTCGGCCGTGATTGAGGCTGCGGCCCCGACGCTATTTGTCAGAGGGAAATCAGCTGTTGTTGCAACACCGCCAACACTGGCTACCACTGTGTAAGCGCCGACTGTGCTGTTTGCTGTGACGCTCAAACTGATCTGACCGGCAGCGTCGGTGGTTTCTGTTTGAACGTCAGGGTCCAGACTTGCATTGGTTGAGGGCGCCGTGAAGGTGACTGTCTCATTTGGAACCGGATTGTTGCCGCTGTCTCGGACGGTGACAACAAGTGGATTTGTAAAGGCGGTTGAGATCACTGCGTCTTGAGGAGACCCAGAGTCGGCCGTGATTGAGGCTGCGGCCCCGACGCTATTTGTCAGAGGGAAATCAGCTGTTGTTGCAACACCGCCAACACTGGCTACCACTGTGTAAGCGCCGACTGTGCTGTTTGCTGTGACGTCTAAACTGGCCTCACCAGAGGCGTCAGTGGTTGCTGTTAGAACGGCAGGGTTCAGACTTGCCCCGGATGAGGGCGCCGTGAAGGTGACTGTCTCATTTGGAACCGGATTGTTGCCGCTGTCTCGGACGGTGACAACAAGTGGATTTGCAAAGGCGGTTGAGATCACTGCATCTTGAGGAGACCCAGAGTCGGCCGTGATTGAGGCTGCGGCCCCGACGCTATTTGTCAGAGGGAAATCAGCTGTTGTTGCAACACCGCCAACACTGGCTACCACTGTGTAAGCGCCGACTGTGCTGTTTGCTGTGACGCTCAAACTGATCTGACCGGCAGCGTCGGTGGTTTCTGTTTGAACGTCAGGGTCCAGACTTGCATTGGTTGAGGGCGCCGTGAAGGTGACTGTCTCATTTGGAACCGGATTGTTGCCGCTGTCTCGGACGGTGACAACAAGTGGATTTGAAAAGGCGGTTGAGATCACTGCGTCTTGAGGAGACCCAGAGTCGGCCGTGATTGAGGCTGCGGCCCCGACGCTATTTGTCAGAGGGAAATCAGCTGTTGTTGCAACACCGCCAACACTGGCTACCACTGTGTAAGCGCCGACTGTGCTGTTTGCTGTGACGTCTAAACTGGCCTCACCAGAGGCGTCAGTGGTTGCTGTTAGAACGGCAGGGTTCAGACTTGCCCCGGATGAGGGCGCCGTGAAGGTGACTGTCTCATTTGGAACCGGATTGTTGCCGCTGTCTCGGACGGTGACAACAAGTGGATTTGCAAAGGCGGTTGAGATCACTGCATCTTGAGGAGACCCAGAGTCGGCCGTGATTGAGGCTGCGGCCCCGACGCTATTTGTCAGAGGGAAATCAGCTGTTGTTGCAACACCGCCAACACTGGCTACCACTGTGTAAGCGCCGACTGTGCTGTTTGCTGTGACGCTCAAACTGATCTGACCGGCAGCGTCGGTGGTTTCTGTTTGAACGTCAGGGTCCAGACTTGCATTGGTTGAGGGCGCCGTGAAGGTGACTGTCTCATTTGGAACCGGATTGTTGCCGCTGTCTCGGACGGTGACAACAAGTGGATTTGAAAAGGCGGTTGAGATCACTGCGTCTTGAGGAGACCCAGAGTCGGCAGAGATTGTGGCTGCGGCCCCGACGGTATTTGTCAGAGAGAAATCAGCTGTTGTTGCACCACCGACAACACTGGCTTCCACTGTGTAAGCGCCGACTGTGCTGTTTGCTGTGACGATGAAACTGATCTGACCGGCAGCGTCGGTGGTTTCTGTTTGAACGTCAGAGCTCAGACTTGCCCCGTTTGAGGGCGCCGTGAAGGTGACAACCACATTTGGAACCGGATTTGTGCCGCTGTCCAGGACGGTGACAACAAGTGGATTTGCAAAGGCGGTTGAGATCACTGCGTCTTGAGGAGACCCAGAGTCGGCAGAGATTGTGGCTGCGGCCCCGACGGTATTTGTCAGAGAGAACTCAGCTGTTGTTGCACCACCGACAACACTGGCTTCCACTGTGTAAGCGCCGACTGTGCTGTTTGCTGTGACGATGAAACTGATCTGACCGGCAGCGTCGGTGGTTTCTGTTTGAACGTCAGAGCTCAGACTTGCCCCGTTTGAGGGCGCCGTGAAGGTGACAACCACATTTGGAACCGGATTTGTGCCGCTGTCCAGGACGGTGACAACAAGTGGATTTGCAAAGGCGGTTGAGATCACTGCGTCTTGAGGAGACCCAGAGTCGGCAGAGATTGTGGCTGCGGCCCCGACGGTATTTGTCAGAGAGAAATCAGCTGTTGTTGCACCACCGACAACACTGGCTTCCACTGTGTAAGCGCCGACTGTGCTGTTTGCTGTGACGATGAAACTGATCTGACCGGCAGCGTCGGTGGTTTCTGTTTGAACGTCAGAGCTCAGACTTGCCCCGTTTGAGGGCGCCGTGAAGGTGACAACCACATTTGGAACCGGATTTGTGCCGCTGTCCAGGACGGTGACAACAAGTGGATTTGCAAAGGCGGTTGAGATCACTGCGTCTTGAGGAGACCCAGAGTCGGCAGAGATTGTGGCTGCGGCCCCGACGGTATTTGTCAGAGAGAAATCAGCTGTTGTTGCACCACCGACAACACTGGCTTCCACTGTGTAAGCGCCGACTGTGCTGTTTGCTGTGACGATGAAACTGATCTGACCGGCAGCGTCGGTGGTTTCTGTTTGAACGTCAGAGCTCAGACTTGCCCCGTTTGAGGGCGCCGTGAAGGTGACAACCACATTTGGAACCGGATTGGTGCCGCTGTCCAGGACGGTGACAACAAGTGGATTTGTAAAGGCGGTTGAGATCACTGCGTCTTGAGGAGACCCAGAGTCGGCCGTGATTGAGGCTGCGGCCCCGACGCTATTTGTCAGAGGGAAATCAGCTGTTGTTGCAACACCGCCAACACTGGCTACCACTGTGTAAGCGCCGACTGTGCTGTTTGCTGTGACGTCTAAACTGGCCTCACCAGAGGCGTCAGTGGTTGCTGTTAGAACGGCAGGGTTCAGACTTGCCCCGGATGAGGGCGCCGTGAAGGTGACTGTCTCATTTGGAACCGGATTGTTGCCGCTGTCTCGGACGGTGACAACAAGTGGATTTGCAAAGGCGGTTGAGATCACTGCATCTTGAGGAGACCCAGAGTCGGCCGTGATTGAGGCTGCGGCCCCGACGCTATTTGTCAGAGGGAAATCAGCTGTTGTTGCAACACCGCCAACACTGGCTACCACTGTGTAAGCGCCGACTGTGCTGTTTGCTGTGACGCTCAAACTGATCTGACCGGCAGCGTCGGTGGTTTCTGTTTGAACGTCAGGGTCCAGACTTGCATTGGTTGAGGGCGCCGTGAAGGTGACTGTCTCATTTGGAACCGGATTGTTGCCGCTGTCTCGGACGGTGACAACAAGTGGATTTGCAAAGGCGGTTGAGATCACTGCGTCTTGAGGAGACCCAGAGTCGGCCGTGATTGAGGCTGCGGCCCCGACGCTATTTGTCAGAGGGAAATCAGCTGTTGTTGCAACACCGCCAACACTGGCTACCACTGTGTAAGCGCCGACTGTGCTGTTTGCTGTGACGTCTAAACTGGCCTCACCAGAGGCGTCAGTGGTTGCTGTTAGAACGGCAGGGTTCAGACTTGCCCCGGATGAGGGCGCCGTGAAGGTGACTGTCTCATTTGGAACCGGATTGTTGCCGCTGTCTCGGACGGTGACAACAAGTGGATTTGCAAAGGCGGTTGAGATCACTGCATCTTGAGGAGACCCAGAGTCGGCCGTGATTGAGGCTGCGGCCCCGACGCTATTTGTCAGAGGGAAATCAGCTGTTGTTGCAACACCGCCAACACTGGCTACCACTGTGTAAGCGCCGACTGTGCTGTTTGCTGTGACGCTCAAACTGATCTGACCGGCAGCGTCGGTGGTTTCTGTTTGAACGTCAGGGTCCAGACTTGCATTGGTTGAGGGCGCCGTGAAGGTGACTGTCTCATTTGGAACCGGATTGTTGCCGCTGTCTCGGACGGTGACAACAAGTGGATTTGAAAAGGCGGTTGAGATCACTGCGTCTTGAGGAGACCCAGAGTCGGCCGTGATTGAGGCTGCGGCCCCGACGCTATTTGTCAGAGGGAAATCAGCTGTTGTTGCAACACCGCCAACACTGGCTACCACTGTGTAAGCGCCGACTGTGCTGTTTGCTGTGACGCTCAAACTGATCTGACCGGCAGCGTCTGTGGTTTCTGTTTGAACGTCAGGGTCCAGACTTGCATTGGTTGAGGGCGCCGTGAAGGTGACTGTCTCATTTGGAACCGGATTGTTGCCGCTGTCTCGGACGGTGACAACAAGTGGATTTGCAAAGGCGGTTGAGATCACTGCGTCTTGAGGAGACCCAGAGTCGGCCGTGATTGAGGCTGCGGCCCCGACGCTATTTGTCAGAGGGAAATCAGCTGTTGTTGCAACACCGCCAACACTGGCTACCACTGTGTAAGCGCCGACTGTGCTGTTTGCTGTGACGCTCAAACTGATCTGACCGGCAGCGTCGGTGGTTTCTGTTTGAACGTCAGGGTCCAGACTTGCATTGGTTGAGGGCGCCGTGAAGGTGACTGTCTCATTTGGAACCGGATTGTTGCCGCTGTCCAGGACGGTGACAACAAGTGGATTTGAAAAGGCGGTTGAGATCACTGCGTCTTGAGGCGACCCAGAGTCGGCCGTGATTGAGGCTGCGGCCCCGACGCTATTTGTCAGAGGGAAATCAGCTGTTGTTGCAACACCGCCAACACTGGCTACCACTGTGTAAGCGCCGACTGTGCTGTTTGCTGTGACGCTCAAACTGATCTGACCGGCAGCGTCTGTGGTTTCTGTTTGAACGTCAGGGTCCAGACTTGCATTGGTTGAGGGCGCCGTGAAGGTGACTGTCTCATTTGGAACCGGATTGTTGCCGCTGTCTCGGACGGTGACAACAAGTGGATTTGTAAAGGCGGTTGAGATCACTGCGTCTTGAGGAGACCCAGAGTCGGCCGTGATTGAGGCTGCGGCCCCGACGCTATTTGTCAGAGGGAAATCAGCTGTTGTTGCAACACCGCCAACACTGGCTACCACTGTGTAAGCGCCGACTGTGCTGTTTGCTGTGACGCTCAAACTGATCTGACCGGCAGCGTCGGTGGTTTCTGTTTGAACGTCAGGGTCCAGACTTGCATTGGTTGAGGGCGCCGTGAAGGTGACTGTCTCATTTGGAACCGGATTGTTGCCGCTGTCTCGGACGGTGACAACAAGTGGATTTGTAAAGGCGGTTGAGATCACTGCGTCTTGAGGAGACCCAGAGTCGGCCGTGATTGAGGCTGCGGCCCCGACGCTATTTGTCAGAGGGAAATCAGCTGTTGTTGCAACACCGCCAATACTGGCTACCACTGTGTAAGCGCCGACTGTGCTGTTTGCTGTGACGCTCAAACTGATCTGACCGGCAGCGTCGGTGGTTTCTGTTTGAACGTCAGGGTCCAGACTTGCATTGGTTGAGGGCGCCGTGAAGGTGACTGTCTCATTTGGAACCGGATTGTTGCCGCTGTCTCGGACGGTGACAACAAGTGGATTTGTAAAGGCGGTTGAGATCACTGCGTCTTGAGGCGACCCAGAGTCGGCCGTGATTGAGGCTGCGGCCCCGACGCTATTTGTCAGAGGGAAATCAGCTGTTGTTGCAACACCGCCAACACTGGCTACCACTGTGTAAGCGCCGACTGTGCTGTTTGCTGTGACGCTCAAACTGATCTGACCGGCAGCGTCGGTGGTTTCTGTTTGAACGTCAGGGTCCAGACTTGCATTGGTTGAGGGCGCCGTGAAGGTGACTGTCTCATTTGGAACCGGATTGTTGCCGCTGTCTCGGACGGTGACAACAAGTGGATTTGAAAAGGCGGTTGAGATCACTGCGTCTTGAGGAGACCCAGAGTCGGCCGTGATTGAGGCTGCGGCCCCGACGCTATTTGTCAGAGGGAAATCAGCTGTTGTTGCAACACCGCCAACACTGGCTACCACTGTGTAAGCGCCGACTGTGCTGTTTGCTGTGACGCTCAAACTGATCTGACCGGCAGCGTCGGTGGTTTCTGTTTGAACGTCAGGGTCCAGACTTGCATTGGTTGAGGGCGCCGTGAAGGTGACTGTCTCATTTGGAACCGGATTGTTGCCGCTGTCTCGGACGGTGACAACAAGTGGATTTGTAAAGGCGGTTGAGATCACTGCGTCTTGAGGAGACCCAGAGTCGGCCGTGATTGAGGCTGCGGCCCCGACGCTATTTGTCAGAGGGAAATCAGCTGTTGTTGCAACACCGCCAACACTGGCTACCACTGTGTAAGCGCCGACTGTGCTGTTTGCTGTGACGTCTAAACTGGCCTCACCAGAGGCGTCAGTGGTTGCTGTTAGAACGGCAGGGTTCAGACTTGCCCCGGATGAGGGCGCCGTGAAGGTGACAATAACACTTGCAACCGGATTACCGCTACTGGATTGGACGGTGACAACAAGTGGATCTGTAAAGGCTGACGAGATCTCTGTCTCTTGAGTGCCCCCAGAGGAGACCGTGATTGAGGCTGCGGATCCATCATCAAACAACACCGTACTCGTGGCAGAGGCCGTATTGCCATTGCCAGCCACGTCCTGTCCCGCATCTGCGGGCACGGTAAGAGACAGATCGCCGCTGCCATCGGGGGTGATTTCCACCGTATAGGCGGCCGGACCACCGGTAATATTGGTGAGGGTGCCATTTGCGACGGTCAGATCCGTTGCCAGATCGTCAAAGCCGGTCACATTTTCTGAGAAGGTGACGGTCCCGGTGAATGGATTGGTGCTGTTCACATTGGCCGGAACACCCGACAAGGTGGCGCTCGGCGCAACAGCATCAAACAGCACAGTGCTGGTGGCAGAGGCAGTATTGCCATTGCCAGACCCGTCCAAGGCCGCATCTGCGGGTACAGTAAGAGACACATCGCCGCCACCGTCCGGGGTGATTTCCGCCGTATAGGCGGCCGGACCACCGGAAATACTGGTGAGGTCGCCATTGGCGACGGTCAGATCCGTGGTCAGATCGTCAAAGCCGGTCACATCTTCTGAAAAGGTGACGATCACGGTGAATGGATCGGTGTTCACTGCGGCCGGTAGACCCGACAAGGTGGCGCTCGGCGCATCAATAGTAATGGAAACATCATCAACATATCCGTCACTGCCAGCGCCCGAGTTCGTTGCGTCTGAATTAATGATACGAATTGAATCTGCATCACCTGCTAATGTAACATCATAATTTTCTACTCCAGATCCTCCATCTAGAACTGTGAAAACCCTAGTATCAACTATTGTGTCAGTTGGTGAACGAATTTCGATCGTAAATTCCTGTGTCGCTGCTGCTCCTCCGCTTTCACTAAGCAACAAAGAAATACTTATCTCAATACCGGAAACAATAGTATTCTGGAATGTTTGTTCTATGTAGTCACCAAAAACTGCTTCATTGGCACCATTAAATTGTATACGCCCGTTGACCAGTCTAGGACCTATAGTACCTGCAACATTTACTAAATCCCAGTTTGTGGAGCCATTGGAAAAATCACCATTTCTAATAATTTCTACCTGCTGAGCGGAAGCTGGAGCGGAAGCCGCGAACAAAACAAGGGAAACTAGCAAAAACCAATTAATTATATATTTTTTGAACAGAGCCTTCATTTAACAGCCTCCGCAAAAGTGAGGGTCTCAATGAACGGATCTGTGCTGTTTTGTGGTGCGGGAGCAGTAAAATACGTGACAGATGTCTGCCCTATGAACCCTGAAGTGGTAGAGCCATAAAGTGGCACTCGATCCAGCGCATATCCGAATTCGGTCGCGGTCGTTGCTATACCTTGTCTGGTACCTTGGGTATAAAAATAGTCAGGTCCAGTCTCTGCATTGTCATGGGTAGCAATATCTTCGTCTTTAGCAGCATGTATGGCATCCGTGCCGCTCGCCCCATTAGGCGGTATGCTGAGTGCCACATCTCCTAAGCCATTCGGAGAAATCGGTGCGCGATAAGAAACACGGCGCCCGGTTAAGGAAGGGACCGTGCCATTGGTGTCAGTAATGTCATCCACACTAAACCCGGTTACGCTTCGCGCTAAGGTAATGTTAGCGGCAAAAGAAGATAACCCCGTGGTGGCAGGTGCACCAATTATCTGGATATCCAGAGGACTGTCCGATATCTCAATCGGAACGTCCTTATAAATAGCAGTTGATGGCAAAAATTGGCGAAACTCACTGTCCAGCGAGATCTTTTTGGGCAGCGCATCTGGTGCGCATAGACTAGAATGTAGAGTTGTGTAGTCTGTTCCAACCAAAGCGACAACATCTGCTATGGTTGGAACCAGCCAAAGCCCCAAAAATATTACTGAAAAATCGGATAGTAGATCAAGAGTTGCGACGTTCTTACCGCACCCTTTAAACCAAGCATGCCATGCATTATACACAATTTGTGCCATTACTGCTCCAACATGTATCACTCAAGTACTTAACTAAACCACTGATGCTATATTGCTGGATAATGACTTGTAATTTTTCACAAATATTAAGTAGAATTGTCATTCGTAACTAAGCATGCACCAATGGAAACATTAATGTAGTATTAATTCACATTTCTGGGAAATTATAATCTAATATTGAGAGATATACTTATGGAGAGTTAGTTTATGTATTTTTACAGTTGTGCTAGGTGAATTTAGCTATTGAACTAGGCATTATATCAAGAACAAGAGATTCCTATGAGTAGACGACCTCGCGTAATAATAGCCCTGCTTTTAAGGCGAAAGTTGCGCTAGCTGCTATCCGTGGCGAGAAGACTTTGAGCGAATTGGCTCAGGAACTTGTGCTGAACAAGGATGATGTCCAGATGATGACCCGGCAACTCAAGGAAGCCGTTCACAACAAGTGCTTTAAGGCGTATTCCCGAAAGATTGGCGCGATTTTCGAATAGGAATACGCGTATAAACAAAAAGAGAAAACAGTTTGAGTGATCCAGATTAATGGCAAACTGCATTAAATCGGGAAAATTCACTCTTTGCAGTCCACGTTGCTGGTGCTCAGAACTGGGCCATACTCGCATCGGTCATCGAGATGTGCAAACTGTACGGTATAAATCCGCACGCCTATATGGGATGATACTCTGACCAAAATCGCCCAAGGTCACAACAAAACAAGCTTAAAGACCTTCTGCCTTGGAATTTTGACAATTCGTAAAGTCGAGGTGTTATTGAAACAGCGATTACGTTGATATCGTGTAATTATATTTGTGATTAGCGCTCGGAGAGAGCGGCAGCTGATCAACTATATCAGTTGCATCAACTGCGCATTCAGTCACTTCAGTCGTAGGCAGCTCCACTGCCATACACCCCATTGTAATGAAGTGTCGTGAGAACCTATGCCTCCCCACAAAATCAGACATTTGAAAACACAGATACTTGCATTGATTGACCGCTTGGTTTGCCAGCCGCCAGTCAATGACATTGCAAACTTTGTTTCTCAGTACAGTCGCGCCCAGAAGGCCCGATAATTCTCCGGCATAAATTTCGCAGGAGGACTTTATGAAAGTGGGGCAGAGACTATTTGCCGGGAAATATGGAAGAAAAATTGGCCCGTTATTCATGAATCAAGATAGCAGTGGAAAGAATAAATGGGGAACACATTTTGACCCACCTAATTATGCATGCTAATAAGTGGGTCAATTATCGTGGATTTCTTCAACGATTTCAATGGGGAAAAAGGGAAGTGGAGGCCTCTGCCGGAATCGAACCGGCGTGGACGGATTTGCAATCCGCTGCGTCACCACTCCGCCAAGAGGCCATCTCGCTGTGGTTGAACGGCTTTTCTGATATTTGGGGCTGTTAGTCAAGCTGGCAATTTTATTTCTGAGCTCACTCCTGTGTAAAACGCAGAATTCTATGGGGTTTACCTGATCGCCGGTAAGAGGGAAGCTGGCTTCTTACACACAGATACTTACAAAAATAGGTCTCATTTTCTCTCCAGAGTTCAATTTTGGCAAAACAACAGAGGGTACTGTTTAATTTTACGGATGTGGCCGCTTGTGTTTATCGGAGGACGGCGATATTTCTCAGCCAAAGAATCCTGCGAGAAGGTGAGGGCATAATGGTCGACTTCGCGGAACTAAGAACATTGATGGTCGATAATCAGCTGCGGACCAATGATATTACGGACCTGCGCATTATCGATGCCATGGGGATTGTGCCTCGCGAAAAATTTGTTCCTGAGAATTTGCAGGAATTGGCATACATTGATGAAGACGTTTCAGTAGATGAAAAAAGCGAGCGCAAAATGCTCAAGCCGCACATCTTTGGTCGTCTTGTTCAACTCGCTGCCATTACCAGTAAGGATGTTGTGCTGGTTGTTGGTGCAGCGTCTGGATATGGCGTTGCGGTTGCTTCGCATCTTGCTGAAGCTGTTGTTGGTCTTGAAGTGGATGTGGCGCTTTCAGAGGCTGCTTCTGCAATTCTCGAGCAACTGGGCATTGAAAACGCTGCTGTGATTGATGGCGACCTGACAAAAGGGTATGCGGCTGACGCTCCTTATGATGTTATCCTCGTCAATGGCTCTGTGGAAGAGCTGCCGATAACATTGTGTGATCAGCTGAAAGAAGAGGGCCGACTTGTGGTTGTGGAGGGCGCTGGTAATGCTGGTGTTGCAAAACTTTATACCAAAACAGGTGGCCATGTGAGTTCACGCTTTGCGTTTAATGCGCATGCGAGTGCACTGCCTGGTTTTGAAAAGCCCGAAGTTTTTGAATTCTAAGGTTAGCGAATAATTGGTTGCGTATTAGGCGGAGGGAAACCTTCGCCTTTTTCTTCAAACAAAACTGTGTGAGTAAAAAATCTAGATCTCGCAAAAGTGATGTGGATTACAGTTTCTAGTTTCGACTCAGTTTAAATCCAGCAATATTCAGCGTAGGCAAGTTTGAGTTTGTGAGGGTTACGCAGTTTTTCAGTGATGTTGTGGATATACCCACCGTTCAATCATTGGGTGAAAAAACAGTAGTAAAATCTTAATGGTTCAATTAGTGTGCCTTCGAGGAATGATACTCTGTGATGTGACTAAGTTAATGTTCTAATAGGATGTTGCTGGTTCGCCGCAGAATATTTTTTTTGCGGAAACGGCTTAATTGTTTGTTTCAGTAAACGTCGATTAAAGGTATACGTTCGACGCAAGTGTTGGGTTTGCGGTTTGTTAGATTGACCCTTGTTTGAGGCATAAAAAGTGGTTTCTCGGAAAACTTTAGCGAGTGCAGTTGCTGTTATCAGTTTGCTTGCAAATGCACAGGGCGCAAGTGCTCTTTCTATGAAAGAGGCGCTGGCAGCGACCTATCAGAATAACCCGACCTTGAACGCATCGCGTGCACAGCTTCGTGCAACGGATGAAGGTGTTCCGCAGGCCTTGGCAGGTTGGCGTCCATCGATTATTGGAAGTGGTCAGTACGGTTACCAGTGGCAAGATGTTAATGGTAGCAATCAGAATCGTAGGGAATATACAGCATCCATTCAGGCTACTCAGCCTTTGTTCCGTGGTTTCAGAACAATCAATTCCACGCGTCAGGCCGAAGCTATTGTTCGGGCGCAACGTGAAGATTTGAGAACTGCCGAACAAACTGCGCTGTTTCAGGCCTCAACTGCTTATATGGATGTGATCCGTGATACGGCGTTGGTTTCTTTGCGCCGAAGTGATTTGAAGTTTCAGGAAGAACAGGTTCGGGCATCCAAAGACCGCTTTAATGTGGGTGAGGGCACTCGGACAGACGTTTCGCAGGCTGAATCAGGTCGTGCTCGTGCGCAGTCTTCCTTGAATACTGCGCTGGCGAACTTGAATACGAGCCGCGCAATTTTTCGTCAGGTGATCGGTATTGATCCGAGGAGCTTGAGTGCACGTACAAACATTTCCAGCCTTTTGCCAAAAACGGTTTCTACTGCGATTTCTATTGGTCAGGAAGAGCATCCTGCCATTCAGTCCTCTCAGTTCCTTGTTGATGCAGCGCAGTTTGCTGTGAAAACAAGTGAGGGTGTGTTGCTTCCATCTGCTGATCTGCAAGGTACGCTTTCTTACAGTGATAACAATCTACCGGGTGTTTCTGGAGCGCCAACCAGAACAGCATCCATTTTTGGCCGCGTGACTATTCCTATTTACCAAAATGGTAGCGAATATTCTGTTGTTCGTCAGGCTAAAGAAGACCTTGGGCGTACAGAGATCCTTGTTGATGTGTCCCGCGATAGCATTCGTGCGCAGGCAATTTCATCTTGGGGTCAGCTGAACGCGTCTATCGCTTCCATAACCGCTGCTGAGGCACAGGTTGCTGCAGCACGTTTGGCTTTGGAAGGTGTGATTGAAGAACAACGTGTTGGTCAACGTACCACGCTTGATGTTCTGGATACGCAGAGCGATTTGGTCGATGCGCGTGTGACGCTTGTGACCGCACAACGTGATCGTGTCGTCGCAGCATATGCCGTACTTTCTTCTGTTGGCCGTCTCGATTATGGCCATCTTGGTCTGGTTGGTGCGCGTTACGATCCAACTGAGCACTACCGGCAGGTTCGCGATAAATGGATCGGTCTTCGGACACCGGATGGTCGCTAAGAGCAGCGTTCAAAGCTAAAGAATTTGAAAGGGAGCTGTTGAAGCTCCCTTTTTTGCGCCTGACAGACCGGTGATAGCATTGTTTTCCTTGTGGGAAATGAAATTTGATATGGTCTACAACCTGTCGGGTGGGTCGGCTTATCTCTTATATTTGAGTAAGTGTTTATTAATGAACTGAGTCGGAATGCCGGCGAGTTAGATGTGACAATAAAGGGAGCACATACATGGGAGCTGTCTCACAGGGTAACGAGCCTTCCATGGAGGACATCCTGAGTTCAATTCGCAAGATTATTTCGGATGATGAAACAAGTGGTGCAGAGCAGATGGCAGATGCTGCAATGAGTGAAGAAGACGCTGGTCGCGAACTTTCGCAGGATGATCTTGATAAACTCTTTGATGACGCACCAGGCATGCCTGAGCCTGCGCCAAAGCCTGTTAAAATCGAAGAACCTGAAGACGTTGATGTTCTTGAGCTTACTCAGGAAGAGAAAGTGGATGAGAAATCCCCTTCACTCAAGATTGTTGAAGGTCTTGCAGATGAGGACAGAGAGGATAGCGGCGATATCGCGTTTCTGGAAGAAGATAGCTCTGATGCGTTTGGTATGGGTTTAGGTGCAGAAAGCACTTCTGCCTTTTCCGCGATGAGTTCCTCTTTGCAGGATGGTCTTTTAGGTTCGGCGCGTTCAGCTGGTGAGACGCAGGGTGAAACCTTGATATCCAGTGCAACAGATCAGGTTGTTTCAAGTGCCTTCAATGGACTTGCTAACACCGTGCTTTCGAAAAATGCACGGACTCTTGAAGATCTAGTGGCAGAAATGCTGCGGCCAATGTTGAAGGGCTGGCTGGATCAACACCTGCCAACCGTAGTCGAACGCCTCGTTCGACAGGAGATCGACCGGATCTCCCGCAAATAGTAGGGGCTGCGGGGCGCGTATGCCCCGACACTCCTGTCTCCTACTCAATAATTTTACTAGGTATGAACTTTGGTGAAAATTATCGGGTAACGTGAGCTGTTGGCGTTTGTTCGCTCAAAAGTGCTCAATGATCGCTTGAAAGGTTGACTCAAGCGAGTGCATCCGATTTACACCAAGCAAACTCCACAAGTGGAAGACTTTAGGTATGCTGGATAAAACATATGAGGCGGCCTCTGTTGAGCCGCGGATTTACGAGGCTTGGGAACAGGCTGAAGCCTTTAAGGCAGGCGCGGGTGCAGAAGATGGTGCCGCGACTTACTCAATCGTGATTCCGCCGCCAAACGTGACCGGCTCATTGCATATGGGCCATGCGCTGAATAACACGCTTCAGGATATCATGGTTCGTTATCAGCGCATGCGCGGTCGCGACGTTCTTTGGCAGCCCGGTATGGATCACGCAGGTATTGCGACCCAGATGGTTGTTGAACGTCAGCTGGCTGCTGATGGTGGTAATGTTACGCGCCGCGACATGGGCCGTGAAGCTTTTGTTGAGCGCATTTGGAAGTGGAAGGGTGAATCCGGCGGGATGATCTTTAACCAGCTCAAGCGCCTTGGTGCGTCCTGTGACTGGTCCCGCGAACGCTTCACCATGGATGAGGGGCTGTCCAAAGCCGTTCTGGAAGTCTTTGTTTCGCTTTACAAAGAGGATCTGATTTACAAAGACAAACGTCTTGTGAACTGGGATCCTAAGCTGCTGACTGCTATTTCTGATCTGGAAGTTGAACAGAAGGAAATGCAGGGCAACATGTGGCATTTCCGCTACCCGCTTGCCGATGGTACCACCTACCAGCATCCTGTTGCGTTTGATGAAGACGGTAAGGCGACCGAATTCGAGACACGCGATTACATTGTTATTGCAACGACACGCCCGGAAACCATGCTTGGTGATACGGCTGTTATTGTTCACCCTGACGATGAGCGCTTTAAAGCGTTGCAGGGCAAAGCCATTATCCTTCCGTTGGTTGGGCGCCGCGTTCCAATTATTGCCGATGATTATGTTGATCTTGAAACCGGTACGGGCGCTATGAAAGTGACGCCTGCGCACGATTTTAACGATTTTGACATTGGTAAGCGCCACAAACTCCCACAGATCTCCATCATGGACCGTGAGGCAAATATCGTTCTGCGTGAAGCAGAAGGGTTTCTTGATGGTCTGGAGATGACTGCCGAGCTGACGAAGACGCTGGATACCCTCGAAGGTGTTGAGCGCTTCAAAGCACGGAAGCTGATTGTTTCCATGCTGGACGAGCTTGGTCTGCTGGATGAGGTTGTTGAACACACAAACATGGTTCCGCATGGAGACCGCGGCGGTGTTCCAATCGAGCCTATGCTGACTGATCAGTGGTATGTTGACGCCAAGACCATGGCAAAGCCTGCTATTGCCTCTGTTCGTGAAGGGCGTACCAAATTCGTTCCTGCCAACTGGGATAAGACATACTACGAGTGGATGAATAACATTCAGCCGTGGTGTATTTCCCGTCAGTTGTGGTGGGGCCATCGTATTCCTGCATGGTACGGACTGGACGGCAAATTCTTCGTTGAAAAGAGCGAAGAAGAAGCGCTTGCAGCGGCATCCAAGTTCTATGGCAAACCAGTGAAGCTTATGGAGCAAAACGATGCTCTGGCCGCTCATGAAGCTGGAGCCAGTGACTTCGTTGCGATGTACCGCGATGAAGATGTGTTGGATACATGGTTCTCATCAGCTCTATGGCCGTTCTCAACGCTTGGTTGGCCGGATAAGACATCTGAGCTTGCACGCTACTACCCAACATCTGTTCTGGTAACTGGTTTTGATATCATCTTCTTCTGGGTTGCCCGGATGATGATGATGGGCAACCATTACATGAAGACCGAGCCATTCGACACGGTTTACATTCACGCCCTCGTCCGCGACGAGAAGGGCGCGAAGATGTCCAAGTCCAAGGGCAACGTGATTGATCCGCTGGCGCTGATTGAAGAGTACAGTGCTGATGCATTGCGCTTTACACTGGCAGCAATGGCTGCTCAGGGCCGGGATATCAAACTTTCAACCTCTCGCGTTGCAGGGTACCGTAACTTTGCAACCAAGCTTTGGAATGTTTGCCGCTTTGCGGAAATGAACGAGTGTCATGCTGTAGACGGCTTTGACCCTGCGCTTGTGAAGCAGACTGTGAACCGTTGGATTGTGACTGAGACAAGCCGCGCTATCCGCGAAGTTTCCGAGGCAATTGATACCTACCGCTTTAATGATGCGGCGAGTGGTGCTTATCGCTTCGTCTGGAATACGTTCTGTGACTGGTACGTTGAGCTGACCAAGCCGATCTTCTACGCCGATGATGAAGGTGCAAAAGAGGAAGTTCGTGCGACCACCGCTTGGGCGCGTGATGAAATTCTGAAGCTTTTACATCCGTTCATGCCGTTCATTACGGAAGAACTCTGGACCCGCACGGTTGAAGATGGTGAGAACAAGCGCGAGAAGCTGCTGGCGCTTTCCTCCTGGCCAACGCCAATCGGCGAGGACACTGATGCTGCTGCGGAAATCAACTGGTTGATTGATCTGATCATTCAGATCCGTTCAGTACGTTCAGAAATGAATGTTCCTGCTGGTGCGAAGGTTCCTGTTGTTCTGTGTGGTGCCTCTGAGCAAACCAAGGCCCGCCTTGGTCTTAATGAGGCTGCTATCATCAAGAACGCACGAGCTGAGAGCGTGGCAACAGCTGATGAGATCCCGCAGGGGTCTGCTCAGATTGTGGTTGGTGAAGCGACCGTTTGTTTGCCGCTTGCTGGTGTTATCGATCTGGATGCTGAGAAGGCTCGCCTTGGAAAATCTCTGGACAAGATCGTTGGTGAAGTGACCAAAATCTCCAAGAAGCTTGAGAATGAGCGTTTTCTGGCGAAAGCTCCAGAAGACATTGTTGCAGCTGAAAAAGAAAAAGTGGCTGAGCTGTCTGACCGCAAAGTGAAGGTTGAAGCCGCTCTGGAACGTTTGGCAGCTTTGGGCTAAAGTATTCTTTATGATCGCAAACTATATGAAACGCGGCTCTTCGGGGTCGCGTTTTTTATTTAGCTAAGGACCTAGCTGTTTTAGCTTCGCTTGGGTTTGGATTTTTTGCCATCGCCTTTTTTGGCGAGGGTTGAGCTGGCGTTCTCGGTATAATTGGTGACAAACGGGTGGGCGACTTTAACATTCTCTTCGTTGATGAGCTCAAGAACCTTGATCAGGATATCTTCCTGAATTTCTAGATACTCATCTCGCTGAGTGGCTTTGACACCGTTTTCTATAAGAATGGAAAAACCATTGTCGTCGATTTCCTCCAAAAGGACTTTGGAGGTATTTGGCAGTGTGAGTGGATATTCTGCCAATAATATTTTGATCTTTGAGATAACCCGCTGGAGTTGTTTTGCGGTGGTGTCGTGTTTCAGTGAAAATCGTTGAACAACGCGAAAATGATCTTTCAGGGTGAAGTTTTTGAAGTTCATTTTCACAAGGTCTGCATTTGGAATAGTGACCAGAGTTCTGTCTTTGGTTCTGATGCGGGTGGACCGCATACCGATCGTTACTACGTGGCCGCGGATGTTGTTGAACTCGCAAAAATCGCCGACGCGTAGGATACCATCTGCGTAAAGAATAAGCCCACCAATCAGGTTTTCAAATGTGGGCTGGGCCGCGAGAGCGACAGCAAGACCGCCAACACTGATACCGGCGATGATACCGTAAAGCGGAATGTTCAATCGGGTTGCGCCGTATGTGAGCAATATCATTGCACATAAAATGGCGAGAAATTGTGTCGCTGTGCGAATGATGCTTCTATCAATGGATGTGTCGGTGTGATTGCGAGCAAATGCAATTTCGCTAAACAACCGGATCGTTTTATAAATGACGACTGCTGATCCGATCCAGACCAAGGTCTCTATGGTTAGATCGTAAACCTGTAATACTTGTCCGCCGATGTTGATTTGTATATCGGCGAGGTAACGCAGAAATAAGAGGGCGGCAACGAGACTGCTTGAAATTAGGATGCTGGTAAATTGCCGCAGAACTGGATTGCTTGATCGGGTTGCGCGCCGCATACGATAGACGAATACAATCAAAACCATGAAGACAAAGGCCGTTACAACGAGCAGGGCGATCCATTGCCAGACTGCCTGACCATAATATAAATCCAGCATCCACGCGGGTTGTTCTTCTATGATTGAAAACCAAGTAGGCGGCAGGAGCTGTCCTGCGCTGGATGCATAAAAATGATAGAGGTCTTTGTTCAGGGGAGAGCGGGAAGGCAAGACCTTCACATCCTCATAGAACTGAGGAATGCGATCTACTGTCTCCTGTGAGAAGAGGTACTCCCCTTGATTGGAACCTTCCAATACTCTTGAGATGGTAATTTGGGTGAAGGGGATCGTCCAATTATCTTCCAAGCCGGGCTGATTAAAATCGTAGCTGCCTGCAGGTGCACCAGGGATATCGTCAAGGGGAGGCAGAGGAATTCGATCCAGTATCTCCTTGAGTTGCAGTGCCAGTTCCAGCGATGTTTGCTTACGCGTAGCGCTAGGCAGGCCTGTGAGATTGAAACAGCCTCTGGCCCGTTCAATGAGAATTTCAGCAAAATGGATTTTTTCTTGAATACGGTCATGGTTTTTCCCCATGCCCAACGTTTCCATAGAGAATGCACCCATCCCGGTGTTTTCGTCATAAGCATCCAAAATCAGGTGATTTGATTCTGTCATTATGTCCAGAAAGCTCTGCAGAGTGGCTCTGGGAGAGCTGGTATCTGCTGGCGCTAAAGGGAACAAGCTGATCAGGTCTTGTGCATCAAATGCCATGAGTGGCATTGCTGGCATGCGCAGGCTCTCAGGCATGTTACTTTCATCGTATGCGATGTCTGGTTTTTCAGTGGGAGGTTTCAAAATCTCCTTCTGTTGCTGCTTTATGTATTTTTTGTAGAGTGTCTGGGATTCAGCCTCTGGCGAGGCTGTGAGGAACATAAGAACGCAAAAAACCGCAAAAAATGAACGATAAACGCAGAGAAGAAACGGATGTTTGATCGGCCCAGTGATTGCATCCAGAGCGACATAAGAGCCATTTATGGATGATTGGAGCTGCGGCATTGGTTTGATTATCTTGGATGCTAACTCGTTCATCCTCCTATAAAAACAGCGACACTGAAGGATTTCGAGAAAGAAGGGGATGTGATTTGAGTAAAATTCACAGGGTATTTGTCGGATAAACCGTGACTTCTGAGCAACGCTTGTGGGTTAGCTGAGATTCCTCGGCGATTGCCGTCTGTTTGCCTCGTTCTGGCCTTTTCCCAGCGGCATTCCAATGCTAAGCCCATACCTGCTTGGGCTTATGAATCAATTGCTGCCGGAAGGTTTTATGGGTTTCACAATGCGTAAATATTTGGGGCGTGTCGCATTTTGCGCACTTGCTACACTCATAAGCGGAGCAGCTTTTTCGGTGCCTGCTCAGGCTCAGACGCCAGTCAAAAACCCTGTTGCTGTCTTCAAAGGGCTCGATAAAATTACAGGCCGGATCACCACGTTTGACGTGTACATTGATGAAACAGTGCAATTTGGCGCCTTGCAAGTGACACCGCGCGTTTGTAACTCCCGCCCCCTGACAGAAGCTGCACAAACCACTGCGTTTATTGAAGTAGATGAGTTGACGCTTGATAGCAAAGTGCGTCGCATCTTTAGTGGTTGGATGTTTGCATCTAACCCTGGCGTAAACGCGGTTGAGCACAGTGTTTATGATATCTGGTTGATTAACTGCAGGAAATCGACTTCAGTGCCGCAGCCTGAAGGATATGCTGGCCCTGCGGTTGATATTGTTGCGGAAACTGATGACCTTGCTGGCGATGATTTTGTGGCGTCCGGCGAAATTCCGCTTCCCCGGCCAAAAGTTCTAGCTAAACTGCAGTAAAACTGACTGTTTTGCGGCGTGAATCATCTTAATTACGCCTGAGCTGCTGGGCGCAGCTCCGCAATTATTTCCAGTATTCGTTTGCCGGACGTGTCTTGCGGGAGTGCGTTGAAATCTCCATGTACGGTGAGCGCATCGTCAAGCAAGGTGTTGTAATCCTGCTTAAGAACTTCAGTAGCTCCAAACTGCTCCAAGTGCTCGGTCACGAATTGAGCATCTAGCAACTTGTAATTTCCATAGAGAAGACGAGCGTAAAGATGGACAAGTGCCACTTTGGATGCGTCTCGCGCTCGTGAGAACATGCTTTCCCCGAAGAATGCTCCGCCCAAGGAAACACCATAAAGGCCGCCCACGAGCTCCTTAGCATCGTTATAAACTTCAATAGTATGGCAATACCCCATTTCAAAAAGCTCCGTGTAAAGCTTTCTGATTTCAGGGTTGATCCATGTTTCTTTGCGTATTGAAGTGGTGGTGGCGCAGAGGGAAATGATGGAGTTAAAATCACGCGATGCGCGGATTGTATAGAGATCTGAGCGAACCGTCCGTGAGAGTCGCTTAGGGATATGAAATGAGTCGAGCGGCAAGATACCTCGCCGCTCGGGATCTATCCAGAAAAGTTCAGGAGAGTGCGCAGTCTCAGCCATTGGAAAGATGCCACAAGCATATGCCTTGAGCAGAATTTGTGGTGTAATCTCTAAGTCCATGCTGGAACTGTCATTGCTCCTCTACTGATCTCCTCAGTTTTTCTCTGAGTTCTGTGCTGCGATGTGCGTTTCCAAGAATTTCTCCAACCAATGAATATCATAGGCGCCATTGGCGATATCCTGATTGTCGAGAAGTTCTGTGAACAGCGGAACCGTTGTGTTGATACCATCAACCACGAATTCGCTGAGAGCACGGCGCAGGCGCATCATACATTCCACACGCGTGCGGCCATGAACGATGAGCTTACCGATCAGACTGTCATAGTGTGGAGGAACTTTGTAGCCCTGATAAACGCCAGAATCCACACGCACGCCCAAACCACCCGGTGGGTGGTAGTATGTGATCGTGCCCGGAGACGGTGCGAAGGTCAGTGGGTGTTCCGCGTTGATGCGACACTCAATGGAGTGACCTGTGAAGCGTACATCTTCCTGACTCATTGAAAGGGTTGCGCCGGCAGCGATACGGATCTGTTCGATCACGAGGTCAATGCCAGTTACCATTTCAGTTACAGGATGTTCCACCTGCAAACGAGTGTTCATTTCGATGAAATAAAACTCGTTGTTTTCATAGAGAAATTCGATGGTGCCTGCGCCACGATACTTGAGCTTGCGCATGGCGTCAGCACAAATTTCGCCGATTTCATGACGCTGCTCTTCATTCAGAGCAGGGGATGGACACTCTTCGAAAACCTTCTGATGGCGACGCTGCAAGGAACAGTCGCGTTCACCAAGGTGAACCGCGTTGCCTTGACCGTCACCAAGGACCTGCACCTCAATGTGGCGAGGTTTGCTAAGGTACTTTTCCATGTACAGAGCGTCATCACCAAAGGCAGCTTTGGATTCTGAACGGGCTGTAGAGATGGCTACGTCGAGGTCAGCAGCTGTTAGAGCGACTTTCATACCGCGGCCCCCGCCGCCTGCTGCAGCCTTTACAAGAACCGGATACCCGACCTCGTTGGCAATAGCGTGGACGTCGTCTTCGGGGGTAATGCCGCCATCGGACCCTGGTACAACTGGAATGCCCAGTTCGATCGCCGTGATCTTGGCCTGAATCTTATCGCCCATCACACGGATGTGCTCAGAAGTTGGGCCGATGAAGGTAATGCCGTGCGCCTCAAGAATTTCCGCAAAGCGGGCATTCTCAGAGAGGAACCCGTACCCCGGGTGTACCGCATCGGCGCCAGTGATTTCACAGGCAGCCAGAATCTGCGGAATGTTGAGGTAACTGTCACGCGCAACAGGGGGACCGATACAAACACTTTCGTCAGCAAGACGCACATGCATTGCATCTTCGTCGGCAGTAGAGTGGACCGCTACAGTGCGAATGCCAAGCTCTTTACAGGCCCGAAGGATGCGGAGTGCGATCTCGCCGCGGTTTGCGATGAGGATCTTTGAGAACATAGGGATTTCGCCTGTCATTCGATGATGATGAGTGGTTCACCAAATTCAACCGGCTGACCATCGTCAACCAGAATGGCAGAAACTGTACCAGATTTTGGTGCAGGGATCTGGTTCATTGTTTTCATAGCTTCCACAATCAGGATCGTGTCACCCTTTTTGATGGACTTGCCAATTTCAATAAAGTTTGCAGCGCCAGGTTCAGCAGCAAGGTAAGCGGTACCAACCATCGGGGAGGTCACAGCACCTGGATGAGACGCAGGGTCAGCAGAGACCGCAATTTCTACAGGAGCAGCCGGTACAGGAGCGGCAACTGGAGCCGGTGCTGCTGCGCTGAATGTCATCTGACGAGCGACACGAACGCGGAGGTCTTTGTGTTCCACTTCGATTTCGGTCAGGTTTGTTTCGTCCAGCAAAGTTGCGAGCTGACGGATCAGTTCCTGATCAAACTTAGTTTCTTTCGTCATCGTTTTCATCGTCCAGTTCGAAATGCCCTGATTTCAATCAGGTGCTTTCGGTTTGGCCCCCAACGCGATTTTGCAGCAAGGTTGGCCGTCAATTATCTGCGAAAATCCTTTTGCTCAGAGCAAACTCAGGATCTTCTGACTGAATGAACTATGTAAGCAGTCAACTATGTCCTGCTCAGATAGCCATTAATTCTCTATTTGCGAGATGCGGACTTTCAAAAAGTATGCATCCGCTGTGCCTAAGCTGCGCATAAGGCAATATCGTGTTTATCCGCGCAAAAGGGCAACGTTCCCTCTGATTTACTCAAAAGTACGCAAATGAAATTGCGTATACGTACCCAATTCGAACTCAAATTCTCAGTGCAATGGGCGCTGTTCACTTGACGTAATGGTAAAGTAAAATCAGCCAGATAAACATCAACTGGTCTTCTTATATGATCAGAGCGGACTAAGGAAAAGGCCTTTGTCCGCTCTGATTTAAGTTCTTAAGGGTAAAGCAACCCAAAATGCGTTGAATTGCTGTATTGCAGCTATGTTATTCGCGCTCAGCTGCAATTTTTTCCTTTAATGTGTCGTATCCAACTGCACCTACAATCACTTCATCGCCCAGGATGTATGAAGGTGTGCCAGTGATGCCAAGCTGTTCAGCAATAGAGAAAACTTCCTGGAAAGTAACTGCCGCGCGATCTGACTTCATGGATTTTTCCAGATCAGCATCAGAGATGCCAAGATCTTTTGCTACTTTCAGGCTACTGGCCAGATTAGCGCGACCTGGTTGGCCGAGCATAGCAAGGTGGAAGTCCTCGTATTTCTCAGGAGCAACTTCTGCAACAGCGATGGCGACGCGTGCAGCTTCCTGAGATGGTTTGCCAAGAACAGGGAATTCTTTCAGAACCACACGGAGGTTTTTGTCTTCGTCAATCAAACGGATAAGGTCGGAAAGAGCGCGTTTGCAGTACCCACAGTTATAGTCAAACAGTTCAACCAGAGTGACGTCGCCATCCGGGTTGCCCAGAACGACTTGGTTTTCGCTGTTGTAGATTTCATCAGAGAGACCTGAAATTGAGGACTTACGTGCGGTTTCCTCATCTGCAACACGGCGTTTATCCAACTCCTGAAGAGCTTCCAAAACGATTTCCGGGTTCGCAACCAAATATTCCTTGATGATTGTTTCGACTTCAGCACGGTTCACCGTTTCTGCCTGCGCCGAAAATGTTGCTGGCAGCAGGGCCAGTGTCGCTGCGCATGTAATAGCAGCACGGCGAATAAACTTAATCATGACGTCTCCTGTGGCCCTGTTTGGGCTTTATTGGTATTTTGGCTCGATCTTTTCGCTTTAACGACGTGCTCCCTGGAACACTTTGACTGACAGTATATCATCAGCTTGTTGCCAAGCAGGCGAGCCAACCTTCAACTTTTTTTGAGCACGCTTCGCATAGCGTTGTGCATTGCGGGTATCTCCACGTGCCATATGACTTTGAGCGGTCGCCAAATCTGCTCCTGCAATATCTCCCAAGCGCGCATTTGCAATGGCGAGTTGCGAATATCCAGTCATGGAATATTTGTCTTTTCGCAGGGCGCTGCTAAGGATCTTTTTGGCTTCCTTTAGATGTTTTTTGTCGTTTGATGCAACCATGGCGAACCCAAGCCATATTTCAAACTGCGGGTTGCCGGGGTAGAGGGAAAGAGCTTTCCGGAAGGGAGCAATAGACGATTTTGGTTTGCCACCTTCAAGCAATGCCTGGCCCTTGATTTCATAAAAATACGGATAATTTGGAATCTTGGCGATCAATGCGTCAATTTTTTTGACAGCCTTTGCCGGTCTTTCGGAGCGCATGCTTGCAATTGCGCGGGCATACTGCGCTGGCAGGCTTTTGTCTTTTTCCGGGTAGGCGCGATAAACTGTGTTCTTATGACTGGTGAAGGCTAAAAGCTTTGCTTTGACCATGTCATGCTTCAGTTGCAGCTGTTTTGAATCGGCCTTGTCGAAGTACTTACCCTTTTGAGCCTTGGTCTGCAAAGCGTTAAAACGCGCGCGAGGCATTGGGTGGCTTAGGGCGTAGGGGTCGACATAACGAGCGGAGAAGAGGGCTTGATCGGCCATGCGCTCAAAGGTTGTCAGCATACCTTTGGCAGTCACACCAACGCGGTTAAGATAGCGCAGGGCAGCTTGGTCAGCCGCTGATTCTTCTGAGCGCCTATAGGACAGGAAGCTGCGTTGGCCCAGGGCCCCGCCACCCATGGCAGCAGCTGCGCCGCCACGTGCGATTGAGCTGTTGCCCGTTGAAGCGCCAGCTGCCATTGCGCCTGCGCCGATAATCATACCAATGACCGACATGATCTGTGCGTTGGCTGCAGCCTGGCGCATACGCACAAGGTGATTACCGGCAATGTGACCGGTTTCGTGCGCGATAACGCCGATGACTTCGCTCGGTGTTTTCGCTTGCATGATCACACCGAGGTTGATGAACATCCTCCGGCTGTCTGGAACAAACGCATTGAAGCTCTTGTCATTGACGAGGATAATTTCGACTTGGCCGGCTGGAAGACCGGCGGCCCGAAAAATTGGTTTAGCGTACTCACGCATCAAATCTTCGGCCTCTGCATCGCGAACGAGCGGGAGGCCTTTCTTTTGTTGAGCTTGAGCTGGCGTGATAGCCGCGCTAGGTACAATAAGTGAAAGTGCGGTCGCAGTTACAAGAAAGTGGCGCGCGATTGTTTTCGCTTGTGTTTTGATTGGAAGAAACACACGGTTCATAGCACAGTTTCTAATTTGCACGTCAAGTCCCCTTGATTGGCTTGGCAGGCGCAGAGCGGTTCGCACTTAAAGTACTACATAGACTTTCAAATAAGCCTTAACCACCCAACCTAGGCAGTTATTAGGCAAATTTGCTAGGATTGCCCAAAAAAGTAAAGCACAGACGCACAGAAGAAGAAATAATAGGGGGTATGATTGTCAATATTAACTGGATCAAAACGTAGTGAGGTCCTGCCTTTTCAAGCTATGGAAGTGTTGAATGCTGCAAATAAATTGGAGCAGTCGGGTGAGCACGTCTTACATATGGAAGTTGGACAACCTGGGGCTCCAATCCCTGACTCTGTATTGCGCGTCGCTCACGAACACTTATCTTCAGGGCGATTGGGTTACACAGAAGCTCAAGGCATTCCTAAGCTAAAGCAGAGTATTTCGCGGTACTATCAGCGAAATTTCGGACTAGAGGTTCCTGTTGAGCGAATCTTTGCAACTACAGGCTCGTCAGCTGGATTTAATCTGGCTTTTCTAGCGGGATTCGATCCTGGTGATCGGATTGCAATTACATCTCCCGGATATCCAGCTTATCGCAATATTATTGAGGTGTTGGGACTGGAGTGTGTGGAGATTGAGGTTGGACCTGAGACGCGCTGGTCATTGACGCCGGAGTTACTGGAAAAAGCGCATCGGGAGAAGCCGTTGAAGGGTGTGTTGGTGGCCAGCCCTGCCAACCCTACAGGGACAATGATGTCGCCGCAGGCATTGAAGGAGCTGGTTGTAGCGTGTGACGTACTGGATCTCTGGTTTATCTCAGACGAGATTTATCATGGGCTTGCCTATGATATGGAGGAGGAGACTGCGCTCCGATTTACAGACAAGGCAATTATCGTCAATAGCTTCTCCAAGTACTACTGCATGACGGGCTGGCGTATTGGCTGGATGGTTTTACCCGAGGTGCTGGTTCGGCCCGTTGAGCGGATTGCGCAAAGTCTTTACATCTCGCCGCCTGAGCTGGCGCAAGTGACTGCGGCAGCGGCTTTTGATGCCTCAGAGGATTACGAGCGGATAAAGGCGGGATATGCGGCCAATCGCGAGATCTTGTTGGAGCACCTTCCGCAACTTGGTTTTGATGTGCTGCCGGTTGATGGGGCGTTTTATGTGTACGCTGGTGTCACCAAGTTGACCAATGACTCGATGGAGTTTTGTCAACGGATGCTTGCCGAAATACACATTGCCGCGACACCGGGTGCGGATTTTGATCTGACGCGCGGGCATCAATTTATTCGATTTTCTTTTGCAGGGCAGGAAGATGTTGTCAAACTTGCTGTTGATCGCTTGAAACACTGGTTGAAGTAGTTCGTCATGAAACGAAAAAGGCCCGCTCATATGAGCGGGCCTTTTTATTGTTCTAAACAGCTTGTCTTAGAAGAAAGAACGACGCTGCCACCAACCGGTGCGGCGCGGAGATTCTTCTTCACCTTTGACCGCAACAGTTTCACCCTTCACCACTTTGTGTGATGTAACAACTGGCTTGGTTGATGTCTCTGGGTTGGCTGGAGCTTTTTGAGTAATGACTTCAGCATCATCCTGAACAGTTGCAGGCGCTTCTTTCTTTGGTTCTGGAGCGGCAGCTTTTACAGGTTCGGCAACAGGCTCTGGAGCCGATACTTTCACAGGTTCAGCGGTTGGCTTCGGTGCTTCGATCGGAGCAACCGGCTTGCTTTCTACAGCAGGTTTTGCTGGAGCTTCTTCCTGTTTTTTCTCAGGCTGAGTAGCTTTTACAGGTGCTTTTTCAACTTGAACCTCAGGAGCGGGAGCCGCAGTTTTTTCTGGTGCAGGCTCAACAACTGCTACAGGTGTTTCACTTGGAGTAACTGGAGCAGGTGCTTCTGCCTTCGTCACTTCAGCAGGAGTTTCCTCCGCAGCAGCAGCTTTTGGCGTTTCAGCTTCCTGATCGTCTGCATTGTCTTCAGATTCGTCTGAACCCTCTGCATTCTCTTCATCAGGATTTCTGCGACGCGAGCGACGACCACCGCGACGGCCACGACGGCGCTTGCGACGACGATCTTCTTCGTCTTCCAGCTCTTCTGCAGTTGGACCTTCAGCAACGGTTTCTTCAGAGGCAGCTTCTTCTGTAGCTGGCTGTTCTTCAGTCGCTTCTGGCTCGTCTTTCTGTTCAGTCTCATTGCGGTCGTTGCTGGTCCGGCGACGACGACGACGACGGCGACGGCGACGGTCATTCCCGTCCTCATCATCTTCGTCTTCTGATTTTTTGTCTTCTACAATCTCTACAATTTCGGCTTGGTTTTCAACGATCTCGTCTTCTACTTCTTCGATCTCGTCTTCTTCTTCCTCTTCAGCAGGGTAGATCGTATCAGGCTGGACTGTTGCAGATAGTGGCTGGGTGCGTTCGCTTGGTGTCGCAAGCTCGCCACGCTCAAGCGTAAAGTGCAGGTCGGTCACGGTGTCATCACCAAGGATGGTGATCTCTAGACCAAAGCGCCGTTCCAGATCCATCAGATGATGACGTTTCTGGTTCAAAATGTACATCGCCACTTCATTCGGCGTGTTCAAGCTCAAATTGTGTGAGGAGCCGCGCAGCAGCTGATCTTCCAATGAGCGGAGGATGTGTAGCGCAACTGATTCAACAGAACGAACGATCCCTGAACCGTGACAGTGTGGACATACAACGGATGAGCTTTCCAGAACGCCGGTACGAATACGCTGACGAGACATTTCCAGAAGACCGAAATGGGAGATGCGACCAACCTGAATGCGTGCGCGATCAGACTTGAGGCATTCCTTCAGACGGCGTTCAACTGCGCGGTTGTTGCGGTTCTCTTCCATATCGATGAAATCGATAACGACAAGACCAGCCAGATCACGAAGACGGAGTTGGCGAGCGATCTCTTCCGCAGCTTCAAGGTTTGTGGCCTGAGCGGTGTCTTCAATGTTCTGTTCGCGGGTTGCTTTACCGGAGTTAACATCAATCGCGACCAGAGCTTCGGTCTGGTTGATGACAATGTACCCGCCAGATTTTAGAGTTACTTGCGGTGAGAACATTGCATCCAATTGGGCTTCGACGCCAAAACGAGTAAAGATCGGTGTGGCTTCGCGGTACGGCTGTACATTCTTGGAATGGCTAGGCATCAGCATACGCATGAAGTCTTTTGCTTCACGGTAGCCTTCTTCGCCAGCAACCATCACCTGGTCGATGTCTTTGTTGTACAGATCGCGGATAGAGCGTTTGATCAGGCTGCCTTCCTCGTAAACGAGGGTAGGGGCTGCAGAATCAAGGGTAAGCTCTCTGACGTTTTCCCAAAGGCGCAGAAGGTATTCGAAATCACGCTTGATCTCGGCTTTGGTTCTGCTTGCGCCTGCGGTGCGCAGGATAACGCCCATGCCGTTCGGCACATCCAGGTCACCAGCAACTTGCTTCAGACGCTTACGGTCAGTCGGTTTTGTGATTTTACGGGAGATCCCGCCGCCACGATCTGTGTTTGGCATCAAAACAGAATAACGGCCCGCGAGAGACAGGTAGGTGGTCAGAGCAGCGCCTTTGTTTCCGCGCTCTTCTTTTACAACCTGAACCAGCAGAAGCTGACGGCGTTTAATGACTTCCTGAATTTTGTAGTTGTCACGCAGACGACGAGGGCGCTCAGGAAGTTCTTCCTGTGCGTCTTCATTTCCCACGCTTTCAAACTGGTCAGGTTCTTCTGTGTTTGCAACTGCTTCTGCTTTCACAGCAGGAGCCACAGTTTTAACAGCCGTAGTTTTTGCAGGAGTAGCTTCATCTGAAGCGTCTTCCTGAATATCTTCGACGCTGTCGTCCTGGAACGGAGCGTCCATATTGGCAAGTGCTTCAGCTTCGTGCTCAGCCTCAAGTGCGCTTGTTTCTGCCTCAATGAGCTCAGCAACAACGTCCTCAGAAGCTTCCGCAGCTTTTGCTGCAGCAGCTTTTTGAATCGCAGCTTCGCGTTTTGCTTCTTCTCGTTCTCTGCGGTCACGCTCACGTTGGTTTGAAGCGGCTTCAGCAGCAAGCTGAGCTTCAAGTGCTTCGCGATCTTCTTTCGGAAGCTGATAATAGTCTGGGTGGATTTCGCTGAATGCGAGGAACCCGTGTCGGTTGCCGCCGTATTCGACGAATGCCGCCTGAAGGGATGGTTCTACTCTTGTGACTTTCGCCAAGTAAATGTTTCCGCGCAGCTGTTTTCTGTTAGCTGCCTCAAAATCAAATTCCTCAACCCGATTCCCACGCACGACCGTAACCCGGGTTTCCTCCGGGTGGGTCGCATCTATCAGCATCTTGTTTGCCATCTAGTGATTTCCTTAGGACCAAACCCTGAAGACGGCGCGAGTGGCGCTGAGATGTAAACATCGTCAGGTTGGTCGACTTGTTGTGTATGTTGTTGGTAGAAAAAACGAGGCGGTGACGCGCATGAACACGATAAGAAGGGGCCGACAGACACGTCGGCGCACCGCTTCTTACTAAGTGTTCATTTGTATTTGCGCGTAGCTTTGACAAACCGTTCGCCTTTAATGATCTCTCTTGGCCGCCGTGAGGCGGTATGCTTTCAAACTGGAAACTCTTGCTCACAAGGCTTCCTTTGTAAACTTCAGTACCTGCGCCAGACTGTTTTATCTCTCCGGTATTTCGGGGATAAAATGTTTATCCAAAGCAACAGAAAATCTGTTCACAACCCGCCGTAAACACAAATGTTACGGCAAAACTCTGTCTTGGTTCTCGAACAGAATGCAATTCTAATTGGTTTATACCGCATCCACATCAACAAACCGGAAACGGTAGAGAAAGCACATATTCGTATTTGAAGCGTTCCGAGCAGTTCAAAAACTGTGAAAATCTCAGGAAAACAGCCTCAAAAAATATGGCTCGCCACTTAGAAGTACAATTCCAAATCGAAGTCCATATAAACCTTTTACGATCCAACGAGACACTTGGCAAGGCTGGGAAAATCCATCTGACGAAGTGTTCATACCAAAGCTGCAGTTGTTAATCAGTGCTTAATGATAGGTTTGGCGGGGTGACTTTCGTTTAATCGTCATTTAATCGTTCAACTTGATTTAAACTAAATTGACAAAATTTGTGCTGAGGAGTGAAGAATTGGGTCGTGTCAGTCTTGTTTTCCGGTTCTGGGTTCTCAGCGTTTGCTGGATTGCGTTTTCATTCTCCATGTTTGCGCTTGCATCGAATGCTGCTCGTGCGCAACAGGCCGTTTCTGTGGTGTCTGACGCACGGGTGGCCGGAGATCTGGCGAGGACGCGCTTCATTTTGGATATGAACGGTGAGGTGGGTTACAACCTGTCGTTTCTTTCTCATCCCTACAGGCTGGTCATCGACTTACCATCCGTTGCTTTTGAGTTCCCTGATGGATTTTTGCCGAAGGGGCGAGGTCTGGTTCGGTCTTGGCGTTATGGAGCGATCTCCAAAGGGCGATCCCGGGTGGTTCTGGATCTCAACTCCGCAGTGGCGCTGGACAAGACTTTCCTGTTGCCGGGCGTTCAAGACCAGCCCACCCGATTGGTGATTGACCTCATAGAATCGTCAGAGGGTGCATTCGATGCAGCTATTGGGAAAACCGTAACGCATTCTGTTCCTGTTGGAGCTACGGCTTCTGTGTCATCCAAGACGGATGTGAAGCCGGAAGTTAAAGCGGCCAAGAGCAACTTGCCTGTGATTGTGATTGACCCAGGACATGGTGGTGTCGATTCTGGTGCTGTTGGCAGCAATGGCACTTTGGAGAAGGCCATCGTCCTCAATTTTGGGCAGTTTTTAAAACGGAAACTGGAAAAACTTGGTTACTATCAGGTCTATCTTACCCGAGAAGAAGATCGTTTTATCTCTTTGGGAAATAGGACCACACTCGCCCGGGAGAATGGAGCTGATCTGTTCATTTCCATTCATGCCGATTCGATTACAGCGGGTGCTGAAACCACTCGAGGCGCCTCAATTTACACACTTTCTGAGCGTGCCTCGGATCGTATGGCTGCTGCTCTGGCGAAGCGCGAGAACTACTCTGATGTGATTGGTGGTGTCGATTTTTCTGATGAACCAGAGGAAGTTACGGATATTTTGGTAGAACTAACCCGCCGCGAAACAAAGAACTTTTCGATACATTTTGCGCGGCTGGTTGTTGAAGAACTTAAAAGCGCCACAACAGTCATCAAAAATCCCCTTCGCTCAGCGGGATTTCAAGTGCTTAAAAGTCACGATGTTCCTTCGGTGTTGATCGAGCTTGGATTTCTTTCCAATAATCTGGATGAGAAAATGTTAGGCTCTGATGAATGGCGGGAGCGTGTGTCGGATGCGATTGTTCAATCGACGAACAGTTTCTTTCGGGCGAAAATTGCACGGCAATAACCGTTTGGTGGAATCGTTTTTGAATGCTTTGCGGAAAGTACGTATGTGTCACAGCTGGCGCTTGATAAGGACTAATCCTTGCCTCAGCTTTGCCATAATGAAAAGCGATTGGGTGCCAAACAGTAACAGGTGAAGTTTAGATTGGGAGTTGCTGTACTTCTTAAGGGCAAGACCACTTGACCTAAAAAGGGAAATACAGCAGGAACTGCGTTTGATATCAGTTTTAGTTTGCTGATATTGCAACCTGATCATTCTTAGCGGGAAAGTAGACGAGCCCGAATATGAGATTATTTTTGAAGTTCATTGGATATCTCTTTGGGATTTCAGTTGGTTTGGGGCTGATTGCAGCCGCAGGTCTGTGGATTTATCTCAATGATATAACCAAGGATTTGCCAGATTATACTGCGCTGAAAAATTACGAGCCGCCTGTCATGACTCGTGTGCACGCTGCTGACGGAAATCTCATGTATGAGTTTGCGCGCGAGCGTCGTTTGTTTATCCCTATTCAAGCAATTCCGGATCGCCTGAAGCAAGCCTTCATTTCGGCCGAAGATAAAAACTTCTACGACCACATGGGCATTGATCCCTGGGGTATTGGGCGTGCGCTTGTTACGAACCTGCGCAACAGTGGAACCGGACGCCGACTTGTTGGTGCGTCTACCATTACACAGCAGGTGGCAAAAAACTTCCTTTTGACGGGTGAGCAGAAATACGAGCGTAAGATCAAGGAGGCTCTCCTTTCTCTTCGTATCGAACAGGCATTTACCAAGGATGAAATTCTTGAGCTTTATCTTAACGAGATTTATCTGGGTGTTGGTGCTTATGGTGTTGGCGCAGCCTCTTTGATCCTCTTTGATAAATCAGTTCATGAGTTGGCACTTGAGGAAATCGCTTATCTTGCTGCCGTACCTAAAGGCCCGTCTAACTATCATCCTTATCGTTACCGGGATCGGGCGATTGAACGCCGTAACTGGGTTATCGACCGTATGGTTGAGAATGGTTACGCATCCGTTCAAGAAGGCATTGAAGCGAAAGCCAAACCACTTAACGTTAAGCTTCGCCCTACTGGAAACCTTGTTAAAGGCGCCGAGTATTTCTCTGAGGCGGTACGCCGCAAGCTTGCAGCTCAGTACGGTGAAGAGAAGCTTTATGAAGACGGGTTTTCCGTTCGAACGTCCCTTGACCCTGCCATGCAAAAGAAAGCTCGTAAGGCGTTGATGGACGGGTTGATTAATTTTGATCGCAAACGCGGCAAATGGCGGGGCCCGATTGGCAAGGTTGAGATTACATCTAGCGACTGGGGGCCAGCCCTCTACAAGGTGAAAACCCTGAATGATGTGCCTGAGTGGAAGAGCGCGGTTGTGCTTTCTGTCAGCAATCAAAAAGCTGTTGTTGGCCTTCGTCCAGAACGTCTTGCAAACCGCAAACTTTCAACTGAACGCGTACGTGCTGACCTAAGCCTGAGCGACATGAAATGGGCGCGGGTCAATGGACGTTCGCCGCGTAATGTTCAGGAAATATTGAATTCTGGTGATGTTGTTTATGTACAGCGACTGAAAAGCGGTAAATATGAGCTTCGGCAGGTACCGGAAGTGTCTGGTGCGCTTGTTGCTATGGATCCCAATACTGGTCGCGTTCTCGCGTTGATCGGCGGGTTCAGTTACGCCGAGAGCCAGTTTAACCGGGCAACGCAAGCATGGCGTCAGCCAGGATCTGTGTTTAAACCATTTGTATATGCGGCGGCTTTGGATAACGGTTATACACCTTCCTCGGTTGTTCTTGATGCGCCATTTGAGCTTGAGCAAGCTGGCGGGCAAGGTGTATGGAGACCGCAAAACTATGGCGGCAAATACTACGGCCCATCAACCCTTCGCACAGGTATTGAGCTGTCTCGTAACGTGATGACGGTTCGCCTTGCGGATGATATGGGTATGGACCTTGTTGCTGAATATGCGCGTAGCTTTGGTATCGATGATAATATGATGCCGGTTCTTTCCATGGCTCTTGGTGCCGGGGAAACGACTGTTATGCGGATGACAACGGCTTATTCCATGATGGCTAATGGCGGGCGCCGAGTGACACCAACATTGATTGACCGCATTCAAAACCGCTATGGCGAAACTATTTATCAGAACGACCAGCTTGTTTGTAACACCTGTAGTGAAAATCAGTGGGGCTCTCAGCCAGAACCGGTTTTGATTGATACACGTGAGCAGGTTCTGGACCCTATGACTGCTTACCAAATCACCTCTATGATGGAGGGAGTGGTGCAACGTGGTACGGCAACCAGTGTAAAAGCGGTTGGACGTCCTGTTGCAGGTAAAACCGGCACAACAAATGATGAGCGTGATGCATGGTTTGTTGGCTTTACTCCTGAACTTACGGTTGGTGTGTTCGTGGGTTATGATACGCCACGCAAAATGGGTCGCGGTGCAACGGGCGGTCAGGTCGCTGCGCCGATCTTTACAGCGTTCATGAAGGATGCTTTGAAAGATGATCCTCCATTGGAGTTTCGCGTTCCCAATGGTTTGAATCTGCTCTCTATCAACCGCCGTACTGGGTTGCGGGCCAGTGCAGGAGCTCCAGGCACAATCCTGGAGGCGTTCAAACCTGGGACATCTCCGCCAGACAGTTACTCGATCATTGGCTTCCAGGATGAGATTGGTGTTCGTCAGGACATCTCCCCGGAAGCCGGGCGAGCGGTTATGTCTGGTACGGGTGGCCTTTATTAAACAATTGAATGGGCTGGTTATGTTTCTCACATAACCAGCCCACAGTTTCTGTAGCTTCACAGATTGCGGAAACTCAAAGGTGCGATTATGTTCGCATCCCAGCACTGCAGTATTGACTGCAAACTTATTTTCAAAAAAGTGAGGTACCCGATGCGCGCCGAAATGGAGGCCATCGTCGACGAAATCAAGCAGGCTATAAGCCTGCTGAGGAGGCATCTTTGACTGGGACACTGCACTTGTCCGTTTAGATGAACTCAACGCTCTTTCCGAGGACCCTAACCTTTGGAATGATCCGTCGAATGCGCAGAAGCTAATGCGTGAACGTCAGCAACTGGATGACAGTATTTCTGGTGTTCGAAAACTTGAGCAGGATTCCGTCGACAATCAAGAATTGATTGAAATGGGCGAGATGGAGGATGATCGCTCTGTCGTTGAGGAAGCTGAGAACGCTCTAAGAGTCATGCTTAAGCAGGTCAATAAACTGCAGCTTCAATCGCTTCTTTCTGGCGAGGCCGATGGCAACGACACTTATATCGAGATCAACTCCGGTGCAGGTGGTACAGAAAGTCAGGACTGGGCCAGCATGTTGCTGCGCATGTATCGCCGTTGGGGCGAACAGCATGGCTACAAAGTTGAGCTGATGGAATACAATGATGGTGAAGAAGCTGGCATCAAGTCTGCTACTTTGCTGATCAAGGGTGAAAACGCTTATGGTTGGATGAAAACGGAAGCCGGTGTTCACCGTCTCGTTCGTATCTCGCCATATGATTCCAATGCCCGCCGACACACCTCGTTTGCATCTATTTGGGTGTATCCCGCTATTGATGACAGTATCAATATTGAGATTAACGAGAGTGATTGCCGTATTGATACTTACCGCGCATCAGGCGCTGGTGGTCAGCACGTGAATACCACTGACTCCGCTGTTCGTATCACCCATAAGCCGACAGGTATTGTGGTTCAGTGTCAGAATGAACGTTCTCAGCATAAAAACCGTGCAACTGCCTGGGATATGCTTCGGGCGCGCATGTATGAAGCTGAATTGCAGCGCCGCGAAGAGCTGGCCAGCAAGGATGCTGCGTCCAAATCCGATATCGGTTGGGGACACCAGATCCGCTCCTACGTTCTGCAGCCTTACCAGTTGGTGAAAGACTTGCGGACTGGCATTGAAAGTACTGCACCTCAGGACGTTCTGGATGGAGATCTGGATAAGTTCATGGAAGCAACGCTTGCACACCGTGCCTTTGGGAATGCACCTGCTTCGATGGAGGATCTGGATTAATTCAGGTTCACTTTCCTAAAAGAATTAAAGCCCTGAAATTTGATTTCAGGGCTTTTTCATATGCAATGCGGTTTCATGGCAGTTTCAGAGCAAGTGTCGTGTTCTGCTTGGGTTGGAATATTGCAGCTAACCGGTCACCTGTTCGAATGTAGCGCATTGGATTCACAGGCTTCCCATTCAAACGAACTTCATAATGCAGGTGAGGGCCTGTTGATCTTCCTGTGTTCCCGACCGTGCCGACCATGTTACCAGAACGTATTCTCTGACCTTCGCTCACGAGCAGCTTTTGCATGTGGGCGTAGCGTGTCACCAGCCCATTTTCATGTAGGATCTCCACGGACAGGCCATAACCGCCATTGTATTTAGCAAGTAAGACAATGCCGGAGCCGGTTGCGCGTACCGGAGCTCCTCTGGGTGCCCTGAAATCAAGGCCTGTATGCATGGCGGGTTTGTCGAGGAATGGGTCTGTTCTCGGGCCAAATGAGCTTGAGGGCAAGAAGCTGTCCAGCGGGCGTGCAAACGGCAGGGCATTTACGATGGCACCGAGTTCTATTCGCTGTTCGATAATGCGGCGGGCCAGCATCATACTGCTGTCTAAATCAGAGATGGGAAGTTCTTGATAAGCGCCACCTGCAAAGTTTCGTTGAAAATTAAGTGCTGATTGTGCCACGCCGATTTTGTTCAAAAGTGTATTTGCTCTTTTGATGTCTTGCAGCGCGGCTTGGGTATAGGCAGTCAGTAAACGCTGGCCTTGCTGCTGTCTGGTTGACAGCGTGGATGTTGTTGTCAATGCGTAGTCTTGTTTGGTCCGTTGTTGGCCGGACAAAGTTCCGAGTATATTGATTGTGTTCGACTGGCCTTGCTGAGGCGCATAAGAGAGTGCTGCAACCAATTGTTCGAGAGCAGGGTTTTCTGAAGGTTTTCGCTTTGGTGAGGGTGGAATTACAGAGAGAATGAGGTTGGATCTTTGAGCGAGTGCGACAAGAGCCTCGACCTCTTGAAACTGCCGCGTCAACTTCTGCTTTTGGAGCGACGCACTTTCGTAGCCGGTCGCGTCCAGATCCTGACGGCCACGCAGTTCGCCAAGCTGAAATTTAAGATCCCGAATTTCGCTCTCGTAGTTTTCACGGAGAGCAATTTCTCTGGATATCTTTGAGTTTTGACGAAGCTCATGGAGTGATTGCTGAAAGTTACTTGCCAATAATGCGGATATAACTGCCGTGGCTGCTATTCCAGAGATCCAATAGACCAGCGAGGGCATGGCGCGCAGTTCGGACTTGGCGCGCGTGAACCACATAGGTTCGCTTAACTCCAAACGATTGAAATTCTTAGAATACTTACTGCACTTAGAAGAATTCATTGGATGGCCACTTGCTCAGTTTGACTACTGGAAATGATTTGTTAAATTGAATTAGAGTTTGTTATGGTTAACAAATTCTAAGTGCAGTGTATCATTAGGTCAATTTGATGAGCGGCCTATAGAAGCCAGGCGTGAGGCCTGCTTCAGATCTTGCCCTGTCATTAAACGGGGGTTTGAGTGGTCCTTTAAAATGTTGTTTAACCAATTGCTGAAAACGTGGCTCTGGTCGGATGCGTTGTCTGTCACACATAAAGCGGAACCATTTAGCGCCAAATGCAACGTGGCCTTTCTCATCGCGGTAGATGATATGCAGGACACGGGCTGTGTCTTCATCGCCAGCGGCGACGGCCTTTTCAATCATATAGGGCGTGATGTCGAGGCCGCGTGCTTCCAATACCAGCGGGATAATTGCCAGACGAGCCAGCAAGTCTGTGCCGGTAGACTGAGCCGTCTGCCAAAGCCCATCATGAGCGGGCAGATCTCCGTAGGCATGGCCTATCTTTGCCAAACGCTCTTGAATGAGGGTGAAGTGTTTTGCTTCTTCCAAACCCACTTGTACCCAATCATCATAGTAGGAGCGCGGCATGGGAATGTTGGTGAAGCGGCCAATCAAATCCCAAGTTAAATCAACGGCGTTGAGTTCAATATGTGCCAGTGAGTGGAGCAGGGCGACTTGCCCGCTTTTATGTCCGCCCTGGTTTCGTTTGGGCATATCTCGCGGGGGTAAAAGTTCTGGCTTTGCTGGTCTTCCAGGACGATCTGGCATGGGTTTTTCGCCAGTGCCACGGGTGATGGACAAAGCTCCTTTGAACCATTTATTGGCCACGTGGTAGGCAAGTGCAACTTTGAGATCCAAATCTGGTGTTTCAAGAATTTGGCGCGCTCCGTCCTTCAGCGACTTAACCGTTACGTCTTTGGGTAGGGCGAGATGCGCTTGGCCTGCAAACGCATCCGCACCATTTTTGCCGGGTAGTTTTGGCATGATTTCACTGGCTCAGAATTTTGAGTTCTTCCAAGACCTTTTCTACGTGGCCCGGTACACGGACTTTGCGCCAGATCTTGGCAATCTTGCCATGTTTATCTATGAGAAACGTGGAGCGTTCAACGCCCATGTACTTCTTTCCGTACATGTTTTTCTCAATCCACACGCCATAAGCCTGGCACAATTCCTTGTCTACATCTGCCCCAAGTGTGACAGTTAGCCCATGTTTCGCCTTAAACTGGTCATGCTTTAGTGGTGTATCGGGCGAAATGCCGACGATTAAAGCACCATGTTTCTCAAATTCAGCCGCGTTTTCGGTAAAGGCGATTGCCTCTTTTGTGCAGCCCGGCGTGTCATCCTTTGGATAAAAGTAAAGGACGACAGATCGGCCAGCATGATCTGATAGGGTGAACTGGCCTTGCGAATCTGTTGCGACAATAAAATTCGGTGCAGGCATACCTTCCTGCGGTAGGGAAGATGTCGCTTCTGTCGTGTTGGGCATTCTTATACTCCTTGGGCGGCCTTTTGCCTCTTAGGAGAGGCGTATTGTGTATGTGGTGTAGGTCTGTATTTTGCCTTACAGGACACCCATGATCACGTAATGCTAGCGGCAGGTCCTGATTCGAACAAACTCGAACTTGCTGCAAAACAGGGAATAAGATTCTGTCTGCTGATGTTGGGAATACAGCTGAGCTGGAGAGCTCCTCTCTGCCACGCCGTTTTAAGCGACGCGTGACTTGGGTCGTTGTAAGTGCCTGTTTGTGTTTGGTTATCGCTTTGGGCAGTTACAGAGTTCTTACTGGGCCTGTTTCCATCCCCTTTCTTGTCGACTGGGCCACTCAGCAGCTGGAAAGCAAAAGCATCAGTGTGACTGTTGGTGAGGCTAAGTTTGATTTTCTTGGGGAGAACGGAAGCCGGATTATTCTTGAAGATTCTCTAATTCGCATCAAAGGCCGGACATCCGCGCTTGTGTTGCTTCCAAAAACCGAAGTTGGGATCAATCTCTCCGGTTTATTGCTCGGTAATCTTGAAATTACGAGTGTGGCGTTGGAGCGTCCGTCTGCCACTATTAAACTGGCCAAAGGGTCTGATCCTTTGCCGCGTGTACAAAACCGTGTTGTGGCGATTGACAAGTTTAGTGTGATCGCGGCTGAGGAATTGAAACGTTGGCATCTGGAGCAGGTGTCCATTGATTATGGGCGACTGGTTGTCAACGCACAAGGTGAAGAGTTCGTCGCTGATGGCATCGATGCAAATGCTGTGTTGCTGGATGATCTTTCCTTTGCAGTGACCTCCAATATAGTGGGTAGTCAGGGCGATTGGTCCTGGAACTTGAAGCGAACTGTTACGCCGGAGACCGGGCAAAGAAACATCAGTGTGACTGTTCGCGATGCGTCCTTACGCGATATTTTGCCCACGCATAGTTTTGCGCAGGACGATAAACTTGCGAATACGCGCTTGTTTGTGGAAGCCAAAGCGGAGCTGGGTGCGGCGGGAGAATTTTTGGGTGGCAATATGAATGTGCGCACCTCTCCGGTGTTTATCCGCACAGCTCCTGATAATTCGCTGACAATAGATGAAGGGTATCTTGACCTTAGCTTACAAAGAGACAATCCTGATATAATCGTTGGCCGGTCTTACCTTCGTCGCCAGAACACACGCGTTGTGTTTGGTGGAAAGGTGAGCCCCCCAGTTACTGATGGTGCAGATTGGACGTATTCTCTTGGCTCTCGTGAGATCGTTCTAGCCCCTGTTGACGTTAATTACCCTCCATTGGTCTTTCCTGATGCCTACGCCTCCGGATCGTTTAATCCTGAAAATACGTTATTTTCCGTTGAACGCGCGCGCGCTGTTGGGCTTGATGCGGACATCAATGTAGCTGGCTCTTTCTATTATGGAGATGGTGGACCTTCGATTGCCCTTTCGGTCTTTAGCCCCAGCTTGAGTTTTGGCGAAGTGCTTCAAGTCTGGCCGACTGTTACAGCACCGAAGACCCGTGACTGGTTGTTGCGTCATTTGGGTCCTGGTCGTGCAGATAACATAGCTCTTGATTTTGCCTTGGGCCCTGACGCTTTTGATGGAAAAAAAGAAACTCCTGCCTGGCAGGGAGACGGTATTTCAGCCCGTTTTGACGTGATTGATGGCTCTGTGAAAGCGTTGACTACTTTACCCCTGCTGACCGATGTTAGTGGTGTTGGGAAAATTGAAAATGAAGGGTTCAGTATTTCCGGTACAAATGGCCGTTTTAAGATGCAGGACGGGAATATCGTCAAGGTTCCTGAGCTCCAGTTTAATATCAAGAATATTGCTAAACCGGGAATCAAAAACGCGGAGCTGTCGGTTCAGCTTACAGGGCGGGTAGATGATCTGGGCGTCTTGGCAGATTCAAAGCCAATCAATGCACTTGAACGGTTGAAAGTTGTGCCTGCTGATCTGACTGGCACCGGTAAGGTGCGTGTGGAAGCAGCCTTTCCGCTGGAGAAAGACGTAAAGATCAAAGATGTTGACTGGCGCGCTAACCTGGTCCTTAAAGGCTTTTCCAGCAAAGCGAAGATCTCAGGGCAAGTCATTGAAAATGCAGACCTTGTTGTGCAAGCCGATACCAATCAGACCCTTATTTCTGGTAATGGTAAACTTAATGGCTTTCAGTCTGAAATTGATCTGAGTACAAGCCGGGATGGCAATGGTGTAGATGATCGTCAGGGTGTCACTTTCGTTGCGAAGGTGCAAGATCTCAAGCAATACGGTGCGGATCTGACGAACTATGTGTCAGGTCCGGTTAAAGTGAGTTATGAAGATAGTGGCGGAGCGCAGGCGTTTGAACTGGACCTTGCAAAAGCTGCGATCAATATCTCCGAAATCGGATGGAGCAAAGCCTCCGGTGTTGCTGCAACTGCTCGATTCCGTGTGACAACCTCTGGCAATGCTAAAACACTGCACAACTTCTCCTTCCTCTCAGAAGGGGTTGAGGTGCGTGGTAATCTGAAGATCGATGGCAATGGCAAGCTTATACTTGGTGATTTCTCTGCCTTTAATTTGCGGCCGAACGACAAAGCCAGAATGACCCTTCGGCCACGTAAAGGTGGCGGGTACAAAATTGTTTTGACTGCAGATCGTTTTGACGGACGCTCTCTCATCGATCAATTCGGATCTAACAAGGCAGCAGCATCCGGTAAGCGGAAGAACGGTCTGGTGGATGTCGATTTGACATTTAGGCGTTTGACGGGCTTTAGAGGTGTGCAGGCGTCGAATGTGCGTGTGGATGGGATGTTCAGAGGCAGCAGTCCTCTTCAGCTGTCGATCACAGGTGCAACCTCCAGCCGAGGCCAGTTTAACATTACAGTCAGCGGAAAAGGCAAGGGTCGGTCGGGAAAAGGCAAACTGAGCAATACTGGCGAGTTTTTGCGGTTTATGGATATTTTCCCGCGTATGCGCGGTGGCAGTGGCCAGCTTGATGTCAATATGCCAAGCGATACCAGGTGGATAGGCCAACTTACGGTAAAAGATTTCTCGATTACAGAAGACCCGGCGATCCGCGCCCTTAAGGGCATTGAGAATAAGAAGCAGAGAAGCAGGCGGCGGTCTGGTAATGAAGAGGTCTATGCCGCTGTCGTCAATTCTGGTGAGGCTTCCTTCAAGAAAATGCGTATCGACTTTGCTCGCACAGGTGATGTTGTTGATGTTACTAAGGGAACGCTGAGTGGTGCCATTATTGGTGGTACGTTTAGCGGTGCAGTTAATTTGCGTACGCAGAAACTGAATATGACAGGTACGTTTGTGCCAGTTTATGCGATCAATAATTTGTTTGCGAAGCTGCCAATCATTGGCCTGATCCTTGGTGGAGGATCATCTGATGAAGGTTTGTTTGGTGTGACCTACAAATTGTCAGGCACATTCGATAGTCCTAAGTTCCAGGTGAACCCGGTCTCGGCGATAGCACCAGGTGTGTTCCGTCGTATATTCGAGTTCAAACAAAACTGATTTATGCGACGATCGTGTGCGGTGCCAAGCCAGCTCTGAAAAAGAGCCTATGTCCATAAGAATTTTTGATGTGGAGTTGGCACTAAAAAAGCCGGAGCAATGCCCCGACCTTTATTTTAAATGCTCTGTATGATCGCCTTATACAGGTTTGATCAGAACGTGTTTTTTCTTGCCAAGTGAGAGCTTAACAACGCCATCCTCGGTCAGATCAGCAGCAATGATCATACGCGTATGATCTTGCTCAGCTTTATCGTTGATACGTACGCCGCCGCCTTTCAGGTTGCGGCGGGTTTCACCGTTGGAGCTGCAAAGGCCTGCGGTCACATAAAGACCAAGAACGCCGATGCCTGCTTCTAGGTCTGCCCGCGGAACCTCAATGGTTGGCAGGCCAGCTGCATTCTCACCTTCGTCGAAAGCTTTGCGAGCTGTTTCAGCAGCATCTTCAGCAGCCTGACGGCCATGGAGGAGAGCTGTTGCTTCTGTTGCGAGGACTTTCTTTGCATCGTTGATTTCAACGCCTGTGAAGGCGCCAAGGCGTTTAATTTCGTCCATAGGCAGAACTGTGAAGAGCTTGAGGAACTTTTCGACGTCACTGTCTTCGGTATTGCGCCAGAACTGCCAGTAATCGTATGGGCTTAGCATGTCAGCATTGAGCCAGATTGCGCCTGCTGCTGTTTTACCCATTTTGGTGCCGGATGCCGTGGTGAGCAGCGGTGTTGTCAGCGCGAAGAAATTGCTCTCTGTCATACGGCGACCAAGGTCTACGCCGGACAGAATGTTGCCCCACTGATCGGAACCACCCATCTGAAGGCGACACCCGGTGCGGTTATAGATTTCAACGAAGTCATAGCCCTGCAGGAGCATATAGTTGAATTCGAGGAAGGAGAGGTGCTGTTCCCGTTCCAGTCGCAATTTAACGCTGTCACGCTGGATCATCTGGTTAACGGAGAAGTGACGACCAACATCGCGTAGGAAGTCGAGGTAGTTCAACTTCATCAGCCAGTCAGAGTTATCCATCATGAGGGCGTCGTTTGGTCCGTCGCCGAATGTCAGGAACTTTTCGAATACGTGTTTGATACCAGCCTTGTTGGTCTCAATGATTTCATCCGTCAGAACCTTGCGGCTCTCATCTTTCCCCGTTGGGTCGCCAACGCGGGTGGTGCCGCCACCCATTAGGGTGATTGGACGGTGGCCGGTTTTCTGGAACCAGTAGAGCATCATGATCTGTACGAGAGAGCCAACATGCAGGCTGGTTGCTGTACAGTCGAAGCCAATATAAGCGGTCACAGTTTCTTCAGCGCATAGCTTATCGAGCCCTTCGGCGTCGGATAGCTGATGAAGGAACCCGCGCTCGTCAAGGGTTTTCATGAAGTCTGATTTGTATGCGCTCATTGCCCCAACCTATTCAGTCTCAAAGATTTTGTGAGTTTGGATAAGGTCTATAGCGGAGATTTGTGGGAGGGTCATCCGTTTTTCGGTCAGATAATCCTTCTGTTCCTGAGCTTTTCTCCGAAGATGGCGAGGAATGTTGGTTTGGAGAGGTAATCGAAGCGAGTGTTTGGAGGTTTGGTCTGGAGGTTGCCAAAAGAAAACCCCGTGTCCTTCTCGAAGGGCTAACGGGGTTTTGCTTTTTTGGGTTGGATCGCCGCGACTTACCTTAAAGGTTTATGCTGGGGCGTTTAATATGATTACCGCCCGCGTTCGTCCGGTTTCGATCCATGCTTACCGCTTGATGACGCTCGGTCGTTCAAGCTGTTGTCTTCTTGTTATATACAGGTCTTGCGCAGAGGGTTTTACTGAACGTTATCTGTTCCATTAAAGCCATGCAACCCACTGATTCGGTGGAGACATTCAGTACTCCTCTTGTTGACCTGTACTTAAGATAGGAGGACTTAAGCGTTGTTTCAAGTGCGGGGATAGATTTTGTTTAGCGAGAGCCTAACAGGGGACATCGCATTTGAAATAAGTGCAAAAAAGAAGGCGACCGCAATTGGCCGCCTTGAAGGTATGTGGGTCTCATCAACACGGTCAGATGCCGACAACCTCCTGCTATTAAGCGGAGTTTCGTGACGTGCCGATGACAGACTATGTTTGCGTTGATGTCTGCGTGGATTTGAGTGGAATACGCGATGTTTGCGTTATTTATGCAAATCCGGAATAGGAGTGTCGTGAGAAGACAAAACCCCCGGAGATTTCTCTCCGAGGGCTGAATGCTTAATTCAATTCAGGCTCACACCTGAATGAGACTTAAACAGAGTAGTACATGTCGAATTCAACTGGGTGAGGGGTCATGTCTGTGCGCATGACTTCTTCCATTTTGAGTTCGATGTATGCGTCGATCTGATCGTCGTCGAATACGCCGCCTGCTTTGAGGTAGTCACGGTCTGCATCAAGGCATTCCAGGGCTTCACGCAAAGACGCTGCTACAGTTGGGATCTCGGAGAGTTCCTCTGGTGGCAGGTCGTACAGGTTTTTGTCCATTGGTTCGCCAGGATGGATTTTGTTCTTGATACCATCAAGGCCGGCCATCAGCTGTGCAGAGAACGCCAGGTACGGGTTCGCTGAAGGATCTGGGAAACGAATTTCTACGCGCTTGGCTTTTGGCGAGGTAGAGAATGGAATACGGCAAGATGCAGAACGGTTACGGGAAGAGTACGCCAGAAGAACTGGAGCCTCATAACCTGGAACCAGACGCTTGTAGGAGTTTGTGGACGCGTTGGTGAACGCGTTCAAAGATTTTGCGTGCTTAAGGATGCCACCGATGAAGTACAGAGCGCTCTCGGAGAGGTCTGCATACTGGTTGCCCGCAAAGTTTGGTTTGCCGTCTTCCCAAAGGGAGAAGTGACAGTGCATGCCGGTGCCGTTGTCGCCAAAGACTGGCTTAGGCATGAAGGTCGCGGACTTACCGTAGGCGTGTGCAACCTGATGAACTACATATTTGTAGATCTGCATATGATCGGCACACGTTGTCAGGGTCTGGAACTGCATACCAAGTTCATGCTGAGCTGCTGCCACTTCGTGGTGGTGCTTTTCAACTTTAACGCCCATTTCCGACATAACGGAGAGCATTTCAGAACGGATGTCCTGCGCACTATCGATTGGTGGAACCGGGAAGTAACCGCCTTTGGTGCGTGGACGGTGACCAAGGTTGCCGGACTCATATTCGCTGTCCATGTTGGACGGCAGTTCAGAAGAATCCAGTTTGAAACCGGTGTTGTATGGGTCAGCTGCAAAGCGAACGTCATCAAAGATGAAGAATTCCGCTTCTGGACCAACGAATACAGTATCGCCAGCGCCACATGCTTTCACATAGGCTTCTGCGCGTTTGGCAGTCATGCGTGGGTCACGGTTGTAACCTTCGCCGGAAACTGGGTCTAGAACGTCACAGAAGATTGACATAGTGGACTGAGCGAAGAACGGATCGATATGAGCTGTTTCTGTATCTGGCATCAGCATCATGTCGGAGTCGTTGATTGCTTTCCAGCCACCGATGGATGACCCATCAAATGCAACGCCTTCAGCGAACATGTCTTCGTGTACCTGGGAGATATCCATTGTGACGTGCTGCAGCTTGCCGCGTGGATCTGAAAAACGAAGATCTACGAACTTAACGTCTTTTTCTTGAATTTCTTTCAAGATATCAGCGGAGGTTGTCATAACTTCCAATTCCTCATGTGAAAATCGCCAGTGGCGTCGTGTTGTTATTTTGAAGCCCAAGCCTTGTGGAATTGTCCCCCCAATGGCGTGGCCCTCGTTTATCCCTAAGGAGATTTTAAATTATACGGCGTCTTCGCCGATCTCACCGGTCCGAATGCGAATGGCTTGTTCTATGCTGGAAACAAAAATCTTACCATCACCAATGCGACCAGTCTGTGCGGCATCGCGGATGGCTTCGACAGCTTTTTCGACAAGGTCATCGTTGAGTACGATTTCGACTTTCACTTTCGGCAGAAAATCTACTACGTATTCGGCGCCGCGGTAGAGCTCGGTATGGCCCTTTTGGCGACCAAACCCCTTTGCCTCAGTAACGGTGATCCCCTGAAGACCAACTTCCTGAAGTGCTTCTTTCACTTCATCCAGTTTGAACGGCTTAATGATTGCCTCAATTTTCTTCATGGTCGTCACACTCCCAGTTCGTCTTGTATTGCTTCGTCCGCTGGCCTTGCATGCGCGTGCAAGTGACTAGCAGGTGTGCAAAAAGTTCGTACTTCAAAACTTACGGAAATATGAATGCAGAAACCGTGCCAGTTTTGAAATTTTCTTAAAAAGCCACTAATTCGGGCAGTTTGCCCCTTAATTAGTAAGGGAGCATTGGTCCTGAAATATATCTGCTGCTTAATCGATACTCATGATGGTTAAAAAATAGGCAAACTACTATTTGTTCATCTCGCTAGAATCTAGGAGGTAGTCGCGCGGGGCTGCTGACGCTATTGTGTTTGTAACAAGAGCTAAGGAGTGGGTAATGAGGTTGGTTTGTCTCGACCATGTGGTTCTTACTGTTCACGATGTTGACCGTGCTAGTCGTTTTTATCAGGACGTGCTTGGTATGGATGAAGTCATTTTCGGTGGTGGCCGGCGTGGTCTTCATTTCGGGCAGCAGAAAATTAATCTGCAACCTGTTGATGTGGAGCATGAGCCTTTGGCGCAGCTGCAGGTGCCTGGAACGGCTGATCTTTGTTTCATTGTTGAGAACCTAGATGCGGCCATTGCCCGGTTGGGTGCAGCGGCTGTTGCGATTGTGGAGGGGCCTGTTTATCGAACAGGTGCGAGCTCGCCATTGCTTTCCGTCTATATCAGAGATCCGGATGGCAATTTGATTGAGTTATCCCAGCCTCAGGATGTGGTTATTGCAAGTGATGACCGTGCTGAAGTGCGCTTGAAAGAGAAACCTGCACCTAAATCGAATCGCTAAAGCGGGTAGGGTGCATTTGTATTCAGCCGAACGAGTGGGGTTGGCTTGCTATGGCTGCATGAGGGCTGCTTTTGCAGCCTTCAAGTTTTGTTTTATGCGGGTGATGAAGCTAGGGGAGCCTCTTGTTCTTGAGAGCTCTGCGCTGCTGTTGTGCATGTAATTCTGAATGCAATGTCCTAGTTGCATTTTTACCTCAGAATACCTCGCGGTAAAGTTCTGCTCCCATACGTTTGGTATCTTTTCAGTTTGTACATGACTGATCATGGGGACCAATAAAAAGGCCGGTAAAAACCGGCTTAAGTTATTGTTTGTGATGGGGCGGGTCTTTGAGGAATTAGCTGCGGTTCATCGGGGCCGCCATTTCCATTTTTTTGTCTTCTTCCATCTTGGTCATGAGCCCTGAAATGACTTGCCGGGCTTCATCAGGTTGGCACAATGGGTCTGAGATGAAGTTGCTGTTGATGAGCTCTTCCGCTGTGCCACGGACACTTATGTCCAATAGGGTTGAGAGGTTCACAAACTCAACGTAGGCTGTTTCTCCGCCCTTACCGAAGTTGCCCAGTGCGCCTGCAATAGCTGGATCATCTGTTTGATTGAGAGCTTGATATTCAAGTGCTTCACCGCGGCGCTCTATGCCTTCCAGCTTCGAGTGCATCGCATAGGAGAGGGCTGCTGCATCTCCGGGGTTTTGTGCTGCAAAGAGGTTCTCAGCGTGCTCACCTGACCGACGGGTCATCTGGCCAACGGCGGGGGTGTCTTGCGCCTCGCTGGCTCGTTGTTTTTGAGGAAGAGACAGCAGAGCTTCGGGGGCAGAGTATGCTGGCGTTCCAACGGTAACTGGATCCTGCTCAATGATAGCTGCGCACCCAAAGTCAAAGATCTTGATGCTCTGGTTTTCCGTGTCATACAGCAGGTTGCCGCCTTTGATGTCGCTGTGGCTGATACCTGCCTGTGCCAGATGCTGCACGCCACTTAGAACATCTCGCATGATGAACTGAACGGTTCCCCAATATTGGGAATGGCTTAACTTGTTATTTGTGTAGAGCTTTTCTGCGGTGTTGAAGAGCTTACCCGCTTCGCAGCCTTCCACATGTTCGAGCGCAAGACCACGAACGCCCTGAACCTCTTTGATGCCCATACCTTTGACGACGTTGTCATGTGGCCCGATTTCAGCAAGCTTTTCGTAGATCTGGGCTTCTTGTTCCAGAGCTTTCCAACCGTTTTCAGAGTTTGCGATTTTAAAGGCGAAGGACTTGTTGTCTTCTTTGACAAGGTAGACTTCGCCATAGGTACCGGCACCAAGGCGTTTGGCGGTTTGTTCCAGAGCGGTCGTATCAGCATTGTAAGGCGCATCAGGATTTGCTGTGCTCTCCATAGAGCTGGTGTCATTTAACCCGCTCATGGAGGTCGCTAGGCCTGATTGGAGGGCTCCCGTGGTTGAGGGAGATTGAATGCGGCTTGCCAATGTTTGTGTGGATGCTGTTTCCAACGCTTTAACGTTCTTGGATGCAACTGGGGTTGAGTTTTTTGATGTTTCAACTGAAACACCGCGTGCTTCCAGTTTTTCTGACTTTTGCGGAGCGATTTTTTGCTGAGCGCTTATATCGCTTTGGAGCGAGTTCTGATCAACTGGACTATGCTTTGGGGAGCTGACGGAATGCATGGGTGAAGACCTTTACAGGCGAATAGAAGTCGCGCTCCAATCCGGGTCAACGGCTTTGGAGGTTGAGGAGGATTTCAGTTCAGAGAATTGCGCGCAGACTTGTTCGCGAATTTGCATCAGATTTACCAAGGTGTTTTCCAATGCAATATCGTCTGTTTGTTGAAGGGTCGCTTGTGCATTCAGCTGTAGGTCGCCAGTTTGAGATAGTCCGAGGAAAGCTCCGCGCAGGAGTTCCACATTCTGATTGATCTCTAGTGCGGTCTTTAGGGTGTTTTTATCTTCTGCAGGAAATAGACTGGTGCTTATATAGATAAGGTCGGAGTCTTCATTGAGTTCCACTGACCACCGACTGCCGTTTGCTTCTGCAATGAGAAACAGACCATCCTCGGGCTCTGTGGTTAAGCCCAGGCGTTGTGAAAAGCCGTTCATCAATTGGGCGTAGTGGGCTCGTCTCTCGTGCATGTTGTTGTTATTTTCCTAAAGTGGGCGCTGGCGTCATCATTTACTCAGGAAGTCACTGTGAAAACTGTGCCTTTTAGCACTAGGGTGGGCTTTGTGACTTTTCGTGATCGAAAAACCCAAGCGGCAGTTGGGTAATGATGAACCAAAATCTAACGGATATTAGGTAATTAATTTCTCAGGACATTGCCGAAAGAGAATTGGAGAGCTTCATGCATGAGTTATTGACGCCGTTGCAGATGAAGAAGGCCGACCGGCTGACGATCGAAGGGGGAATTCCCGGCATTGAGTTGATGCATAACGCTGGCAAGGCCGTTTTCGAAGTCATGCGACAAATCCTGCATCCGTATTCGCGAGTTCTGGTCTTGTGTGGTCCCGGTAACAATGGGGGTGACGGATTTGTGGTTGCGCAGCTTGCTCACAATGAGGGCTTTAACGTCTCGGTTGCGTTGGTCGGCAATCCAAAAGCTCTGAAGGGAGACGCAGAGCTTTCCTATGAGGAGATGGAGCTGGATCTCATTTCTCTAGAGAATATGCGTATGGCCCTGGATGAGTTGGGCGAGGACGATGTGATTGTTGACGCTTTGTTTGGCGCCGGGCTTAGCCGTGGTCTTGATAGTGACCTGCTGGAGATTGTTGCTCAGATTAACCAGAGCCCGGCACAGTGCCTCGCAATTGACCTGCCTTCCGGTGTGAACGGGAAAACTGGTGCTGTTTTGAGTGAGGCGGTGCGTGCGGATATGACGGTAACGTTCTTCCGTGCCAAGCCGGGGCATTATCTCTTTCCCGGTCGTGCCCATTGCGGGGAAGTTATCATTGAACAGATTGGGCTTGAAGATGAGGTGCTGAAGCATATCGGCCCGACGGCCTATTACAACTGCGATAAAATTTGGGGAACGGTACCTGATCTTCCCGAAGTTGCAGGGCACAAATACAGTCGCGGGCATACGCTGGTTGTGAGTGGACCCAAGTTTTCGACAGGTGCAAGCCGACTGGCCGCGCTGGGCGCACAGCGAGCAGGCAGTGGCCTTGTGACTGTGGTGGCGCGTGAGCAGGCTGCCTTGATACATGCTGCGCATCTGACCAGCGTCATGATCCGCCCTGCGGAGCGTATTGCGGACTTTGAGCAGATTTTGGAGGATGAGCGTCTCAACTCGGTTGTGATTGGACCTGCAGCTGGACTGGGCCGGGAGACGCAGGAGCGTGTGGTTGAGTGCCTGTCCGGTGAGCGGGGTGTTGTTCTAGATGCTGATGCGCTTATGTCGTTTGAGGAGGTACCTGCATATTTGTTTGAATATATCGCGGGCTCTTCTTGCCGCGGAAAAGTGGTCCTGACGCCCCATGAGGGCGAGTTCTGCCGGCTATTCCCTGATCTGTGTGATCCAGCCTCTGGGTATTGCAAGGTTGAACGCACGCACAAAGCGGCAGAGCGCTCAGGTGCAACTGTGGTTCTTAAGGGTGCAGATACTGTTATTGCGGATCCTTTCGGCAATATATCCATCAATGCCAGCGGTACGCCGTGGTTGGCGACGGCTGGGTCCGGTGATGTTCTTGCCGGAATCATCGGTGGTTATCTTGCGCAAGGGCTGGATGGGTATGAAGCTGCCGCAAAAGGTGTGTGGGTTCATGGCCGTGCTGGAGAGCTGGCGGGGGCGGGTTTGATTGCCGAAGATGTGATTGCACACATTCCCAACGTGCTGAGTGAACTGGTGGAGTATCTGGGGCACTTTTAGAGCGCACGCCTTGCAGGGCGTCTCCGTTTTGAGTGGAGCCCTGTTTTTTCTGCGCAAATCGGCTAAATGCCTTGGGGCGTTGGTTGGGAATCATCAATATTTGTGATATAAATCTGAGTAATGTGATGAGCATCAATTTATGAAAGCTGAACTGCGTTAGGAAAAGCGTGTACGAGATGCCAGTTTCGCATTTCGTTGTCTACTTGACCTTCCCATCCGGCTTTTTCATCAGGCATTCACCGGAATTTTATGGATTTATAATGAGCAAGACCACAAAGCATTCAGAAGCTTTGCGCAGGATTATTGATGCGCTGGCTCCTTTTAAGGATCACGATGCCAAAATGCAGGTTTCTACCGTTTTGACGCTTTTGGAGATAGCAGCCCATCAGGAAGAGGGGCAGACGCTTCATCCTCACGGACTACAAAAGAAGATCGGATACCAGTCTGGGACTGCGACCCGAAACATCTACTATTGGTGTGATGGTCATAAAGATGTGCGCGGTGGTCATAACTATGCCCGTGTTGCCGCAGATAAATCAGATGGTCGCCGCCGCGAGCTGTATTTGACTGAAACAGGCACAGCCTTTGTGCGCCGGGTTACAGAACCCCTGAGTGAGTAAAGGAAATTTATTTTCCTTAATTTCAAGGATAGGAAAATACTGGAGCCGGAGGAGGGACTGTTTGAGTACAAACTTTTCCTAGTGGATTGAAATAATGCACAGGTTCATTGCCCTAAATGAGGCGGAAAACCAAGAACTGGGCATAAACAGCGTATTAGGCTGTTGACTTCCATCGGGTTCCCATTTAGCTACCCCTCCAACGCGGCTGTGGCGAAATTGGTAGACGCACTAGATTTAGGTTCTAGCGGGAGACCGTGGGGGTTCGAGTCCCTCCAGCCGCACCATATCCCCGGTGATACGGTGCATAAATAAACGACCGTAGCTTATCGGAAACGGAAAAGTTGAGGGCGTTGTCGAAGTTCGGTTTATGCTCACCTGTTCGTCAGGCGGATAAGAGCTGAGGGATTTTCTCCCAAAGCCTCTCCCTTCTACGAAATTGGTGTTATGTTCACCGTACGGGGATAAACCATTTTTGGTTTGTCGGTACACGTCCTAAATCAAGGACGAAGCAAAGACCATGCAGGTATCAGAAACCCTGGCCGAGGGCCTAAAACGCGAACTCAAAGTCGTTATCCCGGCGACGGATCTGGCGACCCGCCTCGATGAATACCTTGTTGACATGAAGTCAAAGGTAAACATTAACGGCTTCCGTCCGGGTAAAGTTCCAGTTGCACATCTTAAGCGTGTTCATGGCCGTCAGGCAATGGGCGAGCTGATCGGCAACCTGATCAACGAAACTACCAGCAAAACCATTGAAGAACGCAAAGAAAAGCCAGCTCTTCAGCCTGAAATCGATCTTTCCGACGATGATGCTGAAAAAGTTTTGGCCGGTGAAGCAGATCTTGTTTACACCATTTCTTATGAAGTTCTGCCTGAGTTCGAACTTGTAGATTTCTCTGCACTTGAACTTGAGCGCCCGATCGTTGAAATTTCTGATGAAGAAGTTGACGAGCAGGTCAAGCAGATTGCTGAAAGCAACCGTCCATTTGAAGCGCGCGTAGAAGGTGCTGCTGCTGAAGACGGTGACCGCGTAACCATGCATTACCTCGGCAAATTGGACGGCGTTCCATTTGAAGGCGGTGAAGATGAAAACGGTCAGCTGGTTCTGGGTTCTGGTCAGTTCATTCCAGGCTTTGAAGAGCAAGTCGTTGGCATGAAAATCGGTGACGAAAAAGTTATCGACGTAACTTTCCCTGAAGAATACGGCGCAGCAAATCTTGCTGGTCGTGCGGTTACCTTCGACATTAATGTCAAGGGTATCGAAGCTGCAGGCGATGTTTCCATCGACGACGAAATGGCTACCAAACTTGGCCTTGAGTCTCTCGAAAAGCTGAAAGAAATCGTTCGTGGCCAGATTGAAAGCCAGTTCGGTGCAGCTACGCGTCAGAAAGTGAAGCGTGAGCTTCTCGACAAGCTGGATGCAGAATACACCTTCGACCTGCCTGAAAAACTTCTGGAAACAGAGTTCGATGGCGTTTGGAAGCAGGTTGAAGCTGACATGCAGCAGTCTGGCAAATCCTTCGAAGACGAAAAGACCACTGAAGAAGAAGCGAAAGCTGAGTACCGTAAGATCTCTGAGCGTCGTGTGCGCCTTGGTCTGGTTCTTTCTGAAGTTGGTGAGCAGAACAAAGTTCAGGTTACCGACGAAGAAGTTCAGAAAGCTCTGTTCGATCGCGTTCGTCAGTTCCCAGGTCAAGAACAACAGGTGTTCGAGTTCTACAAGAACAACGAACAGGCTTTGGCTTCCCTGCGTGCCCCAATCTATGAAGAAAAGGTTGTGGACTTTATTCTTGAACTTGCAAAAATTTCTGACAAAGTCGTGTCCAAAGAAGAGCTCCTGGCTCAGGACGAAGACGAAGCATAATTTTTGGGGGTTTACCCAAGGATTTCGAGAAGGGGGCCTCGTGCCCCCTTTTTTTTGCATTTCGCCTCTTGAATTTTGAGGTGGAAAGCCGAAATAACTAAGGCTGACTTTAGCTACATACGCCATTGGGCTCTTTAAGCCCCCCGGTATTTGGGCTAAGAATAACAGGGCTCTTGGAAACACTCCATAAACCTTGTGGCTTTACCTTTTGGCAAGTGCCTTTAAGACTAGGGCGACATCCCGCGGGTGGGCATGTCGTTTTTTTCGACATAAGATTCTTGCAGTGCTAACCGGTAAGCTGGATAAGTAACCGAGCTTACTGAGCTTTCTGCATATTTAAAATGGATGACGCATGACCGATCCTGTAGAGTACTACACGAACAGCCTGGTGCCGATGGTTGTGGAACAAACCAATCGGGGCGAGCGGGCCTATGATATCTTCTCACGGCTGCTCAAGGAACGTATTATTTTCCTGACCGGCCCTGTGGAAGATACCGTAGCAACGTTGGTCTGTTCCCAGTTGCTTTATCTGGAAGCGGAAAACCCGAACAAAGAGATTGCGCTTTATATCAATTCTCCGGGTGGCGTTGTGACTAGTGGCCTTGCTATTTATGACACAATGCAGTTTATCCGACCGAAGATATCGACACTTTGTATCGGGCAGGCTGCAAGCATGGGTTCTTTGCTTTTGGCCGCTGGCGAAAAAGGCATGCGCTTTTCTTTGCCAAACAGTCGTGTCATGGTTCACCAGCCTTCTGGTGGTTTCCGTGGGCAAGCAGCGGACATCATGTTGCATGCACAGGAAATTCTGAAGCTGAAGCGCCGCCTCAACGAGATCTATGTTGACCATACAGGTCAGACACTTGATGCCGTTGAAGAAGCGCTTGAACGTGACAACTTTATGAGTGCTAATGCGGCGAAAGAGTTCGGTCTCATTGATAATGTTATCGCAAACCGCGAAAGCTTAAGCCTTATTGAACCTGCTTAAGTTGGTTTTATAAAAGTTACTCGCAGGCAAGTTTTTTTAACAAGAAATGAACTTTACGTGCGGGGCTTAAAGGAATGTTGATTATTGCAAGCCAAATATCTCATAAGTGAGTGGCCGTTGGTGATTTCCCAAGCTTCCCTCTGGAAGCGGAACACAAAACGCGATAAGTCAGTAGAAGGCCGAAACGTAAGTTTCGCTGTCGAGTTAAGAAATCTAAGAGGGGCAGGGTCCCTCGAAACGACGCGGGGATATATCTCATGAGCAAAGCCAGCGGCAGCGACAGCAAGAACACGCTTTACTGCTCGTTTTGCGGAAAAAGCCAGCATGAGGTCCGTAAGCTAATTGCGGGTCCGACAGTTTTTATCTGTGATGAATGTGTCGAACTTTGCATGGACATTATTCGCGAAGAAAATAAATCTTCGCTGGTAAAGTCTCGTGATGGGATCCCAACACCTCAGGAAATTCGTGGTGTTCTGGATGATTATGTGATTGGACAGGGTCGTGCCAAAAAGGTGCTGGCTGTTGCTGTTCACAACCACTACAAACGGTTAAATCACGCTTCCAAGAACGACGATGTTGAACTTGCAAAGTCCAACATTCTGCTGGTTGGTCCTACTGGGTGTGGTAAAACTCATCTGGCGCAAACGCTCGCCCGAATTCTGGATGTTCCGTTTACGATGGCTGACGCAACCACGCTGACTGAAGCGGGTTACGTTGGTGAAGACGTCGAAAATATTATTTTGAAGCTGCTTCAATCTGCAGACTACAATGTTGAGCGAGCTCAGCGCGGAATTGTCTACATCGATGAAGTAGACAAAATTACGCGTAAAGCTGAAAACCCATCCATCACCCGTGACGTTTCTGGTGAAGGTGTGCAGCAGGCTCTGTTGAAGATCATGGAAGGCACTGTGGCTTCCGTTCCTCCGCAAGGTGGAAGAAAGCATCCTCAGCAAGAGTTTTTGCAGGTTGATACAACCAACATCCTGTTTATCTGTGGTGGTGCATTTTCTGGTCTGGACAAAATTATTTCAGACCGTGGCCGTAAAACATCTATCGGCTTTGCTGCTTCAGTGCTTGCGCCAGAAGATCGTAAAACTGGCGAGCTGTTTTCAGAACTTGAGCCAGAAGATCTGCTGAAATTTGGTTTGATCCCTGAGTTTGTGGGCCGTTTGCCGGTTATCGCAACACTTGAAGATCTGGATGAAGATGCGTTGGTTTCCATTTTACGTGAACCTAAGAACGCTCTGGTTGCTCAGTACCAGCGGCTGTTTGAGATGGAAAACGTAGAATTGTCCTTCCACGAAGAAGCTCTGAAGTCGATTGCCCGCCGGGGTATCACGCGTAAAACTGGTGCTCGTGGTCTGCGGTCTATTCTGGAAGCGATCCTGTTGGAAACCATGTACGAACTTCCCGGCCTTAAGGGCGTAAAGGAAGTGGTGATTTCAGCGGAAGTTGTCGATGGGGATGCACGTCCTTTGTATATCTATGAGGACCGTGCAGAGAATTCAGCTACTAGCGCCTAGCGCAGTAGGGGACTGAACAAGCCATTCGGCTTCGCTCGTGTATTGAGTTTAATTTGGGCGGTTACTTGAGAGAAAGTGCCGCCCATTTTTTGTCTTTGTACCTTTTGCGTCAAATTTTAGTATGTAGTGCGGAATTAGTGCGGATTAGATCTGGTTGTTTTCAAACTGGGTTTTCTTAAGGTTCAAATTGACGTTACAAGCCTCTTTCAAATCGAAAAAAGCTTATAATATCAACAGATGCCTTAAAGACTTGGTTTGGCAGTGCTTGACAGTTGGTGACGGTGTTGCCACCTAATGGGTCTAGTTCGCAACTTGGCGAGTTTAATCGTGCCCAGTATGGGGCGATGAGGTCGGCCTACAGAAATAGAGCCTGGCTTTTCTTTGGTCAGTTGATTTTCATGTTGCGCTTTATCGTGGTTTTCGTGAGAGAGCCACAGCTTGAAAGGAATAGAGATGGCTGACAATGAAATGCGCTCGGTTGAAGAAACGGAAAACTCTGTTTTTCCAGTTCTCCCTTTGCGCAACATCGTCGTATTCCCTCATATGATCGTGCCGCTCTTTGTAGGGCGCGAGAAATCTATCCGCGCTCTGGAAGAGGTTATGAACTCTGACAAGCAAATTTTGCTTGCCACCCAGATGAATGAAGCGGATGACGATCCTGATACTGATCAGATTTACAAGATCGGTACTCTTGCAACAGTTTTGCAGCTTTTGAAGCTGCCAGATAATACCGTAAAGGTGCTTGTTGAGGGAGGTGCACGTGCCGAGATCGGTAAGTTCACTGACCGCGAGGATCTTTATGAGGCTGAAGCCGTTATTCTTGACGAGACTTCCGGTGACGAGATTGAGGTGGAAGCCCTTGGTCGTACTGTTATTTCGGAGTTCGAGAACTATGTGAAGCTGAACAAAAAGGTTTCTCCTGAAGTTCTCGGTGCGGTTAATCAGATTGATGATTTTTCCAAGCTTGCAGATACGATTGCGTCTCATCTTGCCGTGAAAATTCACGATAAGCAGGAACTTCTCGGCACTGTCTCCATCACAGAGCGTCTTGAAAAAGTGCTTGGCATGATGGAAAGCGAAATTTCCGTTCTGCAGGTTGAAAAGCGCATCCGATCTCGTGTTAAGCGCCAGATGGAAAAAACCCAGCGCGAGTACTATTTGAATGAGCAGATGAAGGCCATTCAGAAGGAACTGGGCGATGGGGAAGACGGGCGCGATGAGCTTGCTGAACTGGAAGAACGCGTTGAGAAGACCAAGCTTTCCAAGGAAGCCCGCGAAAAGGCCAATGCTGAGCTGAAAAAGCTGAAGCAGATGAGTCCAATGTCGGCAGAGGCGACTGTTGTTCGCAACTACCTTGATTGGTTGATCGGTATTCCATGGGCGAAAAGGTCCAAGGTTAAACATGATCTGACGCTTGCTGAGAAGGTTCTGGATACGGATCACTTTGGCCTTGAGAAGGTCAAGGAGCGCATTGTGGAGTACCTTGCGGTGCAGAAACGCGCGAATAAGCTGCGCGGGCCTATCCTGTGTCTCGTTGGTCCTCCAGGTGTAGGTAAAACCTCTCTGGGTAAATCTATTGCACGTGCAACTGGTCGCGAGTTCGTTCGTATGTCGCTTGGCGGTGTGCGTGATGAGGCTGAGATCCGTGGTCACCGTCGGACTTACATTGGCTCCATGCCAGGTAAAGTCATTCAGTCCATGAAAAAAGCGAAGAAATCCAACCCGTTGTTCCTTCTCGATGAGATTGACAAAATGGGCATGGATTTCCGCGGTGATCCATCTTCCGCACTGCTTGAGGTTCTTGATCCGGAGCAGAACGCCAGCTTTATGGATCACTACCTTGAAGTGGAATATGACCTTTCCGACGTCATGTTCGTGACGACTGCCAATACGTTGAATATTCCAGGTCCCCTGATGGACCGTATGGAGATCATCCGTATTGCCGGTTACACCGAAGATGAGAAGATCGAGATCTGCCGTCGCCATCTGTTAGATAAAGCGATCAAAAACCACGGTCTGAGAGACGGTGAGTTTGAAATTACTCAGGAAGCGCTGCAGAAGGTTATCCGCCTTTACACCCGTGAAGCGGGCGTTCGTAACCTTGAGCGTGAGATGAGTAGCCTGGCTCGTAAGGCTGTGAAGGACATTCTGATCAACAACAAGACTGCGATCAAAGTGGACGAGGAGCTGGTTGAGGAATACCTCGGCGTACCACGTTTCCGCTATGGTCAGGTTGAAGAAGAAGATCAGGTGGGTGTTGTTACCGGGTTAGCTTGGACTGAAGTGGGCGGCGAGTTGCTGACCATTGAGGGTGTCATGATGTCGGGTAAGGGCAAAATGACTGTCACGGGTAACCTGCGTGATGTGATGAAGGAATCTATCTCAGCGGCGGCCTCTTATGTTCACTCCCGTTCTGAAGACTTTGGCATCAAGCCTTCGCTCTTTGAAAAGCGTGAGCTGCACGTTCACGTTCCTGAAGGAGCCACGCCGAAGGATGGTCCTTCTGCTGGTATCGCCATGGCGACCACTGTGATTTCCGTGATGACCGGAATTCCGGTACGCCGCGAAGTTGCGATGACCGGTGAGATCACGCTTCGAGGCCGGGTTCTGCCTATTGGTGGCCTTAAAGAGAAGCTTCTGGCTGCTCTGCGCGGCGGTATCAAGAAGGTGCTTATTCCATCAGATAACGCGAAAGATCTTGCCGATATTCCTGATAATGTGAAGAATGCATTGGAAATTATTCCGGTCGCTCGCATGGACGAAGTGCTTGTACATGCTCTTGTTCGGATGCCTGAAGCCATCGAGTGCAGCGAAGAGGAAGAAAAGTCTAGCTCCGAAGCATTGGCTAAAGATGACAAGGGTGCAGGGGTCGTAGCCCACTAATCCGAGTCCTCTATTTGTGAATACAAAAGCCCCGGATGAGTTCTGGGGCTTTTTTTGGTTGATACTGCACAGAAAGTGGCTGTTTTCCGCCGTTCACAACTTGATTTGCACGCAATTTACAACGAATGTCCGATTTAGGAGTGCAGCGCGAATCTAAGCATTCCCCACGTTATTTAAGAAAGGGACTGTCATGAACAAGAATGATCTGATCGGGGCCGTTGCGGAAAAAACTGGCTTAACGAAAGCACAGGCAGGCGAAGCAGTAGAAGCATCTTTCGAAGCAATCACTGAAACCCTGAAGAGCGGCGATGAAGTTCGGATCATCGGATTTGGCAACTTTTCCGTTTCCGCTCGTGCGGCAACTGAAGGCCGTAATCCACGCACAGGTGAAACCATCCAAATTCCGGCTTCCAAGACGCCGAAATTTAAGGCTGGTAAAGGCCTGAAGGACGCGGTCAACGCCTAATTGGGCTTGTTCGTAATGGGTTGAAGGTTCCTGTTGCTCTGAAGAGCGGCAGGGGCCTTTTTTTTATTGCATTATCTGTCTGCGGACCCAATTGAGTGCTGTGTGGACAACCCTTTGTTAAATCAGGTAATTCACAGGTAGACGTGCTGCTCAGAGGTTTTTTGCTGGTAATGTCATTTTTTTGAGTTCTGCCCCTTGCCAAGGGCAGGGAGGGCAGCTAAATAGCTCCCCACGCCACACGGCGTACCACCCTTAACGGGGGCGATTAGCTCAGTTGGTAGAGCGCTTCGTTTACACCGAAGATGTCGGGAGTTCGAGTCTCTCATCGCCCACCATTCTCTCTTGGAGGATGTTCAACGTTGCCGGATGGGCGATTAGCTCAGTTGGTAGAGCGCTTCGTTTACACCGAAGATGTCGGGAGTTCGAGTCTCTCATCGCCCACCATTCCTCTTTGGAGGACCTTAAGTCTCCCGATTTGTTCGGCGAGGCTTTTTTGTTATCTTCTTCAGTTCAAAAATTTCAGGTGCGATACCGTTAGGCTTAAGCGTGTCTTACGTTCTTTGGTTTCTTAAGGTTGTATAGCCTCTTATGAATCCGATCAAAAATCAAAGGACGATTTCAGGAGATTGTAGCTAAGCTTTGTTACAGAAGCCTGTGGAGTTTATCGTTAGAGTTGTTATTTGATCGGTATGTGTGCCGTAGATAACAACAGGAGCTTATGTGATCGTTTTTAACTCCGCCTGGCAATGAAGTATAATTACGTGGAGGCGTACGCCGCATGAGTGACTCAAGTTACAAGCACCCAATATGCCCACCACTGGTGTGGCATACGCTAATTACCATTCTTATCGCTGGCATCGTTGCAGATGTGAGCTGGGAAATCTGGGCCAGAGTTTTCACCCCACTCTGGGTTGGTGGCCCTTTGCAGCCTGCCGCTCTTGTTCAGTCTGTCTTCGGTTTTCAAGACCTGTTTCTTGCTGAAGTGATCCATGCTGTTGTTGGTGTTGTGTTCTATCCAATTGGATACCTATACATAGCCCGTCCTTTAGCTCGGGTTATTATTCCTGTTCTTCCTTGGTGGATTGTCGGTCCATGCTTTGGTGTCGGCCTTTGGGTTTTTGCGCTTTACGTTATGGCGCATATTTTTGCCGGACTGCCACCGTTCCTCGGCTTTATCACGCTGACATGGGCGTCTCTGGTTGGACATGTGATCTTTGGTTTCATGACTGCATTAATCGTGAAAATCCGCGAGGGTTGGTAACTTAGCAGTTATTGGCATCTAAATAAGTAAAAGGCAGCGCCATTGTGGTGCTGCCTTTTTTCATAGGTTGGAAAATGTTCTCAGCGCGCTGGGGTGTGTTACGTTAGATCTAATTCAATCAATGTCGCTAGAAAGTAAGTTCAAGTGCGGGTCTTGAGGAGATCTGGAAGGCGCCCTTGCGATCTTCAATAGCAGCTGTGATGGCTTTGTTGCCGTAGAATACTATTCTCAAGCTGCTGACGGTGTCTTCGCCTGACACTTCTAGTGTGTGATAACTGGAGCAGTTGTCTGAGAGTTGGCGCAGGACCTCTGCATTGGATGGTGTTTCCAGAGCCTGCTTGAGTAATTCTCCGCTGTTACCCAGATAGGTAATACGGCAAGTGCTGTCATCTGTGGCTGTCATGTCTTCAAAGCGGGTGAGGATAGGGTAGGCCTTGAGTAGCTTGCCCATGATCGCCCCGCGCGGAGCGGGGTTCCTAAATGTGACCTCGCGTTGCAGACCGTAGATTTTGTCATCCTGGGTTAAAACATTCACTGTCTCTGTCAAGGTGTCGAGCTCGAGGGTGCATGTGGTTCTGGTGCCCTCGACAATGCAGCTCTGGTAGCCAACCTTTTCAAGCAGACCTTTAACATCGTGCTCAAACCGTCCGGCTGTGAGGCCATGGATTGAAGGTAGGTTTGCCGGGTCCAGGCGCAGTTGCTGGATGTTGGAGGCTAGCTGGGTCTTGCTTTTGGTGCTTGTTCCACCGGAGACAGCCAGTATCTGGGTGCTGTTGATGACTTGTGTTGGTTGTGCGGGTGCTGGGACGTTGATGTTGATCTGTTGTGTTGGAATTGTTGGCGCAACGGCGGCGGGAGCGAGGATGACGGGTTGCTGCACTATGACTGGTTGCTGCGGTGTGGTCAGTTCGTAGAGCCTTGCGATTTGCCGATTATCCAGCCGCCCACTTGCATATTCACCAATGGAGTATTGAAATTGCTTGATTGCGTTGCGGGTGCGGCGACCAGAGACCCCGTCTGGACGGCCTGCATTAAAGCCAAGCATGTTGAGACGGGTTTGGGTGTCTTGCGTCTGGGCAGAGAAGGAGCTGTTGCGCCTGGGTACTCTTCGTTGGGTCGTTGTGCGCTGGCTGTTATTTTGTTTTGCTGAATTAACAATAGCAGAGCCGATGATGCCTGCTCCAATGCCGAAAATGAAATCTTCCGAGCCAGCTCGTGCTGCTGTGGAGGCGAGTAACAAGGAAAGGCATAGGGTGGAACTGAATTTGATTGTTTTGTGCATTTGTCTTGGCCAATAAGTGGATCGAGAAAATTGAAAAATGAGTTTCTGTACGTAGAATTTAGCTCAAACTCTAAATTTATGTAAGCCTAAATACTTATCGCTAAATCACCCATGGAGATGACCTTGGTGGGGTTGGTAATGGGTAATAAGTGGTGCGCACAAAAATTGTAAAAATTGCCTGATGTAATTGAGTGGCAACGATTATTTCAGATGTGGAAATATGGGTTTTTCCACATCTGGAGCTCCTTCGGGCGGTTTCTCACAGGGAAAAAGGGCTTTTTGCATAAATGTCATGAATGATGGGGGAAGGGCGCTTGACTTCCATCCGTCCCCGCCGTAAATCAGCGCCACCAACAACGACACAACGTTGCTGACCCAAGCGGGTGTAGCTCAGTTGGTTAGAGTGCCGGCCTGTCACGCCGGAGGTCGCGGGTTCGAGTCCCGTCACTCGCGCCATTTCCTTGGAGATGGTTCGGGCGCTTGGAGTGTCGTTGAAGGTGAATGTTTGGATTGAGCGGGTGTAGCTCAGTTGGTTAGAGTGCTGGCCTGTCACGCCAGAGGTCGCGGGTTCGAGTCCCGTCACTCGCGCCATTTCCTTCGGGAAATGACTGTTCAACCCAAACAACTTGTTGCAGCTGCGGGTGTAGCTCAGTTGGTTAGAGTGCTGGCCTGTCACGCCAGAGGTCGCGGGTTCGAGTCCCGTCACTCGCGCCACTTCCCACGGGAAGATGTTGCTGTAACAAAGACTTAATGAGAGTTGCGGGTGTAGCTCAGTTGGTTAGAGTGCTGGCCTGTCACGCCAGAGGTCGCGGGTTCGAGTCCCGTCACTCGCGCCACTTTCATTATTGATCTCGAAAAGCGCGGTGTTCACCCTAGTTGGTGCGCCGCGCTTTCGTGTTTTATCTTCATCTCCCATTTACCGCTATCGTATTTTGCTCAAAAGGTTTGGGGATCCCGATATATTCGCTGGCTCATAACTGAGTGAGGGGAGGGGCTGGGATTTTGACGTTGCTGTGTCTGGCCTAATGGCCAAATGAACCTGTGATTTCGGATTGAGGTTTCATTGTCATGGGTATTCCTGCGCGACTCTTCAACTAATACATTTGGACTATTTACGTACTAATGCGCAGACTTTGGCGCATGGTGTCATGCTTACCTTCAGGTCTTGAGTAGTTTTCCCAAGCAATTAATAGAATCTAGTAATTTTATATACAAACATGAGTATAAAACTCATAAAATATATCTCTAGGATTCTAGCGGGTTTTTGGTGGGGCCCTGTCGAGATTGTGATTATCTCGTGACGTAACTCTGTCTTGCGACCCAGATTTACTCCGTTGTAAGGTCTTGCGCAGATGGTGGGGCTAAGTTAATCGTGCGTTGCGGTGCGACTAGATACACCGGATCCTAGGGTGACCTACCTAACCTTACGCCCTACTTTCTGTTGTGTGTGCAGTGCACCAAGAGTTTTATTGGTCGCATGACCTGTTACGTCCAGGGACGGATATTCAAATGGAAGACCTCCTCAGGGAGTACATCCCGATTGTCGTCTTTATCGGTGTTGCCCTCATTATTGGCCTCGCGCTTCTGATCGCCCCGTTCATTGTTGCTTTTAAGAATCCAGATTCTGAAAAGCTCTCTGCTTACGAGTGTGGCTTTAACCCCTTTGATGATGCACGTATGAAATTCGACATCCGGTTTTATCTGGTATCGATCCTGTTTATCATCTTCGATCTTGAAGTCGCCTTCCTCTTCCCATGGGCTGTTGCCTATGGTGGGCTCGGCTGGTTCGGCTTTATCTCCATGATGATCTTCTTGGGCGTCCTCACAATCGGGTTTGTCTACGAATGGAAGAAGGGAGCGCTGGAATGGGATTGATCTCTGACGGCTCCAAGCCTCTTACCTCACAAGTACCAAAAGGGATCCTTGATCCTGCGACTGGTCGTCCGATTGGCGAGACTGATCCATTCTTTATGAATGTGAACAGCGAGCTTTCGGATAAGGGTTTTCTGGTTACGTCCAGTGAAAGCCTTGTCCAGTGGGCACGGACCGGTTCTCTTATGTGGATGACGTTTGGTCTCGCCTGTTGTGCGGTCGAGATGATGCAGATGTCCATGCCGCGTTATGATGTGGAACGCTTCGGCTTTGCACCGCGCGGCTCCCCGCGTCAGTCTGATGTGATGATTGTTGCTGGGACTTTGACCAACAAAATGGCGCCTGCGCTTCGTAAAGTTTACGACCAGATGCCAGAGCCTCGCTATGTGATCTCCATGGGGTCTTGCGCAAATGGTGGTGGTTACTACCACTATTCCTATTCTGTTGTGCGTGGCTGTGACCGGGTTGTTCCGGTTGATATTTATGTGCCGGGTTGTCCTCCAACTGCGGAAGCGCTGCTTTACGGTGTGCTGCTCTTGCAAAAGAAGATCCGTCGCACAGGTACGATCGAGAGATAATTTAAGGGCTGTGTGCTTTAAGAGTTCACGGCCTTATCGACATTGTTGACACGGGTGACCCTGTCATTTTTGAGATGTCCAACCTATAGGAAACAAGGGAATGGACGAGATGCTTGGCGAACTCGGTGAATTTATCGAGCTAACGCTTGGAGACAAGATTAAGAGTCGGTCGGTTGCCTTTGGCGATCTCACTCTTAATGTGTCCGGTGAACAGATTATCAGTGTCCTCCGTTTCCTGCGCGATGACGCGCGGTGCGGTTTTATAGCACTGGTTGATATTTGCGGTGTGGACTACCCAGCTCGGGAAAAACGTTTCGACGTTGTGTACCACCTGCTGTCTCCCGTACAGAACCTGCGCATCCGCGTGAAGGTTCAGACAGATGAAACAACTCCCGTTCCATCTGTCATTTCCATCTTTAGGGGTGCTGAATGGTTTGAGCGCGAAGCCTACGACATGTACGGCATCTTGTTCACCGGTAACCCAGATTTGCGGCGCTTGCTGACCGATTATGGTTTTGACGGCCACCCGCTTCGCAAGGACTTTCCTTTGACTGGCTATGTTGAGGTTCGCTACGACGACACGAAAAAACGTGTTGTTTATGAGCCGGTTCAGCTCACACAGGAATTCCGTAGTTTTGATTTCCTCTCACCTTGGGAAGGGACTGACTATGTTCTTCCTGGTGATGAAAAAGCATCGAACTGAGGCACTGGTAAAGAATGGCTGAGGCTCAGGTACGAAATTTCAATATTAACTTTGGTCCGCAGCACCCTGCGGCGCATGGTGTGCTTCGTCTGGTTCTTGAACTGGACGGTGAGGTGGTTACGCGTGTTGACCCACACATCGGTTTGTTGCACCGGGGTACTGAGAAGCTGATCGAGCACAAAACCTACTTGCAGGCTGTGCCTTACTTTGATCGGTTGGACTATGTAGCGCCGATGAACCAGGAGCATGCGTATGCTCTTGCTGTTGAGCGACTGCTTGGCATTGAAGTGCCAAGACGCGGCTCTATCATTCGTGTGCTTTACTCCGAAATCGGACGTTTGTTGTCGCATCTATTGAATGTGACCACTCAGGCTTTGGACGTTGGCGCTTTGACCCCTCCGCTGTGGGGCTTTGAGCCACGCGAAGAGCTGATGGGCTTTTATGAGCGCGGCTGTGGTGCACGTATGCACGCGGCTTATATCCGTCCAGGTGGTGTGCATCAGGACCTTCCAGGTCAGTTGCTTGAGGATATGTGGAACTGGTGTGATCCGTTCCTCAAAACCCTCGAGGACATCGAAGGTCTTTTGACTGATAACCGTATTTTCAAGCAACGTAACGTTGATATCGGCATTGTTGATCTTGATGACGCGTGGGCTATGGGCTTTTCCGGTGTGATGGTTCGTGGATCGGGTGCTAAGTGGGATTTGCGCAAGTCGCAGCCTTACGAGTGCTACGAGGAAATGGATTTCGAAATCGCAATCGGCAAGAACGGTGACTGTTATGACCGTTACCTGATCCGTATGTTTGAGATGCGCCAGTCTGTGAGCATCATGAAGCAGTGTCTTGAGTTGTTGGGCAAGGAAACAGGTCCTGTTTCCTCAGCTGACGGCAAGATCGTTCCTCCTAAGCGCAGTGAGATGAAGCGCTCAATGGAAGCTCTGATTCACCATTTTAAGCTTTACACCGAAGGCTACAAAGTTCCTGCGGGCGAGATTTACGCTGCCGTTGAAGCCCCTAAGGGTGAATTCGGTGTCTATCTCGTTTCTGATGGAACAAATAAGCCGTATCGCTGCAAGATTAAAGCCCCAGGCTTTGCGCACTTGCAGGCGATGGATTACCTGTGCCGCGGTCATCTGTTGGCTGACGTTGCCGCCGTTATGGGTTCCATTGATGTCGTATTTGGGGAGATTGACCGTTAATGTCAGTGCGTCGTCTTCATCACGAACAGCCAGAATCCTTTGAATTCACACCAGAAAATCTGGCGTGGGCAAAGAAGGTAATTGAACGCTACCCAACGGGACGTCAGGCTTCTGCCGTTGTTCCGGTTTTGTGGCGTGTACAGGAACAGAATGAGGGCTGGGTCAGTGAGCCTGCAATCCGTGTGGTTGCTGCGCTTTTGGACATGCCTCGTATTCGCGTCCTGGAAGTGGCAACGTTTTACACCATGTTCCAGCTCCAGCCGGTCGGCAAAAAAGCGCACGTTCAAGTGTGTGGCACGACGCCTTGCCAGCTGCGCGGTTCTGAAGAGTTGATCAAGGTGTGTAAGAGCAAGATTGCTGAGACACCTCACACTCTTTCTGAGGACGGAAATTTCTCATGGGAAGAAGTTGAGTGTTTAGGTGCCTGCGTGAACGCGCCAATGGTTCAAGTCTTTAAAGACTTCTATGAGGATCTTGATGTTGAGAAGTTCGAGAGACTTCTTGATGATATCGCCGGTGGTAAGCCTGTGATGCCGGGTCCTCAGGGTGTCGATCGTATTTTCTCAGCGCCGGAAGGTGGTCCAACCACTTTGAAGGATCTGGAAGACACCACAAAGGGCGCTCCTCAGGAAGTTCATGTGGTTGATGGATCTCACAAGGCCTCTTTCAACTTTGCTGGTGCTGCGCTGAATATCGGCGGCACGGGTTATACCGGTGTGCCTCATCCGGCTGAAGATGCTGTTGCGAAGGCTGTTGAGGCACATCGCAAGTCTGTTGAAGCCAAGGCTGCTGCCAGTGAAAAAGGTGAGGGCTAAGCGATGCTGAACGATTCTGATCGTATCTTCACCAACATTTACGGCATCCATGACTGGGGTCTTGAAGGCGCGCGTCAACGCGGCTCATGGTCCGAGACCAAAGAGATTATCGGCAAAGGTCGTGACTGGATCATCAACGAAATGAAGGCTTCTGGTCTTCGTGGTCGTGGTGGTGCAGGCTTCCCAACTGGTTTGAAGTGGTCCTTCATGCCGAAGGAAAGCGATGGCCGTCCGTCTTACCTTGTGGTCAATGCAGATGAGTCCGAGCCGGGCACCTGTAAAGATCGTGAAATCATGCGCCATGATCCCCACCATCTGGTTGAGGGCTGTGTGCTTGCTGGTTTTGCTATGGGCGCGATTGCTGCTTACATTTATGTACGCGGTGAATTTATTCGCGAACGTGAGCGTCTGCAGGCTGCGATTGATCAAGCCTATGATGCTGGTCTGATCGGTAAGAACAACAAGAACGGTTACGACTTTGATATTTACGTTCATCACGGTGCAGGTGCTTATATCTGCGGTGAAGAGACTGCTCTGCTTGAGAGTCTTGAAGGTAAAAAAGGTCAACCGCGTCTGAAACCTCCGTTCCCTGCGAACATGGGTCTTTACGGTTGCCCAACCACCGTGAATAACGTTGAATCGATTGCCTGCACGCCATCTATTTTGAAGCGCGGCGGGGCGTGGTTCTCTTCTATTGGCCGTGAAAACAATGCAGGTACAAAGCTGTTTTGTATTTCCGGACATGTGGAACGTCCTTGTACCGTTGAAGAAGCGATGGGTATTCCCTTCAAGGATCTGATTGAACGGCACTGTGGTGGTATCCGCGGTGGCTGGGACAATCTGCTGGCTGTTATTCCGGGTGGTTCCTCCGTTCCTTGCGTGAAGGGCGAAACTATCCGCGATGCCAAGATGGACTTTGACGGTCTGCGTGACGTTGGTTCCTCATTGGGGACCGCTGCCGTGATCGTTATGGATAAATCAACGGACATCATCAAAGCGATTGCTCGCCTGTCTTACTTTTACAAACACGAAAGCTGCGGACAATGTACGCCGTGCCGTGAAGGTACGGGCTGGATGTGGCGCGTGATGGAGCGGATGGTTAAGGGCGAAAGCTCTTATGAAGAGATCGACATGCTGTTCAAAGTTACCAAGCAGGTGGAAGGTCATACGATCTGTGCCCTTGGTGATGCGGCTGCATGGCCTATTCAGGGTTTGATCAAGAATTTCCGTCCCGTGATTGAAGACCGGATCGACCAGTTCGTTGCGACGAAGCGAACTGCGACCGACAAGATTGCGGCGGAGTAAGAGATGAAGATCAGCGCTGAGAAAAAACGTCTGGACGTGAGTGAGAGTGATCTTTCCGGTTCTGTGTTTGATAACTGCAATCTTTCCGGTTGCTCTTTCAATAACGTGAACTTGTCTGGTGCGCGCATTACAGATGTGAACTTTTCAGGCTGGTCCATCTTGGATGCAAACCTTTCTGGTTGGTCAGTCGAGAAGGTCAATCTTTCTGGGCTGATCCTGAAAAATGCCAATATGGCTGGCGCTCAGCTGAACAGCTGCCGGCTTGATGGCATGACCATTGATGGAATTGAAGTTACTGAGCTTCTTGAGGCTTATCGGGCTAAAGAAGCAAAGGGTGAGGACGCCAACGCATGACCAAGATTGTCGTCGACGGCAAAGAAATTGAAGTTCCTGCGGATTATACCGTTATGCAGGCCTGTGAAGAGGCCGGCGCGGAAATTCCACGGTTCTGTTATCATGACCGGCTCTCTGTAGCTGGTAACTGCCGCATGTGCCTTGTGGAAGTAAAGGGCGGACCGCCTAAGCCGGTTGCCTCTTGTGCAATGGGCGTGCGCGATCTACGTCCCGGTCCGGAAGGGCAGCCACCACAGGTCTTTACGAAATCTCCTATGGTGAAAAAAGCGCGTGAAGGTGTGATGGAGTTTCTCCTGATCAACCACCCGCTCGATTGCCCTATCTGTGACCAAGGCGGTGAGTGTGATCTTCAGGATCAGGCCATGGCTTATGGTGTAGATAGTTCCCGTTATGCTGAAAACAAGCGTGCGGTTGAGAATAAAGACATTGGCCCGCTCGTTAAAACGATCATGACACGCTGCATTCACTGCACCCGTTGTGTTCGCTTTACCACTGAGGTTGCCGGTGTTGCTGAGCTGGGGCTGATTGGCCGCGGTGAAGATGCTGAAATCACCACATACCTTGAAGAAGCGCTTTCCTCCGAGCTGCAGGGCAACGTGATTGACCTGTGTCCCGTTGGTGCTTTGACTTCCCGCCCTTACGAGTTCAACGCTCGTCCATGGGAATTGGTGAAGACAGAAAGCGTCGACGTGATGGATGCTCTTGGCTCCGCTATCCGTGTTGATACACGCGGCAGGGAAGTCATGCGCATTATGCCTCGTTTGAACGAGGCGGTGAACGAGGAATGGATTTCCGATAAAACCCGTTTCATCTGGGATGGTTTGAAGACACAGCGTCTGGATCGCCCCTATGTGAAGCAGAACGGAACACTTGCTCCTGCAAGCTGGTCTGACGCGCTGAACGCGGTTGCGTCAAAGGTCAAAGCTGCTGGCGGTTCCAAAACTGCCGCGATTGCTGGTGACCTTGCTTCTGTTGAAGATCTATTTGCCATGAAGGCTCTGATGAGCTCTTTGGGCAGTGCAAATATGGATTGTCGTCAGGATGGTGCTCAGCTTGACCCATCTCTTGGCCGGACAACTTATTTGTTCAATACTTCCGTGGAAGGCATTGAAGATGCTGACGCGATTCTGCTTGTGGGCGCAAATCCACGTATAGAAGCGCCAGTGCTTAATGCTCGTATCCGCAAGACATGGCGTCAGGGCGCTCTCAAAGTTGGCGTGATTGGCCAGCCGGTAGACCTGACCTTTGACAGTGAATACCTCGGTGCAGGCCCTGATACACTTGCTGACATTGCTTCTGGCAAACACGCATTTGCACAGGTGCTGAAAAACGCGAAAAAGCCGATGATCATCGTTGGTGAAGGCGCGATTGCACGCGATGACGGTGCTGCTGTTCTTTCTGCTGCTGCAAAGCTGGCAGAAAGCGTTGGTGCAGTCAGCGAAGAGTGGAACGGCTTTAACGTTCTGCACACCGCTGCAAGCCGTGTTGGTGGTCTTGATCTCGGGTTTGTTCCGGGTGAGGGCGGTCTGAATACCGGCGGTATTCAGGATGCAGCTGCCAAGGGTGATGTTGAAGTTGTGTTCTTGCTTGGTGCAGATGAACTGGACATGTCTTCCTTCGGGGATGCGTTCGTCGTTTACATCGGTACGCACGGTGATCGCGGTGCACACCGCGCTGACGTAATTCTCCCGGCTGCGGCCTACACCGAAAAACCAGGGACTTATGTGAACCTGGAAGGTCGTGTGCAGCTTGCTGCTCGGGCCGCATTCCCTCCGGGTGATGCGCGCGAAGACTGGGCGATTATTCGTGCACTTTCTGGTGCATTTGGTCAGCCTCTGGCGTTTAACAGTTTTGCGCAATTGCGCAGCGCTCTTTTCAAGGCAGTGCCTCATATGGCCAATGCCGGTTGCATCGCTAAAGGCGTGGCTTCGGATGTTTCCAAGCTTTCCGCTGTTGGTGGCAACATGAGTGGTGCTGGCTTTGCACAGGCATTCAGTGATTTTTATCTAACCAACCCGATTGCCCGAGCTTCAGCGGTGATGGCCGAGTGTTCTGCACTTGCCACGCAACGCAGAGCTGAGGCGGCGGAATAGGGGGACGGTGAGTATGGATTTTTTCTGGGATTATGGTTGGCCGCTGATCGTCATGCTCTTCCAGAGCTTGTTGTTGATGGTCGTGCTGCTGCTGATCGTTGCTTATATTCTTTATGCAGATCGTAAGATCTGGGCTGCTGTTCAGATCCGTCGTGGTCCAAACGTGGTTGGCCCCTGGGGCTTGCTGCAGAGTTTTGCTGATCTTTTGAAATTCGTTTTGAAAGAGCCAGTGATCCCGTCTGGATCGGATAAGTTTCTATTTTTGTTTGCACCGCTGGTGACAGTGGTTCTTGCCCTTGCTGCATGGGTGGTTATCCCGGTTGCTGATGGTTGGGCGATTGCAAACATTAACGTTGGTATTTTGTACGTGTTCGCGATCAGCTCCCTTGGAGTTTATGGCGTAATCATTGCAGGTTGGGCATCCAACTCCAAATACCCGTTCTTGTCAGCGCTTCGTGCTGCGGCGCAGATGGTTTCCTATGAGGTTTCTATCGGCTTTGTTATTGTGACCGTTCTGCTCTGTGTCGGGTCGTTGAACCTGACCGAGATCGTGTACGCACAGCAAGCACGCGGTTTGGCTCATGCACTTGGTGTGCCGTGGCTCACATTCCTGAACTGGTTTTGGTTGCCGCTTTTCCCAATGTTCGTGGTGTTCTTTGTTTCCGCACTTGCTGAAACAAACCGTCCGCCATTCGATCTTGCGGAAGCAGAATCTGAGCTGGTTGCTGGCTTCATGGTTGAATACGGTTCCACACCCTACATGATGTTCATGCTTGGTGAATACGTCGCTATCGCTTTGATGTGTTCCCTGATGACGATCCTGTTTATGGGTGGTTGGTTGCCTCCGGTTGATCTTGTACCGTTCACCTGGGTTCCTGGTGTTATTTGGTTCTTGTTGAAATCACTGTTGGTGTTCTTCTTCATCTCCATGGCAAAGGCAATGGTCCCTCGCTACCGGTATGACCAGTTGATGCGTTTGGGTTGGAAAGTCTTCCTGCCGCTGTCACTTGCTATGGTGTTTATCGTTGCCTTCGTGCTGATGTTCATGGGCTGGACCCCACCAGTCGGTGGTTTTGGAGCATGATCTCTATCGCTGGTATGATCGGCGGTGTGCTTGGAATTTATTTGGGTTGGCTGAACTACAGACTTCTTCTTGGATTTCTGCAGGCGGCCGTCACCAAACGGAAAGAGCTGGACCCAACTGTGAATGGTTGGGTTGAGCTGGCGGAACCTACGATCCGCAAACTCATTTTTGCCCTGACGATAATCGGGATCCCGATTATAGGATACCTCGCCGGATCAGAACTTGTTCCATAAGTGAGGCAAATGGGTAACGAGAACCGTGTATGACTTTTATGGAGTGTGCAGGTGTTCTCATGGATTGTAATCGATCTGCTGTGCCACCTGGGTACGGTTGATCAAGGAAAAGGCTGTAAAGGCTATGGGACTGGGACAGGCCGCAAAGTCGTTGCTGTTGAAGGAGTTCGTATCGGCGTTTTTTCTCGCCATGCGTTACTTCTTCAAGCCAAAGCCGACGCTTAACTATCCCTTTGAAAAGGGTGCTGTAAGTCCGCGTTTTCGCGGGGAACACGCATTGCGCCGGTATCCGAACGGAGAAGAGCGCTGCATTGCTTGTAAGCTGTGTGAAGCGATCTGCCCTGCGCAAGCCATCACGATTGAAGCTGGACCGCGCCGTAATGATGGGACGCGCCGGACTACACGTTACGACCTTGATATGACCAAATGCATCTATTGCGGTTTTTGTCAGGAAGCGTGCCCAGTTGACGCGATCGTTGAAGGCCCGAATTTTGAATTTGCGACCGAAACGCGTGAGGAGTTGTTCTACGATAAGGACAAACTGCTGACGAATGGAGATCGCTGGGAGCGTGAAATCGCTCGCAATATTGAATTGGATGCTCCTTACCGCTGAGGCGGTGGAGTAGGATTTGTCCGGTTATGATCTTCGGGTCTGGCGGGACGAAACAATAGGACAAAGGCAACCTTAACAATGGTTCTGCAGGCCCTGTTTTTCTATCTGTTTGCCGCACTTGCGGTGGCCTCTGCCTTCATGGTGGTTGCATCACGCAATCCGGTTCACTCAGTGCTGTTCCTCATCCTGTGCTTCTTTAATGCAGCCGGGTTGTTTGTACTGATAGGTGCGGAGTATCTGGCGATGCTTCTGGTTGTTGTCTACGTGGGAGCCGTCATGGTGCTGTTCCTGTTCGTGGTCATGATGCTGGATGTTGATTTCGCCGAGATGCGCCAAGGCTTTTTGCAGTATTTGCCAATCGGTGCGCTGATTGGTTTGATTCTGCTGGCCGAGCTTCTGATGGTTGTCAGTGGCTGGGTTATTGCTCCAGGAATGCTGGGCGAGGGGGCTGCTCCAACTCCTCCCGTTGAGCAAACACAGAATATCGCCGCTATCGGTGAGTTGCTTTACACCCGCTACATCTACTGGTTCCAAGTTTCTGGTCTGGTGCTGCTGGTTGCAATGATCGGTGCGATTGTATTGACACTTCGTCACAAGCCGGGCGTTCGCCGTCAGAATATTTCTGAGCAGGTTGCCCGTCGTCCTGAGACCGCTATTGAAGTGGTCAAAGTTGAAAGTGGCAAAGGACTATAAGGCACGCATGTCGCGGGTCTTAAACCTTAATCCGATCCGGAGAGAGTGCCTTTGCAAAAAGGCTTTTTCTTCGGAGTTTGAATAGAACACGGGGAGCACTGAGAGGCGCCCATGGAAATTGGCATTGCGCATTATCTCGGGGTCGCAGCGATCCTATTCACCATTGGGATCTTTGGCATCTTTCTTAACCGAAAGAACGTCATCGTGATCCTGATGTCTATCGAGCTCCTTTTGCTCGCAGTTAATATCAACCTAGTGGCGTTCTCCTACTTCATGCAGGACATGGTTGGTCAGATCTTTGCGCTCCTGGTGCTAACCGTTGCAGCTGCAGAGGCGGCCATTGGCCTTGCTATCTTGGTTGTTTACTTCCGTAACCGCGGCTCTATTGCCGTGGAAGACATCAATATGATGAAAGGCTGAGGGGCGGATGTTTTCAGCAATCGTTTTTCTGCCGTTGCTTGGCTTCCTGATTGTCGGGCTATTCGGCAATCGGCTTGGGGTCAAAGCCAGCGAGTACATAACCAGCGGCTTTATGATAGTCGCAGCCCTTCTTTCGTGGGTGGTGTTTTTTCAATTCGGTCTTGGGTCAGAAACCACAAGGATTGAGCCTATTTTCCGTTGGATCACCTCTGGGGATCTGTCGGTTAGTTGGACAATTCGCGTAGATACACTCACAGCAGTGATGCTGGTGGTGGTGAACTCAGTTTCTTGTCTGGTTCATATCTATTCAATTGGTTACATGCACCATGACCCGCACCGTCCTCGGTTCTTTGCTTACCTGTCCTTCTTTACCTTCTCAATGTTGGCACTGGTCACCTCTGATGACTTGCTGCAAATGTTCTTTGGTTGGGAAGGCGTTGGTCTTGCATCGTACCTGCTGATCGGCTTCTGGTACAAAAAACCATCTGCAAACGCTGCTGCGATGAAAGCTTTCATCGTCAACCGCGTGGGTGACTTTGGTTTTGCGCTTGGCATCTTCGGCGTGTTCTACCTATATGGTTCAATCGACTTCACATCGATCTTCAGTAGCGGCGATGTCTTCATTCAGGGTACGGAACCTGTTTTGAACTTCCTTGGCTACGACCTGATGCCTGAAGCGGCTCTGACAGTTGTCTGTCTGCTGCTCTTTATGGGTGCGATGGGTAAGTCAGCTCAGTTCTTGCTGCACACCTGGCTGCCGGATGCGATGGAAGGCCCTACGCCTGTTTCCGCGCTGATCCATGCAGCGACTATGGTGACGGCTGGTGTGTTCATGGTTGCGCGTCTTGCGCCAATCTTTGAACTTGCGCCAAATGCACTGACTGTTGTGACGTTCGTTGGAGCGACAACGGCATTCTTTGCAGCGACCATTGGGTGTGTTCAAAACGACATCAAGCGCGTAATCGCATATTCCACCTGTTCGCAGCTGGGTTATATGTTTGTTGCACTTGGCGTTGGTGCGTATGGAGTGGCGATATTCCACCTGTTCACGCACGCCTTCTTTAAGGCACTGCTGTTCTTATGCGCAGGTTCCGTTATTCACTCAGTGTCTGACGAGCAGGACATGCGCAAGATGGGTGGTCTGCGTAAGCACATTCCAGTGACCTACTGGACCATGATGATTGGTACGCTGGCTCTTACCGGTTTCGGTATTCCATTCACCTACATTGGTACTGCGGGCTTCATCTCTAAAGATGCGATCATTGAAGCAGCTTATGTCAGTCAAAACATGTTTGCTGGGTATGCCTTCTGGGCGACTGTTCTGGCTGCTGCGTTGACCAGCTTCTACAGCTGGCGTCTGGTGTTCATGACGTTCCACGGTAAAACTCGCGCTTCAGTTGATGTGATCAAACACATCCACGAGAGCCCTTGGGTTATGCTTGTGCCATTGCTGCTTCTTGCACTTGGTGCTGCTTTTGCAGGTATGGTGTTCAAAGAAGCCTTTATTGGTGCGGATTACCTCAGCTTCTGGAAGAACGTGTTTGGTGGTACCAGCGGTGAATTGGAAGTCATTGCAGAAATGCACCATGTTCATTGGCTGGTGAAGCTTTCACCTTGGCTTGCAATGGCTGGTGGTTTCCTTCTCGCCTACCTCTTCTACGTCGCTAAACCAGACATGCCGAAGAAATTGGCAGAGCGCCACAAGCCTGTTTATCTGTTCTTGCTGAACAAGTGGTACTTCGACGAACTCTACGACTTCCTCTTCGTGAAACCGAGCCTGGCTCTTGGCCGCTTCCTGTGGAAACGCGGTGATGGCACTGTTATCGATGGATTTGGTCCTGATGGTGTTGCTGCTCGTGTGCAGCAGGTTACCGGTTGGGTGGTTCGTCTGCAGTCTGGTTACATTTATCACTACGCATTCGCCATGTTGATCGGGGTCGCCTTCTTCGTCACCCTGGCCATGTTCTCCGGTGGGGGAGTTCATTAATGAACGACTGGTCCATCCTTTCCATCACGACGTTTCTCCCGCTGATAGGTGTGTTCTTCATCCTATTGGTGCGGGGAGACGACCCGGATGCGAAGACGAATATTCGGCGCGTTGCGCTGATTACAACGAGTTTCACATTCATCACTTCCCTGTTTATCTGGGGTGGGTTCACGAACGAGAACCCAGACTTCCAGATGGTGGAGAAGTACAATTGGTTTGGTGAGGTCTTCACCTACCATATGGGCGTTGACGGCATTTCGATGCTGTTCGTGATCCTGACGACTTTCCTCATGCCACTTTGTATTCTTGCAAGCTGGGAAAGCATTCAGGACCGCGTAAAAGAATACATGATCGCCTTCCTCATTCTGGAAACACTGATGATCGGTGTGTTCTGTTCGCTGGATCTGGTTCTGTTCTACGTGTTCTTTGAAGCTGGCCTTATTCCGATGTTCCTTATCATCGGTGTTTGGGGTGGCCCGCGCCGCGTTTATGCAAGTTACAAGTTCTTCCTGTACACGCTGCTTGGCTCAGTGCTGATGTTGGCTGCTATTATGGCAATGTACTGGCAGGCTGGTACGCTGGATATTCCAACTCTCCTCAACGAGAGTGAGTTCCCGGCGGCGATGCAGACGTGGCTGTGGTTGGCGTTCTTTGCAAGCTTTGCAGTTAAGATGCCAATGTGGCCTGTTCATACCTGGTTGCCTGACGCACACGTGGAAGCTCCAACTGCTGGTTCTGTTGTTCTTGCTGCGATCCTTCTGAAAATGGGTGGTTACGGGTTCCTTCGGTTCTCCCTGCCTATGTTCCCGATTGCCAGTGATATGTTCGCACCGTTCATCTACACGCTGTCTATCGTGGCGATCATCTACACCTCACTGGTGGCGTTGGCGCAGGAAGACATCAAGAAGCTGATCGCATACTCATCCGTTGCTCACATGGGCTTCGTGACCATGGGTATCTTCTCTGCCAATGCGCAGGGTATCGAAGGTGCGATCTTCATGATGCTGGCACACGGTTTGATCTCCGGCGCTCTGTTCTTGTGTGTTGGTGTGATCTACGACAGGATGCATACGCGACAGATCTCGGCGTATGGTGGGCTCGTGAACAACATGCCGCGTTATGCGGTTGTGTTTATGATCTTCACCATGGCCAACGTGGGTCTGCCTGGAACGGCTGGCTTCGTTGGTGAATTCCTGATCTTGCTGGGCGTGTTCCAGGTCAATACTTGGGTGGCGGTGTTTGCTGCAACTGGTTTGATCTTGTCTGCTGCTTATGCTTTGTTCCTTTACCGCCGCGTCGTGTTTGGTGCGCTGGAAAAGGAAAGTCTCAAGTCCATGTTGGACCTGAGTGGGCGTGAAAAGCTGATCCTTATGCCGTTGGTCATTCTTACTATCTTCTTCGGGTTCTACCCAGCAGCAGTGCTGGATGTGACGTCCGCGTCCGTTGATGCCCTTATCGTAAATTACAATGCAGCGCTTGATGCAGGTGGCCTTGGTGCCCATGCAGCCGCTGCAGTGTCTAACCAATAACAGGGGAGCTGTGCACTCATGACTGCTGAGCTTCTAGCAATGCCCGACCTTATGCCAGTAATGCCCGAGATCCTTTTGGTTCTCGGCGCATTGGTGCTGCTGATGGTTGGGGCTTTTGGTGGAGATAAATCTACTCCACTGGTAACGGGTATCTGCGTTGCGCTGCTGACTGTTGCAGGTTTGATCCTGCTGGTTAGCCCGCATTATGGTACCACCTTCAATGGCGCTTTTGTGCAGGATGCGTTCTCGCAGTACCTTAAGATCTTGGTGCTGATTGGTTCGGGCTTTGCGATTGCAATGTCTGTGGCTTACGCGCGTTCGCAGAACTTTGACCGCTTTGAGTACCCGATCCTGATCGTGCTCGCGACTGTTGGTATGATGCTTATGCTATCTGCCAATGATCTGATCTCGATGTATCTGGGTGTGGAACTGCAGTCTCTGGCTCTGTATGTTGTTGCCGCCATCAACCGAGACTCTGTTCGTTCAACAGAAGCGGGCCTGAAGTACTTCGTCCTTGGGGCGTTGTCTTCGGGTATGCTGCTGTACGGCATGTCCTTCATTTACGGCTTTACCGGCCACACAGACTTTACTGGAATTGCGGCGGCTTTGACTGAAGAGCGTGCCTCCCTTGGTCTGGTGTTCGGTATTGTGTTTATGCTGGCCGGTATCGCCTTCAAGATCTCCGCGGTCCCATTCCATATGTGGACACCGGACGTTTATGAAGGTGCACCAACTCCGGTCACCGCGTTCTTTGCGGCTGCGCCTAAGATTGCTGCGTTCGGCATGCTCGTTCGCGTGTTGATTGAGGCGCTTGGCGATGTTGCAACAGATTGGCAGCAGATCATTGTGTTCATCTCCATTGCTTCCATGGGTCTTGGCGCCTTTGCAGCGATTGGTCAGAAGAACATCAAACGCCTGATGGCTTACTCTTCCATTGGTAATATGGGGTATGCGCTGGTTGGTCTTGCCGCTGGTACGCAGGAAGGTGTGCACGGTCTTCTCGTGTTCCTCACTGCTTACCTTGCAATGACCCTTGGTGCGTTTGCCTGCATTTTGTCCATGCGTCGCAAGGAAGGTATGGTTGAAGAGATTTCAGATCTTGCTGGTCTTTCCAAAACCAACCTGCCAATGGCAATGCTGTTGGGCGTTATCATGTTCTCACTGACAGGGTTGCCACCGTTCTTCGGCTTCTTCGGTAAGTTCTATGTGTTCATCGCTGCGATGGAAGCTGGTCTTATTCCGTTGGTGGTGATTGGTCTGGTAGCCAGTGTTGTTGCTGCTTACTATTACCTGCGCATTATCAAAGTCATGTTCTTTGACGAGCCAACCGGTAAATTCTTGCCAATGTCCGGCGAGATGAAAATTGTACTGGGCCTTTCCGGTGCAGTCGTTGGTCTGTTCTTCGTGATGCCGGAGCCGATCATGAATGCTGCTGCAAATGCAGCGGCCGTTCTGTTCTAGTGTCTGAATGATGAGCGGAATTTTAAAAGATGAAGGCCCGGTGCGATCAGCGCCGGGCTTTTGCTTTGAGCACTTTGGGAGCATTGGCTCCACCAACTCCTATGGCTTGCAAAAAGGGCGTGACGGACATCCGGGAAATCTCTGGGTCCGCTCTGATGTACAGCTGAGTGGAAGAGGGCGCCGGGGCCGGGAATGGACCTCTGAGGCTGGTAACCTGTTTGCCTCCCTTCTCTTGCGGCTTAATATGCAGGATGAAAAGATCGTTCAGTTGCCGTTTGTTGCTGCCCTCGCCTTGGGCGAAGCTATTGAACGGGCGACAGGTACTCACGGTTTGGTGCAGTTGAAGTGGCCGAATGATGTGCTCATTGACGGACAAAAAATTTCTGGCATATTGCTTGAAAGCGAAAGTGGGCCTAAGGGTGAGCTGTGCCTTGTGTGCGGGTTTGGCGTAAATGTATCGCATCACCCGGAACTTGGCGATTATGCTGTGACGGATTTGCGTAGCATGGGTTATATGTGCGAGCCTCAACAAGTGTTTGAAGCTCTTGCGCAAAGCTTTGCCAGATGGCTTGATGCTTGGAAAGCCGCGAGCGGATTTGGCGAGATTAGATCTGCGTGGCTGCGACGGGCGGTCGGACGGGGAAAACCCATTCGGGTCCGACTAAGCAATGAAGAATTTTCCGGTGTCTTTAAGGACATCGACCAAATGGGCCGTTTGATCGTGAAAATGGATCATGGCGGCGAACGGTTGGTAACAGCCGGTGATGTATTTTTTTCCTGAAGACGTGCACGAGGCGCGCCGTTGGTTTTCCAAAGAGCGAAGCCGTGCGTCCTTTAGGTGTTTAAGGAGAACCTGATGTCGAGCACTCAAGAGCTCGTGTTTTTACCCCTTGGCGGGGTTGGCGAAATTGGAATGAATTTGGGCCTTTACGGATATGGCCCGAAAAATGATCGACGCTGGTTGATTGTTGATTTTGGCATTTCGTTTGCCGGACCGGACATGCCGGGTGTGGATCTCATTCTTCCTGATATCCGCTTTTTGGAACAGGAACGCTCCCGCATTGAAGGGATCGTTATTACGCACGCCCACGAAGATCACTATGGCGCGTTGACATACCTTTGGAAACGTCTGGGACTTCCTGTTTATGCGACCGATTTTACAGCTCGCCTGCTAGAAGCAAAGCTGGTTGGTGACGGAGCTGACTACGAGATTCCGGTAACTGTTGTTAATCAGGGTGATCGCTTCCAAACTGGTCCGTTCGACGTTGAAATGGTGACCATGACCCACTCGATTCCAGAGCCATGTGCTTTGGCGATCCGTGTTGGTGGTCAGCTTATCCTGCATTCCGGTGACTGGAAGATTGATCTGACACCGGGTGTCGGCAAACCGATTGACTTGCAGCGCTTACGTGAGCTGGGCGATGAGGGCGTTGATGTCTTTGTTTGTGACAGCACCAACGCAGTCCGCGAAGGCGTTAGCCCAAGTGAGGCGGATGTTAAAGTCGAGCTGACCAAGCTCATCAAAGCTGCACCGCACCGTGTTGCCGTAACCACTTTTGCCTCCAACGTTGCACGTATGCGGGCCGTGGCGGAAGCTGCGATGGCGGCGGAGCGTGACGTCGTTGTGATTGGGCGTTCCATGCAGCGCACTGTCGAGATTGCGCGTGAGCTTGGGTATCTGGATGGATTAGCTCCGTTTCTGGATGAAGAGACTTACGGGTCTTTGCCGCGTAATAAAGTGGTCGCGCTTTGCACTGGTTCACAAGGTGAAGCACGGGCAGCTATGGCGCGGATTGCTGGTGATCAGCATCGTCAGGTTGCACTTTCTTCCGGTGATACTGTGATCTTTTCCAGCCGGACTATTCCGGGCAATGAGAAGGCCGTTTCCGGCATTATCAACGAGCTGACACAGCAGAAATTGCGCGTGATCACTGATCGCGATGCGCTTGTGCATGTGTCGGGTCACCCGCGCCGCGGTGAGTTGGATCAGGTTTACAATCTGGTGCGTCCGAAAAAGGTGCTACCAGTTCATGGTGAGGCACTTCATCTGCAATGCCATGAAGAGTTTGCACGGGGCAAAGGCGTTAAAGATGTCTTGATTATCCGTGACGGCGACATGGTTCGCCTGCATCCAGGTAGCTTGAAGGTGATTGATCACGCGCCTGCTGGAATTATCGTACGCGATGGCCGTTTGATGGCGCCACCTGAAGAAACTGGCGTTCAGGAGCGACGTAAGCTTTCCTATGGCGGCTGTGTCACGATCTCCCTGATCGTCGACGGACGTGGTGAGCTGCTTGGCGATATTGATATCGTTCTGTTTGGTATGCCAGATGAGACTGAAAGCGGTAAGCCGTTTGAGGATGCCGTGCGGGATGCGGTTTATGGAGCTGTGATTTCCATTCCTAAAAGCCGTCGCCGCGATGTGGAATTGGTGCGCGAGGCTGCACGGCGTGCAGGGCGTTACGCTGTGGTTGAGCAATGGGGTAAAAAACCTTTGTGTAAGGCATTGGTGCAGCGGGTCTAAATCCACTCTCGCTTCTAATTGATACGTTTTAAAGGCCGCAGATGAGAGGATCGTCTGCGGCCTTTGACCTTTGATCCTATAGACATTGCAGGGTAAACCTGTTCCTTAGCTGCTAACTTATTTTGGGAGGATACGTCATGATTGGACGCTTAAACCACGTTGCAATTGCTGTGCTGGATATGGATGAGGGCCTGAAGGTTTACCGCGATACTCTTGGCGGGATTGCCTCCGAAAAAGTTGCTCAGCCGGATCATGGTGTTTCGACAATTTTCATTGATCTGCCGAATACAAAGATTGAATTGCTGGAACCGCTTGGCGAAAATTCACCGATTTCCAAGTTTCTGGAACGGAACACGCAGGGCGGCATTCATCACATCTGTTATGAAGTTGATGACATTATTGCTGCGCGAGATCAGCTGGTTGCCAATGGCGCCCGCATTCTTGGTGATGGCGTGCCGAAAATTGGCGCACATGGCAAGCTGGTGTTGTTCCTGCATCCAAAAGATTTCCTTGGAACGTTGACCGAGCTGGAACAGGCCTAAGATCTCCATCTCCTTATTTTTCCAGCAAAAACGAACGAATTCCTTTGATTTTTGCTGGAGTGACCTAGGTATTAACCTGTATTCTACTGGTGGCTTTGTGCTAGAAGAGCGAAAGCGACGAACCGCAAAAAAGTAAAAGAAGCCACAGGAGTTGTGCTAATGGCCACGCCACTTTTAATCGCCATCTATTTTATGATGTGGTGGATTCTGTTTCTGGCCATTTTGCCCTTTGGCGTACGGACACAGGCGGAAGAGGGGCATGTTGTTCCCGGTACAACGGAAAGTGCACCCAAACACCCGATGATGTTGAAGAAGGTGATCATCAATACGGTTGTCACTACAATCGTATTTGTCGCTTTCTACGTCTTCATGGAATCCGGTTTGGGCAATGCGTTGTTTCCACTGGTTGATCAGCTGATGGGAAATGCGCCTTCCTAGCTCCTCTGAGGAATCTGTTTTGGAGCATTTGCTTAACGGCTATTACTTGTGTGATGCAAAACAGGGGCTGTCTTTTGAACGTGCATAATTTTAAGCAAAGCGATTCTTGGTAATCGTTTTTTTACTTTGGAGCATTCTCGAGTTCAGCTTTCTTTACTGAATGATAGAAATGGAAGATCCAACCCGGTAAAACCATGGGCCTGGTTCGGCAAATTATCAGGTCAGCTTCACACAGGAAATGGCGGGATTTGGCGAAAAAAAAGCAAGGCCGAAGCCTTGCTATAAATACGAGTTCCGCGTCTAAACGTTCCCTTAGCACTTGCGTAGAGTGCCGGCAGCAACCAAACGGGCGCCCGAGAACCTTCCTCCCAAGACTAAAGATCGCGATACCTTGCAACACCGCTTAAAGGTGTTGTTTTTGTTGTTGAGGGGACACTAGCGTAATGATGTGAGCTTGTCATCAATTTGTATCAATTCGCCTCATATTTTTGCTTGCCTAAAATTTTAGCGGCAATATTTCAGATTTTCTGTGTACGGAAGGCTGTGAGGAAGGTTCTGCACAGCGTGCATGGGGAAATATGCCTTAGAAAATTGGCATATAGCCATGTTGACAGTTACAACAGGCATTCCTCTTGATAAGAAGGCATATAAAAGTAGTGGGGGTTTGGTTTCGCTTGCCTCCAACTTCGTAGTCTTAAAAACTGAAGAGTTAGAACTTATGCGTTTGTCCCGATTTTTCCTGCCTATCTTGAAGGAAACACCGAAAGAAGCCGAGATCGTATCGCACCGCTTGATGCTGCGTGCTGGCATGGTCCGTCAGCAGTCCGCCGGGATTTATGCATGGCTGCCGCTCGGCCTTCGTGTGTTGAACAAGATCCAGCAGATTGTTGAGGAAGAACAGAACCGCTCTGGTGCTGTCCAGCTGCTGATGCCTACAATTCAGTCCGCTGATTTGTGGCGTGAAAGCGGGCGTTATGATGCGTATGGCAAAGAGATGCTGCGCATTGAAGATCGCCATGAGCGTGAGATGTTGTTTGGCCCAACCAACGAGGAGATGATCACTGACATCTTCCGTAGTTCTGTCCGCTCTTACAAAGATTTGCCGCTGAACCTCTACCACGTGCAGTGGAAGTTCCGTGATGAAGTTCGCCCTCGGTTCGGCATTATGCGTGGCCGTGAATTCCTGATGAAGGATGCCTATTCCTTCGATCTGGATAAAGAGAGCGCGACTGAAGCGTACCGCCGTATGTTTGTGGCTTACTTGCGTACATTCTCGCGCATGGGCCTGACCGCGATTCCAATGAAGGCTGATACAGGTCCAATCGGCGGCGATCTGTCTCACGAGTTTATCGTGCTGGCCTCTACCGGCGAGAGTGAAGTGTTCCTTGATAAGGACATTCTTGAGCTTCCAATTCCGGCTGAAGACGTTGACTTTAACGGTGATCTGTCCGGCATTATTGATCAATGGACCACGCCTTATGCGGCAACTGACGAAATGCATGATGAGGCAGCGTTCAATGCTGTTGCAGAAGACAAAAAAATCTCTGCGCGCGGTATTGAAGTTGGTCACATTTTCTACTTCGGTACGAAATATTCCGAGCCAATGGGCGCGAAGGTGATGACAGCTGAAGGTAAGGAAACGCCTGTTCATATGGGCTCTTACGGCATTGGCGTGTCTCGTTTGCTGGGCGCTATCATTGAAGCGTGCCATGACGAAAACGGCATTATCTGGCCGAAAGAAGTTGCACCGTTCCATGTTGGTATTATCAATATGAAGGTGGGTTCTGAGTGTGATGAGGTTTGTGAAAGTCTTTACGCTGAGCTGGAAAAAGTTGGCGTTGAAGTGCTTTACGATGACCGCAAAACCAGTGCTGGCTCTAAATTCGCGAGCATGGACCTGATCGGTTTGCCCTATCAGCTTGTTGTTGGTCCGCGTGGGCTGAAGACTGGTGAAGTTGAGGTGAAAGACCGCGCAACGGGTGATCGTGAAATGTTGAGCCCGGAAGCGGCTGTTCATAAACTGATTTCTGCCTTAAAGGGCTGATATAAGTGGAGTTTAGGGGTATCCTCTAGATTCCATGGGTAGATACTGGATTCGGCGGCCTGTGGGTTGCCGGATTTTTACTCAGCATGTATGGCGCAGTCCACTTAGCCTTCCTATATGCATAGGTGGCACTTTGAGCGGGCAGGCGGAAACGGAGAATTGTCTAGTATGACGGCAGCGATTCAGGCGGCTCATCCCGGTAAGACCCGGTGGTTTGCACCCTTTGAGTGGATGCTGGCAGGGCGGTATTTACGTTCCAGACGCAAAGAAACATTTATTTCTATTATTGCTGGTCTTTCCTTCTTGGGGATCACTCTGGGCGTTGCAACACTCATCATTGTTATGGCGGTGATGAACGGATTCCGCACTGAGCTTCTTACAAAAATCCTCGGTATCAATGGTCATGTGCTAGTGCAGCCTATTGATAGCCCCTTGAATGATTACGACAATACCACGCTTCGGCTTGCTGGTATTGATGGTGTCGATTTTGCTATGCCTTTCGTTGAAGGGCAGGCCATGATTTCCGGCCCTAGTGCTGACCTTGGTGCGCTGTTTCGCGGCGTTCGCAAAACGGACCTGGATAAGCTCAAGTTGGTTTCCGGTAACGTGCTGCTTGGTACGCTGGATGGCTTTGATAAGGGCGATGGGATCGCGATTGGCTCTCGCCTCGCGCGTCAGCTTGGCGTGACTGTTGGTGATACGGTGCGTGTGATTACACCGCGCGGTAGCATAACGCCAATGGGCATGACCCCTCGTGTGAAGGGTTATCCTGTTTCCGCAATCTTCCAGATTGGTATGAGCGAGTATGATGGCACGATTGCCTTTATGCCGTTTGAAGAGGCGCAGCTTTACTTCAACAAAGAAGGGCTTGCGACCGGTATCGAAGTTTATGCCGATGATCCGGATGCTGTTGGGCCCTTGCGTCCGCTGATTGAGGAAGAGGCAGGGCGTCCTGTTTATGTCTCCGATTGGCGTCAACGTAATATGACGTTCTTCTCCGCATTGGAAGTTGAGCGGAATGTGATGTTTATTATTCTGACGTTGATCGTGCTTGTGGCTGCACTCAACATTATCTCTGGCATGACCATGCTGGTGAAAGATAAGGGACGTGATATTGCCGTGCTGCGTACCATGGGTGCGACAAGAGGCGCTGTCATGCGGATTTTTATTATCACTGGTGCCAGCATCGGAACCATTGGCACGCTTGCCGGATTTATTCTGGGCACTGTGGTGTGTTGGAACATTGAAAGTATTCGTCAGGGGATCTCCTGGTTAACGGCCACTGAGCTGTTTTCTCCGGAGCTCTATTTCCTCTCTAAACTTCCAGCCGAGATGGACCCAAATGAGACGACGACTGTTGTTGTTATGGCTCTGGTTTTAAGCTTGTTGGCAACGATTTACCCTGCCTGGCGCGCAGCCCGGCTCGATCCTGTTGAGGCATTGCGCTACGAATGATGAAAAAGTCAACGAAATCTGATGTGGGTGTCTCTAAGCAGAATGAGGAACGTGTCCCTGTTTTGAGTTTGCAGGGTGTTTCCCGAAGTTATGTTGAAGGTGACAGCAAGCTAGAAATCCTGAAGGGTGCTGATCTGAACCTTTATGAAGGTGAGATGGTTGCACTTGTTGCTCCTTCTGGTGCTGGTAAGTCCACGCTAATGCATTTGGCTGGCCTTCTTGAGCGGCCACAGGAGGGTGAGATCATGATTGACGGGCGGGCTTGTTCCACTCTCAATGATGATGCCCGGACGTCTATTCGTCGTACGGATGTAGGCTTTGTCTATCAATTCCACCAGTTGCTGCCTGAATTTACAGCGCTGGAAAACATTGCGTTGCCGCAGATGATTTGCGGTCTCAAGCGCAAAGATGCGGAAGAACGGGCACGGCAGTTGCTCTCCTATATGCGTCTTGCGGAGAGGGAGAGCCATCGCCCTTCTGAGCTCTCCGGTGGTGAGCAGCAGCGGGTTGCTATTGCCCGGGCAGTCGCTAACGCTCCTCGGCTTTTGCTGGCGGATGAACCAACCGGCAATCTGGATCCCAAAACGTCTCAATATGTGTTTGAGGCATTGACTGCTCTGGTTCGTGCATCCGGTTTTGCAGCTATGCTAGCGACTCATAATTTGGAGATTGCCAAACAAATGGATAGGCGAATAACCTTGCGAGATGGCAAAGTCGTCGAGCTACCATAAAACACTTCAATGCCAGCGATTGAGTCGCTGGCATTTTTACATTTGCCAGTTTGTTCTCCGTTAGGAATGCGCGTTCCACGCGGTTTGAGACCACCTAACTTCCCCTCCTAAATCAACTGTAATTTTGCCATTAACGCTTCTGCACTGCGCAAGTGGTTGGTTCTGCCTGTGAATTTGAGTATCTGCAAGCAGATGATTTCTCCGATGTAGGGAGACACTTGAACCTGGAGTAGACGGGTATGTCCGGGATTAGACGAAGATAGACGGGTTAAGTGGGGGAGTTCTGCGGTTTGTTGGGTGGTTTTGGGTGTTGAACTGTGTCTATTTTGAAGGGCTTGATGGACACTTGTTTTTAGAGTGAATTGCCAGATGGACACTTGAATCTGGAGTTCGAAGGGTTGCTGGAGTTTTAGCCGTTGACCTTTCGAAGACCCTTCGAAGCCGCAGAAAGCTGCCGATTTTGAGCGCTGGCGATTAGCCTCTTTCCCCTTGTATCAAGTGAATCGGTATCGGAGAAGTAGGAACTGGCTTCCAAGTTCTGTTTCTGGCGGAGTTCTGCGGATAACTCTGCTTTTGCCATTTTAGAACTTGGAACGAATTCTGAGGATTTTTGGTGAAATCGGGTATTTGGCTGCAAATTGGGTTTTGCGGGCGGAGTGGTGAAGGCTCACCAGAATCACAAAATCTGGTGGCGTTCGAAGATCGTTCGAAAAAGCTTCGAAGCATCCCTATTGATCTGCAACTTGAGATATGTGTGCTGGTGATTTCTGGTGGACAATTGCAGGTTGCACGTAATGAATACCTACGCGCGGATAGTGCCTTCCCGTAGGGCGAGGTATGCGAGAATAGCGGTGATCACCAATTTTAAGCCCGGCGTTTGCTTGTTGCCTGGTCAGTGTGGGCTTGCATCAGGTCTTTGATGAGGCGGCGTTTGAGCAATGCCATGAGTGCGAGGCGCTCTTCTTCATCATCAGGCTCATGCGCCAGCACTATATACTCTTCATATTTTTCCGCAGCCAACCGCCCAAGATCTACATCCGAGATGCGCACGCTTGATTCAGCGTAGGCTTTGCGTGTGGTTTCCAGCACACGGGCAAAGAATTCCTTTTCAATTGCAGCGGCTTTGGGTGCGTCTTGTTCATTTAGGCGCATTGGTCCTTCGCCGAGGATGAGCCAGTTGAGGCTGACATCATGTACGTTGGAAATCAGTTTTAAAGTATCGCTATTAGGCAGGCTCTTGCCACTCTCATAATCTCTGTATGTGCGGTCATTGATACCTAGTCGCGCACAATATTCACCGCGATTTTCATCGCCGCGAATTTCTATAAGTCTTTGACCTAACTTAGTTTTTGATGTTGCTTTGCGCGCCATAGATTAAATAGACAGAAAAACGTCACATTAACTATTCTAAGTGACAGAAATCTGACCTAATGTCCTTCTTGTACTTAACTAGAAGCTGTTGCTTCAAAAAAGACAATCGCAAGGCTCCACCCTTTTGATTGCCGTGAATTACGAGGCATTTATGACGCACACCAGAGAAGATGACATGGATTCTGCCGAGATCCTGTTTCTCTTAAGAAAGGCAGGCCGATCCTACGCTTTTGTGGATCGTACTTACACCCTTCCCAAGGGCACCGCTGTTAATACTGCACGCCAGCCTCATCCTCGTGGTGAACAGGCATTGGCTAAAGTTCTCGGGCTTTCTCCCCTAAATATCTGGCCTAGCCGGTATGACGCTTCTACAGGCGAGCGACTGAGCCCTCAACCCTTGGAAAACTATCGCACACAGCGGATTTTGGCTCAACGTCAAAACGTCACACCAGATTTGACATGTGAGGCAGCGGCATGAGTACGAGCGCCTATGTGCTACGCCAGTACAGCCTGCAACCTGGTTTCATCTATTTCGTTGGTGATTGGGACAAACCCAGATTTGCCGATGGAAGCTTTCACATAATCGCCAAAACCAGTGTGAAGCTTGAGGATGCCAACCTGTTCACACGGGAAGCGGATGCTGACCAGTGGGCACTGTTCTTCAATAAGAACCAACCCGCCCATGCCCGTGCATGGCAGGTGATGAAGATAACTATTCACCCCGGTGTTACCGCTGTTGAGCCGCGTAAGACTGCTGCGATGGGAGGGGCTTCGTGATGACTGATATCAGAATTACGATCATTGACTCTTCACAATCTCGAAAGCCGCCGGTTCCCAAGCAACTTGCTGTGATCTTCGTGGTTCTTTCCGCTCTGTTTGGTCCCGGTTTGCTTGCCGGAAACGTTGCAATGCAATGGGCAGGGTTCTGCGTGTGTGTGCTGATGTTTGCAGCCACGGTTAAAGCGAATGTGGGCGACCGCATGACCATTGAAGACGCACGGGAAAAGCTTGAAGCGCTGGACGCAAAAGCGAAGGCAGCGGCCAAAGCAAAAGCAGAGGCCAAAGCGAAGGCGAAGGCTGAAGCCAAGACACACATGGAATCTGCAATTAAGCCACCAATGCCAAAGTGATAGGAGGGACTGAGATGGCTGATAATACACATCTAAAAAATGCCAAGCTGACCATGAGACTTAGGAAGATGGATGGCAGTTACGGAAGCACCGAAACGCACAAGGTGAGCCCTGACCAGTGGCAGCGGATTTGTGCCATTACTGGTGGGCCTGAGAAGCAAGAGGCATCTGTAACGGGCCTGAATACTGAGCAGGTTGGGAAGATGCGCGAAGAGTTTCTTGGCCTGAACCAGAAAGATACTCAGAAGGGCGAAACAAGCCCTAAAGAAAAAGAGCCCATCCGCCTTTCCAAGCGATTAGAAGCTACCGCAGAGGTGGTGAATGTGCTGCACAATTTGGGCTATGGAGCTTCAAATATGCAGGACATTCTGCTGTTGGCCTGTGCCGGGCTTACTCACAAAACTGGCAGGAGTACAAGAGACTTAATCGGCTAACTCTGCTTCCTCTGCGTCGTTAATGAGGTGAGGCTTTTCATCAACGACGAGCTCAACCATCTGCTTATAGAGCGATTTGATTTTCTTTTCAGCAGAATCTGAGTTCGCATTCGCGATGTCAGCGTTCTTTGAAATGGAAGCAGCAACGATATCAGTTGCCATTCTCATCAGGGCCACGCGCTCATCTGTTGGAAGTATTTGCATCATTCAACTTTCTCCTGTGACTCGTTTGGTTTGCATCTTTGAGTTTAGGAGAAATTGGCTTCGCTGTCCTCACCCCCTTCGTTGGACAGCGGAGCTTCCCCCGAAATTCCTAGAATTAAATGCGGTTTGATATGTCTCACTTGCCCTTAAAAGACATTGTTGTTCCTGAGCGGCTGCGGCCTGTGCATCAGGATTGGATTGAGGTTCTTGCCAGCTCGCTTGTTGAGCTTGGCCTGAAGGAACCAATTGTTGTTCGTGAGGTTAAACGCGGACGCTCTAAACAGATTGAATTGGTGGCGGGTGCGCACCGTCTGGCTGCTGCTGCCAAGCTGGGTTGGGATGAAATTCCGGTTTCTCTTGTTGAAGCCAGTGATTTGCAAGCGCGACTGATTGAGATTGACGAGAACCTGATGCGGCGCGAGTTGAACCCGCTGGATCGAGCTATCTTTTTAACTGCCCGCAAAGAAGTGCATGAAGAGATGTACCCGGACGCCAAACATGGCGGAGATCATGGCAATCAACACACAGGCGGGAGGCAAGTCGCCAACTTGGCGACTTGGCGCTTCTCCAAAGCCGCTGCTGAGAAAACAGGGCTTTCTGAACGCTCCATACAACGGGCTGTTTCCATCATCTCCAGACTTGCGCCTGATGTGATTGAGCTGGTGCGTGAGACTGGCCTTTCTGAGAGTGGCAAGGAACTGGAGGCGCTGGCAAAAAAAGAACCGGCAGCGCAACGGGCAATCCTGGGTGTGATTGCTGATGGAACCGCGCAGAAGGTCTCTCAGGCGGAAGTGTTGCTGAGCATGAAGAGCAGCATGGCCCCGGTGAGTGAAGAGGAAAAGGCTTTCCGCACATTGCTTGCCAGCTGGAACCGGCTGGGCCGCAAGCGCCGCCGCCAGTTTCTGGGTGAGTTGGGGCTGGAAGCTTCTGATGTTGTGCTTGATGCCAAGGTGAAGGACTAGCGTCATGGCAAGAGGACGCAAACAATATCGTGATGACCGGCAGACGGACATGTTTGCCGCAAACGGTCAGCCCGCGCAGGCCTTGTTTCCGGTGCACACGCCCAGAACTGACATCGAGTGCATGGATTTCTCCTACCGGTTGAAGCGGGACATGTCTCAGGCTTTGAAGGAATGCAGCCTTAGCCGTGAGGACGTCTCGGCTCGCATGGGAGCCATTTTGGGGCAACCCAAATTCAGCAAGGCGATGCTGGACAAATACACCAGCGAAAGCAGCGAGACCCACCAGATCAGCCTGTTACGTTTCAAAGCGTTTGTGAAGGCAACAGGTTGCAACTGGCTGTGGCAACGGGTGGTGGAAGATGACGGCCTGACCCTGATGGAAGGGGAAGAAGCCCGCCTAGCACAAGTTGGATTTGTGGAACAACAAATTCGCGAGAAACAGCAGTTTTTGAAAGATCTAAAATCCAAACCTGTGCGCGTTCGAGGGAGACGATAGGTATGTTGAAAGAATGGTTCGATGTATCAGAACTGGCAGGAGTGCTGGTCTCTGATTGGCCCAATACCGAGCGTGGACTGAATACCCTGATAGACCGTGAAGGCTGGCGCAATCATGGCGAGCGCTGCCGGGAACGGGAGGCGCAAGGTGGTGGATTTGAATACCATGTGAGCCTGTTGCCTGCCAATGTGCAAACCAAGTTGCTGGCGCAGGCTGGTACTTTGAAGATTGAAGAAAAAGGGGCCGCCACCAGTGATGCCTGGCAGAACTATGACCGCCTTTCACAGAAGAAAAAGCAGATAGCAGCAGACCGGCTGCATGTGGTGGCGCAAGTGGATGCCATGCACAGAGGCGGCATGAGCAAAACCCATGCGGTGGCTTTTGTTTCCATGGAAACGGGTGTGAGCAGTTCAACCTTATGGAACTGGGAGAAGCTTACACACGGTGTTGCGCGGGACAATTGGCTGGCGGTGCTGGCTCCCAAACATCCGGGCCGCACCCAGACCGTGGATTGTGACCCACGCGCTTATGAATTGCTGAAGGCAGATTATCTGCGCCCTGAAAAGCCCGGATTTGCCGCGTGCTACCGGCGTATGAGCGAGGCCGCTGCCCATCATGGCTGGACGCCTATTCCAAGCTCCAAGACGCTGAAACGGCGCATTGAGCGGGATGTGCCAGCGGGCGCGATTGTGCTTGCACGGCAAGGCATGGATGCAGCCAAACAGCTCTATCCGGCGCAGACCCGTGATCGTTCTGTGTTCCATGCCATGCAGGCAACGAATGCGGATGGGCATAAGTTTGATGTGTTTGTGAAATGGGAGGATGGCACCATTGGCCGCCCGCTGATGCTGACGCTTCAGGATCTCTATTCCGGCAAGATGCTGTCCTATCGCATTGGGCGCTCTGAGAACAAAGACGCGGTGCGCCTTGCCATTGGTGACATGGTGGAGAGCTTTGGCATTCCAGACAGCATGTATCTGGATAACGGGCGCAGCTTTGCCTCCAAATGGATCACAGGGCGGATGAAAACCCGTTTCAGGTTCAAGATCAAAGACGAAGATCCAGCTGGTATTTTGGAAACGTTGGGTGTGAAAGTTCACTGGACCACGCCGTATTCCGGGCAGTCCAAGCCGATTGAACGGGCGTTCCGTGATCTTTGTGAGGAAGTTGCCAAACACCCAAAATGCGCTGGGGCTTATACGGGCAACAACCCGATGGCAAAGCCTGAGAACTACGGTTCCAAGGCGATCCCGATTGCCGAGTTTGAGCAGCATGTGGCTGAGCAGATTGTGCGCCACAACAGCCGTGAAGGTCGCAGGGCTGCTGTGTGTGCGGGGCGCTCATTCGAGCAGACGTTCCGGGCATCTCTCGAAGACCCATCGACGATCATTCGAAAAGCCAGTGAAGCACAGCGTCGGTTGTGGCTGATGGCTGCTGAAGGCGTCAGATCCCGTAAGCCATCATGTGAAATTCATCTCAATGGAAATAGATACTGGTCCCCTCAGATGAATGAGTTTGCCGGGGCCAAGATGATTGTGCGGTTTGATCCAGACAATCTGCATGACGGGATTTTTGTTTATCGGCTGGATGGCTCGTTTGTGTGTGCAGCTGAGTGCATTGAGGCGGTTGGCTTTAACGACACCAATGCAGCGCGTGATCATACTCGCAATCGCCGCACCTACATGAAGACCATGCGAGAAGCCAGGAACCTTGAGGTCACTTTGGGCATTGATGAGGTGGCGGATCTTTTACCGAAAATTGAAACAGAGCAGGAAGCTATCCCAGAACAACAGGTTGTGCGCTTGGCAGTGGGTCAGGACCGACCTGTGCCGCAAGGGCCTGCGTGGGATGAGGATGCAGCAGACAGTTTTGGCCGTGCTGTGGCGGCCATGAGTAATTCGAGTAACCGCGTTGTGCCCTTCCAGAGTGGGGCAAATGAATAAGGGGATGCGTTGCAGGCATCCCCTTGGAAAGTACAGCTGTCCATTACGGACAACAAGCAAACGGAATTAAACATGACTGATCGCAATAAACAAGTCTGGGAACTGGTTGATCCGGTTGCGGAGATACCGGAGAAGCAAAAATGGGCATGGCTGGATGCGCGTGTAGCTGCGAAGAAGTATGCTGAAAAGAAAGGGCTTTCCAAGGCTGCGTTTGCCCGTGAGGTGGATCTTGCAGCAGCGACTTTCTCCGAGTGGTTTTCTGGGAAATATCGTGGGGATTATACCAAGACCACGGATGCCATCAGCCAGTGGCTTGATAACCAGCGCAGCTTTGAACAAACGGAAATGCGGGTTCCTGAAGATCTCGGCTATGTGGAAACGCCGACATCTGAGAAGGTGATGCACGCCCTTCAGTTTGCACAAGCAATGCCGGAAATGGTGGTGATCACTTTGGGCGCTGGCATGGGCAAAACCATGACGGCCCGCAAATATCAGGAGATGCACGCCCACACTTATCTGGTGACCATGCGCCCAACCACATCCACACCAACGGCCATGGTGCGCGAGATCGGTATGGTCATGGGAATTAATGAGCGGAATTTGCTTCTGCTGAGACATGCTATTGGTTTACGGGTTCAGCGCAATGGCCGCAAACCTTTGCTGATTATTGATGAGGCCCAGAACCTTTCCGACAACGCAGTCAATGAACTGCGAGATTTTCTTGATCGGTATGAGTGCGGCATAGCTCTGATTGGCAACGAAGAACTTTACACCCGTTTTGGTGGTGCGCAGCCCAAAGCCGCTTATGCGCAGATCAATGCTCGTGTCGGCACGCGCGTGCGTCAGGTGCGCCCTACAGCACAAGACATTGATATCATTGTTGACGCCTGGAATGTGGAGGATGAAGACGCTCGCAAGCTCCTTCGCGCTATCGGGCGCAAGCCCGGAGCCCTTCGGCAGGTTTCCAAAACAGTTCGCCTGGCGCACATGCTGGCATTTGGTAATGGCGGAGTCGTGGATGCTAAGGCCGTTCGCGCTGCCTGGTCCAACCGTGGGGGCGAAGAGGTATGAGCCAATCTCTTGTGCGTCAGCTACAGACCCTTGAAGTCTGGTTTCGCGAATACACCAAGCATGGTGAGCCGTTCTCCGTTCAAAGTGCTGAAGCTTTTGGTGCCGGGATCAAACACACCATTGATCTTGCCAAAGCTGAGCAACAAACAGTTACGGAACAACAATTACCGATTGAGGGCGTTGTTTTCTTTCCCATTCGCGACATGCCGCTTCCAGCTAACTCCGATGCTCCAGCTTGAATTGAAAAGGATTAATTTCATGAGAAACGAAACGCTTGTCCCGCAGGGTTGTTGGCAAAATGCAAAGGGCGCGTTTGTCCCTTTGACGACCATCAAAATGGAGCATCAGGAAGAAGATGCTCTTGTTAAGGAGATTGTAGAGTCTGCCCGTTTCCTCAATCAGGCTCTTTCAAAGTTCAAGGTAGATGCGCTTGGCAATGTGCAAGCGTTTCGTGAACTGATTGCCGAGAAGTATGGCGCGAAGAAGGGCGGCAAAAAAGGCAACATGACCTTGCTGTCTTATGACGGCACACTGGCCGTTCAGGTTGCTATTTCTGAACACATCAGTTTTGGCGCAGAACTTGAGGCAGCCAAGGCTCTCATTGATCAGTGCATCAGCAAATGGAGCGAAGGCGCAAATGCGAACCTTCAGGTTCTGGTGGATGATGCCTTCGACGTGGACAAGGAAGGCAAGATTTCGACCACTCGTGTTTTAGCTTTGCGCCGTTCCAGCATTGAAGATGCGGACTGGCAGCGGGCAATGGATGCCATAGCCGATGCGATGCGGGTGACTGGATCGAAGACTTATTTGCGGATCTATGAACGTGATCCAATGACTGGATTGCAAACACCCATCTCTCTCGATCTGGCCGCTGTTTAGGAGGTTTCGTTATGGGACAGACCTTGGATTACATGCGCAAGTGCGCGGAAAGCGAGCTGGCTGCCATTCAAAACCTCTGGGCGGATCAGGGTTATGTGGTCACTGGTTCAGTGACCTATCGGATCGGTCCAGACGGTACAGGTCATTATGCGGTGACAACCAATCTCATCAATGGCCTGCCACAGGATATCAGAGCTGCTCATTTGGAACAGATGATGCAGAGCCACGCCAGAGGGAGAATGATGTGATGGCTCGTTACAGAGTAGAACTGAAGAGCACGATCTTGATAGATATCGATGAGAGCAAGTTCACAGAGGAATTCATGGAGCAGTATCGTGAATTGATTGATCCCAGCTTCCGTGAAGTTCGGGACCATGCGGGATTGCTGGCTGAATTTGCGTTAGGCGGCATCGCTGAAAACGGAGATTTTGTCGAGGGCTATGGGGATTTGAACCAGCAAGGCATCAAATTTGTAGACCTGCCGCAGGTTGAAACAGAAGCCATCCTGCGTGATGGCGAGCATATCTAGGGGATATGAGATGAGCACTCCACACAACCGCCTCTACGCTGCAAAGAAAGCCGCTCAGCTTGATGATGAGACCTTGCGTGATTGCCTGGAGGCTTCCATTGGTCGCCGTTCTGCCAAGGGCCTGACCGTGATCGAATGCAACAAGGTGTTGGATCACATGAAGGCCAAAGGACACGGCGTCGATGCGCAAGGTTCCACGCAGATCAGCGGTGCTTTTGGCAAGAAGGCTGTGGCGCTGTGGCTTTCCGCGTGGAACCTTGGCATCGTTCAGGACAAGACAGACAAGGCGTTGCTCTCCTGGGTAAAGCGCCAGACCGGAATTGACCATATAAATTGGGTGGATGGGGACGATGGGTCCAAGGTTATTGATGCGCTGAAGGGCTGGATTAAACGGGATGCTGGCGTTGACTGGAGCACTGATAAAAAGCTGCCTTCAGTCTACAACCGTCCAGAGTTCAAGGTGTTTTGTGCTCAGGTGGCGCTTTTGAAAAGCCGTGAAGCGCTGCCTGCCAGTCACACCTTTGCAGATATCATCTATCCCATTGTTGGCGAAACGGATCTGCATAAGCTGGACAGCCGGGATTGGATCAAGCTGATGAACGCACTGGGCGCAAAAGTGCGGGCTTGTCTGGTTCGAGAGGCTCACTGATGGCTTCTCTCCCACTTGTTCTTCAGGAAATCCGGGAGGTGGCAGGTTTACCTGCTGCCCTTGAGATTGCACGCCAGTTTGGCGGCAGCCGGGTTTCCATTCCAGCCTATCCGAAACAGGGTCATTGGCTGGTGGAGACTGTGGGAGAGAGTGCTGCCATAAAGATCTGCGCGTATTACCGTATAACAAGTGGCAGCAATAGAGAAATTGGTGTGAAGGATCTCTCTATTCCACTTGGCCCAACAGGACAGCGAGCAGACAGAAATACACAGATCAAAGCTTTACTGGAAGACGGTGTGTCTGCTGATGAGATTGCACGCAGACTTGGCATTCATCGCCAAACTGTGTTAAGGCAATCCAAGCGAATACGAGATCCGCAGCAAGCAGATCTGTTTGAATTTTAGAGCTGGTAACATATGTTACCGGCTCTTTTTTATGTCCAGCGCGGCATTTTGCAAACAACGACACACTTATGTTTGCAAAGGCCCTTCGTACATGTCCTCCGCGTCTTCAATTGTTCAGCAGCTGCGTCATTGCAAGGTTAGTCCTGCTGGCAGTGATGTCATTTCCCAAGTGGCAAAGGAACAAGGCTTTGATGTAAATCTGCTGCGTGCTCTGCTGATTGTTGAGAGCACGGAAGCGGCCAGTGATGATCAAGGCCGCATTCATCTTCTTACCGAAAAGCACATCTTCTGGCGCAAGCTACCCAGCCAGCTGCGCAGCACGGCTGCAGCCATGGGACTGGCAACGCGCAAGTGGTCCAAGGGCAATTACAAGGGCCTTGGCAAAGCTGGGTCTGATGCCCGCTGGGACCGGCTGGAGCGTATGGCGCAGGTTGATGAAACCGCCGCTCTCTTGTCTGCCTCCTACGCCAAGCCGCAAATCATGGGCTTTAACTACAAGCTGTGCGGATATCATTCGGTCAAAAACTTTGTTGTTGCGCTGGCAAGTAGCGAGGCAGCTCAAGATAAAGCCTTCATTGATTTCCTGCTCAACAGCGGTCTTGCCGATGATATCCGGGCCAAGGATGTTCGTGCGATTGTGCGCCGCTATAATGGCTCTGGGCAGGTCGATTATTACAGCCGTAAAGTCTCCCGCGCTTATGAAAGCCTGACTGGTCATGCATTGCAGCTGGAGGGATCGTCTAAACGCGCTGGAATGCTGCGTTTGGGTGCTTCCGGGCAGCCCATCGAAACCTTCCAGCTCCGCCTTTCCGATCTTGGGTATCACGTCAATCCAGATGGTGATTTTGGGGATGCAACGCGCCGCGCTGTTGTTGCCTTCCAAGTGGATCACGGCCTTAAACCTGACGGTCTGGTTGGCCCCAAAACAGCTGCAATGATTAAGCGCGCAGTACCGCTTTCTGAGCAAGTCACGAACAGCCGCCAAGATCTGCGCGTAAAGGATCTTCGTGCCAAAGGCTCACAGACAGTCAAACAAGCGGACCGGTTGACTGTTCTGGGCGGCGGTGTGGTTGCGACTGGTGGTGTGGCTAAGGCTGCTGAACTGGTTCCTGACAGCTCAATACTGGATCAGCTTTCCGGCCTTCAGGATGTGATCTGGCCGCTTAAAAATGCGCTCTCGCCCGTTCTGGATCTGATTGGCTCCAACAAATGGCTGATGGTCGCCGCTGGCGGGGCTGCTGTTTTGTATGTGGCCTACCAGATCAAGCAGCGCCGCTTGTCTGATGCAAAAAGCTGGAGGCATGTTGGATGATCGCTTTCTTCTCCTCTTTGGTCGCCTCCAGGCTGGGCCGTGTCTTCCTTAAATGGGCTGTTATCGCCGCTTTGGTGGGCCTGCTTTTACTGCGTGCTGTTGGGTTTGGCAGGCAAAGCGAACGCAACAGGCAGATGGAAACCTCACTTCTCACATTAAGAAAAAGGAATGAAATCGATGCGGATATTTCTCGTCATTCTGATGCTGGCCGCCGTCGCCGGTTGCGCAGCTGGTCCCGCAAATAAGTGCGATGGGTTCAAGCCCATCTATCCGGCGAGCAGTGATGTGGGCGTTCTCTCCAATTCCATGGTGCAGCAAGTGCTTGAACACAATGAATTTGGGTACTCCCTGTGTGGCTGGAGGCGAACGGGCTGATGAGTTTTGATGAGGTTGACCGGGCTAACATACTTGCTGAGCGGGAACGTGACGCCTGCATTGCTGCGGTTCGAAATTCACAGCGCGTTGGATCTGGTCGCGCCACCTGTCTTGATTGTGAAGGCGAGATTGAGCCTGCCAGGCGCGCTGTAAACCAGTCAGCTGTGCGCTGCATTGGATGCCAACGAGAACTGGAACAGACGCGATGAGCCCGGAAGAATTAAAAACATGGGTGGCTATCGTGCTGGGTGTTATCTCGCTGGGAGGCACGACCTGGAGCATTATCTCCCATCGCTCCCGCGACAATTCCAGCAAGATTGAAGAAATGCAGGGCCAGATTTCTGAAGCCAAAGCTGGTGTGAAGGCCCTTGAACGGGAAATGCAGCACTTGCCCAGTAAGGAACAGGTCCATCAGCTGGAGCTGAATATGTCGGACATGGGCGGATCGGTAAAGGCCATCAATGAGAGCATTCGTTCCCTCAGGCATGTCACCGAAGGCATTGATGATTACCTAAGACAGAAAAAAGGTTCGTGATGGACTACCAGGAACACATCAACAAAGATGTACGGCTGATCATCCTGAAGGCGCTTTATAGCCAGGATGATTACTCTCTCAACTCATCCATCCTGCAAACACTGCTGGAGAACTACGGCCACACGGAAAGTCGCGACTATGTCCATAACCAGTTGCGTTGGATGGAACGTAATGTGCAGGCTGTGAAGCTGACCCAGGCAGGCACTGTTTTGGTGGCAACACTGACAAGTGCAGGCCGGGACCATGTGGAGCGCAGAGCGCGTCTTGAAGGAATTAAACGCCCAAGTCCTGAGGTGTAGGAAATGAGTAAACGCAAAGGACGTGGGCGGCTTTCCTCTTTGGATCTGTTGCCGCCAGAGGCATCCAACCTTGTAGATTGGGCAGCTGAGCAGCTTTCTAATCGGGACAAAACACAGCAAGAAATCCTTGAAGAGTTTAATGGCAAGTTGATTGCCATTGACCCTACCATTTTACCTATCAGTAAAAGTGCGTTTGGCCGCCATGCGGTCAAGCTTGCGACCATGCAACGGCGCTTGAAGGAAAGCCAGTCCATTGCAAAATCACTGGCCGGTCAAATGAATGCCAGCGCGGTTGACGATGTGACCGTTGTGGCAAGTCAGGCTATCAAGACGCTGGTGTTTGAGATCCTGACCAGTGCCGGAGAAGCTGGCCTGTCGCCCAAAGGCGCGATGGAGCTTGCAAGTGCATTGCGCTCTTCCGTGCAGGCTCAGGCGGTCTCGACGCGGCGGCGCAAAGAGATCGAAGCTGATTTTGAAAAGAAGACTGATGAGGCTCTGGATAGGACTGCTCAAGTTGCGGGTCTGAATTCTGATCAGGTCGCCAAGTTGCGCAGTGAGTTCTTGGGGTTGCGCAAATGATCAGCACACAGAGCGATCCCGAACGGGTGGCAGGAACGCCGATCCTCACCCGAGATCCCAATGAGGCAAGTCCCAATTTTACACGCGGGGCTGAGATCCCTGAGGATTTGGATCCGCTTGCCGATGGCATTTTGATGCTCCACCAGAAGGAATGGCTGGAGGATCGCGGTGACTTGAAGTTGGCGGAAAAAGGCAGGCGCACAGGCATCACCTTTGCTGAAGCGCTGGATGATACTTTGATTGCCGCAAGCTCGCGAGAGGCTGGCGGCGATAACGTGTTTTACATTGGCGATACCAAAGATAAGGGCCGTGAGTTCATCGGCTATGTGGGCCACTTTGCCAAAACCGTCCAGAAGGAAATGGTTGGTATTGAAGAAAGCTTCTTTGAAGACGTTGATGCAGACGGCAACACCAAGAAGATCAGTTCTTATGTTGCCCGTTTTGCGTCTGGCTTTCGGGTTGAAGCACTGTCTTCTCGTCCTGAAAATATTCGTGGCCTGCAAGGGATCGTGGTGATTGATGAGGCGGCGTTCCACAAGGATGTGCGCAACGTTATTGATGCGGTGAACGCGCTCCTGATCTGGGGCGGCAAGATCCGCATTATCTCTACTCACAGCGGTGTGCTTAATGCGTTTAACGAGTTGATACGAGAAGCCCTGACCGATGCGGCTAAGGGCAAGCCAACCTGGTCCATTCATCACATCCCGTTTGCATCTGCCGTCAAAAATGGCCTGTTCAAACGGGTCTGTATGATCAAAGGCAAAGTGTGGTCTGAGGAAGCGCAGCAAAAATGGGAAGACAAGATCCGTTCAGCTTATGGTTCGCGCAAAGCGGCCATGCGCCAGGAACTGGATGCCATCCCAGCTGAAAGCGAAGGTCAGGCACTGTCCCGTGTTCAGGTGGAAGCCTGTATGGAAGCCGGTATTCCTTACATTCGCTGGCAGGTGGAAGACAACTTTCGCGATCTGCCGGACAGCAAACGTCAGGACCGTCTTGATCAGTTTTTGCAACGTGAGTTGCTGCCTGTTTTAAAGCTGCTGCCAAAAAATTTGCAGCATGTTTATGGGCAAGATTTTGCTCGCAAAGGGGATGCCTCTGCCATTGATGTGAAGTCCATTGAGCCAAGTCTTGTACGCAAGACACGGCTGGCCGTTGAAATGCGTAACGTGCCATTTGATGAGCAGCGCAAGGTAATGGAGTTCATCATCTCCCATCTGCCGCGTTTTGCCGGTGGTGCGTTTGATGCCACGGGCAACGGGGCCTATCTGGCCGAAAAAGCGGTTCAGAAATTTGGAGCCTCTATCCGGGAGGTTCACTTTTCTGAAAGCTGGTACCGCGAGAACATGCCAGCTTACATTGAAGCGTTTGGCTCCAATAAATCCCTCATCCTGCCCAGGCATGATGACATCGTGAAAGACCATCAGGCGCTTTCCTTTGTCAATGGCATCATCAAAGTGCCTCAGGATTTTCGGTTCAAGGGAACCGATGGCAACAACCGTCACGGTGATTATGCCATTGCCTCGGTTCTGGGCTTTTGGGTGAGTTTTCAGGACATTGCTGAATACGATTACATGAGTGCGAGCACGGTTGCCCGCACCACAATGCAAGCTCCCAAGGACGATGACACTCAAAGCGCAAATACGTTCTCGCGTGGGTCAATCTTTGGCAAACTGAAAGGGTTGTGGTGATGGCAAAACCCGTCATTATTGACATTCATGGCAAGCCCATGAAGATTGAAAAGAAAGACCTCAGCAGTGAGAGCACTGCAATGGTCCGTTCCATCTCCAACAAATTTGGCGGTATGTTCACCTCAGAACTTACACCGCCACGACTGAAGAACATCTTGCAGGCAGCGGAAGCGGGGCAGCCCGATGAGTATTACAAGCTGGCAGAGATCATGGAAGAACAAGACCTCCATTACTCAGCTGTGCTCTCTAGCCGCAAGCGTGCTGTGTCCTCCCTTAATATTCAAGTCAAGGCTGCAAGTGACAGCCCCAAGGATGTAGAGATTGCGGAAGCTGTTCGCCGGATGGTTGAGCAGCCTGAATTCATCGACATGCTGGATGATGCTTTGGATGCATTGGGCAAAGGCAGTTCAGCCATTGAAATGCTGTGGGACACCACATCGACACAGTGGATGCCAAAAGAGTTTATCTGGCGTGATCCAAGACTGTTTATGTTCCATCCAACGCGCCGCAAAACATTGCAGATGAAACGAGAGGGATCGCTTGAAGGCGAAGATCTGGCACCAGGGAAATTTATCACCCACTTGCCAAAACTGAAATCGGGTCTGCAAGTGCGCACAGGACTGGCGCGGGTGGCAAGCTGGTCTTACCTGCTGAAGAGTTTCGCATTGCGTGGCTGGGCTGCGTATAACGAGATTTTCGGCATGCCGCTGCGTGTAGGCAAATTTGATAAATCGGCCTCTGATGAAGATAAGGCCAAGCTGCTACAGGCCGTGATTGGCATTGCCAATGATGCTGCCGGGATCATCCCTAAAGAAATGGATATTGAGTTCATCCAAAACTCAAGTCGGGGTGGTGACAGCCTATTTGAACGTTTTCTGGTGTATCTGGATAAGCAGGTTTCCAAGGACGTTTTAGGCCAGACCATGACCACGGATGATGGATCATCACTGGGTCAGGCAATCGTGCATAATGATGTACGCGAAGATATTCAAATCAGCGATAGTCGCCAGATTGCCACAACCTTAAACCGGGATGTGGTCCGTCCGTTTGTCACGTTTAATTACGGCCTGCAGCTGGCTTATCCGACTATCCGCATTGAGGTGATGGAAGCGGAAGATCTGGAACACATGGCAAGTGTTCTGGAGAAGCTGGTGCCGTTGGGCTTGAAAGTCCAGATGTCTGAGGTGCGCGGACGCATTGGGTTTGATGACCCTGATGAAGGTGCTGAACTGCTGGGTGTTCAAAAGCCGTCAGAACCAGAAAAAATCAAAGCACCCAACCGGCAACAGGACAGAGAGCCCTCAGTTGCAGCAGATCCTTTTGACGATGTTGGTCAGGATGAGCTTGCCGATTGGCAATCGCAAATGTCTGGCCTTTTAGATCCGGTTCGCAAGCTTGCCAATTCAGCTGGAACCTATGAGGCGTTTCTGGACGGGCTGAGCGATCTGGCCGGGAAAATGGATGACAGCAAGTTGGCGCAGCGCGTCACAGATGCCACGTCGAAAGCGGCTGCTTTTGGCGATGATCGGGGGTAATGGTGGCCGGGTTTAAGTTTGACACCAAGCCCTCTCCTGAGGTGGCTGGTTTTCTGGATAAAAAAGGGCTGAAACCGTCCTTTCATTGGGCAGATGTTTCGCCGCGCGAACATGCTTTTGGCTTTACGGTTGCCAAGGCGACCAGATTGGACGTGCTGACAACCCTGTTTGATGAGGTTAAGCGGGCTCAGAGAAACGGCATTCCCTTTGATGCGTGGGCCAAGGATCTGGAACCGCGCCTTGAGAAACTGGGCTGGTGGGGCAAGCAGGATATGCTGGACCCGAAAACCGGCAAGATGATAAAGGCTCAGCTGGGCAGTCCGCGCCGCTTGAAAACCATCTACTGGGCCAATACCAGATCAGCCAGAGCTGCCGGGTTATGGGAACGGGCTCAGCGCACCAAGGCAGCGCTCCCTTACTTTGTGTATTCGCTAGGACCATCTCAGCGTCATAGACCGGACCACCAAGCGCAATCAGGCATCACGCTGCCAGTGGATGACCCGTTCTGGGATGTCTGGTTTACCCCGAATGGCTGGCGCTGCAAGTGCTGGGTCAGGCAGATATCGAAAACTGAAGCTGACAGGAATGGCGGTGTGTCTGATCCACCTGAGATTGAGATGAAGGAATGGACCAACCCGCGCACAGGGGAAACCATCAAGATCCCTGAAGGTATTGATCCGGGCTGGCAGGGCAATCCGGGCAAGAACCGCGCCCGCACCCAGATCGACAATCTGAATCTGAAAATGGAAAATGCAGGCAAGCACAGCAGTGCCCTGCCCAAGCAAGTGATCAATGAGCTGTGGCGTTCAAAAGCGCCTCACAGCTATTCGAAAATGAATGAGCGGGTGCATCTGCCGGTAGCTTATGTTCCCGGCCTTGCTTCCAAGCTGGACGCTAAAACGCCGCTGGTGGCCGTCTCCAGCGATACCATTGCGGTCAAGGTTGGAAAGCACAAGACCATTGAAGCAAACAAATTTGAACAAGTTCAGAGGGTTTTGGAAGAAGGAACGCCAATTGACAGAGGCCCTCAAAAGGGATTGAGTTTTTGGTTAGAACTAGATGGTTCCATGCACGCTGTAGCACTCAAGAAATCTGGCGATGGTTATTTATATATTGCAACGTTCTTCCAAGCTTCAGGGAAGCGGTTCGATGCATTGAAGGCTAAACATGGGATTTGGGGAGAATGAGTGCTGGCTGTTCGGTGGGGGCGAACCTCCCCACGTGCCATTCGAGGGCACCGATCCATTTGCCTCAGCCAGCACACTAAGTATAGGTGCTGTGCGAGCGTTTGACAAGAACAGTCAGGCAACACACCAAAACGCCTGAGAAGGCCGTGGAGTGTTTTAAAGGGGTTTGAGGTAACATCGTGTATGAACGATATTCGAGTGCGTTCGACGGCGTTCGAAGACCATTCGAAATTGATTTTGACCTGATGGGTCGGGTGAGATAAGACAAAGGAGCGTTTAATCGCCCAATTTGCAAGCTGGTAACATCTGTTACCGGCTTTTTTTGTGCCTGCCTGCGTCAAGGTAAGGCCATGAACAAGAACCCACACCTCACTTCTACCTCTCATGAGATCCAACTGGATGGCAATGCAGCTGTTCCCGCCTGGATCGAGTTGGTTCCAGCGGGCCACGTTGTTGGCCGCGACGGGCGTCCGTTTGTCAATGACCGTCCTGAGGATGTGGTGGCGTTCTTTACCAGGAGTGAACTGGATCTTGTCATTGACTATGAGCATGCAACGGAGAAGGAAAATGTAGAAGGTGTTCCTGCTGCTGGCTGGATTAAACAGCTGGAGGTGCGCGATGGAGCTATCTGGGGACGGGTCGAATGGACACCGCCTGCTGCCAAACGCATCAGCAACCGCGAGTTCAGGTTTATCTCTCCAGTCCTTTGGCACTCCCTTGCCACCAAGCGTGTTCTGGGGCTGGCCTCTGCCGCACTGACGCACAAGCCTAATTTGAAGATGACAGCGCTCAACAGCGCTCATCTGTCTCCACCTGAAAAAATTGACCGTAAGACTGAAGGAACTGTTGCCATGAAAGATGAGCAGCGCAAGGCGCTTTGGCAAAAGCTTGGCCTTGCAGATGAAGCCTCTGATGCGTCCATTTTGGGCGCGGTTGTAGATTTGCAAGGGGATGTCACGAAGGCGCAAAACAGCGCTCAGACTCCAGATCCCGGTAAGTTTGTCCCCGTTGACACCTTCAACCTGATGAAAGGCCGGGCGGAAAAGGCGGAAAACACCTCTGCTGAAGCGCTGAAGGGCGACATTGAAAAGGCCGTCAATACGGCTGTGGAAGCGGGCAAGATCGCGCCGGGTTCAAAGGAGTTCTACCTCAAGAGCTGCAACAATCAGGACGACCTGGAAAGCTTCAACAAGCTGATCGCAGGCAGCGCTCCGGCGGCTGTGATCACCCTAAGCGATCTGGACAAAGCCGATCCTGACAAGGGCAAAGCAGCTCTCAGCCAGGATGAAAAGGCAGTCGCCAAGCAGATTGGGCTTACTGACGAAGAATTCCTGAAACAGCGCGGCTAAGGCCACAAAGGTAGAGGATCATTTCAGTGGTTCAACAATCTCGAAAAGCCAGTCGCCGGACTGGGGATCAGTTTACCCACCCAGCCAAGGGCGGCGTTCATATGCGCCGGGGTGGTTTGTGCGTGCTTGATGCGGCTGGCTTTGCCCAGCCTGGTCATGAAGCTGCAAACCTCACTGTTGCTGGTGTTGCTCAGGAGACCATCGACAATCGTGATGGCGCAGATGGCGCGCTGAGCGTTTCGGTGGTGCGCGGCAAGGAACTTCACTTCCTTAGCAATGACAGCGCTGATCCTGTGACACGCGAGCATCTCAATAAGCCTTGTTACATCGTCGATGATGAGACGGTCTCATCTTCGCACAAAGGCAATACCCGTTCTCAGGCTGGCATTATTCGCGACCTGACGGGGTCCGGGATCTGGGCCGAATTTATCTAACACGCTCTTCCACCAGGTTGAGAGCATAAGGCTCAGGTTACTGAGCCGAGGGAGTTCTAAAATGGAATTAACAGGTGCAGTTCTGAGCGCGCTTGGCGTTGGTTTTAGCGCAGCTTTTCAGGCGGGTCTGGGCGAGGCTCCAGAAGAGTGGAAGAAAATCGCCACAGAGGTGCAAAGTGCTACCTCTGAAAACGAATATGGCTGGCTCAAAGACTGGCCTGCCATGCGTGAGTGGGTCGGTGATCGTCTGATCAAGGAACTGTCTGGTGACAGCTACAAGATCAAGAACAAGGATTATGAAGCCACCGTCTCAGTCAAGAAGAACGATATTGAGGACGACAAGCTTGGCATGTACGGGCCGCGTTTTAAGGCGCAGGGCCGAGCTGCCGGGCAATGGCAGAACAATCTGGCCTGGAGCGCATTGCCGCTTGGGCTTAGCGAGAAGTGTTATGACGGCCAGAATTTCTTCGACACCGATCACCCGGTTGGCTCGAAGGAAAAAGACAACCGGCGCACAGTCTCCAATTATCAGGCTGGTGCAAAAGCGCCGTGGTTCTTGCTGGATGTGAAACAGGCCATCATGCCGATCATCTTCCAGATGCGTCAGAAGCCTGAACTGGTTGCGCAGACTGACGCAAATACCTCTGAGCGTGCTTTCATGAAGAAAGAGCTTCTTTATGGCGTGGATGCTCGCGGCAATGTGGGCTTTTCATTCTGGCAACTGGCCTTTGCTTCTAAAGCAGAGCTGAGTGCGGATAACTATGAGGCAGCGCGCCGCTCCATGTCCTCCAATAAAACGGATGAAGACGTTCCGCTTGGCATCATGCCGAACCTCTTGGTGGTCGGTCCATCCAACGAGGCCAAAGCTCGCGCCCTTTTGAAAAAAGAGAAGCTTGCAGGCGGCGAAGACAACATCTGGCAAGGCACTGCCGAGCTGCTTATCTCGCCCTGGCTCGATTAACGGGAGAACCACACCATGAATTCCGTTTGTATTCAGGTCACGACCAGCCGCACTCATTGGCGCGGTGGTCACGAGTTCATCCAGGGCAAGCCGAAGCTTCTGGTCTGCCCAAATGACATTGATGAGGATGAGCTGAAGCGCATTCACGCTGATCATGAACTTCTGGTGCAGGAAATTGATGCTCCTGCTGAAGAGACTTCAGAACGTCCAGAATCAACAGAGGCCCGCATCAAGGCAATTCAACTTGCCATGTTTGGCCTTCCGGGCGGCAAGGACGCCTTCACCAAGGCTGGCACACCGCGTGTGACTGTTTTGGAAGAGGTGCTGGGCTGGAAGCCGGAGAGTGATGAAATTGAAGCTGCCGTTGACGGTTTGAGCGAAGCACTCAAGGCGGACCTGAAGGCGCTCTTAGAGGCCAAAACCTAAAGCGTCCTCCCAGATGCAGGCCGGGCAAGGGCCTGCATCAAACTGGGGGCTGCTCACAAGGCAGTCCCCGCTTTTTCAACGAATTCGAGTTTTAACCACCATGGCATATGCAAGCGTACAAGACTGGCTGGATCGCAACTCGCACCGCAAACATGTGGCGGATTTTAACCGCGATGGCGAAGCAGATACAGCAGCTGTTGAGCGTGCCTTGGAAGATGCCACAGCCGAGATCGATGGCTGGCTGGCGAAGCGCTACACCACGCCGGTGGCAGATCCGCTAGCCGCACCGATCCTGCGCCAGCATTGCCTGGTGATTGAAACCCATCTTCTGGCGGATGCGCCAACTGTGCGTGATGAGGAAATCAGTTCCCGTCATAAGGCCTCTATGGATTTTCTAAAGTCGGTTGCCAAAGGGCAAGCCGGTCTTCCCATGACCGTGAGCGTTTCCAGCGCCGGGAAATCTTCCAATGTGGGCGTGACCTTCGTTACACCTGAAAGGATGTTCTCATGAGCGGCGTTGAATTCGTGCTTGATGACAATCTGGGCAAAGCCACATTGGTGAGCGAAGCCATTGCATCGGTGAACCTCGTTGATGTGCTGGACATCCACGGCGCTCTGGGTGTGAGCCAGACACAGCGCCGGATCACTCAGGATCAAACTGCACCAGATGGCTCTGCCTGGAAAGGTCACTCCAAAGGCTACGGTGAGACACGAGGTGGTTCGCAAGGGCTCTTACACAATGAAGGCGATCTGGTCACCTCAATAGATCATGTAGCCGGCAGTGATGAGGTGAGCTGGGGCTCTCCTGTGGTTTACGCTGCTATCCACCAGTTTGGTGGCACCATCAAACCGAAGAATGGCAAAGCGCTGTTTTTCATGATGGGCGGTGCAACTGTGGCTGCGTCCCAAGTGTCCATTCCAGCGCGGCCATATTTGGGGCTGTCTGGTGATGATATCCGCGAACACGAAGATACGCTGATCCATTTCATGGGAGGGTTGCTGTCATGAGCACGTGGACCAAAGCAACCACCTATAGTGATATTCAAAAAGCGATCCTTACGCAGATTAAAGTCTGTGAACTTCTGGAACCTCATGCCCTGATCGCAGCCTCTCCTGGCATCGTTAGCGAGAGATGGCTACAGGATCAAACTATTCCCAGATCCGGTGCTGCGTTTGTTGGGATTGGCCGTCTCGCGTCTGTCAAAAATCAAGCGGACGGCACAAGTGAGCATGAACTGGGACTGGGTGTGTTTGTGGCGTCTCCCCAAGGCCATCGTGATACGCAGGCACAGACCTCTGTTGATACGGTGCACGGCCTTACTCAGATCATCAAAGACAATCGCTTTGAACTGGTGAAAGCACAAAAACCGGTCGGGATCTCTGCCCGTAATCTGTATTCGCCCTCGTTGGATCGCCTGGGCTCTGCTCTGTGGCTGATCGAGTGGCGGCAAAGCTTCATCCTGTTTGATGCTGAGGGCACGGCACTTGGCAATGCGGCCTCCCGTTCTCTCGGCAGAGAGGAGCGCGTTGATGCTTGATGAGATCCTCAGACGGTTGGCTGAAGTGGAGCGCCGCTCAGGCAACTTTGTGCGCAAGGTGAAGGTTGCCTCTTATGAAAGCGGCAAAGTCGTTGTTGAAGATGGCAGCGGGTTCAAATCTGCGCCGGTCACACAAGCCTCTATCTCCTCCGGGGAATGGCAGATTGATGCCCCTGCCAATGCCGGGGCGCAAGGCTTTCTGTTTTGTCAGGACGGCGAGACAGAAAACGGCATTTTCTTCCCATGTATTCCTTCAGGAGCCAACCCGCATGCGAGTGCGGAAGGCGGCACGCTGCGCCTCAAAGGGCCTGAAGGTGTTGTGGTGGAAATTGCGGGCGGCAAACTCACGGTGACAGCCGATAAAGCCACGGTGAACGCCAGCAAGGTTGAGCTTGGCGGGACTGGTGGCAAGAAGGTGGCCCGCAAAGGCGACATGGTGGCCGTTGGTGCCGGGTCTTCGAAAGGCAACTGGCCCATCATCGAAGGCTCTTCGACAGTATTTGCAATCGACTAGGGATGATCAAAATGAATGTGAAGAACGAGAAGATCGAAGTTCAGAACGAGACCTATGAAGTCCTGAAGCAAGCCATGATTTTCGGTCAGTGGCGCAAAAAGGGCGATGTGGTTGAAATGACCATGGATCAGGCACGCTTTCTGCTTTTGAACGAAACACTGAAGCTGAAAAAAGCACCAGCAAAAAAGCCAGTGTCTGCCAAACCTAAAGCTGCTTCAGATGCCGCTCAGGATAAGGGCGCTTAATCATATGGCCGGGTACGATTCAGTTACAGGAAAACCACTTTACGGGGATGCACGCATTGCGCAGGCCATACGCCGTCTTGTGGTGACACGCGGTGATCTGGTGATGCGCCGCCACCTGCGCTGTGATCTGCCTGACCTGATTGATACGCCGCACAATGGGGCGCAGCGGATGCTGTTTCAGGCAGCTGTGGCATCAGCCATTCATGAACATGAAACCCGCGTTGATCTTGAAGAGGTTCGGCTCATCACTCCTGAAGCTTTAACGGATCTGGATGCGGCTGAACGTGTTGCTGATGGTGAAACCCGCCTTGAGATACTGGCTCTCAGCCGGGAAACAGGCTTGCCTGTCTCGTTGAGCGAGGTGGTGCGATGAGCCGTTATGATGACATCATCGACCTGAGTAAGGTTGAGCCGCCCAAGCTGATTGAAGAGCGTGAACACACGCAGATTTTTGCTGAGATCAAAGGTCAGTACCAACTCAAATGGCCTGAATGGCAAGATGAGACTGAGTTCGAACCGGTTCGCGCTCACCTTCATGTGGATGCTCAGCTGGCGTATCAGGCAAATGCCCGGATCAACACAGCTGCCAGGGCTGCTTTGCTTGCCAGCGCAACCGGTAGCGATCTGGATGCCAAAGGCGATGGCCGGACCACGCCTCGTAAGGTTGTTCAGGCTGGTGAAGACGATGCTCCAGATGTCTTGGAAGGCGATGAAGATTACCGCGAGCGCATTCGCCTTGCGCCGGAAAGCTGGTCTACTGCTGGTCCTGAAGGAGCCTATGAATTTTGGGCAAAGAGCGTTCCTGGTGTGCGTGATGCCCGTGCTTATTCGCCAGCGCCTTGCGTTGTCGAGATCTATATTGCACCAGATGATTTGAGCGCTCCTGCAAGCGCTGCACTGCTTGCAGCTGTGAATGAGGCAGTGAGCGGAAAAGCCCGACGCCCGATCGGGGATCGCGTGAGCGTCAAGGCTGCTGAAATCCTGAACACGCCTGTCACTGCCACGTTGTACGTGCTGGCTGGCCCGAGTGTGGAGCTGCTTAAAGAAAAGGCCGCAATGCTGGCGACTGCCTATTTGCTGAGCCGCCAGAAAATCTGGAAATCGCTTTATCTTTCCAAGCTGAATGGAACATTGGCCGTGGACGGTGCCGAATATGCGAGCACCAACCTGGCTGGCGATGTTCTTGCTGCCAAACATCAGATCATTTGGGCATCATCGCTGAATGTGTCGGTGGAGGTGCTTGATGCGTGATGCCTCCTCTCTTTTACCAAAGCGTTCTGCCAGCGAGCATGACCGGCGCGTGGCCTCTGTTACGTTCTGGTCTGTTGAGATTGATCAGGCGATTGTTGATCTGCGCAAGCTGACCAATCCAGACGAGACGCCAGCACGCTATCTGCCGTTTCTTGCCTATGAGGCTTCCGTGGACTTCTGGGATGAGGAGTGGCTGGAAGATGTGAAGCGCAAGGCCATCCGGCAAAGCTACATTATCCATCGCTTCAAGGGTACAATTCACGCCATAGAAGTCGCGCTTTCGATCATTTCAGTTGAAGCAAAGCTGGTTGAGTGGTGGGAGGTTGGAGGCTCTGGTGTTCCTGGCACGTTTGAGATTACGGCCTACCCATCTGGCAAGGTTTATAACTCGCATGACTATCTGTCAGCACGGCTTCAAAAGAAGATCTGGGATGCGGTTAATCTGGCAAAGCCACTGTCCCGCCATTTCACATTCCGGCTTGGTATTCGAGCAACCACCAAGCTTACGGTTGGTATGGTGGTTTCTGACCTTTACCGCACCCGTATCATGCCGCCTTTGACCACACAGCTGAATAGCATGATGCCGCTGGGAATGGGCGCTGCTGCTTCAACTGGAGAGCGGGTGCAAATCCGCCCTTGGCGGCCAGACAGCATAGAAAGCACAGGTCCATTTTGGGCTGCTGCGATGATCCGCCCTTTGCGTTCTTCCATTTACATTTATCCGAGGCAAACATGAGTGATCCGCTTTTTTACACCCGTCTGACTGATGTGGGTTCTGCCGCGCTTAATGCTGCCATTACTGGCGGTCAGGGCATTACTATAAGTGAGTTGGCACTTGGTGATGGCAATGGGGCTGCCTATGATCCGGACGGCTCTGAGACGGTGCTGAAGAATGAGGTTTACCGCACTGCGATTACTTCCATTACGCCAGATCCGCAAAATCCGGCCTGGCTTATTATTGAGGCCATTGTGCCACCCAATGCGGGTGGTTGGTGGGTGCGTGAGGCCGGGATATTTGATGAAGATGGCAAGATGTTTGCCATTGCCAAATATCCAGAAGCTTACAAGGCCAAGTTGTCTGATGGCTCTGCAGCAACACTCACCATTCAAATCGTGCTGCAGGTAACCAACACCGATTCAATCCAACTGGTGGTTAATCCGCTCGACGGCTATGCCACGAAAGGCTGGGTGGTCTCTGCCTATCCGTGGGCCAGTGGAGTAGAGGCCAAAGATGCCAGTGTTGAAAAGAAGGTCATTGACCCGAAGCGCCTGCATCAAACCCTTGCAGAAGTAGCGGCTCCCAAGGCGCACGATCATCAGATTGCTGATGTAGTTGGGCTGGCAACAGCGCTGGCTGCCAAGTCTGGCGGTGAGCATACTCACGCTTACGGTGAGCTGGAAGACAAGCCTACGACCATGGCTGAGTTGGGCCTTGTGGATGCTTACACCAAGGTGGAGGTAGATCAGCGCATTGCCAATCTGGTGGCATCTGCTCCGGGCGCTCTCAATACACTGGATGAGCTGGCCTCAGCTCTGGGGGATAATCCCAATTTTGCAACCGAGATCCTCAATGCGGTTGGTAGCAAACTGGATGCGTCCAAGATCAGCGCGTTTTCGCTAACGGTGTTGGCTCTGACCACGTCAAGTGCCTGGCGTGAAAAGCTGGGGCTGGGGTCTGCAGCTACCAAATCAACCGACTACTTCGCCCATGCGGGTAATATAGCGGCGCTATCTGCAGCTGCTGGGGTTGGTCAAGGGTTGGGCGAAGGACAAGCCTGGTACGACGTTTCTTCTTCGCGATCCCGAAATGTAAAATACCAAAACACCTCAGGGAGGCTGATGCTTGTACAAATTTTAACGTCCAACTGTTCGGTTCAATGGTCCAAGGATGGGATCACTTGGGTGACTGTATCAAGACCCCCAAGTGGCCATTACGTCTGTGTAGTAGTGGTTGTAGCGCATGGGCATTTTTACAGAAATACGGAGGGGTATAGGCACTGCTCTGAATTCCGCTAACAACGTTCAATATAGATTAAGGGTCATACGCCAATGAGTTCTGAAAAGGGTTATTTCCATCCTGACGAAGGGTACTGGCAAACCACTGGGGAACCGGGTGAGGATATTTTAAATTCCTATCCTGACGGAACTGTTGAAGTGCCTGTCAAGCCAAACAGTGATTGTTCCTGGGACGGTACTGATTGGGTGCCTGAAGGAAAAAACCATCTCCCGGCTCAAGTTTCTGAGGAAGCGGAGCAGCGCATCATTTTAGGTACGAAGATCAACGGCATCCAGTTCAAGTGCGATACGGACAGTATCAGCCGTCTGGAAGGTTTGTTGCGCGGGTTTGAACGCGGCATAATTGGACCTGAAGGCAAAACCTACAAAACCTCCGCTGGAGTGGATTTGACCTTTACCACGCAAGAACAGGTGCAGACCGTTCTTGCTGCTGCTGATGATCACCGCGACTGGATTCTGGAGCGCTCTGCTCAGATCCAGAACATTGAGCCGATCCCAGATCCGACAGATGACGACCTTTGGGAAAAACCTGCAGCATAGCTGAGCCAACAATCACCCTTTGCAGTTTTAAGTGAGGACACCATGACGACCAATTATCACCACGGGGTACGCGCTCATGATATGACGCAGGCTCCACCTATCATCCGCGTTGGCGTGTCTGGAGAGATCGGCATCATTGGCACTGCGCCTGGTGCGGATGCAGCAAAATGGCCGCTCAATGTACCAGTTGCCATTATCGGTGATATTACAAAAGCGGCCAGTCTGGGCGCAACCGGCACACTCCCAATTGCCCTGAAGACGATCTGGAAGCAGTACGAGAAAACCTCTGGCAAACTCGTTGTGATCCGCGTCGAAGAGCTTGCTGATGCGGCTGAGCAGATCAGCGCTGTTGTTGGTGATGTGACCTTAAAGACGGGTGTTCATGCCTTCCGCTCCTCCAACACGTTGCTGGGTATTGAGCCAGACATTCTGATTGCACCAGGCTTTACCAATACCAACCCGGATGGCAATGCAAACCCTGTCGTGACTGAGCTTGCTGCGGTTGCCAAACGCTTGCGCTCGTTTGTCTATATCGACGGGCCAAACACCACGGCGACAGACGCTGTTGCCGCGCGGGACAAGTACGGCTTTGACAACGTGATGATGGTTGATAACTACATCGCGGAATGGGACACGGCCACAGATGCGGAAGTGCAGTTGCCCGGATCGATTTTGGCGGCTGGTATGCAATCCAAGATGGATCTGGAAAAGGGCTTCTGGTGGTCAGCCTCCAACAAGCCTGCCAATTGCACCGGCACTGCACGGGTGGTGGACTTCCGTTCCAATGATAGCGGCTGCGAAGCCAACTTCCTTAACTCTCACGACATCACAACGATCATCCGCGACAGCGGGTTTAGGTTGTGGGGTTCGCATACGCTGGACAAGGAAAAGCTGCTTGGCGGAACCATTGTAGGTCGCCGTGTGGCCGACAAGGTCTATGACGCGCTGGAGCGTGGTTTGATGACCTACATCGATGTGCCAACCAGCATTCAAGCCATTAAGGATATCGGCTCCAGTGGCGATGAGTTCTTACGTGGTTTGCTGCAAAAAGGTGCGCTGATTGGCTATGAGTTCAGCCTGCCTGAGGATCTCAATACCGTCTCTCAAATGGCTGATGGTGTCTTCTTTTACAAACTCAAATTCATTGAAGCTGCTGGCATCCGGGATATCGAGATCTGGGGGTACCGCACACCAGCTTTTTACGCCGAGTTCCTCAGCCGTGCAGCTGCTGTCTCCAAATTCTCTCAGGTAGCCGCTTAAGGCATAGCGCAGAAAGGGCCTCACTATGGAACAAGGACATAAGCTAGACGGGTTCACGCTTTGGATGGGGAACAATGATTACGGCGGCATTGTCACTGGCATCACCCGCCCAGAGCTTTCCCGCAACCTTCAGGAGCGTAAAACCGGTGGTCGCCGGTTCCCGGTCGGCACGTCTCATGGCTATGAGGTGCTCAAGATGACCATCAAGACCAAGGGTCTGTCCCTCAGCATGTATGACCTGCTTCTGCCGGGCAGCATTGACGGGGTGAAGTTGTTTGTGCGTGGGCACTTTGATGATGAGATGGGCAACACTTTGACATCCGTTGAGGAAGTTAGAGGCCGCGTCAAATCACCCAAAGTCATTGATGAGATGAAGGCCGATGATGACGTTGAAGGGGATATCGAGATCTGGCCAGTGTTTTACAGCTGGGAGATGGGCGGCGCTGAAAAGCTCTATATCGACGTTTTGAACGATATCATTCGCCCCGATATCATTGACGGATCACAAGCCCGCCGCGCCTCGTTAGGCCGCACCTAATCACACTATTGTGCGGGCGAGAGATTGCCCGCTTCCTCCCTCTCATTTCAATTGAAAGCAATATCATGAAAAAGCAAATTGTAACCTTAGCCAGTCCGATCACGATTAATGGAAAAGACGTCAATGAAATCACTCTTGTTCGGGAGCCAATTGGTCGCGAGCTTGGTAATTTCACACCATTTGATGTGGCTGAAGGCAATATTAAAGCACTGGCCTACGTGCTGCCAAAAATCTGTTCTCCGCACCTTCCGAGCACAGCGATTAAAGACATGAGCACAGGCAATATCATGGCAATGACCGCAGGCTTTAATCGTTTTTTCGATGGACTGGAGCCGGATGGACTTGTGAAGACGGTGGAGACGAATCCGAGCCAGACGACGACTTCGACGACCTCCCCAAGCCAGAGCGACCAGAAAGCCTAGATCAGGTTTTTTATGAAATCACCGCTGCCTTCCAATGGGGGCTGCGGGATTTGGAGGGCCTCTCCTGGGCAGATCTTTACCGTCACTGGATCAATGCCCGCGACATCTTGAAAAAACGAAAGGCGGCGATGGATGAGCAGCAATCTTAAAGCCCAGATGACCATGACTTTGCGTGATAAGTTTTCGCGCAATGGTCGCCGCCTTCGCGATTCAATGCGCGGCATTCGCAAGGATAGCCGGGAGATGGGCAAGGGCTTTAAAAGCGCTGCTCGTGATGCTGCTGAAATGGCCCGCAAAGACATTCAGGCCGCCCGCTCCAAACAAGACCTGATCAGCCAATTCAAGAAGGGCCAGAGCGCAGTTAAACAGTCACGCCTTGAATATGTGGCCGCCAAGGCCAAGATGCAGGCGCTTTCCAAAGAGATTAAGGCAGCTGAGAAACCATCAAAGAAGCTTCAGGCCGCTTTCAAAAAAGCCAGGCAAGATACAGACCGACTGGGCCGCGCTTTCAAGCAAACCACGCAGAGCGCTCAGAAGCATAAATCAGCAATGAGTGAGGCTGGCATTAAGGTCAATCGCCTTGCTGAGACAGAGCGTAAATTGTCCAGCCGCATTGATAGCGCCACGCGTGAAATGAACGAGCAGACACAGGCTGTGCGCAGGCAGGCAGCTGAGTATCAAAAACTTGAGCGCCGCAAACAAGCTGTTTTACGTCTGACCAATCGGGAACGCCAGCGCCGGGACAGTCGCATGGTGCGCGGGGCAGCGGTTGGTGCTGCTGGTGTGGGCGGCATGCTGGCAGGTCGCCAATTGGCGCGTCCAGTGACAAGCGCTGTGGTTCAGTTTGCCGGGTTCGAAGAGCAGATGGATTCAGTTGCAGCTGTCACCCGGATTGACCAGAGCAGCAGCCAATATAAAGACCTGAGCAATCTGGCACGCAAGCTGGGAGCTACCACCAGTTACAGCGCCATTGAAGCGGCGCAAGGCATGAACTTCCTTGCCATGGCAGGCATGGGCCCGGAGGCTATTCAAACGGCTATGGCCGATGTGTTAAACCTTGCCAAGGCAACCAAGACAGATCTGGCAGGCACTGCCGATATCAGTTCCAACATTCTTTCAGGCTTTGGGCTGGACCCTGCGGACATGACCCGTGTGGCCGATGTTTTAACGGCCACGACCACCCGCGCTAATGTGGACTTGACCATGTTGGGGGAGAGCATGAAATACGCTGCACCCGTTGCAAAGCAGTTGGGCGTGAGCCTGGAAGAAACGGCTGCCATGGCTGGGTTGCTTGGTAATGTTGGTATTCAAGGCTCTATGGCAGGCACCGCGTTGCGTACCATTTACACCCGCCTTGCAGCACCGGCAAAACGAGGTAAAAAAGCCTTACGCGAGTTGAGTGTAGAAACCAGAGATGCCGCTGGCAACCTGCGCTCTGTGCCTGATGTACTTTTAGATATAGCCAAAGCCACGCAGAAAATGGGGTCTGGTAAACGAGCCCAGATTTTTAAAGATATCGCAGGCGCTGAAGCTGGATCAGCGTTTGCCGCACTGCTGGATGCCAAAGGTTATGCTGTCTTTGAGACGCTTCTGGCTGACCTGCAGGACGTGAACGGGGAAGCCAAACGAGTTGCTACTCAAATGGGGGACAATCTCATGGGAGATTGGTTGGGCTTTAAGTCCTCGGTCTCCGAGGTCGCGTTGATTTTTGGTGGTGCTCTAAATCCTATTTTACGCGACACAGTGCAATCCATGACACGCATGGCGCGAGGCATGGGTGAGTGGTTAAAAGAACACCCCAATGTCACCAAGGCCATTGGATTTACAGTTGCAGCCTTGGCTGGTTTTTTGATCGTTGGCGGTGGGCTGCTCGCCTTTATGGGAACGGCTATTGCTTTGGCGGCACCGATGCGCTTCGGTCTGTTTATGATGGGGTTGAGTGCCAGGACAGGTGCTGGCCGTATTGGACTGATTGGTCGCGCCATCCGCATGCTCAATCCGATCAGATGGGCGATGCTTATTCCCAAGCTTGCATGGCGTTTGTTTGTGACGCCGTTAAAGTGGCTTTCGTTTATCACACGGTTCGGCTGGCGGATGTTTGTGGGTGGTTTGCGGTGGGCAAGCTTCATCCCGAAGATTGGCTGGCGTGGCCTTCTGACCGGCTTTCGCTGGTTGTCCTTCCTGCCAAAACTCTCATGGCGGTTGCTCATCCCTGTGCTCAAATGGACTGCAAGGCTTATTCCGGGAATTGGCTGGGCTGTCACGCTTGGACTGTTGGCGTGGGATTTGATCATCAAGCCACTTGGCTGGGATAAGTATCTGCCGAGCATTGAGTGGTCTGAGGTTTTTGGTGCCTTCAGCTGGGATGGTTGGATGCCCAAGGTTGATTGGGGCATGTTGTTTGGTGCGGTGAAGTGGCCCGATGAATTGACTGGCTTTGACTGGAAATCCTTTATCAGTGATATCGATTGGGTAAACATTCTGCTCTTTGGTCTGCCTGGTGCAGTCAATGAGGTCGTGAAAGCCTTCACCGGCATTGATCTGTTTGAGATGGGCGCAAGTGCCATCAAGTCCCTTTGGAATGGTATGTCCTCCATGGTGGGGCAGATGGTGGCTGACATCAAAGCCAGCATGACCGGAATGCTACCCGATTGGGCAACTGAGTATCTGGGCATTGGAGGTGGAGCCGACAAGTCTGGCGGCAAAGTGCAAGCGCGCGCGTCTGGTGGCTCATATCGCTCTGGCCCGCTGTTGGTGGGCGAGCGAGGGCCGGAACTGAAATACTCCAGCCAGAGCGGTTATATCGCCCACAACGACAATTTGAAACGCATGGTGAGGATGTCAGATCGCATTCGCCGCGTAGCCCGTATTGGAGCTGTGGCAGGAGCGATTGCGGCACCGATGCCTTCAGTGGCAGCCGCTCAGGTTCTGCCGGAGATGTCAGCACAAGCTGGACCAGCTGCGGCCGCAGGATCTGGAATCACTGTCTCCGTTCAGATCGGCAATATTACCGCCAATGATAATGACATCGAGGCTCGTATTCAGCAGGCTATTCAACAAGGCGTGCAGCAAGGAATTGAGGCTGCCATGGGTGGCTCAATGAGCCGATTGTCTGATTGAGGAATATGAGAAATGTCTAAACCGCTTGCCGCACTGGGCATGTTCATCTTCTCGCCTGATACCGGTTCTTTTGAAGAGCTGGAACGGCGCTGGAAGTTTATATGGGCAAAGCCCGATCCAATTGGAGGGCCGCCAGTTAAGCAATGGATGGGACCAGGAGACCAGACGCTGATCATCAAGGGTGGGATCTGGCCGGAGATCCAGCCATCAGGGTCATGGAAAATGGAAGCCATTGCAGCGCGTGCCGGATCAGGTCAGCCCATGACCCTTATTTTAAGTTCTGGCCGTGTGCTTGGGCGTTGGTGTGTGGAGGAGATCTTCAAGAAGGAAACTGAGTTTGTGAATGCAGGCCCAGGCACGGCCATGGAGTTCTCAATCAATCTGAGCCGCTATTCAGGAGCAAGTTCACTATGGCCGTTTTAAAACGAGCAATCCGAGGTGATACCGTTGAGAGTATGATCATGGACCACTATGGCAAGCAGAGTGATGAGCTGCTTGATCTGGTGATGAAGCAAGAGCAAAACAAGCACCTCAGCGCTCCTGATGCACCTATTGTTTTGGATAGGAGTGTGCAGGTCTATATGCCGGATGCGCCAGCCAGTGAAAAGCCTCGATCTGTTACCTCTGATATAAACTTGTGGGATTGAAATGAACCTGTTTGTCTCCATTGATGGCAACGATGTCACTGGTTTTTTGCAGAACCTACTCAGTGACAAAGGGGCATCTGCTCTGATCGATCTTCAGGTTGATGATGAAGCTGGCGGTAAGTCTGACAAGGTAACGTTGAAGCTGGTTCGTAACAACCAGATCGCTTTGCCACCCAAGGGTGCCCAAATTGTCGTTATGTTGCCCAATGCTGCTGGCGCGTTGATGCCCATGGGAACCTTTTACAGCGATGCACCCAAAACCTCAGGAAGCAAGCAAGGCGGTCATTTGATGACCCTTTGCGGAACCGCTGCTGATATGGGCGGCACCTTGAAGGAAAAGCGTACACAAAGCTATGACAGCACTACGCTCAAGAAGGTTGTTGAGACAGTTGCTGGCCGTCATTCATTGGAACCTGTTGTGAGCAAGAACCTTGCCTCTATTGCCGTGCCTCACAAGGACCAGACCAATGTCAGCGATATGCACTTTCTGACCGAATGGGCAAAAGAGCTGGGAGCCATCTTTAAGCCCATTGAGAAGAAGTTGCTGTTCGTTGAGAAAGGCACAGTCAAGTCTGCGTCCGGGGCCTCATTACCTGTATTGAAACCTGTCGCCACTCAAATTCTGGACTATGAATGGCAGGGCAGCCAGCGCACCGAGTACAAAGCTGTAAAGGCGGCTTATCACGATCAAGACAAAGCTACTCGCCTTTATGCTGAAGCTGGAAGTGGAGAGCCTGTTCACACGCTTTGCAAGACCTTCGCAAGCAAGGCTGAAGCACAGAAGGCAGCAGGTGCGGCCTTGAAGGATGGGATCGCTGGAGCAGAGACAGCCAGTGTCACCATAGTTGGAGATGCAAGCGCACGGGCTGAGGGGGCGATTCTCTTGCCACCTGTGCAACCCGAGATGGCTGGCGAATGGAGTATTCGAAAAGCCTCACATGGCGTTCGAAAGGCCGTCGGATACACTTCGAAGCTGGAGCTGGAGAGGGTTCGAAGCTAGTTCTTCGAAGGTGGGAGTGGAGCGGGAAGAAAATGAGAATTCGCGCTTCACGCCCTTATAGGGCGAAAAGACCCCTAAAACCGTAGTGTTCCAAGTTCAAGTGTCCCGTACTCCAAATCGAAGTGTCCCGCTTCATCCGACTTCGTTACTTAAACAGATCATTAACCATCCGCTCAACCACACCAAATTGGGGGTTGTTTGAATGAGAACATTAGTGGAACATAACGAATACAAATGGAGTTCAAATTAGAGATGCTCGATATGACATACATTCTTCGTGAAGCCGCCGCTTTTGGTTCAATCGTTCTTTTTACTAGCAGTTGTCTAATGTGGGGAGATGCTCTTGCTGGGATGTTGCCATAAATTCTGTACCTAGAATGGCGTGGAGAGGTTTGGAAACTCGGGATAACCAGTGGTGTGATTTGTTCGAGAATTGCATTTTACTTTTAGCTCCTTCAAATGGAGTGTTACTGTTGCGTACACCCTGCGAACTAAAAGGTTCAAAATGTCCTCTCCCGGCTTTGTCCATCTTCGCGTTCATTCCGCTTTTTCCCTGCTTGAGGGCGCTCTTCCTGTCGGGAAGCTGATTGATCTGGCTTCCCAAGATGAGCAGCCTGCAATCGCAGTTACGGATAGCGGGAACCTTTTTGGTGCGCTGGAGTTTTCGGAAAAAGCGTTCGGGGCTGGCCTTCAACCCATAATCGGGTGCCAGGTCTGCGTGAACTTTGACGATCAGCCAGACGTGGTCGGCGATGAAGCTGTCAGTAATCTTGTTCTTCTTGCTGTAAATGAGGAGGGCTATGAAAATCTGATGGATTTGGTGTCCAGGTCGTTTCTGGATACGGAGCCGGGCCTCAAAGCAAATGTTCCCCTTGCGGGTGTGCTGCATAAATCTGCCGGTCTTATTGTTTTAACTGGAGCAAGTGACGGGCCAATCAACTCGCTGTTGCAGGAAGGTGATTTTGAGCTTGCCAAAGCGCGGCTGGAGTTGTTGCAATATACCTTTGGCGATCGCCTCTACGTGGAGTTGCAGCGCCATAATATGAAGGGTGAGGAAGATGTTGAGTCTGATCTCCTGAACCTTGCCTACTCGTTGAGTATTCCTATTGTTGCAACCAATGAAGCTTTCTTCCCTAATCCGGATGATTACGAGGCACATGATGCGCTTATCGCTATCTCTGAAGGTCGGGTTATCATTGAAACTGACCGCCGGCAATTAACACCAGATCATTGTTTTAAGTCTCGTCACCAGATGATGGACCTGTTCTCCGATCTTCCTGAGGCGTTAGAGAACTCTGTCAATATCGCACGGCGGTGTCATTATAGGCCCTTGAAACGTGCCCCGATTTTGCCGCGCTTTGCTGGGGCCGATGCTGACGGTGAAGAGGCGGAACGTGTTGAGTCGGACGAGTTGAGCCGTCAGGCTAAGGAAGGTTTACGTGCGCGTCTGGACCTTCATGGTCTGGCGCCAGATCTTGAGGAAAAAGACTACTGGGATCGGCTAGACTACGAGCTTTCTATTATTATCCGGATGAAGTTTCCCGGTTACTTCCTTATCGTTGCTGACTTCATCAAATGGGCCAAAGGGCAGGATATTCCAGTTGGGCCAGGTCGTGGGTCCGGTGCGGGATCGCTCGTTGCGTGGTCGTTGACGATTACAGATCTGGACCCTATGCGGTTCTCGTTGCTGTTTGAGCGTTTCCTTAATCCAGACCGTGTTTCCATGCCGGATTTTGATATTGATTTTTGCCAGAACAGGCGAGAAGAAGTGATCCGGTATGTACAACGCAAGTATGGTCGTGAGCAGGTTGCGCAGATTATCACCTTTGGAACACTTCAGGCGAAAGCTGTGTTGCGGGATGTCGGGCGTGTTTTGCAGATGCCATATGGTCAGGTGGATCGGTTGAGTAAGCTGGTTCCTGGGAATCCGGCCAACCCAGTAACCTTGAGTGAAGCGTTGGAGCAAGAGCCTCGACTGCGAGAAGCGACCAAGCAAGAAGAGGTTGTTGACCGCCTTTTGAAAATTGGGCAAAAACTTGAGGGACTTTATCGTCACGCATCAACCCACGCGGCTGGTGTTGTGATTGGAGATCGTCCGCTTGAGCAGCTTGTTCCGCTCTACCGTGATCCTCGATCCGATATGCCTGTTGCTCAATTCAATATGAAGTGGGTTGAAGCTGCTGGTCTTGTTAAGTTTGACTTTTTGGGCCTGAAAACGCTGACTGTGATTGATACTGCTGTGACGCATATCAAAAAACGCGGTATCACTGTTAAAATTGATGAAATCCCCATTGATGATCCAGCCACCTACAAAATGCTTGCAGCCAGTGAGACGGTTGGCGTGTTCCAGCTTGAAAGTCAGGGAATGCGCCGCGCTATTGCAGGCATGCGGCCTGATCGGTTCGAAGATATTATTGCGCTGGTTGCGCTTTATCGTCCGGGCCCGATGGACAATATCCCGATTTACAATGCGGTAAAGCATGGAGAGCAAGAACCGGATTATCTTCATCCGCTCCTTAAGCCAATCCTGATTGAGACAAACGGTATTATTGTCTATCAGGAACAGGTGATGCAGATCGCACAGGTGCTTTCTGGTTACTCTCTTGGTGAAGCGGATTTGTTGCGCCGTGCTATGGGTAAAAAGATTGCCGCTGAAATGGAAATTCAGCGCGCACGCTTTGTCGAGGGTGCGGTTGCGCAGCAGGTCAATAAAGATCAGGCCGGGATGATCTACGACCTTGTTGCCAAGTTTGCGAACTATGGCTTCAACAAGTCACATGCTGCTGCTTACGCGTTGGTGGCCTATCAAACAGCTTGGCTTAAATCGAATTATCCCGTTGAATTCCTAGCCGGTATTATGACGCTTGATCTTGGCAATACGGATAAGTTGAGTGACTTTCGTCAGGAAGCCGTGCGTATGGGCATTGAGGTGGTGCCGCCTTCTGTTAATTTGTCTGGTGCGCATTTTGAGGTGCAGGATGGCAAAATCCTTTATGCAATGGGCGCTATCAAGGGTGTTGGTGAGCACGCCGTTGAACATATTGTTGAGGCGCGTGGTGATAAGCCTTTCAAAGATTTGGCGGATTTTGCGACCCGTATTAGCCCGAAGGTTCTGAATAGACGTACGATTGAAAATCTCATCGCAGCCGGGGCTTTTGATGGATTGAATTCGAACCGTGCCCAATTGATGGATGGTTTGGATCGCATAATCGGGATGGCGCAGCGTACTGAAGAGAATAAGAAACTCGGGCAGAATGATTTCTTCGGAGGAGGGGCTACTCCTGAACCGTTGATCTTGAATCCCGCTGATCCATGGCTGCCATCAGAGCAGTTGCAAAAAGAGTACGCAGCAGTTGGATTTTATCTTTCCGCCCATCCTCTGGATGAATACCGTGAGCTGTTTTCCAAGCTTCGCGTTCAGCTCTGGAAGGATTTTGAACGTTCTGTGAAAGCAGGTTCCTCTGCTGGTCGTCTTGCCGGAACAGTAACAGCTAAACAAGAACGTAAGACGCGTACAGGCAATCAAATGGGGATTGTCCGTATTTCTGATCCGACTGGTCAATATGAGGCTGTCCTGTTTTCTGAAAGCCTGAATCAGTATCGTGACTTGCTTGAGCCCGGGCAGTCAGTTGTTCTGTTGGTGCAAGCTGATATGCGTGATGACGAAGTGAGTGTTCGAATTCAGCAGGTTGAGCCATTGGAGAAGGTCGCGGGTAGAGTGCATCGCACGCTGCGTATTTTCCTTGGGTCGGCTGATCCAATTCAAAGCCTGCAACGGCAATTACGCCGTGGTGGTGATGGAGAGGTGAGCTGCGTTGTGCTGCTGGATAACGGTCAGCGTGAGGTGGAAGTTAAACTTCCGGGTAACTATCAGCTTTCCCCGCAATTGTCGGGCGCTCTTAAAACTCTTCCTGGGGTTATGGACGTGCAGATGTCCTAAGTAGATCCGAGTCGCTGTATTATTCTTTTGAAACCCCGCTGAAGTAAATTTAGCGGGGTTTCTCGTTTCCATCTATTTCAGAATATACTTTGGATGATCTGTTCAGCGCATGAGTTGCCGAGTTCTTTTGCAACTAGGTCTACGTTTTTCTGGCCTGATTTTGCAAGTTCACTCAGGTCTGAGTTCTGTATTATAAAGCAAGTGGAGGCAGCGAGGATTTTTCCGTTCTTTGCAGAAACGAGAAGTGCGCGGCCTTGGTACTTGTGGTTGACTGTGGCGAACCAGCCAGCGCCTTTCATTTCTGATTGGTAAGAAACAGTCGAGATGTCCAGATAGTAGCCGGAATAGCCTGTTTCCTTTGCCAGCTTCGTGAGAGCTGCTGCTCGTTTTTCTTCATTGATTGTTGTTTTGCTGTACGGGCCTCTAATCGTGCCCTTGAAGTGAAACTTGCGGGTGCGTTGTAGATATTTCGTCAAACGGGTGCGCATGGCGGTTTGTGGATCATACTTTGCCGCTGGAATTGCTGCCATTTCGCTGTATGCGCCAGAAGCTGCATTCATTGCTGTTGTCACTACAACGCCCAATAGGCCGTGCTGAATACCGTGGGTGTTGATGTGTCCTTCTCTGACATGCCGGTTCTTTAGAGGCTTTACTGAAGATTTTGTGATTTTTTTTGTATCGACATCTGACAGTTTGATTGTTTTTGCGCAGCCACCCAGCGTCAATGCGATGAGCGCCGCTATGGCCAGTTTTTTGAATATCATCTAAAATATGTCCAAATTCAGGTTTTTATTAGCCGCTTGCTAGCATCTTAACCTTGCGTAATGTTATGTGTAATGCGCATTTCCACAGCTTGCTGTGTCGCCAGCTTGAGGCTTTGAAGCGGCTAAACCTTCCATGTGTGATGACAGGAGTGAAATGCACCTAATTTACTATTTCTGGCCAATATGTTGATCTTAATTCATGGGCGCTTGATCTTCTTGAAAAGGGGTTCTATAAGCCCACCATCCCGCACGCAGGGCGGGGTTTGCCCTTGTGGTGAGCTCCATCCGGTTAGTGAGTTGCACGTCAGTGCTGCCCTGCGGAGGATTAAACCGGAAAACTAAGGAGAACAAGGCATGGCTTTGCCTGATTTTACTATGCGTCAGCTTCTGGAAGCTGGCGTCCATTTTGGTCACCAGAAACACCGCTGGAACCCAAAGATGAACAATTACATCTTCGGCGTTCGCAATAACATTCACATTCTTGATCTTGGTCAGACAGTTCCGCTTCTGCACCAGGCTCTTAAAGCTGTGTCTGACACTGTTGCTGCTGGTGGCCGCGTTCTTTTGGTTGGCACTAAGCGCCAGGCTCAAGAAGCTGTTGCAGAAGCTGCTCGCAACTCTGCTCAGTACTACGTGAACGCGCGTTGGCTCGGCGGCATGCTGACCAACTGGAAGACAATCTCTCAGTCCATCCAGCGTCTGCGTAAAGTTGAAGAACTGCTCGAAGGTGGTGATGCTAACCGCATGACTAAGAAGGAACGTTTGTTCCTCGACCGTGAGCGTCAGAAACTTGAGCGCAACCTTGGTGGTATTAAAGATATGGGCGGTATTCCCGACCTGATCTTTGTTATCGACACCAACCGCGAAGCAAACGCAATTCAGGAAGCTCGTCGTCTGGGCATTCCGGTTGCTGCGATCCTGGATTCCAACTGTGATCCAGACGGTATTACGTTCCCAGTACCTGGTAACGATGATGCTGGTCGCGCAATTACTCTTTACACAGACCTGATCGCTCGCGCTGCTATTGACGGCATCGCACGCGCATCCGGTTCTATGGGTATCGATCTTGGCGAATCTGAAGAATTCCTTGAAGAACCTGTTCTTGCTGAAGAAGCTGCTCCTGTAGCAGTGGAAGCTGCTCCTGCAGCAGTAGAAGCTGACAAGAGCGAAGGCTAAGGCTTTCTTTTGGGAAGCGCATTCATGCGCTTCCCGTTCAGTTTTTATGTGACCCTTTTGGCGAGTTTTGCCGAAGTGTCACTGTCGCTATGCGATAAATCGGATGGATCCGCAGGGACGTCGGTTTCCTCTGATTTTTTATGACACACTCCCGTTCATGAGGCGTATGATGAGCATTACCGCTGCTATGGTAAAAGAGCTCCGCGAAATAAGCGGTGCTGGCATGATGGATTGTAAAGCTGCCCTGAAAGAAACAGGCGGCGAAATGGAAGCAGCTGTTGATTGGCTGCGCACCAAAGGCCTTGCTAAGGCTGCTAAAAAGGCTGGCCGTGTTGCGGCTGAAGGTCTTGTTGCAGTTGTAACTGCAGGCAATAAAGCTGTTGTTGTTGAGGTTAACTCCGAAACTGACTTTGTTGCACGTAACGACAATTTCCAGAAGCTGGTTCGCGACATTGCTGCAACCGCGCTTACTGTTGATGGCGACGTTGTGAAGCTTGCGGCTGCACCTTACCCAGGTTCAGACAAAACCGTTGAAGGCGAAATTACCAAGGCTGTTGGCACCATCGGTGAAAACATGTCCCTTCGTCGTTCAACTGGTTTGTCCGTTTCTGAAGGTGTTGTTGCTTCTTACGTGCACAACGCTGTAAGCGATGGTCTGGGCAAAATCGGTGTTCTTGTTGCTCTTGAATCTGCAGGTGATGCAGACAAGCTGGTGGCTCTTGGTAAGCAGATTGCAATGCATGTTGCAGCTACAAACCCAATGGCACTGAACACTGACGTGCTGGACGCTGATGCGGTTGAGCGTGAGCGCGCTGTTTACGTTGAGCAGGCTCGTGAGTCTGGTAAGCCTGACAGCATCATCGAAAAGATGGTTGAAGGTCGCCTGCGTAAGTTCTATGAAGAAGTTACACTGGTTAAACAGTCTTTCGTTATCAACCCTGATCTGACTGTAGAGAAGGCCGTTGAAGAAGCAGCTAAAGAAATCGGTTCTCCTGTTAAACTCACCGGCTTTGTTCGCATTGCCCTTGGTGAGGGTATTAAAAAAGAAGAAACAGATTTTGCTGCTGAAGTTGCGGCTGCTGCTGGTAACTAATTTATTGAGGGCGTCGATTCAGTCGACGCCCTCTTTGTATCTGGAGCTATAACAACTGACGTTTATGCTGGTTCAAGTTGGTTGTTTTGGCTCTTTGTTCCTACGCGTGTTTTAACGGAAAGCTGGAACCACTTTTTGTGGATGCGCATTGCAAAAGAGGTTTACTATGTCTGAGGGTGTTCGCTGGAAACGAGTTCTTCTGAAACTTTCAGGAGAGGCGCTGATGGGCGACCAGCAATTTGGAATCGACCCGAAAGTGGTCGAGCGGGTTGCTGAGGAAATATCTGAGGCCGTAAACCTGGGCGCGCAGTTTGGTATTGTTGTTGGTGGTGGTAACATCTTCCGTGGTGTTGCGCTTTCTGCCAAGGGCGCCAACCGTGTCACCGGCGACCATATGGGTATGCTGGCAACAATCATGAACTCGCTCACGCTGGCCGATGCTTTGAATAAAAAAGGCATTCAGGCGCGTGTGCTTTCCGCTGTTCCTGTTCCTTCCATTTGTGAAAGCTTCACCCAGCGCGGTGCTGAGCGTTATATGGAAGATGGTGACGTCATTTTGTTCGCTGGCGGTACGGGCAATCCATTCTTTACAACTGATTCTGGTGCGGCACTGCGCGCTGCTGAAATGCAATGTGATGTTTTCCTAAAGGGAACCAGTGTTGACGGTGTTTATGACGCAGATCCCAAGCTAAAGCCGGATGCAAAGCGATTTGATACGCTTACACCGGGGGAAGTTCTTGAAAAGAACCTCAAAGTCATGGATGCGACTGCGATTGCACTTGCCCGAGACAACTCTATTCCTGTAGTTGTCTTTTCCATCAAGACGTCTGGCGCGCTTGTGAAAGTGCTGCGTGGACAGGGGCTGTTTACGGTCATTGAAGACTGATAAGCGCGTAGAGTGCGTTTGACGGTTTATTTGTGACCTGGACCGGTTTCACATTACGTGAACCCGGTTCTCAAGATGATACGCGAAAGAGGAAAACATGGCTAAGCTGGACTATGGCGATCTTGAACGCCGCATGAGTGGTGCTATCTCAGCTTTGAAGCACGAGTTTACCGGTCTTCGTACTGGTCGTGCTTCTGCAAGCATGCTGGATAAGATCACTGTCAGTGCTTACGGTTCTCCAATGCCAATCAATCAGGTGGCAACTGTGAGTGTTCCTGAGCCTCGCATGATTTCTGTTCAGGTCTGGGACCGCACTATGTTGCAGGCAACTGAAAAAGCGATTCGTGAGTCAAACCTTGGTTTGAATCCGGTTGTGGATGGAATGATGCTGCGTTTGCCAATACCTGAGCTTAATGAAGAGCGTCGCCTCGAACTCGTCAAAGTTGCGCATAAATTTGCGGAACAAGCAAAGATCGCTGCGCGTCATGTTCGCCGTGATGGAATGGATTCCATCAAAAAGCTCGAAAAAGCTGGTGACATGAGTGAAGACGATTCGCGTGTTGCTTCTGACAAGGTGCAGAAGATGACAGACGACATTATTGGTGAGGTCGATACCGTCCTTGCGAAGAAAGAACAGGAAATCAAACAGGTTTAATCCTGTTTGAGCGCGGGGACTATATGGCGGCGAGCGTTGAATTTGAGGCATTGGATACAAATTCCGAGATCGGACTTTTAAATGTGCCTCGTCACGTCGCCATTATTATGGATGGCAATGGCCGTTGGGCCTTGCGTCGTGGTCTTGCGCGTACCGAAGGGCATCGGCGCGGTGTGAAAACACTGCGCGAAGCCGTTAAACACGCTCAAAAGCGTGGAATATCCTATCTAACGCTTTTCAGCTTCTCCTCCGAAAACTGGTCGCGTCCGCAACAGGAAGTTACCTTCCTGATGGGGTTGCTGCGCCGGTTCGTTCACAATGACCTTGCCGACCTCATTAAAGCCAATGTGCGGGTTCGGGTTATTGGGAGCAAGGAGAACCTTGATCAATCCATGCTGACCCTGCTGGATGATGCTGAGCGGAACACTGCTCATTGTACTGGATTGGTTCTGGTTATTGCTTTCAATTACGGAGCACGAGACGAATTCGTTCGTGCTGCTCGTAAACTGGCTGAACGGGTTGAGGCTGGTGAATTGAAGGCTGCTGATATCGGGGAGGCCGATGTTAGCGCGTGTCTGGATACCAGTGATATTCCTGATCCGGACCTCATTGTACGCACAGGTGGAGAGCAAAGACTTTCCAACTTCCTGTTGTGGCAAGCAGCTTATGCTGAATTTTATTTTGCTCCTGCGCCCTGGCCTGAATTCGATTCAAGCGCATTTGATAATGCTTTACTGGCGTTTTCCAATAGGGATCGTCGGTTTGGGGGCTTGAGCACTGACGCGACTGGGACGTGATGCCTGACAAAAACAATCAGAAAAATTCTGACGGCTCAACGGATGGAATTTTTCGGCGCATAGTAAAAGCAAATCCTGATTTGCTGGTCCGTGCGCTTTCCGCGATCATTCTTGCCCCGGCTGCCTTGGCCATTACATGGGCAGGTGGGTTTTGGTTCGCTGGACTTGCCCTTGTTGGTGCGCTGATTGTTTATTGGGAATGGTATAAAATCATTCTTCAGAACGCTCAAAAGCCTATCGTACTGTTGGGCTATGCTTTTCTTCTGTTTATCGCGTTCGCCTATTACCTTGCTGAGCCGCTCTGGATCGCAGCTGCAATGTTGGGTGGGGCCGTCTTGCTTTACGGTGCGGTTGGCTTTGACCGAACTGCGCGTTGGGTGAGCGAAGGTTATGTTTATGCTGCGTTGACGTTTGTCTGTCTGCTGGCCTTGCGGGAAGGGGATGATGGGTTGTTCTTCATTATCTACTTGTTCCTAGTGGTCTGGGGTACGGATGTTGCCGCATATTTCAGTGGTCGTACCTTCGGTGGCCCGAAGCTGTGGCCCGCTGTTTCTCCTAATAAAACGTGGAGCGGTGCGATTGGCGGCGTTCTGTTTTCCTCCCTCGTTGGGATGGCGTTTGTTGCAGTAGCAGGTGGCACACAGCTGCTTTGGGCCTTTGGCCTGGCCGTTGTTCTTTCTGCAGTCTCGCAGCTGGGTGATTTGTTCGAGAGTTCCTTAAAGCGCCGCTTTAACGTGAAAGACTCCAGTCATCTTATTCCCGGCCACGGCGGCCTGTTGGACCGCGTTGATGGTCTGGTTGCTGCCGCTGTGTTCTCTTATGTAGTTGGCGTGCTCCTCGGCGGTCAGTTGTTTGACCCCAATGCAGGATTAATGCTGTTTGCGTCCTAGATTCGTTCAAAAAATTAGCTTCACCCGCAGTTTTTCAAGTTTGCAAGGGTTGGTACTATGACGAAGACACTCTCTGTTCTGGGAGTAACCGGTTCGGTTGGAGCAAGCACGCTCAAAGTTATTGCGCACAGCCCCGACCGATACGATGTGAATGCACTTGTTGCTGGCAGTAATGTTGATGCACTGGCCAAAGCCTGTGTTGAGACGGGTGCCAAGCGTGCGGTCATTGCTGATCCTTCAAAATATGATGCGCTGAAAATAGCTCTCTCAGGCACGTCTGTTGAGGTCTCGGCTGGCCGTGCTGCTGTGTTGGAGGTTGCCAGCCAGAAGGTTGATACGCTTGTTTCTGCGATGGTGGGTGCTGCTGGTCTGGAGCCAACGGTTGCCGGTATCAAAGCGGGCAGCAATATCGCGCTTGCCAATAAAGAGACCATGGTTTGCGCGGGCACGATCGTTCGGGCTCTGTCAGAAGAGATGGGCATTAAACTGCTTCCGATGGATTCAGAGCACAATGCTGTCTTTCAGGTATTCGAGCAGGAAAACGCCAAGGCCGTTGATAAGGTCATTGTGACTGCTTCGGGCGGTCCGTTCCGCACATCCACACTGGATGAAATGCGTGTCGCAACGCCTGAGATGGCGCTGAAACATCCAAACTGGTCAATGGGGCGGCGTATTACCATTGATAGCGCAACTATGGTCAATAAGGGGTTGGAGCTGATTGAAGCGTTTCATTTGTTCCCGATCACCCCTGATCAGCTTGATGTTGTTGTCCATCCACAATCTATTGTCCATGGTATGGTCCGATATTGTGACGGGTCATTATTGGCCCATATGGCCGTGCCAGATATGTGTGGGCCAATTGCGTATTGTCTCGACTACCCAACCCGTAAGTCTTCCCCTGTTGCACAGTTAGATCTGGGGATGACTGGTCGATTAGATTTCGAAAAGCCTGATTATGACCGTTTTCCTGCGCTTTCATTGGCGCGTCGGGTCATGGAACTGGGTGATGGTGCGGGGACTGTGTTCAATGCAGCAGATGAAATTGCAGTGGATGCATTCTTGAACCGGAAAATTGGGTTTTTACAAATTGTAGAGCTGCTCGAAAATGTTCTGGATCGGCTTCATACGCAAAACATGCTAGATTGCCCTCATCAACTGGAAGAGATTCTTCTGCTTGATCAGGAAGCGCGTCGTGTTGCAAACGAGTTTATTGGGAAGATGACAGCCTGAGTTCAGGCTCTTCCGCTTAAAATAAGGTAAGGCAGTTCGCATGGACGTTCTGAGTTCAGTTCTTAGTGGCTCAATCGGGGTGATTATCCCGTTTTTGTGTGTGCTCACCGTGGTGGTGTTTTTCCATGAGTTGGGGCACTTTATGGTCGCACGCTGGTGTGGCGTGAAGGTCCTGGCGTTTTCCGTAGGATTTGGGCCCGAGCTTCTGGGGCGGAATGACAAGCACGGCACGCGCTGGAAAGTTTGCGCGATACCTCTTGGCGGATACGTGAAATTTTCTGGCGATGAAAACGCCGCGAGCTTGCCAGATCGCGATCAGCACGCTGAAATGGATGAAGAGACCCGCCAGTCTGCTTTTTTTGCAAAAAACCCGTGGCAGCGCTCTGCAATCGTAGCGGCTGGTCCTATTGCTAATTTTATCCTCGCTATTCTCATTTTTGCAGGGATGTTTGGATTTCTCGGGAAATACGAGACTTTGCCACGTGTGGATATTGTCCGTCCGGGCAGCGCGGCCGAAATGGCTGGTGTTCTACCGGGTGATCTCATTCTCACGATTAATGGTGATGAAGTTAAGAGTTTCAATGACGTTCAGCGCATTGTAAGTGCCAATGCCGATGTTCCTGTCATTATTGACGTGGAACGCGGTGATGCTGTTGAGCGTTTGACAGCTACGCCCGAATTACAAGAAATCAGCGACGGGTTTGGAAATACTCAACGCGTTGGTATTCTTGGTATTCAGCGTAACACGTCTAAAGAGGATGTGATACTTAAGCGATTTGGCCCCTTGGAAGCCGTAGGTGAAGGGGTAAAAGAGACTTGGTATATTCTTGAAAGAACACTTGGTTATATCGGTGGCTTGTTCAGTGGCACGGAGAACCCAGATCAGTTGGGTGGTCCGATTCGTGTAGCGCAAATCTCAGGGCAGGTTGCGACCCATGGAATTTTGCCGTTGATTAATCTCACCGCAGTTTTGTCAATTTCTATTGGTTTACTTAATCTCATGCCGGTTCCCATGCTGGATGGTGGGCACCTGCTTTACTACGTCATTGAGATTGTGAGGGGGAAACCTTTGAGTGAAAAACTGCAAGATTTTGGGTTCCGAATTGGAATCACTCTGGTGCTACTCCTGATGGTTTTTGCTACGTGGAACGATCTGCGTAACATAATCGGCTCCTAGGTAAGTTGGTGGGCGTTAGGCTGGGCAAATTGCGTTAAATCCGGTGGTGTAGCCTTGCTTTACTCTGAAAACCTTGTACAAAGTTCCTAGGTGTTTCAGATTCTATTCATTACCCTGAGACGTATTAGCATTCTGAAGATCAGAGGTTAGTACAACTCCAGGTTGAAAATAAAAGGCATAGCAGATCTATGCAGTCATTTAAAAACCTGTCCCGCGTTTCGCTTTTGGCAATGGCCGTTGCAGCTGCTAGTTCAGTCGCTCCGGTTGGTGTTCCGTTTATCGGAGCAGGGGTTGCCGAAGCTGCGGTGGTTAATAAGATTGTCGTCAATGGGGCTACCCGTATTGAAGACGAAACAGTTCGCAATTACCTGACAATTCGTCCTGGGAAGTCATTTTCTGCGGTTGATATCGATGAGAGCCTGACTACGCTTTATGCGACTGGCTTGTTTGCAGATGTTGCCATTGATCAGCGCGGCGGCACTCTTGTTGTTGACGTCAAAGAAAACCCAGTCATCGGTAAGATCTCCTTTGAGGGTAACAAACGGCTCAATGACCAGGCTTTGCAGTCTGTTGTCCGTTCTTCTGAGCGTTCTATGCTGACACGTGCGCGTGTTCAGTCCGATGCGCAGAATCTTCTGGAAGCTTACCGTCGTTCAGGTCGTTACCGCGCTTCTGTGGAGCCGAAAATCATCGAACGCGCGAATAATCGCGCCGATCTGGTTTTTGAGATCGAAGAAGGCGAAAAGACAGGCGTTGCGCGCGTTTCCTTTATTGGAAACCAGGCATTCTCCGATGGGTATCTTCGCGAGCAAGTTCAGACACGTGAGAGTGGGTTCCTAGGTTGGTTGCGTACAACCGATGTTTATGATCCTGATCGTATCGAAGTTGATCAGGAATCCCTTCGTCAGTTCTACTATCAGAAAGGCTATGCGGATTTCCGCGTTGTCTCCGCTGTTGCAGATCTCGATCGTGAGCAGAACATCTTCTACGTGACATTCACTGTGGATGAGGGCGAGCGGTACGAATTCGGTGATATCGAAATCGATACTTCTTTGTCTGCTATCGATCCTGAAGTGATGCGTAAATTCCTGCGCACCAACTCTGGTGAGACTTATAATTCCCTTGAAGTTGAAAAGACGCTTGAAGATCTGACGCTTGAAGTTTCTAAAGCTGGCTATGCCTTCGCACAGGTTCGCCCACGTGGTGAACGTGATTACGAGAATAAGACCGTTTCAATCACTTACCTGATTGAAGAAGGTCCTCGTGTTTACGTGGAGCGCATCAACGTTCGTGGTAATGATCGTACACGTGAATACGTGATCCGCCGTGAATTTGATCTGGCTGAAGGGGATGCTTACAACCGCATTCTTTTGGATAAAGCTGAGCGCCGTCTCCAGAATACGCGTTACTTCCAGAGCGTTCGCATAACCCGTCAGCAGGGCAGTGCTCCTGATCGCGTGGTTATCAATGTTGATGTTGAGGAACAGCCAACTGGTGAAGTTTCCTTCGGTGTTGGCTACTCTACCTCGGACGGTGTTATCGGTGATATCTCTATCACGGAACGCAACTTCCTTGGTCGTGGTCAATATTTGAAAGCTGCGGTTGGTGGCGGTACTGATAACCAGAAGTACGAATTCAAATTCGTTGAACCGTTCTTTATGGGTCGCCGTATCTCTGCAGGTCTGGATGTTTACCGGCGCGTATACGATCAGAACAGCTCCCGTGCTTACGAAGAGCAGACAACTGGTGGCGCTATCAACTTCGGTCTTCCACTTCGTGAAGACGAGTTGACGCTGAACCTGTTCTACAAGCTCTACCAACGTGATTTGTCACGGAGTGACTCCACTGGTATCAACAATTGTGCTGTTGGTGTTTCTCTCGGTGTTTGTGACTCGTTGGGGCAATATACGACTTCTCTGGCTGGCTTGTCGTTGGTTTACAATACTCTGGATAACAACCAGAATCCGCGTGATGGTTACCTTGCAACTATCGAGCAAGAAGTTGCTGGTCTCGGTGGAGAGTCTCAGTTTCTTCGTGGTCAGCTTAAGGCGAGTGGCTTCCAGGAGTTGTACCCAGAATGGGGTCTTGTTGGCTTCGTGAAAGGGTCTGCTGGTTACATCGAATCTATCGGCAATCGCCTGCGTGTTACTGATCAGTTCCAGGGATCACCTGAACGTATTCGCGGCTTTGCGTCTAACGGGTACGGCCCGCGTGATGTTACGGGCGGGGATGCTCTGGGCGGTAAATACTACGTAGCTGGTACTGTTGAAGGTCAATTCCCATTCCCAGTCTTCCCTGAAGAGCTCGGCTTGTCCGGTGCAGTCTTTGCTGACGCTGGTTCTTTGTGGGGTGTTGATGGCGATCTAGCCAACGCGATTACAAATCCTACTAGCGGGATCGCGAGTAAGATCCAGTCTGAAGACTTTGAGTTGCGTGCCTCCGTTGGCTTCGGGGTGCTTTGGCAGTCTCCATTCGGTCCGTTGCGTGCTGACTTTGCATGGCCTTTGCTTAAAAACGATGTTGATGAAACGCAGGTATTTAAGCTCAGTGGCGGTACTAGCTTCTGATCCTGTCAAAAATTGACTATAATCGGTCGCCGATACCCTCGGCGGCCGTTTTTTTTTGTAGGACCCTATGACAAAACCAACCAGCCTATCTGATAGTAACCTGCCTTTCTTCCCTGATGCTCAGAAAGTAACAATAAAGCAAATTGCTGAGTGGGCAGGGGCCGAGATTGTTCGCGGTGACAGCTCTCTTCTGATTTCCGGTGTTGCACCTCTTGACGATGGTTTCGAGGGGGCCTTGGTGTTTATTGATAACCCGAAGTACCTCGACCAATTGGACGGGACAAAAGCAACAGCCTGTCTGGTCAGCAAAAAGCACCTGGATAAGATTCCTGCGGGGATCGTGCCGCTGTTGGCTAAAGAGCCCTACCGCTCTCTGGCTCAGGTTCTGGCTCAACTTTATCCTTTCGCTATGCGACCACTCTCAGCAACAGGGGAAAGCGGCATCAGTGCTCAAGCGCATGTGGATGCCAGTGCGCGACTTGGCGCAGGTGTGGTTGTTGATGCAGGTGCCGTCATTGGCCGCGATGTTGTGATCGGAGCTGGATCAGTTATTGGGGCTAATGCAGTTATTGCCTCCAAATGTCAGTTGGGTGAAAATTGCTCTATTGGCGCTGGCTCCAGCGTACAGCATAGTATCCTTGGTGAACGTGTCATCATCCATCCTAATGTGAGTTTGGGGCAGGATGGTTTTGGTTTTGCAATGGGGGCAGGCGGGCATATCAAAGTGCCACAGCTCGGCCGCGTTGTCATTGGCAATGATGTGGAGATTGGATCTGGGTCCTGCGTCGACCGGGGTGCAAACCGCGATACGATCGTGGGAGACGGCACAAAGATTGATAATCAGGTTCAGATTGGCCATAACGTTAATATCGGTAAACACTGTGTTCTTGTCTCACAAGTCGGTATTGCTGGCAGCGCTGTTCTTGAAGATTATGTCGCTATGGGCGGGAAGTCTGGTGTCTCCGGCCACGTACGCGTGGGTATGGGCGCGCAAATTGCAGGCGTAAGCGCAGTGCATGAAGACCTTGCTCCAGGCGGACGGTATGGTGGTGTGCCTGCGCGGCCTATCCGCGAATGGTTTAAAGAAGTGACCATGCTTAAGCGCCTTGCAAAACAAGGCCTTGAGAAAAAAGAAAATTAAATCCGGGAGATATCCCGATACTTAACTTTGGTTAGATTGGCCGGCGGAAACGAATGTCGTAGTGCTTCGCAAATTGCAGACTATGCGCCCGGCCTTCCCAATTTTACTGAGGCAGAGATATGAATGAAGTAGAAGCAAAAACACTGGAAAGTGCAGATATCATGCGTGTCATGGAGCTGCTGCCACACCGCTATCCGTTTTTGATGATTGACCGCATCGTAGATATAGACGGTGATAATTCTGGTGTTGGTGTTAAGAACGTGACAATCAATGAGCCACATTTTCAGGGACACTTCCCTGGTCAACCTGTTATGCCGGGTGTGCTTTTGATTGAAGCGATGGCTCAGACTGCCGGTGCGATTTGTATCAATGCCCGCCATAAAAATGGTGCGCCGTCATTGGTTTACTTTATGACCATTGATAAATGTAAGTTCCGCAAGCCTGTTGTACCTGGTGATCAGGTTCGCTTCCATGTGAAGAAAATACGAAATCGTGCGACGATCTGGAAGTTTGAGGCCGTTGCACTGGTTGATGGTCGGAAGGTTGCTGAAGCTGAAATCAGCGCAATGCTTGTCGATTCAGATGCTGCAAATTGAGGTCATTGATGCAACAGATTCATCCTACCGCAGTTATCGAGGATGGGGCCGTACTTGGAAAAAATGTCAAGATCGGTCCGTTCTGCATGGTGGGGCCCAAGGTTACTCTTGGCGATGAAGTCGAGCTGGTTTCCCATGTGGTGATTGCTGGCCGGACATCTATAGGTGCTCGTACCAAAATTTTCCCGTTCGCCTGTCTGGGGCAGGCGCCGCAGGACCAAAAATACGCCGGTGAAGATACGCTTTTGGAAATTGGCGTTGATAACAAGATCCGCGAACACGCGACCATGCATCCTGGTACAGTTGGCGGCGGCGGTGTTACCCGCGTTGGCAATAATGGGTTGTTCATGGCGGGTACGCATGTTGGGCATGATTGTCTTGTTGGCGATAATGTCATTCTTGCCAATAATGCGACGTTAGCGGGTCATGTTGAAATTCAGGATTTCGTCATTATTGGCGGCCTTTCTGCTGTTATTCAGTGGCGCCGTGTCGGGGCTCACGCCATTATTGGCGGTTTAACTGGTGTTGAATTTGATGTCATCCCATACGGGTCCGTTTTGGGAGATCGCGCACGCCTTGCTGGTCTGAACCTTATTGGTCTTAAGCGCCGTAATTTCCCTCGTGATGAAATTCATGCGTTACGCGGTGCTTATAAAGCCGTGTTTAATGGTGAGGAGGGGACCTTGCGTTCTCGCGCCGAGGCCGCTCAAGAACAATATGCGCAGTTTAATGGTGTTCAGACCATGACAAGCTTTATGCTGGATGGCGAAGATCGCCGCTTCTGCACGCCGCGGAAAACTGGTGAATAAGGGTCTGTTTTGAAGTCATGAGGAAACAGGCTCCTATTGCTGTGATCGCCGGTGGTGGCGATTTACCAGAGTTGGTTATCCGTTCAGCTATGGCACAGGGCCGCGATGTGGTTACCATCGCTATTAAGGGGGAGGCAGATGCTTCCCTTTTTGCGTTTGACCCTGTGGAACTTGGTTGGGGGCAGATCGGTAAGTTGTTTACTACGCTGAAATCCAGGGATGTCCGGGATGTTGTGTTGATTGGTTCGGTGCAAAAGCGCCCTGATTTTACTTCCATCCTTGGTGATTTTGGGACGATGTGGCGATTACCCCGTATTATTGCCGCTGTTGTTGGCGGGGATGATCATCTGCTGGCAAAGGTTGCTGGAATTTTTAAAAGAGAGGGTTTCTGCTTGGTTGGTGCTCATGAAGTTGCTCCAGATCTGGTTGCAAATCCGGGCCATTTGGCCGGACCTGCGCCTGACAAAAATGCTATGAATGACATGGATCTGGCGATTATAGCTGTTGATGCGGTTGGGCGACTGGATATTGGGCAGGGGGCTGTTGCCGTTAATGCCCGTGTTGTTGCCGTTGAAGGTGCTGAAGGTACAGATGCAATGCTGGAGCGCATCACTGCTCTGCGTGCCAATGGCCGTGTCCGCTCCAAAGGTGCTGCTGGAGTGCTTGTGAAATGCTCTAAGCCGCAGCAAGACCTTCGCCTTGATATGCCAACTGTCGGCCCACAAACCATTCAAAAAGCCGCAGAAGCGCAGTTGAGTGGTGTGTGCGTGGAAGCTGGTCGTGTGTTGATTGCTCATCGGGAAGAAGTTGAGCGCCTTTGCAATGATCTTGGCGTGTTTCTTTATGGCTGCACGCGCACAGAAGTGTTTGACGCGGACGAGGGCTAGGGTATGGCAGAGTTGGAGAACACAAAACCGTTCAAACTCTTCTTTGTGGTTGGAGAAGAGTCTGGGGACCAGCTCGGCGCAGAGGTCATCAAGTCTTTACGGGCGCTCCTTGGCGACCGGTTGCAGGTTTGTGGTGTTGGCGGCGAGCGGATGGCGAAGCTGGGTGTGAACTCGATTTTCCCGCTCCAAGAAATCGCGGTTATGGGCGTTACTGCTGTCCTTGAGCGTCTTCCGACCATCATTAAACGGGTTTATCAGAGTGTGGATGCGGTGGTTGCGGAGCAGCCTGATTTACTGCTCATCATTGACTCTCCTGATTTTACGCACAATGTCGCCAAACGTGTTCGTAAGAAAGCCCCCCATATTCCTATCGTGGATTATGTCAGTCCCTCTGTTTGGGCGTGGCGTCCGGGGCGTGCCAAAAAAATGACCTTCTATGTGGATCAGGTTCTGGCACTTCTGCCGTTTGAACCTGAGATGCACAAGCGCCTTGGAGGTCCACCCTGTGCTTATGTGGGGCATCCGCTGATTGAGCGACTTTCTGATTTGCGTCCTGCTGCCGGTGAGCGTGCTGAATTGGGTGCTGGCAAAAAGCAGCTTGTGGTGCTTCCGGGGTCGCGTGGGAGCGAAGTTACCCGGTTGTTGGAGCCGTTTGGGAAGACAATTGAGTTGGTGTGCGCGCAAGACCCGGATGTGGACGTCATTATTCCCGCGGTGCCGCATCAGGAAGCGCGTATTCGGGATGGCGTGAAGTCCTGGGCTATTCAGCCGCGTATCGTTACGGGCGAAGCAGAAAAATTTGCAGCCTTCCGAGCGGCCAATGCCGCACTTGCTGCGAGTGGAACTGTGACGCTGGAGCTGGCAATTGCGGGTGTGCCGATGACGGTAGCCTACAAGCTGGATTGGTTCTTCCGCCGCTTGAATCAGATCAACAAAATTATCAAGTTTGTTTCAGTAAATTCGATGGTGCTGCCCAATCTGGTGTTGGGGGATAGTTCCATTCCAGAGTTCCTTGAGGATGAGGCGACACCTGAGGCTCTTAGCGCGTCTGTTTTGGCGTTGCTACAAGATAGTCCAGAGCGCAGGGCCCAGTTGAATGCCTTTTCACAGATTGATGAGAGAATGCGTTTGCCAGCGGGTGAAAGTCAGGCGGGGGAAGCGGCTCGGGTTATTCTCGAGACGGCTGGTGTCGTAATTTAGGCTCATGAAATGATTCACCTGAATCGGATAATCTGCTGAAAACGATGAGTCATTTGCAACTTAAAGCGTTACTTTAACTGACGATGCAAAAAGACCCGGGGGGTTAGGGTCTTTTTAATTGTGCGTTGGAGGGGGCTTTATGAGTTCGGTGCCTGAAGTAAGATGTTACCGCGGCAAGTCTCATCAGAAAATACACCGGAGGCCTCTTTTGCGCCAATTAGTCCTGTTGCTGCCATTTTTACATCAATTGGACCCTTGTTTTCTTCACCAGAGAAAATGATGACGTATTCTGTTTCAATGAAGAAAACTCCGCCAGTTACATTACCATTTTTCGAGGTTACCAAAATATCGTGGCCTTTATCCGTTAAACGTCTGACAGTCTCGGCTGTTGAATCTGGGTGATCTTGTGTTTTGAAGCCGGTCCCATAGCGTTTTTCGCATGTGCCATCGTCCGGACTTCCGTCCGCCATGGAAAGATTGGAGAAGGTCACCGTTTTGTCTCCGGGGCCGAGCCGTTTGCCGATCGCGTGTGCAGATGTTGTTGCGTAGGCCAGGGCCATGAGGAGGATGATTGTGCAGAGGGCTGTTTTCATGAGGAAATTACTGCCAGTTTGGTATCAAGTCAGTCACGGATGACTCAAACCTAAATTATTGGGAACTTTGTCTACGGTGAAGCTGTGTTTGGCGGCTATTGCCTTGCCAAAGACCCGTTGATTTCGACCCTTTGACAAACTCCGATTTGTATCAGGCCGCTATGAACCTGCCGCCTGAATAGTCACTTCTCCGCGGCAAGTGCCATCCGAGAATACTCCAGAGGCTGTGCCGCTGCCGATCAGGCCGGTTGCGAACATTTTTACGTCCACCGCCTCTTTTTTCTCATCACTGGGGAAAATGATTTCGTACTCATTTTCAATTGAGAGAATGCCATCACCAATGGTGCCGCCAGTGGAGGAGATCACGATGTCATGACCCTCCTCAGTCGTTTTCTTTGGGTTGTCTGCTGTTGTGTTTGGGCTGTCTGCGGTTTTGTAACCAGTTCCATAGCGTTTTTCACAGGTGCCATCATCCGGGCTGCCATCCGCCAGAGATATTTCTGAGAAGGTTACTGAGTTGTTATCAGCGCCTAAAGTGTGACCGTCCGCTAGCGCTGCGCTGCCAGCATATGCAATTGCACCTAGGCTAACTGCTGCACAAAGGATAATTTTCATTGGGGTGCCACCATTCGTTTCTTGTTTTGGCTTTATGTCCTATGAAAAGGTAATCGCCCTGCCTTAACGTAATTCTTCTGTTTGCATCTCGATTTTGTTTAGCGTGAATATTGTGTTGCAGGTTATTGCCGCTTTAAATCTGATTAGTTTTTTGTCGCATTCTCTGTGAAGTCTGAAAGCCAATTCGCTGGATTGAGCTGATTATAGTATATTCAAAGAGCGTTTTATCTGGCAGCGACAACAGAAAATCTGCCAGAGCAGGTTCCATCGGAAAAAACGCCGCTGAATATTTTTGAATCTGTGAAGCCCGCTACAAACTGGGTGACTTCAACCTCTTCATCAGGTTTATTTGGGAAATTTATGAGAACGCGGGAATGTTCTGCGTAAATGCCTTCCCCTCTGAGTTCACTTCGTGTGTACAAAAAAAAGCGATGACCTTTGTCACTTACAAAATACCCTTTGAGCCCATTGGGCGCTGGGAAAATATTATATTCGCTCCCATAACGTGCTTTGCAAAACGAAATGTTGGTTGTGTCATTGAGTACTGTGAGGTTTTGAATCGTGATTTTTCTGGTGCTAAAGAGGCGTTTTGCGTCTGCAAATGGGTTTGGCAAGGTGTCGCCATGAATAAGTTGGCTGTCAGCAGGCAGTGATAGTCCAAATGTCAGCGCGATGGCCAGACTTGAATGACGAAGTGTTAAAAGGGGCATTAAAACTTCCTTTTCAAACCGATAGCCTCTTCCTTCGCCTTGGCGATGCGCTGAGAATACGTAGGCAGAGAGCTGCCTAATTCGTTTTGAATGACGAGGCTTCTTCCGTATCTACTCGTCGGTCCTTGGGCTAATAGTCACTCTGCCTGTGCATGTGCCGTCTGTGATGCGTATTCCGGGGCCATCCGGCCACCGATTCCGATAGCATCCGGCCACCGATTCCGGAACATCCGGCCACCCCCTAATTTGCAACTGTTTATCTAGCTGCGAGGCGATCTGTAGCAGGCTACTGTTCCGTTCTTTTTGAGCTGGAAAGAGCCTTTATGAAGAGATTGCCAATGCGGAAGATACGGGAAGCTTTGCGGCTTCGAGGGGATGGATTTTCAGGACGTCAGGTGGCGCGGAGTCTGTCACTTGGACGTGCAACGATATCGGAGTATTTCCGGCGCGCTGATCAGGAAGGTCTGCGTTGGCCGCTGCCTGCCGATCTGTCTGATGTGGAACTTGAGCGCCGTTTGTTCTCTCATTCTCCCAGCGAAGTGCGCCTCGCCGTTCCTCACCCTGACTGGGTGTATGTTCATGCCGAGTTGCGGCGCAAGGGTGTGACGCTGTTGTTGCTTTGGGAAGAGTACCGGGCGGTTCATCCTGACGGCTTTGGCTATAGCCGGTACTGTGAACTTTACACCCGTTGGTCAGGTAAGCTGTCGCCGGTGATGCGCCAGTGTCATCCTGCGGGCGAGCGTCTGTTTCTCGATTATGCGGGTCAGACCGTGGATGTGGTTTGCCCAAAGTCCGGCAAGGTGCGCACGGCACAAATCTTTGTCGCCACCTTGGGGGCCTCCAGTTACACTTATGTTGAAGCCAGTTGGACGCAGAGCCTGCCTGATTGGATATCCAGTAATGTCAGGGCGTTTGAGTTCTTCGGCGGCGTGGCCGCACAACTGGTACCGGACAATCTTAAGGCGGGTGTTACCAAGGCCTGTTTTTATGATCCGGCGATCAACCGCACCTATGGCGATATGGCCAACCATTACGATACGGCGATTGTTCCAGCCCGTCCGCGTAAACCCAAAGATAAGGCGAAGGTGGAAGGCGCAGTTCTGATAGCTGAGCGCTGGATTTTGGCGCGGCTGCGCAATCAGCGGTTCTTTGGCCTTGATGAGGTGAACGCTGCGATTCGCCCACTTCTGGATCAGCTCAACGGCAAGGTCAGTCGTCATCTAGGTGCCAGCCGCCGTGATTTGTTCGAACGCCTGGATCGGTCAGCGCTGAAGCCGTTGCCGATTGAACCATACGTATATGCCGAATGGAAGCAGTGCCGCGCAGGTTTTGATTACCATGTTGATATTGGCCGTCACTATTACTCGGTACCCCATCAATTGCTAAAACAAAAGCTATGGGCACGGATCACCGCACGTACGGTAGAGGTCTATTTTAAAGGGCAAAGAGTGGCTTCGCACGCCAGAACCTGTGGCAACCACCAACATTCCACGCACCGTGATCACATGCCCGCGCACCACCGGTTCCGTGAAGACTGGACACCAGAGCGTATCCGACAAAAAGCCGCGCGGATCGGCGCAAATGTCGAAGTATTTGTCGGTGTGATCATGCGCAAGCGGCAGCACCCTGAGCAGGGATATCGCAGCTGCCTTGGCGTGATCAAACTAGCCAAAGCCTTCGGCTCGGGTCGTCTGGATGCCGCCTGCGAACGCGCGCTTGAGATCAACGCACATTCCTACACATCGCTGCATTCCATTTTGAAAAATGGTCTGGATCGCAAACCTCGAACCCGTGCCACGGAAGAGCCTGCAATCACACATCCCAATATCCGTGGCGCGGATTACTTCCATTGAAAAGGACCAGATATGCTTGATCACCCAACGCTGGATCAGCTCAAAACACTTAGGCTCGACGGTATGGCAGAAGCCTTCACCGAGATGCAATCTCAAGACGGCACTGCCGGGCTTACCCATGCTGAATGGCTGGGACTACTCATTGATCGCGAGACAGCCAGCCGTGAGACCAAGCGGTTCGAGAGCCGCATGCGCGCAGCAAAATTGCGCCATGTCGGTGCTGCCCCTGAGGACGTTGATTACAAAACACGGCGTGGCCTCGACAAAGCTCTGTTCCAGCAGATACTGACTGGGCGCTGGATCAAAGACAAACGCAATCTGATGATTACAGGCCCCTGCGGGGTCGGCAAAACCTGGCTGGCCTGCGCTTTGGCGCAAGCCGCCTGCCGTGATGGCGTTACCGTGCTCTATAAACGTATGTCACGCCTCTTTGATGAACTCGAACTGGCCCATGGGGACGGGCGTTTCCCACGGGTGTTTAAAGCGCTGACCAAAACCCAACTGCTGATCTTGGACGACTGGGGGCCGGAGCGTCTCAACGCCAGCCAACGACGTGACATGATGGAAATCGTTGAAGATCGATACGACGCTGGATCAATTCTGATCACAAGCCAATTGCCCACCGACGCATGGCATGATGTGATCGGCGAACCCACCTTCGCTGATGCCATCCTCGACCGCCTCATACACAACGCTTACCGCGTCCAACTCGAGGGACAGAGCATGCGAAAAAACAAACTCAAAACAGGTGACGAAAGCACCCAAAACTGATAATCAAAACTCAGGCCTCGCAGCCGCCAAACAAGGGGTGGCCGGATGTTCCGGAATCGGTGGCCGGATGCTCCGGAATACGCACTGTGAAGACGCCGCTGTAGGAATGTGCGCCCGTTAAGCCTGTCACGAATTGTGTGACCTCAATTTTCGCATCTCCCTCATTGGGGAATGTCATCAAAAACCTGTCGTGTTCTGCGTAAATACCCTGACCCATAATTTCACTTCTGTCCACCAAGGTGACCGTATGCCCTTTGTCACTGGTGAAGATGCGCGTTGGAGCTTCTTTAGAAGGCGTGACCATGTAGCCGTCTCCGTAACGCGCTGTGCAAATGGTGTTGTCTGATGAGCCGTCCTGCATGGCCAGCCCTGCAAAAATGACATCTCGCGAGTCTCCGTGATTTGCCTGGGCAGATGCTGGGGGCAGAATGCTAAGGGTGCTAAGGGTGCAAAGGGTTATGGCAGTGAGGGATGGGATGGACATCAGGCGCATACATACTTCCTTATATTGGGCGTCGTTCCTGGTTTTATTGAACGGATAGCCAAAGATAAAGTTTATGGATCTGGCGTGTCAGGAACAGGGCAAATCGGTAGTATGGTTTATACGAGCTGATTGGAATGCTGCGATTTCAAATAAAAAAGGAGGCAAATGCCTCCTTTTTCAGATCAAAATGTCTTCTCGGCTTAACGACGCTGGTCGATAGGCTGGTAATCGCGGGATGGATAACCAGTGTACAGCTGACGCGGGCGACCGATGCGCTGGGAAGGATCTTCAATCATTTCCTTCCACTGTGCGATCCAACCGACAGTCCGTGCCAGTGCGAAGAGCACTGTGAACATGGTGGTTGGGAAGCCCAGTGCACGCAGAGTGATACCGGAGTAGAAGTCAATGTTCGGGTAAAGTTTTTTCTCAACGAAGTAAGGATCGTTAAGAGCAATCTTTTCCAGCTCCATTGCAACTTCCAGAAGCGGATCGTCCTGGTGACCCAGCTCTGCGAGTACTTCATGACAGGTTTTCTGCATGATGCGTGCGCGTGGATCATAGTTTTTGTAGACGCGGTGACCAAAGCCCATGAGGCGGAATGGATCATTTTTGTCTTTTGCACGTGCAACGTACTCAGGAATACGGTCAACAGTACCGATTTCGGAGAGCATGTTGAGAGCTGCCTCATTCGCACCGCCGTGAGATGGCCCCCACAGACATGCAATACCAGCTGCAATACATGCAAACGGGTTAGCACCTGAGGAACCAGCCAGACGGACTGTGGATGTGGACGCATTCTGCTCGTGGTCTGCATGAAGGATAAAGATACGGTCCATAGCGCGCGCCAGAACCGGGTTTACCTTGTATTCTTCACATGGAACCGCAAAGCACATGTGCAGGAAGTTGGATGCATAATCCAGATCGTTTCTTGGGTAAACGAACGGCTGACCAACGTGGTATTTATAGGCCATGGCAGCGATTGTTGGCATCTTCGCGATCATACGCAGGGATGCAACCATGCGCAGATGTGGATCGGAGATGTCGGTGCTGTCATGGTAGAAAGAAGACATTGCTCCAACGGTACCGGTCATGACTGCCATTGGGTGGGCGTCACGGCGATAACCCTTGAAGAAAGAGCTCATCTGATCGTGGATCATTGTGTGATAGGTCACACGATGTACGAAATCATCCTTTTCTGCGCGTGATGGCAATTCGCCGTACAGCAGCAGGTAGCAGGATTCCAGAAAGTCGCCATGTTCGGCGAGCTGTTCAATCGGATAGCCACGGTACAGAAGCGTCCCCTTGTCACCATCGATGTAGGTGATCTTGGATTCGCATGAGGCAGTGGACGTGAAACCTGGATCCAGAGTGAACTGGCCTGTTTCTTTGTATAGCGATCCGATGTCTATGACATCAGGGCCTATGGATCCGGAGCTGATATTAAAATCCCAGCTCTGTGTTCCGATAGTCAGTTTCGCTGTTTTGTCGCTCATATCAAGGCAACCCCCATGTTGTATCTCCTCATGCGATATGAGTTCCATTTGTGTACAAGTGAATACACCGCATGAACTGACGTTTCCGCCCGGAGGAGAGTGTTGTCGTGAAACTGCCTATCTCATTTGACGCGATGTCGCAAGCGCTCGCAACCACGGCTTTTAGTTATAAGTGTAACTACCGCTACGAATGGCTAAGTCTTGTAGCGGTAGTTTCTTTTTTAATTCAGCGGATTATGCTGCGAAATCACGAATTCGTGCGCAAGATTCTTCTTTTCCGAGAACTTCGAGCACATCAAAGATGCCTGGGGATGTGCCACGACCTGTGAGTGCAGCGCGCAATGGCTGAGCAACTTTACCGAGCTTTAGTTCTTCTGCTTCGGCAACTTCCCGCACTGCAGCATCAGTTGTTTGGGCAGTCCATTCTTCAAGAGACTCCAGTTTTGGAAGCACTTTTCCAAGAACAGCACGCGCTTCCTCAGAAAGTAGTTTTTCGGCTTTTTCATCGAGATCCAGTGGGCGTTGCACCCAAAGATATCTAGCGGACTCTTGTAGTTCTACAAGTGTCTTTGCACGCTCTTTGAGACCCGGGAGGGCTGCAACCAACTTGTCAATGTTCCCATCGCCTGAAATCCACCGCATGACATCCATGCCGCCTTCTACGTCCATCAGGTAGACGAGGAAGTCTTTCATCAGACTGTCATCACCCTCAGAGCGCATGTAATGGGCGTTCAGGTTTTCCAGTTTTTTGAAATCGAAGCGGGATGGGGATTTACCAATCGCGTCAAAACCAAACCACTCGATCATCTGCTCAGTAGAGAAGATCTCATCATCTCCATGAGACCAGCCAAGGCGTGCAAGGTAATTGCGCATAGCAGACGGCAAGTAACCCATTGCACGGTAAGCTTCTGCGCCAATTGCGCCGTGGCGTTTGGAAAGTTTTGCGCCGTCTGGTCCGTAGATCAGCGGGATATGCGCCATGACTGGCACTTCCCAGTTCAGGGCGTTGTAGATGAGAGCCTGACGCGCTGCGTTGGTGAGGTGGTCATCACCGCGCACAATATGGGTCACGCCCATGTCGTGATCATCGACCACCACAGCCAACATGTAGGTTGGATTGCCGTCAGAGCGCAGCAGGACCAGATCGTCCATGTCTTTGTTAGGGAACTTTACGGTGCCTTGAACTTCATCCTGCACGATGGTTTCGCCATCCTGTGGAGCCTTCAAGCGAACTGCCGGAGAGATGCCAGCAGGTGCCTGTGATGCATCGCGCTCACGCCATGTGCCGTCGTAACGCGGCGGGCGGCTTTCAGCGCGCGCTTTTTCACGCATCGCATTCACTTCTTCAGGTGTGCTGTAGCAGTAGTAGGCAGTGCCATCCTTCACCATCTGCTCAGCAACTTCGCGGTGACGGTCTGCATTGCCGTACTGAGAAATCGGCTCGCCGTCCCAGTCCATGCCCAGCCATGTCAAGCCGTCCAGCAGCGCATCAACCGCCTCTTCGGAGGAGCGTGAGCGGTCAGTGTCTTCAATGCGCAGCAGCATTTTGCCACCATGGCGCTTAGCATAGAGCCAGTTGAATAGAGCTGTACGGGCGCCACCAATATGAAGGTAGCCAGTTGGGGAGGGCGCAAAGCGCGTAACGACGTTTTTGGTCATAGGCCTAATCAGAAATCTCGCAGGTTACATAGATAAATTTGGGGTAATTACGACGGGGCGCCGTATCTCTTCTGGCTGTGTACCATAGCGTGGGGTTTCTCCCAAGAGGCAGAAAGGGGCTTAGGGTGCACGAGGGGCAATCATCCTCAGGCAAGTCGCAATCTGGTGGTGGTGCTATCAGAATAGGCGAACTGTGCGTGGAGGAGGATAAGATTTTTGCTGGTCCCTCTGCCGGGGATTTTATTGCAGATGACCAAGTGTCAAAACAACGCAATTTTTTGCCAAAAAACGCAGAGAACTCACATAGCGACGCAAGTGATGTGGTTTGTGAGCAATACCAACCGTTTAGCTCGTACTTATATCAAGCTGTTGGGCACTTGAAGGGCTGGCTTCAGCAGGGTTGGATGTTTGTTCTTCATCCGGATTGGGCTGCTGCCGGCAGTTATGCCCGTGCGGCCTTTGTGCAGGATTGGGATAGGGGGCAAGGTATTGTGTGGTATGCGCTTTGCCACCTTGCAGGTGTGCTTTGCTATTTTTCCCTGCCTGCAGAGCCGTGGGGTCTATTGAGCGTAATACCCTTTATTGCACTGGTTCTGCTGGTGTTTCGAGCACGGTATGCGAGGAAAGCTCATTACGGTTTGTTGGCACTTCTGTTCTTTTCCGCTGGATTTTTCCTTGCTGATTTGCGTGTGGAATGGTTGCAAACGGAGCGCTTGGAGCGACCCGTGACGCGTAAGGTAGAAGGTGTTATCACCGCTGTGAAGCAGTCCGGTAATAACTCCTATTCTGTCGTGTTGCGGCCTTCAGTTGGTTCACCTGAAAAGGGAACAACTCGTTTTACCTTTTTGATCCGTCTCAGCATTAAGGGGATGAAAACTGCGCCTTCTCTGGGGGATAACATCGTTTTGAAAGCGCGGTTGTTACCACCTGGCGGGGTGGTGCGTCCTGGAAGCTACGATTTTGCTCGCACAGCGTTTTTTGATGGAATTGGTGCAGTTGGATATGCGCTCTCACGGCCCGTCGTTTCTGCCAATCCTGAGGGGATAGGGTTTGTGGGCGTGATTGAGAGTGTACGGATCAGCATCGCACAACGCATCCGCAAAGTGTTGGATTACAGCCCTGAAAGTGCCTTTGCGGTGGCGTTGCTGGTGGGGAAACGGGACTATCTTTCCAAAATCGATAAGAGCGCTCTCCGACAAGCAGGATTAGCTCACGTCCTCGCTATCTCGGGCATGCATATGGGCCTTGTTACATCGCTTGTGTTTCTTGCGTCGCGGCTGCTGTTATCCCTCAGTTCCACTTTAGCATTGCGCGGGCATATTCACGCTTACAGCACTTTGGCTGCCTTGATGGCTGCAATCGTTTATCTCGGATTATCAGGGGCTTCGGTTGCAACGCAGCGGGCTTTTCTCATGGCGGTTCTGGTTTTATGCGCTGGGTTGCTGGGACGGCGGGCGCTAAGTATGCGCGGGCTGGCGCTGGCCTGTCTGGTGTTGCTTAGCTTGGCGCCGGAGGAGGTTTTAGCGCCAGGGTTCCAGATGTCGTTCATCGCAGTTTTAGCGTTACTCGCTGCTTATACTTTTGTGAAAGACCGATTAAAGCCTATTGATGGGGCAACTGCCAATAGAAATCCTGTTGGTTTTCAAGGCTTTCTGAGGAGATCTTCCCGGTGGTTGGTAGCTTGCGCATTTACCTCACTGGTTGCGGGATTGGCGACAGCACCGCTTGCCGCGATGCATTTTGAGCAAGTTGCGCCCTATGGATTACTGGGAAATATCCTCGCCATGCCACTTGTGACCTTTGTGGTTATGCCCCTTGGCTTACTAAGTTTGCTGGCAATTCCTGTTGGGGCCGAAGCGTTTTTTCTGCACGGCATGGAAGCGGGATTGCAGCTCGTTTTGAAGGCTGCGTACTGGGTGAGCTCACTCAGTGAAGGGCAAAGTGGTATTGGTGTTGCAAGTGAGCTCGGGTACTGGCTCATAATCCTCGCTATACTCGGATTATGTCTTTTGCCATTTTGCTTGAAGTGGTTTGCTTTCCCTAGCTTTGCGGGAGCTGTCTTTTGTTTTCTGATCTACAGCGCACCTGATCTCATTGTGACGGAAACAGGAATGCACATTGCGTTTTATGATGCGGATGGGACATTGCGACTCACATCATCAAGACTGTCATTTACGTCTAGCAGCCTGCTGAAGGCAGGAGGAGTGCCTTCTCAGGCATTCAAGGCTCATAAGGCCAGAGCAAAGGACCGACGCTGTGATAAGGCTGGTTGTATCCTGCAGGTGTTTTCGAGATCAGTTTTATTGGATGAAGATAAAACGACTGCGCCTTTAATGTTGGCGCAGTCTAAGCGTGCAGAAAGCCTGATATCAGATTGTGATATGGCAACAATTGTCGTTGCCCAGTTTCAAGCCCCGGCATCTTGTAAGGCTGAGTTGGTGATAGATCAGAAAATGCTGGAAACGCGCGGTTCAGCTTATGTGTGGTTTACAGCAAGAGGACCGCCCGGTCATCGCATAAAAAAAGTGCGCTGGGCTTATGCAGCTCAGCGCAGACCATGGAATCCGCAGGTATCTGGTGATGTCAGTGGCTTAATAGCGGCGGAAGAGCGCAGTCATCTTGCCTTGAATGCGAACCCGGCCCGGCCCGAAGATGCGAGTTTCGTAGGCGGGGTTGGCCGCTTCCAACGCGACTGAGGCCCCTTTTTTGCGCAGGCGCTTCAACGTTGCTTCTTCATCATCGATAAGGGCGACTACAATTTCACCGTTCTCAGCTTCATCACCCCGTTTTATGAGCACTGTATCCCCGTCGTAGATGCCAGCGTCAATCATGGAGTCGCCTTTGACTTCCAGGGCATAATGTTCGCCGCGACCCAACAGGTCAGCCGGCATCGCGATAGAGTGGCTTTGCGTCTGGATTGCTTCAATCGGTACGCCAGCAGCAATGCGGCCCATGACCGGAATTTCCAGCGTCGGAACTTCGTCAGGTGATCGTGGTCGGAAAGCTGACGGTGGGTTCGTGCTCTTTTTGCCAAGAGATCCCTCAATCACCTCAGGTGCAAAGCCTTTTTCCTTGGTTATTGGCTTTAAGCCTGGTGCGATGGAATCAGGCAACCTAAGGATCTCGAGAGCTCTTGCGCGGTTTGGAAGACGGCGGATGAAGCCGCGTTCTTCCAGCGCTGTGATCAGACGGTGGATGCCTGATTTAGAACGGAGATCCAGCGCATCTTTCATCTCGTCAAAAGACGGTGGAACACCTGCTTCTTTCAAGCGTTGATGGATGAACATCAAAAGCTCGTGTTGCTTCTGTGTAAGCATCTTTTATCCCCGTTCGCTCATCATTTGCGCAAATTGATATCCAACGGCGTTCAGGCCGTCCGCTCTTAGCCTTCCAAAATTAACTTGATGGTGTTCAACTTATGCGATTGGAAGGACAAAACACGAACGTACTCTACCTGTTCTCATTGTGTTCTGCAATGGCTTTGTTGCAGTTAGGCCCTGCAAGAACTGGGGGATTTGGATTTTGAAGGGTGAGTGGACATGGGTTGCCCATTCATTACCAATTGGCTTAGCGTAGTTTTAAAAGGTCAACCTGATCACCCACATTTGCAGCTGCAGCGTGTGGTTTTCTAATGATTAAAGCATCTGCCTTTGCCAACAGGGCCAGCATTGAGGAGTCTTGTTTTGCAAACGGCTCTGTTGTGAGATTGCCTTGGTCGTCTGTCGTTACCTGCGCACGTAAGTAGTCCTGACGCAGGTCGTTTTCCGGGAGGGCTGCCGTCAGCGTCGCTTTGATAACGTTTTGATTTGTTTGAGTTACGGTTCGCCCGAGCATTTTATTCAGCAGTGGACCGAGGAAGAGGAGGGCGCAGACCAAACTTGAAACAGGATTGCCGGGGAGGCCGAGGACTTTCATTGGTCCAAGGGAGCCTGCCATCAGTGGTTTACCGGGACGCATAGCAATACGCCAAAAGCCAAGTTCCATGCCTTCAGCGCCCAACACATCTTGAATGAGATCGTGGTCGCCAACTGATGCGCCGCCAAGTGTCACCAAAACGTCTGCCTTGGCCTCAATCGCTTGCTTCACACGTGCGGTGATTTCTTGTGGTTGATCGGGTGCAATGCCAAGCATTAGCGGTGTTCCGCCAAGGCTGCGAACAAACTCGGCGATGCCGACCTGGTTGGAGGCGATGATTTGATTCGGGCCGGGCGTCTCACCGGGTTCTACCAGTTCATCTCCATTAGCGAGGATCGCAACCAGTGGCTTTTTATGCAACGGCAGTGTTGCATGATTCATAGCGCCAGCTAAGGCGAGTTCGCGGAAGCCTAGTATGTCGCCTTGCTTGAGGAGGACTTCACCTTCTTTGAAGTCCAGGCCAGCCGGGCGGATAAACTTACCAACAGGGACCGCTTCTTCGCAAAAGAGGTTATCCCCGTCGCGGCGTGCATTTTCCTGCATCAAAACGGCGTCGACGCCATCAGGAACTGGAGCGCCCGTAAATATGCGAAGAGCTTCACCATGCTGTAGCGTTCCGTCATAACTATGACCTGCTGCAACCTCACTTATCACCTTCAGCGATCTGTTGGGATCACTGGTATCGGCTGCTTTGACCGCGTAGCCATCCATAGCGGAAGCAGAAAACGGAGGTTGTGTTCTCGTTGCTGCAACATCTTCTGCGAGCACTCGTTCTCCAGCTTCCAGAAGAGGGAGATGCTCTGTTTGTGTTGCCTCAACGCCTTTCAAAAGGCGTTCAAGTGCGTCGTCAATGCTGATCAAGCTCATCAGGAGTTATCCTCCTCAGCCAGGAAATGACCGGACTTGCCGCCCTTCTTCTCCAGAAGCCGGATTTCTCCGATTTCCATAGAACGATCAACCGCTTTGGCCATATCGTAGATTGTCAAACACGCAACAGACGCAGCTGTCAGCGCTTCCATCTCAATGCCAGTCTGGCCTGCAACTTTTGCAAAGACTTCAATTTCGATTCCCGGTAGGTTCGGGTTTGGTGTGAAGTCTACCTGAACCTTAGATAGCATCAGCGGATGACATAGTGGGATTAGCTCGTGAGTTTTCTTGGCTGCCATAATGCCAGCGATCCGTGCGGTTGCCAGCACGTCACCTTTTTTGGCATTGCCAGAGAGGATCATGTCCAGAGTTTCAGGCAACATCTTCACCTGCCCACCTGCGCGAGCTATACGCGTGGTGACTTCTTTCTCCGAAATATCGACCATATGGGCCGCGCCGCTCTCATCAAGGTGGGTAAGTTTTGGCGAAAGTTCTGACATGGAAGGGCCTCTGGACGGGTTTTAAATCAGTAGGTTGGCTCCACATTGAAGCCAGTTTTTTTATTATCTTTTCAGAAGCGCTTTGGTTGCGCTTTCAACATCATCCTGCCGCATCAGGCTTTCGCCGATGAGGAATGTGGAGATGCCGGAGTTTTTCATTCTGGAGAGGTCTTGCGGTGTGAACAGGCCGCTTTCGCCGACGATGATCCTGTCTTTGGGGACCCGCGGTGCGAGGCGTTCACTTGTTTCCAGAGAGGTTTCGAAAGTCTTGAGGTTGCGGTTGTTGATACCTATGAGCGGCGAGGAGAGCTTCAGCGCACGCTCCAGCTCAGCTTCGTCATGCACCTCAATGAGTGCATCCATTCCGAGCTCGAATGCAGTATATTCCAGCTCTTTGGCCAGAACATCATCCACAGCTGCCATAATGATGAGGATACAATCGGCTCCCCAAGCGCGTGCTTCAAACACCTGGTAGGTGTCATAAAGGAAATCTTTGCGCAACACTGGCAGAGATACGGCCTCGCGTGATGCAACCAAATATTCTGGTTTACCTTGAAATGACGGGGTATCTGTCAGGACGGAAAGACATGCAGCTCCGCCGTTTTCATAGGCTTTGGCTAGCACCGGTGGGTTGAAGTCTGCGCGAATGAGGCCTTTGGAAGGGCTCGCCTTTTTAACCTCTGCAATGAGAGCATAATCGCCATTGGCGTGTTTTGCCTTTAAGGAGTTTGCAAATCCGCGCGTTGGTGATGCAGCTTTTGCATCATTTTGGAGATCAGAAAGTGAAGTTCGCGCTTTTGCAGCTGCGATTTCTTCACGTTTGTAAGCTTCTATTTTCTTTAGGATATCTGACATGGGCCTACGGTCTTAAAGTTTCATTGCGGCGGCAGTTGCGGCATCGGATGCCTCTACAAGTCTATCCAGACGGGAAAGGGCATTGCCAGAATCTATTGCATGGGCTGCCATTTCCACTCCGTCTTTCAGATCTGTTACTTTGTCGGCGACAATCAGAGAGGCTGCTGAGTTGAATAGCACGATATCGCGATAAGCATTTTTAGCGCCTTGCAGAACTTCTCTCAAAGCTTGCGCGTTGGCTTTCGGGTCTCCGCCCTTCAGGTCTGCAGCTCTAGCCAGCGGCAGGCCTGCATCTTCAGGATTAATCGTAAAGGTGTTAATGACGCCGTCTTTCAACTCGGCTACGAAGGACGAGCCTGTTGTGGTGATTTCGTCCATGCCGTCAGACCCGTTTACGATCCATGCCTTTTCGGTACCCAGTTCCTTTAGGGTGTTGGCGATTGGCACGACCCATTGCTGCGCGAATACACCTGTCATCTGGCGCTTTACACTTGCAGGGCTGGCGAGTGGACCGAGGATGTTGAAGATGGTTCTGGTGCCAAGCTCAATACGGGCTGGGCCCACGTGGCGCATCGCCTTGTGGTGGTTGGGCGCGAACATGAAGCCAATGCCAGCCTCCTTAATGCAGTGACTGATGCCATTTGCATTGAGGTCCAGATTGACACCGAGTTCAGCTAATGCCTCTGCAGAGCCTGATTTGGATGAGAGAGAGCGGTTGCCGTGTTTGGCGACTGTTACATCACAGCCTGCAACAACGATCGCTGTGCATGTAGAAATGTTGTAGGAGCCGGAAGAATCCCCGCCAGTTCCAACAATGTCGATGGCGTTTGTAGGTGCTTCTACCGGGATCATCTTGGCGCGCATTGTTTCTACGGCGGCAGAAATCTCGTCAATGGTTTCTCCGCGAATGCGAAGGGCCATCAAAAACCCGCCGATTTGCGCTGGAGTTGCTTCACCAGACATGATGATCTCGAAAGCCTCGCGGGCTTGAGCCCGATCCAGCGCTTTGCCGTCAGCTGCTATTGCGATGAGATTTTTTAGATTGCTCACGGTGAAAAATCCCCCTCAATCTCTTAGGTAATTCCTTAATGCGCTCAATGGCTAACTATTAGATAGCTTTGGGAGGCCTGTCTAGGAGATAAACAAAAGCCCGCCACGCCGAGGGGCGTGACGGGCCTATTTTCGACAAAGATTTGTCTATTGATGGTCGAGACCAGACAACTGGCCGAAGAGTGCCTGATTAACTTTCACGCCTTCCGCGCTTTCCAGTTGCGCAACAAACTGGTTGAGCAGGGAGCCTTCCAACGCGCCTGAAAGCTGCTGGTCAATGCGTTTTACGTTCTCTGATTCGGTCATAAAGGCCGGTGCTGTGGTGTCTGTCAGAACAAGAAGAATGCGATCTTCGTTGTTGCCAGGAACCTGCGCCGCTGTGCCTGTTGGGCCGGAGAACGCTGCGGTGATTGCTGAGCCTGATAGATTTGGGTTTCCGCCGTTACGTGTAAAAGGCTGAGACACGTTGGTTTGAAGATCTTCAGCAAGGGCAATGTCTGTAAGGGACTTGCCAGCCTGAACATCAGCAAGAAGGGCTTTTGCCTTTTCTTCCAATAAGTCAGCGGTTCGCATTGCAGTCCAGTCCGCAACTACAGCCGTCTCGACTTCAGAGAGCTCTCTGTCGCGAGATGGTTTCACTTCGGATACTTCGTACCAAAGATGACCGGTGCGGCCGATTTCAAGCGGGTCGTTTTCTACACCCACATCAGTGGAGAATACTGAAGTTGCAAGAACGTCTGCTTGTGGCAGTGTAACTGTTTCGCCAGCTTCATTTTTGCCTGATGCATCGAAGTCAGGTGTCTGTGAGAGGGCGAGTGAGAAACGCTCTGCAATTTCCTTGAAGGTGCTGCCGCCTGCGCGCGCATCTTCAATTTCGTTGTAAAGGTCGTCTACTTCGTTGGCCGCGTTCGCCTGTGCAACGTTGGTGCGCAGTTCCTGATCAACTTCGTTTTGAGGTTTCACAGCAGCTGGTTTCACTTCTTTTGCAAACAAAATGACGTTTGAAAACTGACCTTCAACAACACCGCTGACTTGTCCTTCATGAAGAGAAAAAGCCGCGTCAGCGATTTTTTCATCGAGGAAGCCCGACTTATTCATAGTGCCGAGATCTACATCGCTTTCGCTTAGATCCCGTTCATTCATCAGATCTTCAAAGGTTTCGCCAGAACTCAGTTTAACCGCGGCAGCTTCAGCCTCTTCCATGGATTGGAAGGGGATCTGGAAGATCCGGCGTTGTTCCTGACTTTGGTAACGATTTTTAGTGCGCTCATATTCCTGCGCAATCTCTTCTTTCGTTACACTTTCTGGTTTCGCAATTTTATCTGCAGTGAGCTCGATAAGAGCTGCGCTGCGGTATTCGGGAGCTCTGTAGTTTGCTTTGTTTTCTTCAAAATACGCATTTAGCTCTTCTGCGCTTGGTACAGGAACTTCTGAAAGAGAGCTCTGTGGGAGTACAATATACTCAACCTTGCGCTCTTCCATTGTGTATTTGTCAAAAGCTTCAAGCATCGCGTTGGGTGTCGTAATGCCTCCAATTACAGCTTCTGCGAGCTGTTGGCGCTCTGCGATTTGTTGCTGCAGCATTACGAATTCGTCTTCGTTTACACCCATGTTGTAGAGAACTTGACTGAGACGATTTCGATCGTATCCATTCACACCCTGAAATGCTGGGGTTTCTTGAATGGTTTTGATGATTGCTTCATCAGACACGCCAATGCGGAGCTTTGATGCTTCCTGATCAAGCGTGGCTTCGGCGATCAGGCGACCCAGGACCTGAGCAGGGAGACCAAACGTGGCTGCCTGTTCTTGGCTAATCGGCTGGCCAGCACGGCGCGACAACTGGTCGATCTCCCGCGCATAAGCTCTCTGGAAATCCTCGGCGGGTATTTCTTTGTCGCCAACAGTTGCGACTGAAGTGGAGCCAAGTCCAGTAAAGACGTCAGCGATACCCCAAACAGCAAAGCTGAGGACCAAAAGGCCAATCAGAAGCTTCGCGAACCAGGTACCTACGCTATTACGCAGCGCGTCGAGCATAATTTTATCCGTTCTCTTGTTGAAGGCGAGGAGATTTCTCCCACGCACACATGCAAGGCCGCCGGATAATAGTAGCCCTTTTGCTGCGGGGCAAGTTTACACAGCATAAAGGTTGTGAGATTCGACATGAGATACGAAGTTCCTCGTACTAGCGGTTATCCGCTATGGGGCTTAAGTGGTTTTATGCTAGTGAGCACGCATTCCATTCGGGAAATTAAAATTCATATTTGGGGAAGATAAGAAATGACTAATCGGCCACTCGTTGCTGGTAATTGGAAAATGAATGGACTCAAAGCGTCTGCTGCTGAATTAGAGGCAATGGGCACGGGGTACGATTCAGCACTTGCCGAAAAAGTTGAACTTTTGATTTGCCCTTCCGCATTGTTGCTTTCTCAACTTGCTTCTCAAGAAAAAATCGGAATCGGTGCACAGAACTGTCATGCGAATGCGAGCGGCGCACATACTGGCGATATTTCCGCTGAAATGATCCGCGATGCTGGTGGTAAGTACGTCATAGTTGGGCACTCCGAACGACGCGTAGATCATAACGAATCTGATGCTGACGTTTGTGATAAGGCTGAAGCTGCATGGCGCGCTGGTCTGATCGCGATTGTCTGTGTTGGTGAAGTTGAGAGCGAACGCCGTGCAGGTACTACTCTTGATGTTGTAACCAAACAGGCTCTTGGTTCATTGCCAGCTGGCACAACGGCTGAAAACTCAGTCGTTGCATATGAGCCAGTTTGGGCTATCGGTACAGGCCTTACACCAACACCTGCTGATGTTGCAGAAGTTCATACTTCCATCCGCTCCACGCTGATCAAGCAGTTTGGCAACGAAATTGGAAGCAAGCTGCGCGTTCTTTATGGTGGTTCTGTTAAGCCCACCAACGCAAAAGAACTGTTGGCAGTTGATAACGTTGATGGTGCTCTAGTGGGCGGCGCAAGCCTGAAAGCCGCAGATTTCCTGGGGATTGCCGAGGCTTACCGCGGTTAATATTTTCCGAAATACAATTTTATTGTTCGCAGTCCACCAATTTGCTGCGCCTTTAGGGTAGAAAGGTGCAGCAAATTCGGTTAGAAGGCCGATTATCAAATTCATTAAACCTACGGATACCTATGGAAACCGTTCTTATTGTTATCCACCTGATGGTCGTAGTTGCGCTTGTGGCGATGGTTTTGCTGCAGCGCTCCGAAGGCGGCGCATTGGGTATTGGCGGCGGTGGCGGCGGCGGCGTAATGAGCAGCCGTGGCACTGCTAATGTACTTACACGCGGCACTGCAATTCTTGCTGCCTGCTTCTTCGTAACCTCGCTCGGTCTTTCTTTGATCTCTCGTTACGACGACCGTCCAGGTTCTTTGCTAGACGAAGTGCCTGCTGGCTCTGCGTCACAAGGCACAGAGCAGGGCGCAGGTAATGGTCTTCTTGACCAGTTGCAGCAGCAAAGTGAGCCTACTGGCCCGCAGGTTCCGCCTGCTCAGTAACCTGCTGTAAAGCAGATACAGTTGAAATAGTCGTTTGACGGCACCGCACTTTGTGCAGTGTCCGTCATTCGTGCGTTCAGACATAACTCAATTATATAGGGTTTTACGGATTATCAGTGCATCCCAGACGTGCACGCCCCTTGATAAGTCCAGCCCTTATAAAACCTGGTAGCGATCCATGGCACGGTACATATTCATCACCGGTGGTGTTGTTTCTTCTCTTGGGAAGGGACTTGCCTCCGCAGCTCTTGGTGCGGCTTTACAGGCCCGCGGATACAAGGTGCGGCTTCGTAAGCTTGATCCTTATTTGAACGTTGACCCAGGTACCATGAGCCCTTACCAGCACGGTGAGTGTTATGTGACTGATGATGGCGCTGAAACAGATTTGGATCTGGGTCACTACGAGCGCTTCACAGGTCGTCCTGCAAACAAGCAGGACAACATAACAACCGGGCGCATCTATCAGGACATCATCGCAAAAGAACGCCGTGGTGATTACCTCGGTGGAACAGTTCAGGTGATTCCCCACGTTACTGATGCCATCAAGAACTTCGTTCTGGATGGCAATGACGGCTACGATTTCGTGCTCTGCGAAATCGGTGGTACTGTTGGTGACATTGAAGGTTTGCCATTCTTTGAGGCTATTCGTCAGCTTGGCAATGACTTACCGCGTGGGCAGGCTGTCTACATTCACCTGACACTGATGCCCTACATTGCCAGTGCTGGTGAAATGAAGACCAAGCCGACTCAGCACTCTGTGAAAGAGCTGCGGTCCATTGGTATTCAGCCAGATATTCTGATGGTTCGTTGTGATCGTCAGATTCCTGAAAACGAGCGTCGCAAGCTTTCTCAGTTTTGTAACGTGCGCGAAGAAGCTGTTATCCCGGCCTATGATGCCAAAAGCATTTATGAAGTGCCACTGACCTACCATAAGGAAGGTCTGGATACGCAGGTTCTTGATGCATTTGGTATTACAGGCTCTCCAGCGCCGGATCTATCCCGCTGGGAAAACATCGTGCAGGCACTCCAGAACCCAGAAGGTGAAGTGACTATTGCGATTGTTGGCAAATACACAGTGCTGAAAGATGCCTACAAGTCTTTGATTGAAGCGCTTGTACACGGCGGCATTGCTAACGGCGTTAAAGTGAACCTTGAGTGGATCGAATCTGAAGTCTTTGAAAAAGAAGACCCCGGCCAGTTCCTTGCCAGTGTGAACGGCATTCTGGTTCCTGGTGGATTTGGCGAACGTGGTTCTGAAGGTAAGATTGCTGCTGCGCATTATGCTCGTGTAAACAAAATTCCATACTTTGGTATTTGCTTTGGTATGCAGATGGCTGTTGTTGAAGCTGCGCGTAACATGGCTGGTATTAAAGATGCGAGCTCCACGGAGTTTGGTCCGACTAACGATCCTGTTGTTGGTCTAATGACTGAGTGGTCACGCGGTAACGAGAAAGAACAGCGTCATGCTGAAGGCGACCTTGGCGGAACGATGCGCCTTGGAGCTTACGATGCGACGTTGGAAGCAGGCAGCAAGATCGCCGAGATCTATGGCACCAGCGAGATTTCTGAGCGTCACCGCCACCGTTATGAAGTGAATATTTCATACCGCGAGAGACTAGAACAAGTTGGCTTGAGATTTGCCGGTACGTCTCCAGATGGCGTGTTGCCTGAGACTGTGGAAATCGCAGGACATCCTTGGTTCATTGGTGTGCAATATCACCCAGAGCTGAAGTCTCGTCCGTTTAATCCGCATCCATTGTTTGCATCCTTTGTTGGGGCTGCACGCGATAATAGCCGTCTGGTTTAATCTTCTGCTTTGGGGGAAGCGCTTTGATTAAGGGAATTGACCACATCGTTCTTGCTGCAAACTCTTTGAAGGATGCAGCAGGGCAATGGGAACAACTTGGGTTTAAGGTGACGCCTTATGCGCGTCATCCTTGGGGTACTGAAAATCGCCTCGTCCAGTTGAATGGTAGTTTTCTTGAGATTTTGGCAATCGGCGAAGATGCCGAACTGACAGAATCAAGTGAAGGCGTTTTCTCCTTTGGCGCGTTTAACCGCGATTTTCTCTTAAAGGGTGAGGGTGCTTCTATGCTTGTGCTGGATAGCACGAGTGCAAAAGACGACCGCGCCATATTTAAGGCGGCGGGACTTGCTGAGTTTGCTCCGTTTTCCTTTGAGCGCATTGCGGTTTCGCCGGAAGGTGAAGAGCGTCAGGTTGCTTTCGATCTGACGTTCACCCAAGATCCTCTTGGTGTTGAGACAGGCTTTTTCACTTGCCACAACAAATTCCCGGAAAACTTCTGGAAGGCTGACTATCAAAGCCATCCTAATTCTGTGACAGATCTGAGTGAAATCATCTTTGTTGCGGATGATCCTGCTGATCACCATGAGTTTTTGAAGGGCTTTTCCGGTCAACGCATGGCTCGGCTTTCTAGCTTAGGTGTTGAGATGGAAACCAGTCGTGGTTTGATCAGGGTTCTTTCTCCAAGCGCTTATGAAAGCTTGTACGGGTTGAAAGCACTCTCTGCTCGCAGCGGCCTGCGTTTGGCAGCTCTTGGGTTCAAGGCGAAGGATCGCAACAAATTTGCGGAATATGCCCGCAAGCTTGGCGGCACTCAATATGGCGCACAATGGGTCGTTGGTCCTGACAAGCTCGCTGGCGTTGCTGTGATTTGCAGCTAAAATTCTCTCCTGTTTTGTAAAAACCCCGGACGCTCCTGCTTCCGGGGTTTTCTTTTATGAGGTAATGATCACAGGCGCTTGAGACTCGTCGATGATGATTTCCACTTGTGCAGGCGGCGATGAGAAGTTCATCACCTGCTCCATGCTATGATTGGTGCCAGTTCCATCCTGATCAAAGCTAAGAATGCCTCCTGAGAGTTGGAAATAGTCCTCTGCATTGGCCTGATCGATCTGCTCGCCGCCCACCATTTCTGTTGCATCTAAGAGGTCGGCATCTGCGCCGGAGGAAATGTAATCTGTTATGAGGTCGGCGATTGTCAGGTTGGTGAGATCGAGGACGAACGTGTCGCTCTGTGCTCCGCCTTCCAGTGTGTCGTACCCATCCATGCCGGCCAGTTTATCTCGCCCACCTCCGCCGGAAATTGTATCATCGCCCTCCAGACCTAGGATTAGTTCGCTGGTTTGGGTGCCTGTTAGAACGTCATTTCCTGCAGTGCCTTCAATAGGCTGGGCGGCTTGCTTTATGGAGATGAGGTGACTGTCTGCATCTTTGTCACCATCTCCATCTTCAACTGAAATGAAAAACTGCAAAGTTTGTAGCTGGCTAAAATCCAAGCCTGTGTTTGCTGTAAATTCCCACGTCCCATCTGAATGTAGGGTTAGCTGGCCTTCCTCTGTGTAAAGAGTTGTCTGTGAGTTGGGAGCTAAGTCGACACTGTATTGATTGTTAACATCTGTATAGACCGTCACACTGGAATATCCATCAGCTCCCAAACTCAACGAGAATGTATCGGTGATCGTATCTCCCTCTGTGACGATGTTCTGCGTGTCTGTAATATCAATATCGGGCTCGTCATCCTTGATGGATATATTGGTTATGCCGATCGCTGTGCTTCCGTCTGTATCTGTGGCGACAATGGGAACACCGAGGATTGAAAAATCACTGGAGCCATCAGTGACATGAGGGAACTCAGCGAGCAGCGTGGCTGTGACCTGCACCGTTCCAGTTGTGCCCGCCGCAATACTAGAGCCATTGATCGTTAACTGGATCACGTTTTGTCCGGCAATAGAGCCTGTAAGAACCTGTTTGTCGGCGGAGAGGCTCCACAGGATGGAGGTTACTGTGGTGTTGCTGTCGTCCTGCACAAGAATGTTTGATGTATCGCCTAAAGTGAACCCAGTTATATCATCCGAACCTGCTGTGAATGCGAGCGTGTCACTTTGCGTTTCAGCTGTGCTGGCTGGGTTGGAACCGATGGTCGATCCGGTCGCGGGATCATTGCCAGTTTGAACGCCTAACGCGCCTTCTTCAAGGCTGAGTGCTATCAGATCCCCGCCAAATGGTTGAGGTCCATCTGTAATCGTAATGGTGTGGCTGTCAGTTGTTGTGTCGCCATCAGCGTCTGTTGCGGAGAGGGTGAAGCTTTGCTCTTGTGGATCGTCATTGTCCAGATTGGTTGCAGCTTCAAAGCTGTAAGTGCCATCGGGGTTGACTGTGAGGGTACCTTTGGGGAGCGTGAAGGTTGCGTTGGCGTTGCCAGATAAGGAAACGGTTTGGTCTGCTTCGCCTGTCATGGAGACGGTGATTTGCGTAACGCCATCTGCTCCGGGATTGAGCGACCATGTGCCATAGAGTGTATTGCCTTCTGCTATGGATGCAGGCGCATCAGCGATATCGATAACCGGGGCATCATTGATGATGTTGACCTGAATATCTGCAGTGACGGTATCTCCATCATGATCGGATGCGTCCAGTTTGATCCCGGTGATCGTGAGAGGCTCTCCACTGGCATCATGAGGGAAGGCATCTGTCAGTGTTGCGGTGACTGTTACCGTGCCTTGCTGGCCTGCTGTGATGGTTGTTGCGTCCAGTGACAGGATGATGGCAGGCGTGCCGTTGATTGCCCCCACAAGCTGGCCGTTTGAGATGGCCCAACTGACGGTGAGTGTTGCATCTCCGTTTGAGATTGAGATAGCGGAGGTATCCCCAAAGGCGAAGCTTGAGAGGTCATCTGATCCAGCTGTGAAGGTGAGTGTGCTGGACACATCCGTCTCGGCTGTGCTGGTGGGATCTGATCCGGTTGTATTGCCCACTGCCAAGTCTGCCTGATCCAGATTTGTATCAAGTGCAGCTTCATTGATCGTCAGGATGAGATCTATCGCTTCACCGGGCAGATTGTCTGGCGGAGTTGGCGGTGTGCCATCTGTAATCGTAATGGTGTGGCTGTCAGTTGTTGTGTCGCCATCAGCGTCTGTTGCGGAGAGGGTGAAGCTTTGCTCTTGTGGATCGTCATTGTCCAGATTGGTTGCAGCTTCAAAGCTGTAAGTGCCATCGGGGTTGACTGTGAGGGTACCTTTGGGGAGCGTGAAGGTTGCGTTGGCGTTGCCAGATAAAGAAACGGTTTGGTCTGCTTCGCCTGTCATGGAGACGGTGATTTGCGTAACGCCATCTGCTCCGGGATTGAGCGACCATGTGCCATCGAGTGTATTGCCTTCTGCTATGGATGCAGGCGCATCAGCGATATCGATAACCGGGGCATCGTCGATGATGTTGATGGTTATTTCACCGGAAGCTTGGGCGCCATCTTCGTTGGTTAGTTTGAGTTTCAAGGGTTCTGAAACAGCAGAGGAACTATGGTCTCCCGTCGCGCTCAGAATGTAAGACCAGGAGTAGGAGCCATCGGTGTTTTGGGTAATAATGAAAGTACCGAGCGGTGTTGTGATCTGACCACCACCCGTTACATCAATCCAGATATTTTGTGCAGGATCACAGACCTCTAGCAAAGAAAGAGGTGATGAGCCGCTGCTTATATTCAATGGGCCGGATGTTGTGGTCGCGGCTTGGTCGGGTGTGCTGCCCGTGGGTAGACCTGCCTCATAAAGATCATCATCACTGCCTTGAAAGAAGGCTGGGTTGATAGTGGGATCTTCTGGTATCGCAATTTGTGGTGATTTCGCCTCGATAAATGCTCCGTCACTTTCATCTCGTTCAAAGAACTCCTGATTTCGTTCTGTTGGCAACAGGAGAGGTGTGATTGGAAATGAGGGCTGAACGACAATCGGAATTGGTTCAAAATCATTTCCGCTTCCCGTCAACTCTCCGTCTCTGACTAAGGGCGATTGTGGTTCATTGTTACCACTGGCAGGTTCTGAACCCGAGGAAAGGCCTGATGATGCTTCAGGTCCTGCGCCTGGTTCTACATTGCGGGCTGCGTTAAATGCCTGCTGGATTTCCTGAGCTGTCAGTGTTTGGTTGTCGATTTCAATGGATGGCGGCGTGTCGCTGTGCCCTTCAATTCTGATAGTGGTTCCATCAGATAAGGTAATTTCCGTTTCGCCAGAGATGGTTTCGATCTCTGCTATCTCCAAGCCAGATGGCAGCAGCAATGTCTCTGTTTTGGGATCCCAACGAATTTCGCTTAGGAGTGGATTTATACCCTGTGAGAGGGCGTTAGGGAGGGTGTCAGAGCTTGCCTCTAGTGATGGCGGAAGCTCAATAATCAGCTTGCTCTGGAGCTGGTCTGGGTTAACTGGAAGGAATTCCAGCCCGTTCTGTTCTGTAGAGCTTTGCTGATTATCCGACTTTGGAAGGATTTGAGGGGAAGTCGTTGAGGTCGACTCTGGCATTTATGGTTCCCTTCGCAAGCAGGATTAGTGTTTCGTTTCCAAGCTATTAAATGAATGAAATTTGACAGAAGCTTTGGAGTCTTTGAATTCCTATAAGTATGACAAGTTTAGATAAAAATTAAATATACATTATGTAATACGTATTTTTGTCACGTATTTACTTCTTGTATCGCAAGTTACCTACGTTAAATATTATGCTAATATTGATAATATTTACACTTATGTGCGTAAGGACTGACATTGTATTAAAATAATGTAAATTAAAACTTCAGTATTTGCCCGTTTTGTTTTTGTGTTTTGCGTAAAGGGCGTGTGTATGAAGTTGTTTTCGCCTTATGTGCTTGGCGTTGCTGCACTTGGTTTGTTTGCAGGTGCAGGGCAGGCTATGTCTCTTAGAGACGCCGTCAATCTCACAGTTTATAGTAATCCGGAAATTGGCGAAGCGGTTTTTGACCGCAACGCTATTGGCTTTGAGCTTAAACAAGCCAAGGGAGAATGGTTGCCGCGTCTGGACCTTGAATTTAGGGGAGGCGCAGAATGGGCGGACCGTAGTTTTACGCGTCAACGTGGACAATACTTTTACGGCCCCTATGAAGTTAGGGCGACTGGAAGACAGAAGTTGTTTGACGGTTTTGCAACAACCTATGAGATTGAGCGGCAAAAAGCGCGGTTGGATGCAACTTCTTTCCGGGTTTGGGAGCGTTCGGAGTTCATCGGCTTAAGTGCCGTTCGGGCGTATGTTGAAGTTTCCCGTCTTTCCGAAGTGAAGCAAGCTGCACAGCGAAACATCGCCTATCACACCAAAGTGGCCTCTGATATGAGAGCTGGACTCACGCGGGGCGTTGTTTCTGTTGCTGATGTGCAGCAGGCGAGCGAGCGAGTGTTTGCAGCGCGGCTTGCGCTCGAAGAAGTGAATGAAGAACTAGAACTAACCGAAGCCACGTTTATTGAAGTGGTTGGGAAGCCCGTTGGCCGACTTAGCGGGGTTCCAAGCGTAGATCGGAAAATGCCGGGTAACCTGCCGTCCGTCCTTACTATCGCGCGGCGTAACAATCCACTTATCTCTTTACGAAAAGCGGATATTGATGCGGCAAATGCTCAAATCAAAATAGCAGAGGCGGATTACTATCCCAGGTTTGATCTGGAGCTTGCCTCACGGGTTGGAGAGAACCTCAACGGCTTTCCAGGTGTAAATAACTCCGCGACTGCACTTGTTGTTATGCGTTGGAACCTCTTCAACGGAAACATTACGAAAAACAAACGGGCCGAGCAGGTGGAGAGAGCTGGCGAGGCGCGTATGCGATCTGCACGAGCGTACCGCGAGGTGGAACGGGAAACGCGTGCGTCTTGGATTCGGCGTGTGGAACTTTCCAAGCAACTTGCAATCATCAAAAAACAGTTGTCGGCGTCACATCAACTCTTAATTTCCTATGAGGGGCAGTTCACAGTTGGCCAGCGTACTCTGTTGGATGTGCTGGATACTCAAAACACTGTCTTCTTTACAGAAGTCTCTGAGATCTCGGCACGCTACGCAAAAACCTTTGCCAATTATCGGTTGCTTGCAGCTATGGGCAGTTTGTTGGAAAGCTTTGAAGTTGAGCCACCTGCGCAAGCCGTTGCTGGCTACCGGACCATACGGGATGATGAAAAAACCAAAGGTTGGTTGCCCGGCAAAACTCTACCAGGTGTTTCCGCTCAATGGGCAAGGGGCACTCCTGTTGCCATGCCAAGACCGAAACAATGAGGGAAGTTTGAATGATGGATTTTTCGCAATCTCATAAGTTTAAGCGCGGTGCACTCTTTGTTGGCTTTTCGATATTCTCATTTTTGCTTGCTGTAGGCGAGGCGAGTAGTGCGGATTTGTCTGTTGCGACTGCCGATTATTATCGTGGCGGTGTTTGTTATAACTTCAACCTACAGCACTCTGAAGAGCTTCATAGTGAGATCTCTGTGCGGGTTCAGGATTATTTTGAGGAGGCAAACGGCGTTGTTGTTGCTGCACAAAAGAGTGCGCTTGTGCAACTCCGCTTCGATTGGGCCTTGGAGACGCGTGATTGGTGTGGAGTGGCCATCGGGTATATGAAAGATTCTGTTTGGGATGACGAAGCCGTCAACCGGTGCCTGTGTTTTCATGAGTATATGGGAGAATATTAGTCTCTATGCACCGCGTGAAGAGAGGATGTGAATGACCTTCTCTTTCGGACCGTCAGCAAGAATGCGACCCTTATCCAGAATGATCAACCGATCCACTAGGGCAAGTGGCGCTGTTCTGTGTGTTGCTATTATGAGTGTTTGGGTTGGTTGCAGAGCTGAAGAAAGCGTTGTCACAAGCCTTTGTTCATTTTGACCATCCAGCATACCCGTCGGTTCATCCAAAAACAGGATCTGTGGGGACGCCATAAAAGCTTGGGCTAGGATTAGCTTTTGTCGTTGTCCTGACGAGAGGTTTCGGCCATTTTCTTCGATCAATCGTGCAAAGCCGTGCGGGTGAGCATCGATAAAGTCGATGGCGCCGGACAGTTCGCAGGCTTTCACCATATCCGCGTCGGATGCTTCAGGCTTGCCTAGCTTTATATTATCTCGCAGGGAGCCAGAAAAGAGACTAGCGTCCTGGCCAATATAGCTGATTGCTCGGCGAATTTCTGTCGGGGAATATTGCTCATGATCTAGGTTGTCGATCATGAAACTTCCAGCTTGTGGGGCATATAGACCGCTTAATAAGCGCCCTAAGGTGGATTTACCCGAGCCAACAGGTCCTAATATGCCGATACGCTCTCCAAGCTTTATCGAGATATTGAGGTTTTTAAGCGAGGGGGCTGTTTCTTTTGGATATGTGAAACTGAGGTTTTTGAGGGATAGTTCGCCCCTTTTAATAGGTTCTGCGAGGTGGCGTGCAGCCCATGGTCTTTCTCTGGGGAGCTCTACAATTGCATCCAGACGCTTGTAAGCAGACCTCACTTGCTGAAACCGAGCAAGGAAACTGGAGAGGGTTGCCAAGGGTGCAACAGCACGGCCACCCAGTATGACACAGGCAACAATTCCACCCATAGATATGAGCTTTTCTGAAAACAGGTAGGTTCCCGTCACTATCATTGCGATTGTGGTGAGTTGCTGCACAAACCCGGTGAGGTTTAGGGCCCAAGTTGAAAGAGATCGCACTTTGTTTTGCGCTTCTGCGGCTGATGCTGTTGCGCTTTCCCATTTGTTGAGGAGCTGACCTTCTGCGCGTTGCAGTTTTATGGTTTCAAGGCCGTATAGGCTTTCTACCAGCAATGCGTTTCTCAAGGTGCCGTCTGACATGGTGGTTTCGACTGCTTTTTTGAGCGGGTATTGCATTGCAAGGCCGATGGTCACAACGATCGTGATGGCGGCAAGGAGTGGGTAAACGATCGGTCCGCCAATGTACCAGATTAGGCCGAGGAACATCCCGAGAAAAGCAAGATCGGTTATTGCAGCAATTGTTGCAGATGTCATGAATTCGCGAATGGATTCAAACTCACGCATTTCATTTAAAAAACCTGCTGTACTGCTCGGGCGGTGCGACATTTTCAGGCTCAGCGCATGTTCGAACAGCCTTGATGAGATGATTAAGTCAGCGCGTTTTCCTGCAAAATAAATGAGAGATGCCCGTAGCGTTTTAAGGAGTAGGTCAAACAATAGCGCACTGGTAACACCAAGAGCCAAAACCCACAGTGTCGGGAAAGCCGAATTTGGTAAAACGCGGTCATAAACATTCATGGTAAAAAGAGGAGAAGCAAGTGCTAATATGTTGATGAAGGCAGCTGCTAGAGCAACGAAGGCGTAGTCTCTTATCACTGACCTGATGCCACCGAAGAACCAGTGTTCCTCCTGTTTTGTCTTGGTTGGGTTCTCCATACTTTCAGAGGGTTTATAAAAGGGTTTTGCGACAATCATTTGCCCACTGGACAGGGCTTGCAGTTCCTCAAGTTTGGCAAGGACTGCACCACCATTGGCATGAGGTAGGGCCACTGCGTAGGAATGTTCGTCGTACTTTTCCAATATGACCAATGCCTCGCCCGACTTGAGAAGCAAGACGGCAGGGAAAAGAAGAGCAGATAGGCTTGCCAGATCCTGATGGAACGACTTGGTTGAAAATCCGGCACGCTTCAGCGCTTTCTCCAAAAGCGGGGCGGTTAATCGGCCCTTTTCAAGAGGAAGGCCAGCAATCAGGTTCTCTGAGCTTGCAGGCATGTTGTGTTGTACGAGCAAAATTTCCAGACAACCCAAAAACGGATCAATGTCTGGTGTGATCTGAGAGGTATTGTTACTTTGCTCGGAGATGGGAGCCGAAGTATCGGTGAGGGGCTTGTTTTTAGCTTGCTGGTCCTCTGGTTCCTCAATAAAAGCCGCAGCGTCTTCAATCGCAGGCTGGTCGCTTGCGTCTGTCATATCCGTTTTCTTCTTTTCAAAAACAGTTGTTTTTGGCTCTGGATTCTTTGTTAGTTCCAACCTGCAAATCTCCGCAATGGATGCTCGTAGTGTTCAGGGAAAGGGAGGAGAGTTACCCTGTGGGAGTCTATCTTGATTCCGGTTGGCGGCGTGCCTCTGGAACTTGTTGGGGAGTTTCTAGGGGGATATCCAGTGCTCAACACAAAACTAGCGGGTTGGTTCCGGCGATTGGTAGGACCTGATGAGGTTTCAGCAATCCCCAATGCGGCTGCGCGGGTGACTGCTGGTCTGGAAGCGGCAGTCTATGTTCGCCACCGTATTCTTATCATGCTGATAGGCGGGTTGTTTTTGGGGTTTCTTGTTTGGGCAGGCTGGGCGCAATTGGAGGAAGTTACACGTGGAGAGGGGCGCATCATCCCTTCAGCTAAGGTTCAGGTGATCCAGAGCCTTGAGGGGGGCATTGTTAAAGAGGTTCTTGTGAGGACAGGGGATGCGGTCAGAAAAGGTGATGTCTTACTTCGGCTGGACGACACGGGTTTTTCTTCTAACCTTGGGGAGTTGTTGGCAAAGAAAACCAGTTTGGAAATTGCCCGAGAACGATTGGAGTTTCAATCTTCTTGGCCCAAGCTGGGAGAAGAGTTGGAGTACAGCACCTTCTATCAGGATAAAGCACCTGAGGTCGTCGCGTCGGAACTCGGGTTGTTCCACGCAAATGTTGAAGGGTTGCAAGGGCAGGTGGCGATATATCGGTCACGCGTTGTTCAGAGGGAAGCTGAACTGGAATCTTCCAAAAACCAACACCGGAAACTTGTGGAATTACTCGTTCTAGCAAATGAAGAGAAAAACCTGAAAGCTCCCCTTGCGGAACGACGGATCATACCTCGTACGGATATGCTAAAGCTACAGCGAGAGATTGGTGACTTAGAAGGGCAGATCAATACGTTCAGGGTTTCTGAAGGACGATTGCTGGCTGCCGTTCAAGAAGCTGAACAGGAAATCGAAGGGCTTTATAGTAAGTTCCGGCAATTGGCACGGGCTGAATTCAGTGAGGTGCAGGGTCAGTTGGATATTATCGCAGAAACCTCCAAAGGGGCAGACGATAAAGTTCAACGAGCCGAAATTCGTGCTCCTCTGGACGGTATTGTGAATACGATTGACGTCAATACAATTGGTGGGGTTGCCTCTCCCTCTCAGCAATTAATGACGATCGTCCCAGTTGAAGATGCTCTGCTTGTGGAGGCTAAGGTTCAACCTCAAGATATAGCGTTCATACATAAGGGGCAGCGTGCACTGGTTAAACTGAGTGCCTATGATTTTTCTATCTATGGTGGCTTGGAGGGGAAAGTAGAGGGAATTTCTGCCGATACTGTTTACGACGATATCACTCACAAGCAATTTTACTCCGTAATTATCAAAACGGACCAAACAGAGTTAGAGAGTCGCAATAAGAGCCTTCCCATTCTGCCGGGGATGGTTGCCTCTGTCGATATTCTTACCGGTGAGAAGAGTGTTCTCTCTTATATTCTCAAGCCTGTGAACCGAATTCGAGAGGAGGCACTTAGAGAACGGTAATGCGTTATGGCTCTTCCAGAATATCGAGGCAAGCAACGAGCGAAGCGTGGGGTGTTCCGACGTACCTTTTTGGGAATGGTGATTAAGACCGCATTCCTGAGCGGGATATTCTCATCTATGTCAAAAGGGCAAGCGCATAACTTGCAGTTTGTTCCTTTGAAAAAAATACGGAAGCGGCAACGGTTTTCCTCTGCAAACGGTTCCTCCCGAGGTTCAGAGATTCAATTCAACGCGCTGGGCTTGTTTGGGTCTGTCGAGATGCCGGGAGGACGAAGTCGCGCTTATCAAAAATGGCGTGCGGTTCTGCCTCAATGCGATAAGCAGCTTTTGTATCTCCAGCAATGCATGGCAGGGTCTGTGCGTAGTGTTGGTCCCGTTGATTATTGGGCGCGTATCATCCGAGGTGTTGGAGGAACGAAGTCTGTACGCCAGCTATCGCTTCTCAATTCTTATATTAACGAAAGTGCTGGTTATGATCGAGACGCAATCACCGCCGGTGTTGCGGATATTTGGCGTGCACCGCTGCAATTTCTAGGTTTCAAAGGCGACTGTGAAGATTATGCCATTGCGAAGTATTACAGTTTGCTAGCACTTGGATATGCCGAAGAAAATTTACGTTTTATCGTTGTTAAGGACAGCTCTCGGGACATTATTCACGCTGTGACGAGTGTTAAGCTGCAACACCAAAGATATGTGCTGGACAGTTTGCGGCCAGTCGCGACCAAAGAGATCGCGCTACTACACTACCACCCGCTTGTTTCCATGACGCGGGATGCGCACTTTACTCATTTGGTTACCGAAGAGACCCGCCAACAGTTTATTGCCCAGCATAAAAAAGGATAGATGCGCTGGGCGGTTCTCCTAGTCCACCAAAAGGGTGGCTTTTGCAGTCTCATATGCGAGGACTGCGCCTGCCAGATCTTCCAGAGCAGCGCCAACAGATTTGAAGAAGGTAATTTCTGAAGTGCTGGTGCGCCCAGCATTCTCGCCTCGTGTAAGCTCATAAAGGTCAGCCTGCACATCTTCTGGCTTCAGTGTCCCGTTGGCGAGCGGGGTCGTGATGTCACCCGCTTCCTTCATTGCACCTGCTTTTGTGTCAACAAACACACGGGACCGAGACACAGCAGTTTCATCAGCTTCCCGCATCAGAGGGGTGAAGCCGCCAACGAGGTCCAAATGGCACCCTTCTGGCAACCATTGGCCTTGCACGAGTGGATCGTTTGATAATGTGGCAACCGATATTATGTCGGATTTTCCGACAGCAATTTCCAATGATTGCTCTGCAATGATGTTTAGGCCGAGCTTTGTACTGAGGTCTGCGGCACAAGCCTGTGCTTTTTCAAAGTTACGGCCCCAGAGGTACACTGTCTCGATTTGGCGAACTGTGCAATGCGCCTCTATCAGGTTAGCGGAGAGGCGGCCTGTTCCTACCATGCAGAGTATTTTTGCATTTTTGCGAGCTAGATAGTCGGCTGCAAGAGCTGATGCTGCTGCTGTTCTTCGTGCGGTCAGTTCTCCTCCATCCACTAAGGCAAGCGGAGCACCATTCCTGCCGTCAGAGAGGAGATAGGTGGCAGAGACTGCGGGAATTCCTTGAACAGCGTTGCTTGGGAAAACGCTGGCCAGTTTTACACCAAAATAGGCTCCAGATTGCCATGCCGGCATTAGGAGGAGGGTGGCGTCATCTTTATCTGGCACTTCCATTGTGTGGTGGTGGCGCACCGGCATTTCGCAGCCTTCCCGAAACATTGTGCGGAGCGCTTCAACGAGGGGTTTGAAGGGAAGTGCTTCTCGTGTTTGCGTTTGGGAAAGCTGCAGCATGCATTTACGTCCTTGTTCTCTGATCGCATCGAGGTTTCAGAGGCATTGAGTGATATCTCACCGGAGTATCGGTTTTGCTGAAGTCTTGTCACTTGATATTTATGAGTTTGCCTCTACTACCCACAAAAAAGCCCGCGTTGGATGAGCGCGGGCTTCGATGTTTTGATCTGTCAGCTTTAGCGAGCTGCAATCACGATTTCTCTAATCACTTCTGGAGTGATTTTACCGTTTTCACCTATGGCTTTCAGAAAATTGCGGCCTGCAATGATATTGAGGAGTGCGTCGATGTCACCTTGATCTGTGATGTTTGCATCAGACAACCGGACTGGCATAGAAAGGCTTTGATAGAAGCCTTCTATTGCATCCACTGTCTTTTCAGCCAGATCATCCGTTGCAGGTAAACCAAATACTGCGGAACCCATTTGCTCCAGTTTTGCGCGTTTAAGCTCGATCTGGTTACGCAGCAAGCTTGGCTGAATGATGGACAATGTTTGGGCGTGATCAATGCCAAAGCGAGCGGTTAGTTCGTGACCGATTTGATGCGTTGCCCAGTCATTTGGAACACCACAAGAGATCAAACCGTTTAAACCCTGATTGGCGGCATACATAAGATTAGCTCGCCATTGGTCTTGATCATGTTGGTCAAATTCCTTACCAAGCTTGATCAGGGTGCGCAGCAATGCCTCTGCAAAGCCATCTTGCACCAGTGCTCCAGTTGGGAAGGTCAGGTATTGCTCGCAGACATGAATAAATGCGTCAACCAAACCGTTTTTAAGCTGGCGTTCCGGAAGTGTCTTCATTGTGCTTGGGTCAAGAACTGAGAAAACCGGATAAACGTGTGGAGAGCCAAAGGCAAGTTTCTCGCCAGTTGCTTTGCGCGTCACAACTGCGTTTCCGTTGGATTCTGAGCCTGTTGCAGGCAAAGTGAGGATCGCGGCTAGCGGAGTGGCTTGAGAGATACGGTGTTTGCCACGCGGGATGTCCCAATGGTCTCCATCGTAATAAGCAGCTGCTGCGATAAACTTACAGCCATCAACTACGGAACCACCACCAACAGCGAGAATGAAATCCAGCTGGTTTTCTTTGATGAGTGCAACGCCTTTTTCCAGCGTTTCAAAGCGCGGATTGGGTTCAATGCCTGAAAACTCTATGGTGAAGAACCCATCAAGGGCGGCAATGACCTGATCATAAACGCCATTCTTTTTGATGGATCCGCCGCCATAGGCGAGAAGCACGCGGCTTCCTGCAGGAATATGCTTTGTTATTTCGGAGATCCTGCCTTCACCAAACAGGAGTTTGGTTGGGTTCTGGTATGTAAAATTCATTGGATCTGCCTGAATGGGTTTAATGTGCTCTACACTTAATGTCACAAACCTTGTTTTGTAGAGGGAATAGAATACGTATTTTAGTTAGTTAGGCACAATCGAGCAGAAAAGTGATGTAACGCACACTTGGTGATGTATTGGTGCTCTATTGGCCATCAATACGAAATGCTCATACATCAGCTTAGAGTAAATGCTGTTCTGGTTACATTTTTATACCTCAATTTGCGCAGGTTAGCCATCAACCACAAGATCAACATGGCTCCCCGTGCACTATAAGCTTTGCCGTTGCCGCCTACTTGGAAGTCATTTTTTCAAATTTGTTTTCTGCTGTAGCTAACGTCCCCAAAGTTGATGATCTGGCGATGGAATAATGAACGTTCTGTGCATCGAAGAATTGGTGTTTCAATGGCTTGTCCCCTTGGCGAGGCACGTTGTTGGGCGAGGCACATTGTTGCCTTTTTTAAAAGGGCCTCTTTCATCAAGTTCTTCTCGTAGCAAATAACAAAAGTTACTCAATTTTTCACAAGCTAATTGAAGCAGTAGACGGTCAACTTTTTCTTAAGTTCAGTCAGTAGTCGTAACTCATTTTTTATCGCACTGTTTGAAACTTCCCATATCGACCCCACATCGACGCATTATTATTCGAAGTAAGATCACAATACGCAAACGATAACTTCCAGAACTTCGGAGTTTCCAGATGCCTGAGAACCAGCTCACCCCTGAACAGAACCAATGGGCTAAAAAAGTTTTTAAACATCTTCAATGGAAATACCCGGAAAGTGAAAGTAACTCAAACGAAGAGGATGAATTGGAAGAGGTTGCCCTCGGAGGGGAAATACTGAGGTATTGTCAATTCTGGTGTATGAGCATTTTCTTAAGCAGCGTTTTGCACGGCTTCTGCTTGTTCGATACCGTCTTTGAAATTGATGCCTGTGATGACTTTGCCAAGATCGGCAAAACCGCGTAATTTTTGCCAGCTGCCTTGCGCGCATTGGCTGAGTTTGAACATCATGTGAAGCATGCCGTCCCGTTTCAGACATCCCTTTGAGCGTTTGGTTCGGTGCCTGATGGTCGCGAATGTAGATTCAATCGGGTTGGAGGTGCGGATTGACTGCCAGTGCATCTGCGGAAAGTCGTAGAACGAGAGCAGATCGTGCTGGTCTTTGAGAAGGCATTCCACTGCTTTGGGATACTTGCCCTCAAACTGTTCCACAAACAGGTCAAAAGCCACTTCTGCTTTTGCTTTTGTCGGCGCCATCCAGATATCCTTGAGGCATGCCCTTGCTTTGTCCTGTAGGGACTTGGGCAAGTAACCCACTATGTTGTTTGTCTTGTGCACCCAGCAGCGCTGATGGCGGGTTTGGCTGAATACCTCATCAAGCGCTGCCCAGAAGCCCATGGCCCCATCGCCGACTGCCAGTTTAGGCGTGTTCATACCACGGCTCTTCAACTTCACAAGCACCTCGCGCCAGCTCTGCGTGCTCTCCCGCACCCCGTCTTCAATGGCAAGAAACTTCTTCCGTCCCAGTGAGTTAACTCCTATTACAACAAGCGTGCACAGCTTCACGTCTTCTGCTCGTAAGCCGCTGTAAATGCCATCAGCCCAGATATACACCCACTCATCCGTGTCGAGGCGGAACTGACGCCAGCTATCATATTCGCCAGCCCATTCCTTCTTCAACCTCGAAACTGTGTTCGCAGAAAGCCCTGTTGCCTCAGGTCCCACCAAAACTTTCAAAGCGTCTTCCATCTCACCGCTCGACACGCCTTTCAGATAAAGCCAGGGCAAAGCTGCTTCTAAGCTTTTGGCCTTACGAACATAAGGAGGAACAAGCGCGGAGTGAAACGTGACTGGCTCACCTGAGCGCGCCCGCACTTTGGGCACTTTCACAGTCACAGGCCCGATGCCAGTCTGGATCTCGCGCTCCGGATGATAACCATTGCGCACCACACGCGCACGGCCAGCCTCATCAACCTCATCTTCATACAGCGAAAGTAAAGACTGAAGTTCTGATGTAACAGCCCGGTGCACCAGCTCCCTTGCCCCTTCTCTTATCAACTGTGTAAGCGGATCGCCCAAAAGGCCGTTTTGACGAGCAAGCTCCAGAACATTATCTTTTGCCATGGTGGCGTATCTCCAAGTGGTTGCAATGTTGAATTGGTCATCAATCAGTCAAACCGATACGCTGCTATCTTAAAAGCCCCATACACCAGATTCAGTAATAGCTCGAAATACTTGCACAGGAACAGGTGACGGTGGGAGATGAGGTTACACAAACAAATACCCAGTTTGCTGAAATAGAACAACTCAATAAGCGTCTGAATAAGTTAGATAAATCTATTGATGTTGCCTCAGGACGGCTACCTGTCTTTGTTGATGAGGCTGGTCGTTCTGCTTTTATCAATGCCCAACTGTTGGCAGATGAGCAAATAAGTATAGCAAGAAAAAATTACAAAGTAGCAGATCTTGACGGGACTACTGATGTTGCTTTAATGCGAGCTCACGTCAATAGTGCAAGCAATCATTTCGATAAAATGCAGAAAATCTATCAGGCTGGGCAAGGTCAGGCAATTAATGACATCGAGCCTTTGAGACCGATTGCTGCGAAAAATAAAAAAGATGTCGAAGACGTTTATGCAAACCGGGATGATCTTGCGAAATGGAACATTGATCTATCCAGATTTGATGGCGCCTATACTCAGGCGCAAGATAATTTCACGGACATGAATACAGCTTTCAATGGTTACGTCTTATCTGCTGTCAAAGTCAGCCTTCAAAAAGCATCCATAAACCTGTCTGTTTTTAAGGATATCTACACGTGGGAAACTGCACATTTAAAGGCTATTGAAGTTTCTATTGTTGAGAAGCAGTCCTTCACTGAGCAAGAGTTAGCAAACCTTCACAGCAAAAACACTGAACTTGAACACGATAAAGCAACGTTGGCTACATTTGAAAAGTGCCATGATGCTGCTCTGGTTGAAACCAGCCGAATAAACACTGCACTGAAAGAAAAAGATGGCAAGGAGGCGGAAACCGCACTTCTGGATTTAGAAAAGCGCTTTGTCGAAATGCAGCAAATTATGCTGCAGGCAAAGGCTGCTCCCTCAACTGAAGATGGAGAGAGCGAAGCGGATAAATCTGGTTCTGACGCGATCAAACTCCTCTTACATGATGTTGTTGAGCTAAATCAGAATGTGGAAGAACTCTATGCTCAAAAGGAATTGGTAAAAGAACAGGGCACGGATTTCTCTGCGTTTGAGGCCGCGAACCAATCTGTACGGGCAAATATTATCGGTGCTCAGTCCTATTTGATCGATAACAATGCGAAAGCTGCAAACACCAAAATCTCAGAGGCCCAAAACAATATCGGCTTCATGAAGGAAGCTGTCGAGGAAGCAAAATCCTCTCTCGCTGTCGTTTCTGAACAGATGGTTTTGGTAAGAAAACAAGCGGAACCCCTCTTTGCAAGACGCTCTGATTTTGCACAACAAGTAGAATTGGGCACCTTTAGCACTAAAAACCTGAAGGATTTCGAACAGCTTTGCTCAAAGGTGGATGGAATTATTGTTCAAGGAGAGAGCTTTATTAAGGGCCAGCGTATCGGCGAGGCAAATCAGGCAGTTACTAATGCACAGAAAGGCATGAGGAGTTTGCAAGATGAAGTGGATTTTCTGCAATACATGCCGACACTCAAAACAGTAGCAACGAAGGAAGAAAGTGCCGAAGATTTTATGGAAACCGTTGATAGCCTTAAGCAGGAAATTGAGGAGTTTAAGAACCATAAAAGCGAGTTCAAAGACAAAGAAGAATTGACCATCTTTGAATATATGTATGACAAAGCCGTGGCGTATGTTGATCAAGCAAAGGTGTTATTCACGCGGGAAAAGTATGAAGTGGCTAATGATGCTGTCGACAGTGCAAGAATAACGCTAAACGACCTTGAAACTGCTTATGAACGGGGTGTCAATACAGCTGCCAAGGTTGAAGGTTTTCTCGTCGATTTACAGGAAGCAAAAGATCGGATTGCGGCGTTTGATAATTTTAAGTCGAATATCACAGATGCAGATATATTGGGTGAATTCTTCAGCTACAGCAATATTGCTAGCGACTATGCCCACGAAGCTGAAACGCTTTTAGGTCTGCACAAAGTGAAGGATACCAGAGGAGCTTTGGCCGACCTCAAGCAAGCTTTAGCCAACCTTGAGCAATTTATTACCAAACCTCCGCGTAAGAAAAAGCGTAATGGAAAACGGTCTGCTGTTTCAGCTGAAGCAGAAAATCCAGCTCCTGAAAATGCAGAGGATTTGGACCTGTTTGCGAAACAGTTGGCAATTCTTCGAACAGATGTAGAACAACTCACAAACGCTGTTCAAACCGGAAAAAATACTTGGGAGCATTTCTGTGAGGGGGAGTACGCTGAACTGTTCCAGGCCGCACATGAAACGGCAGTGGAAAATCTTTCAGAAGCGAACGACTGGTTTGATAGCGCCGACCAGATAATTGGCAATCCATCAGTGGCAACTATGAAGGAGAGTTTGTTTCTTGGAAGTATGAAGGCTCCCATATCTGAAGCAAAACAAGCCCTTATTGAAATGCAGAATGCCTTCCAGGTCAGCAAGCAAATTCTTGCTTCTCAGCTGAAAGGTATTAACCAAGGGGCAGACTACTATGCTTCCGCATTTGAGGATATTTACAAAGTGCGGGAAGAGTTTTCCGACTGGAATCTCGACTTGTCCGCATTCGATAATGCCTATCTGGCTGCGATGGAAAATATTGCAAATTTGAAAAGGGCCATCGACGCATCAGACGCACCTGAAGCGCGAGATGCTCTTGATAAAGCAGAGGTAGACAGGGCGACACTCCTACAGGCAGGAGCCGAAACACGAAATGTGTTGCAAGATGTCCGAACTGACTTGATCCTCCACATATCAGATCTTCAATCAGAGCATTCTGTCCTGCATAAAAAAATCTCTGCCGTGGAAGCAAATGATGGTCTTTTGTCAACCTTTGAAAAGGCCAGTGATGCCGCATTCGCCGGTGTTGAGAAGGCACTTGCATCTATTCGAGATGGGAATGGGAATAATGCTGAAAATCAGGCTAATGAGATAGAAAAACACCTCGCCTCTATGAGCGATGCAATCCAAACGGCAGAGGCGATTTCTGCCATTGAAGCTGCTTCTGATGAAGCTAAGCGTTATGCAGAAACGATCTACTTTACTAAAGAAAAAGATGGCATCTATGCAGAGGTTCAGAAACTTCATGATGTTGTGCCTGGTGCATATGAACAATGGTCAGAGTTTTGTACCGGAGAGTATGAATGGCTATTTAACGAACTTTATGAGTCAGCACAGTCAAATATTTTTCATGCGAGTAATTTGTATGATGGTACGGATGAAGGTGATCGAACCGCTGTCATTAAAGGTATGAATGCAGCGCTGAGCGAAGCGCAAAATGCTTACGCGCGTATGGGCGACATTTACAATGTCAGCAAACAGTTGATTACTTCCATAACGAAAGTTCTGAATGCGAGAGCAACTTACTACCAGAAAATGATTGAGAAAACTCAAGGTAACGCGGAGAAGTTTGTTGACTGGGAGGTTGATCTCACGAGCTTTGAAACTGCCTGTGATGCTGCAATAGAGCGTATTGCTGAAATGCAAACAGCTGCTGAAAAAAATGATGCTGTAAAAGGGCGAGAGCTACTTGTGGTCGTCGAAGATGCAGTCGCTGCGGTAGATGCAGCATTTGAAGATGCTGACTTGGTCTACGAAGGAGAGCGAAGGTCCTTCGCTGAAGGATTTGGTGTGTACCAGGCTGATATTTCGAGTATTTACGAAGCACGATCAAGTCTTGAACATGAACCAAACCTACTTACTGCGTTTGATACTGCTCAACGTTCCGCTCTGAAAACTATTGATAAAGCTCTTGCGCAGATCAAAGCAGGTGATCGTGCCGGCCCGGACAATGAGATCAATGAGATCCTCAATCACATGGATCTATTGCGGGATCTATTGAAGCAAGTGGAGCCTTTGGCAAATGACCCTGGAGTGCTGGGAAAAACGATCAATGAAGCCCAGCAAAAGCTTAGTGAATATGAAGCGCTTCAAGGAGAGCTTAAGGACAAGAAAGAGCAGGGCGTATATTTAGGCATGCTCGTCAAAGCCAATGAATATGCAGCCGAAGCTCAAAGGCTATTTGAAGATGGATACTTTGAGTATGCCGAGGCCGAATTGATAAATTTAAAAGTGACGCTGGGTACACTAGACGCAGCTTACAAAGTTGGCGTGGAAACCTCCAAGATTGCTCTCGCGTCTCAGGAAGAAATTGATCAGATCAGCGATCAAATCGCAGCGTTTAATAGTAAACGAGATACTATAAATGATGACGACGAGTTGAGCGAGTTTGATGGGTATTACGCACGTGCCACTCAAGCTGCCTTTCAGGCCAAGCTTCTCCTAAGTAAAGGTCAGGTTAGACAAGCTATGACTGAGATGGACAAGTTGCGAGAGTACTTAGTGGAAATGGAAGTCCTCCTCGAACTCCAAAAATCTGCCAGTCACAGGCTCAAGAACAAGCTCAAGCGTAAAGGAAAAGGTGACGAAGTTGAGAAAGAAACTGCAGCTGAAGAAACCGCTGCGGAGGAAGATAAATTGGCGGGAGGTGATGACGATGTTCGTGGTCACTCTGATAGCTTTGAAAATACAGATGAAGAGCGCGAGGATAAGCTTACCTTTGATCTAAGGTCGTTATCGAAAAAGCTGGAGCGTGCTCTGGGTAACGCAGACGATCTTATCGATAAGGGTGAAGCAGGTGTCTACAAAAACATGTGCGACAAAGCGAATGAATATGGAGACGACGCAGAGTTACAGTTAGCGCGTAAAAATTACGACGGTGCACAAGACGCACTTGAAAACCTGCAGATTACTTTGGACGCATTGAAATCAGCACATGAAGTTGGCTTGCAAACTTCCAGGAGAGTTCCAGGCTATCGGAAGGATATTGATCAGGCCTCTGACAAGATCCTCTCGCTAAATAGCAAGCGCGACACCATAAAAGACGCTGAAGAGCAGAGTGAATTTAAAAAATACTACTCTCTTGCAAGCCATGCGGGACGCCAAGCAAAATTCTATTTAGATGAAGGTTATGTCAGAAAAGCTAAAACCGAGATGGAGAAACTGCGAGAGAACCTTGAAAAAATGGAAAAACTCATAGCTGTCCAAGGCTCAAAACGCCATAAGCTCAAAAATATGCTGAAGCGCAAAGGCAAGGGTAAAGCAGCGAGCAAAGACAGTACTGGCCGTGGTAAGAAATAGAAGGATCGTGTGGTGATTTTTTCTGTTCTTGCTAGGCTTGTGTTCCGGTTTCTTTGGCAGTGTTGGGCCAGACCAATTCTGCCTTGAGAGATTTGCAGAACGTCTCGACCATGGAATTGTCGTAACAGTTACCTTGTCCGATCAGCGGTACTTGGAAGCTATGTTTGGACAACCGCCTTTGGTATTTATTCGAACACTATTGCGGCCCACGATTCGTATGAGTAAGAGTGGTTCGGTTTGTTTGGATCATTGAACGTCGTTCGTGAGTGGCTTTGTTTTGGTCGTGCTGCCGGGTGAGTTATGTGCGGCGTTTGGTTGTAATAAGCCTGATCCGATGTCTGCCAGTCAATCGATGAATGTGGGCGGGTCTTGTTATAGAAGGTTATGTAATTTCCTATGGGTTTTCTTGCCTGTGCTACGGATGATTACGCTTGGAGATAAACCTCCTCGTATTTGATGGTACACCAGAGCGGTTCGAGAAGCGCGTTGTCGCGTCAAGTCCCTTTGCCATCCATGGAGATTTTGATTTTCTCGCGCTTAAGGATATTTGTGAAGTCGATGCTGGTGAACTGAGAGCTTGGTCAGAGTTGAAAAATTCCGGGTTTCCCTGTTTGGCGCACCCTTCCTTCTAAGCTTCGATGCAAAAGCTAACCTCCATGGTGATGAATAGCTTCCAGCTCAGCACCTTGCGCTAGTACCAGTCGATGATTGCAGTCAGGTAGGTGAACCCTTTCGCCATGGGGATTTAAGAAATGTCGTCAGCCCAGACCTGATTGGGCTTTGTGACCATCACATCACGCAGGAGATAAGGGTGGAATTTGTGCCCCCAGTGCGGGTTTAGAGGTGTTAGGACTCGGATAAATTGTTTGAATGCCCATCCTTTTTTATCAATGAAGAAATCCTAATCCTGCCAATTGCAATGCTTTCTGCATTCAACACTACAACCCGACCAACACTCATGATCAGTTCCCTACGTTTTGTAGTATACCCGTTTCCTATCCCACCGCCTCAACACCGCAGCAGCGCCCAGTTCCTGTCGCACGATCAGCACTTTGGGCCAGTTGATACACATCCACCAGGGTATGCACTTCCAGCTTGTTGAGCACGTTGTGGCGGTGGATCTCTACCGTTTTTACGCTGAGACCTAAGGCGTTGGCGATGTTTTTATTTTGCAGACCTTGTGCCAGATACCCCATCACTTCGCGCTCGCGATTGGTGAGCCTGTCCATCTTCATCTTCATCTTTGCTTGTGCGGTGAGGCAGCATTGGCCGGCTCTATCCCGCGTTTGGCCTATCAGGTCCTGAAGTTTGTCCAGCAGGCTTTGTTCATCAAACGGCTTTTCCAACACGTCTACTGCGCCAAGGCTCATGGCGCGCACGCCATCGCGTAGGTTGGCAAAGGCGGAGATGACGATCACCGGTAGGTGTTGGCCAGACGCACGCAGCTTCTCGAGCAGACCCAAACCGCTGGTGCCGGGTATGCGCATGTCTGTAATAATCACACCGACACAGGGGCGCAAGCTGGAGGCAAGGAAGTCATCTGCCCGCGCAAAATCAACCGCATTTAAACCGACGGATTCTACCAGACACACCAGCGCTTCTCGCATGGCGTCATCGTCATCTATGATGATAATGACAGGCTCGGAGCCCGCGCCAAAGTGTGAGGCAAGGTGTTGATTGGTCATTGGGTTCCCCCGGTTGAAGAAATATCTAATGGCAAGGTCACTGTTGCGCAGGTGCCTTGGGGGTTGCGGTCGTTTAGGGTTAACGTCCCTTCATGGCTGTCAACAATGCTCATGGCCGTTGCCAAGCCCAGCCCAAGGCTGCCTTTGCTGGAATAGAACGGCTCGAACACACGCTCCTTCAGCTCCTCGGGAATGCCAACCCCCTCGTCACACACCAGCACCGAGCACTGGGTCTGGGTGGTTTCCATCTGGATGGTGATCGTGCCTTCTTCCAACCCGGCTTCGACGGTGGCGTCCAGCGCGTTTTGCAGCAGAACCACCGCCACTTGCCGCAGCTGCACATCATCGCAACACACCGGTACCGGCATCACTGGCCGGTGCCACTCCAACTGACAGCCATGTTTGCTTGCAAAGGTGCGCATGAGCATAACGGATTCATCAATCAGATCACGCAGGTCCACACGAGAGCGGGCCTCTGGCTGTTTGTTGAGGAAGCTGCGCATGGAGTTGATGAAGTCTGAGGCCCGGTTGGCTTGTTGCGATATGCGGGTCAAATGCTTCTGCAAGGTTTCCTTGTCCGCAGTCCCTCGCTCTAACCGTTGCAACAGGCTGAAGGAAAATGTTGAAATAGCCCCTAGCGGTTGCTTCAGGTCATGCGCCAGACTGCCCGCGAGGATATTCAGGGAAGATACACGCCCCGCATGGGCAAGTTCATTTTCCAGTATCAGGTTTCTTTGCAATGCCTCAGTCAGTTGATCACCGGCAGTTTCCAATTGCCGCGAGCGTCTGCGTACCAAAAATTCTATGTGGCCCACATGCAGCATAAAGGCACCGCACAGGATGATTACAACACCTAGTAAAATGTAATTGCGTTCCACCCAGGCCTTCAGGGTTTGCCGCAAGTTTTTGTTGTATGGGTAGAGGCTGAGCTCCCGGTAAACGGTTTCAACACTGGCGTAGGAGACTGGCGCAATCCAAGAGGAATGACCTAGCCATTTATCAGCGGAGGGATTTTTAGGCATTGAGAGTAACGCTTGTGTGATACGTGTAGCAAGATCTGGCGAAACACCGGACACTTTCAAAAACGCCCAACCTGGGTAAAGTTGTGTCGTACTGGAGCATACAAAGTTCGGATCACTTTTCTCGCCGATCACCCGAACCCGCGTGCGGTCCAGTTTTCCAGATTCGCTCAGACTTTCCAGCAGGCAGGTACGGATAATGCCCACTTGCACCTCTCCATTTAGCACCGCATCCACCACGTTTTGCTGCGGAAATCCTAGGGTCTGAACCCGAAAGTTCGGGTCCGCCCCAGTGCTTTGCTTTACACTGTTTAGAGCAGCCAGATATCCGCCAAATGCTTCGGTGGAGACGACGCCCACGCGGGTGTCTTTCAAGTTCCCTACAGTCTTAATCGCACTGTCCGCCCGTACAAAAATCACTGAACCAAGGTCCTGCATCTGATTTTTGTTGACCCGTGAACGAGCGCTGGCAATGCGGCTGACGCCAGCAATCCGTTCCAGCTGAAAGGAATGACCTGGGTTGGTTACAATGAAATCCAACTGATCCGCTTGCTCGGCAATCTGTTGTAAGGTGAGCGGTAGGTAGGAAAAATTCACATCCGTGAGTGTGCGTCGCAGATGTTCTATAGTTGGTGCCCATGTGCGTTGCGATGCCAGATTTCCGCGATACGCGAGAATGCCAACGCGGACAGTTTTAGAGGCCGTTTGGGCCAACACAGATGTAACGCTCAATCCACACAGCAAGAAAACAGCGAACAGTACGCGTAAGAAGAACAAGGGGACGCCATGCATAGGCAAACTCTGGTAAAAGGGTATATTAGATAATCTAAAAACAAGCAGATTTATTCGTATTTAACAATAAGCATTAGCCCTAAGGCAAAGACTGTGCGTCGGCAGAGTTTTTGGGTCCAGGAGCTGGAAAACTAAGAGAGTGTTGTTGGCTCATCGTAACCACTGAGGAGTGGGACATGAGACAGACAACAGGAACGTACAAAAGCCCTGGCGAGAAGATCGTCAAAGATATCAAACGCGCCACCCGCAAACACTATTCATCAGAAGAAAAGATCAGGATCGTCTTGGACGGCTTGCGCGGCGAAGACAGTATTGCTGAGCTGTGCCGTAGGGAAGGTCTCTCCCAAGGCATCTACTACAAGTGGTCGAAAGCTTTCCTGGAAGCAGGCAAGCGGCGTCTGTCTGGTGATACGGCGCGTGCGGCAAATACTGAAGAGGCTAAAGACCTCCGCCGGGAAGCTCGCGATTTGAAGGAAGTGGTGGCTGAACAAACGCTGGAACTCCGCTTGCTCAAAAAAAGCATGTTCGAGGGTGGGGGCGACCCAGAATGAGGTATGCCGCATCTGAGAGGCTGGAGATCATCAGGTTGGTTGACGAAGGCCACCTGTCAGCTCGCCAAACACTGGCCAAGCTCGGTATTCCCCGCACCACGTTCTATCGTTGGTATGAGCGTTATCTACAGCGCGGAGAGGCTGGACTGAATGATCAATCTCCCAAACCCAGGCACGTCTGGAATCGCATCCCTGACGAGGTAAGGCGCAAGGTCGTCAAGCTGGCTTTGAAAGAGACGGAGCTATCGCCTCGGGAATTGGCGGTTACGTTCACTGATCGGGAAAGATATTTTGTATCAGAGGCTTCTGTCTACCGCGTATTGAAGGCACACGACCTGATCACCAGCCCCGCCTTCATCGTCATCAAGGCCGCCAATGAGTTCAAAGACAAAACGACAGCCATCAATCAGCTCTGGCAGACGGACTTCACCTATCTTAAGGTTCTCGGCTGGGGGTGGTATTATCTCAGCACGATCCTGGACGACTACAGCCGCTATATCATTGCGTGGAAGCTCTGCACCAACATGAGGGCTGAAGATGTGACCGACACATTGGATCTGGCGTTGCAGGCATCAGGTTGCGACCAGGTTCACGTTGCCCACAAACCCCGGTTACTAAGCGATAATGGCTCCAGCTACGTCTCTGGTGATCTGGCAGAATGGTTACAGGGAAAAGGTATGAAGCACACGCGCGGTGCACCCTATCACCCCCAAACCCAGGGAAAGATCGAAAGGTGGCATCAAACTCTGAAGAACCGGATTCTGCTGGAAAACTACTCTCTGCCGGGTGACCTTGAAGCGCAAATTGAAGCCTTCGTCGATCATTACAACCATCAGCGATACCACGAGAGCATCAACAATGTTACACCCGCTGACGTCTACTTCGGGCGCGACAAAGCTATTCTAAAACAAAGGGAAGGGATCAAACGAAAGACACTCGAAATGCGCCGCTTGCATCACAGGCAACACGCCGCATAATCAAACCAACCAGATGAGCCAACTCTCTCTTAGTTTTCGCAGCTCCTGGAACCAAAAACTCTGCCGACGCACAGATCCCTTGTTAGCAGGCCAATTGATTGGGAACTGGTTAAGCAACAATATCATGAGATGATCCGTTTAGCCTCGGCTCTTTATACCCGAACCGCCGATCCTGAGGCTATCCTACGTCGCTTTACCAGAGGAGCGACAGCATATCCTCTGGCACTCGTGAACGCGCTATAGCGTTTGTAGAAGAAGGGCATTCTCACCGGCAGGCAGCAACGCAGTTCGGGGTTTCGGTGAGCTTTGTGAACGCTTTGGTGATCCCGAAGCGTGAAACAGGTGGTCTGGAGCCGAGGGCGCAGGGCAATGGCGGAGGCCATGGCAAACTTGCCAGTCTTTGGAGCTGGATCGAAGCACGGATGGTCACAAAACCAGATCTGACCCTGAATGACCTGGTATCAGAGTTGGTAGATCACACACAATGTCACGGTCCGCCGCGTCTCGCTCTGGCGTGTTCTGCGCAATCTTGGCCTGACACACAAAAAAGGCCTCCAAGCCGCAGAGCAGAAGCGATCTGACGTCTGGCAGTCTCGTCATATCTGGATCACACGTCGTCAACCTTTTATGCGTAACTTGTTGTCACGCATAGGTTTCATAGATGAGACTGCGTTGAAGGCCAACGTGCTCTAGTGGCAATGCACCGCCGGTTTCAGGGACAAATTCAATTACCTAAGCTGCACAAACAAACCGAGTCTGCTCACGTTGCGGTGGTGATTGAATTTTCAAATAAGGCAGTTGTTTCCGAGATGTTCTCTCCAATGAAAACCAGAAATCTCTCAACGTCCTCATCTCCTAGATAGTCAGAAAGTGTCAAACTACCGGGGACATATTGGCAGACGCATAAACGTCCCCCGTCTAGTGAGATGATGCCTTTTACCCGTAAAACCGAGGATGGCAGCCGTCCGATGGCTTTCTCCAGTACGTCCTTCGATAAGTTTGGAGGGGCACGCCATAACTGACTGGATATTCCGTAATGTTGGTGCGTTTTGCAGTCGTCTAAACCATGGGCGCTGCAAGAACACTGATGCCCAGCTTCAGGTTTCGCTTGCCCTTGAAAATTGACGCCGTAAATTTCAAGCGGATTGATATCCCCTTGCTTCGTCTGTTTTATCTGCGCAAAGGGGTTTAAGTGTGAGAGCTTGGCCTTCAGATCGTTAAGATCATTTTCGCTAGCCAGATCACACTTGTTGAGCAAAACGACATCCGCAAGCCGTATCTGATCTTTCAAAATCGAGTAGTTGTTCAACTGGTTTCCGGCATTCATTGCGTCAACCATACATGTGATGGAGCTTAACTCCAGCACTTCTTCCAACTCATAAAGCTCAGCAAGCAGGTTGGCGGGATTAGCCAGTCCCGTCGTTTCAACGACAACAAAGTCAGGTTGGAACTGACTGGAAATCTCCTGGAGGGCAGCTCCAAGGTTCCCAACAAGCGTGCAGCAAATGCAGCCTTCATCCATTTCTTTGACTGCATAGTGTTGGTCCAGAAGTTTGGCATCCAAACCCGTTTCGCCAATTTCATTTTGAACCACGGCCACAAATAGGTTTCGTGCGGCCTGATACTCGATAAAACGTGCGAGAAAACTGGTTTTTCCAGCACCAAGAAATCCTGTCAGCACTATGAGTTTTGGGCGCTCAGTAATTCCCATGGTTGATTTATCGATGGAGTGGCGCGCACCGGGGACGGATGGATTCCACCACAATGCATTTTTTAGGGAGACAGGGAACGGGTCTGGAGCTTGCCAACGGATGACGGGGGGGTATTTGTCGTCGTCATCGAAGGTGCAGGTGGCGGAGTTGCCCCATCCAATGTGGAAGGCGGTGCGCGTACTGTCCTGACAAGGTTCTTTATGCAGGTTTCCTTGTGCATCGTAGCTTGTCACTGTGTTTTTTAGCGCAACCTCTTTCAGGCGCTCAGGGGCTTTGCCTGTACTGAATGTGAGGGAGGCACTGAGAATTTCAAAAAACTTATAAGCAATTTCAAAAGCAGGAAGATCCTTATCTAAACCACCGAGTTCAACGACTTGTCGCAGACCTTCCGGGGCCTGAACACTGTAACCATCCCGTGCAATTACGCGATCGCGCGTTCCTGCATGAAGGCTGAGGCCTACTCCGCCTGCTGGGTCGAAGGTGCATTCAATGGTGCCGACTTGAAACAAGGCCATCAACTCGGGATGGCTACGGAAGTCTCTCACCTTTTCCAGATAGTCCTCAGAAAGGGCAATCAAGCACGCTTCCACTGGAAAGCAGTTGAACAGCTCCTCATCCGGTGATGGGAAATAACACAACGCGAAACGCGTTAATCCCGCTTCAGGTCGCTCCGGGTTGCTGGTGGGTGCAAACCCGAAAACACCGTTCATGTCTTTGATTTTTGCGGTTAGGCAGGTTCGGTGTTTGGGGCACTCTCTCATGCCACGCCATCCCAGCCGTTGACGTACGCCCGGGATGAAGTTGACCCGCATCATGGCTGCTGAAGGAAGAATGCTTGAGGCCAGAGAAGGGCGCTCCAAGGAGCTTGGTGGAAGCAACGTCTGTAAATTTTGAAGCATGTGAAACTCTCGAAGCAAAGGCGTGAGGCCGCACGTAGCGACCCCACATTTTCCTTGGCATCTAGCCAAAGGTTATGGTGTCACCGTTGCCAAGGTAAGCTTTGTCCTTGGATCTGTGCTGCGCAGTCCCTTCAATGACCGGATAACCAGCTTGAATGAACTTATTGGCGCAAACGATGCCTGTGCAGTGGTTGCAGCCAATCTTGTCAAAGTCATAATTCCGTAGCGAGATTACGAGATCATCATACTTTGGATCCCAATCATCAAAGGGCGAGATATGTAGACCGCCATAAATCCCATGGAAGTTATCATTCTCGAACTTGAGTTCCTGATAAGCTGTTTCGGCGAACCGAATGATACCTTGGTGGCAACACCCGGTGACACTTACGAGGCCCTTGTCTTTGACGTTGCAATAGATTGATTGCTCGCCGAAGACGCGGCAGATTATCGGAACCGGGAATGTGTAGGTTGCCAGACCGGGAATGATCCTGTTCAGACCATTTTTCAGCTCAATCAACTTACCTGTGTGACCCGAGTCTTTGATGTATTGTTTGCCCTCTGGATAGAACCCTTCCGGAATGTAGATGGTGATTTCCGGATCGTACTTCAGCGTGACTGGTAAGCCCCAGAAGTGGTCGAAGTGTTCATGGGAAATAATAAGCGCTTCAATTTCCTTATTGCGTAACATCTCATCAATGCCTTCGCGGCGGAAACACTCATCCATCCATTTGTAGGACCAGCCGGAGTCGAGAAGGAACTTCTGGCGTTTACCGCTTTCAAATTCCACATCAAGCAGAGCGGCATAGCCACCTGCATTCTCAACGCCAACGCAATTTTCTTTGATGACCTCCCAGGCAGATTCCAAATCGTGAGGCAGGTATTGCTTAATCTTGGCAATGCCTTCCTCATAGGATCCGTTGCCAAGTCCCTTGCCGTTGCCGAAGGGTGGCCAGTTGTAATCATATTGGTTTACGAGCAAGCCTCCTGCGTTCTTGATGTCGCTCATCAAGACAGCATTTTCAAACCAGCTGGTTTCGCTGATATTGGTTACCTTCACGCTTTTACAGGTCCCGATATCTGCCATTTTTCGTTTCATTTCAGGGAAATACGATTCCCTGAATGATGAATAGGAATAGAGCCCCATTGCACCAACAAGCCCGAGGCCTACACCTGTAGTCGCCCCTTTCAGGAATTTCCTGCGATCCAAGTTCTGTGTCATAACAATCTCCTGGAATCCTCGAATTAGTTGATTATGTTGATGGATGAGTAGACGACTGGAAGTAGCCCTACGACGACGAAGTAAACGGCAACACCAGCGGCAACACCAGCGACAACGCCTGCACCAATGCCGTAGCCGTAGCTGGCGGTTGGTTTTTCGGCTGCCAGTTTTTGAGCATATTCCGCCCGTTCGCTGTCTACTTCCTTCGTTGTTTTGGGGACCATCTTCCACATTGGCCAATTGTCCATGAACCAGTGGTGGACCAGCATGATATTAACCAGCCAAATCATTGGAATCATTGGGAACTGCTGCGGATGAGAGAACCCTTTCTGCGTCCCCAGGAATAGATGTGAAGTTTTGTAGTAGACAATGTAAAGGCAGCAGGCACCGACCAGTGAAATCACTGTTCTGGCTGCTACATTTACTGGCATCGAATATTTGCGTGGCCAATTATCGAAGTAGAAGGTCAGAACCAAAGCTGGAACGAGCCAGAAGATTGCCATCTCACCAACATGCAGCCAACGCCAGTCCGGTGAAAACTCACGGCGTGTTCCGCGTACAGCTTCACCCCATGTGAGTTCCTGCGCGAAGTACAAGAAGAAGTGAAGTGCAAACGCGATTACGATGATGCCGAAGAACAATGCCAAACGGCGTGCAACGTTATTCCTGATCAAGTTGAACGGGTAACGTTCCCAAATTGTTTCAACGAGCCACACAACAACGGTACAGCACATAATCCAAGAGATGTGGAAGTTACCGGAAACTGTATCAGCAAACGTTTCCCAATAGGGTGGAGCGATGGAGGTGAAGTACTGCCAAGGCTGGTAAAGAATACCCATATGAGAGTGCATGGTTACGAAGTAAACGATGGTCGACAGGAAGAATGTGACCAGCAAAATCGTAATGCCACGAACCGGTTGAGAGAGCTTCCCCCAAGGCGCATTTTCGAGTGCAACGACCCATGCTGGAGAGATCCAGGACGCGATTGCTGCAAACATCAAAATGGCAAGACTGGAATACTCAATAGCGAAAAATGAGGTAATTCCAGGAAGTTTTTCAAGCTGTTCAGGGTTGAAGTAAGCTATACCGTAGTTGCCCAGAAAGCCTTCGAAAAAGCCCTTGATCAACGTGACCAGAATCAAAACTGAGACTGCGGTAAGCACCATACCTTTCAGGACCGGATGTGAATTTTCCAACCATGTTCGTTTGAATGGCCAAAAATCAAAGATGTAAACCATCCAGATCATCATAATGAGCCACCAGCGGCAATACATGTACCCAACATAAGGGGTATACATACGCATTAGACCGCGTGGATCTTGAAATATCCACCAACTTGCATAAAATACTGCAAGAATTAGGATAAGGCTCACTACACCGGGAATAATCCCGGGCGAGCGTTTGACGAGTTTACGTTCCGCAAGGAACCCTACTCCATACCGTTCCATAGTTGCCTCCAAGCAACGGCTATTGCCTCTGGAATATTGAATTGGGGGCCAGAGGCTGTTTTGCCCCACCTGACCAGTTGAGTGCGTTGCGTTTTGACGGACGGTTGCGCATTCAGCTGGTTTTTGGATTCACCTCAGGCAGTTGCGCCTATCGAGGTATCTCCTTCTAGCTTGCTGAGCTCTTCATGAGCTGCAACAAGAATTGGCGTTAGTGGTACTCCCGTCACACTTGTAAGCGCGTGGGCTGCGTTGATGATTTTTCTCTTAACGGCGATGCGGGCTAGGGCAGGATCACCCTTGCGCAACGCTTTGAGAACCATAACGAAATCCGTGAACAGACTTTTCCGTGAAGCTTCTTGTGAGCGGGAGAGATGGGGAACGAAAACATAAGCACTTTCGCAAAGCTCGCGAATGATCTCACTTACAACGCTGTTGTTGAGGCAGCGCACGACTATGAGTGGAAACTCCAGTGAGTGCGCCATCAGGTCTTCCCAGTCTCTCTCAAGAATGGACTGGCCTAAAGCTCCCGTACACACTTCCAGTTCTTGCAAGTCTTCTGGTTTTACTTTTAATGCTGCGGCTGCAAAAATTCCCGGCAACACGAGGAGCCCAGCTTCGTATTTCGCCATGATCTCCTGGTGAGGGGCGGCGCTTTCGCGCTGAATTTTGCTTTCCTCAGGTTTAGTTGAGGAAATGTAACAACCGCTGCTCTTTCGTATTTCAAGGAGCCCATTTGCTTCGAGACATTTCAGTACATTGCGAAGCGTATTGCGGCTCACCTTAAGTTCAGCAGATAGAACGCGTTCTGACGGTAAACGTTCACCCATACTCCAGCGACCTTCAGCGATCATTTCTCGAATGATGCTGTCCAGGCTAGCTTCTTTGCTTGCTTGCTTCACATTTGAGTATTTTGGTTCTACCACTTTCACAATGTGTCCATTTTTCTTGCCGAATCTAAGAAATTCAAAGCAAATCACATGTGTTACTATATATTTGGTAGTACCAAATGAAATAAGTAGTGCGCATTACATAGGCATATTTGAGTTTTTCTAAAGTAAATTCGTATGTGTTTTATTTGACTAGACAAGAATTTTATTTTGCCGCACAAATAGTAATAAGAAGAAAAGCAGATTGTGAAGATGCAAAGATTTAGAGAAGTGCAAGCGCCCCAAAGTGATATTTACAAATACTTTGGTTCTTCCCCAGTGTTGTTGTGGGAAATAGATTTACATAAGCAGCGCATCGCAGCGGTTTTCGAGTCTGGATGGAGCGATTATCCGTTTGATCTGGTTGAGCTTTTGAAAAACCCAAATCGAAGAAAAGAACTTTTGCTGCCGGAAGACCTACCGGAGCTAAATAATGCGATGCACTCGTTGCAGCTTGGGCAGTATGCCAATGCCGTCTTTCGATTACCTGACAGAACAGGCGCAATGAAATGGTTTAAAATCACTGGAGAGATCCAGAATGATGAAGAACTGAAGATTTTTGGCCACCTGACATGCGTTGATGACATTCTGGGAGATGCAAATCGAAAACCTCTGATTGCTAAATTGGAAAGTGCAGAGGTCAGGAAAGAGCAATCCTCTAGCAGGAAGACCTCTGCTCTAACCCGGAGGCTTGGAAAGCAAACATCTGTTCCGGCAATGCTCGCGATTATTAACGAAAGCCAGACTGCGCCTGAGTTTCAGGCCGTAATGTTCTCTCATGTAATGGCTGAGAAGGAGCAGGTCGCAGTTTACTATGCGGGCTCGGCGTTTGAGGAAAGAACTCAAGGAGAGATCTTCTCGTTTGAAGGCACCATTGCTGAAGCCATGATTACCTTCAATATGGAATACATGATTGTCGAGGATACAATGGAGAGCCTGAAACCGATCGACTGGGCTTTGTTTGTCCCAAACCGGGTTCGGTCTTATTTGGCTTTACCGATTTACGATGAAGGCCTGATAACTGGTGTGTTCATTGTTTGTGCAAATGATCCCAACCGCTTCTCGGAGGCACAAATCAACCACTTCCAAATTCTTGCAAAACCATTTTCTGCTGCACTCAAAAAACTGGACTGATCTGGGCGAGTGCTGGGTTTCACATTTGGATGCTCAAAGACTATATACAAACGCTGCCAAATGTTAGTCAGCTTCTTATCCATAATTTCCACGATATTGAGCCTGCGTTTTGCCTGATATCGTAAATTGGCATTGCCAAGTTGTTTGAGGTGAATTGCAAAGGTCTCGTTCAATCAAGTTTCAGATCATCATTTCGGCTGTATAATCTGCCAAAAGGCAAAAGCATTAGCCCTTGCGTGGCGGTAGGAATGAGAGAGAAATTTATATGGCGGGGACTGAAGATTGTGTTGATCTGACCGTGGGCGGAAAAGAACCGTTGTACTTGCCGGACGGCTTGAACCGTCCCAATATCATCTCCCGCTTTCTCGTCGGTCGGTGAGAGGTTTCGATCCTGTTGTTTAAACCCTTGTGTGCTCGGTGACCTGCATCAGATGCTAAAATCTGGGCGGTTTGCTATACCCAGCAATTTATTCGTCACGACGGCCTGCGGTTCACCGAATTGCTTGATCAGATTCTTGAAAAACCGTTTAGCCACCTTGGTATTCCGGCGCAGTTTCCGCGTCCTCGCCTTCCCAAGGATGAGCACGACCTTATGGCGATGGCGCAAAACGGGCATGTACTTAACTTCGATAATGTTTCTAAAATGGAAAGTTGGTTGTCTGATGCCATTTGCCGACTGAGGATGCCTATTGGTTCCAATCTGTTCGACTTGTGCTTCTCAATTGTATTCCAAAACTCACGAAGCGAGCTGAACTGGCAGAGCGTGCATTATCGGTTCGCCTTAAACGGATAGATGCGGTGCACCGCCAGCTGGAAAAGTTAATCTGGCAGAACTGAGAGCAGAAGAAGCCGGCTATGGTCGGAGCTGTGCCGGCTGCTTTGAGCGCTAGTATTTGCAATGTTGAGAAAGTGAATCTGGAGGTGATCTATGCTTTAAGGCTGCTCCAGAAATCGCGGGTCCTTTCAAGCTTTTCGTTGTCCTATGGGTAGTTCGTGAGGGAGGTGCAAGCGCCTGGGTAGTTTTCGCTAAGCCTTGATGTTTATGTTCGTGTTGTTGTTCTGCTCTTACTTTGTTTCTTTGTCCCATCCAATGGTTGTATTCATTGAACAATTCACTTTTCTGATTGACAGCTCAGCCAACCACCTCAAAAATCTAGTCTATTCCATGAGCGTGGTCCTGAGTGAACGCATGGAACACACACAGGAATATGAAGCGTTGCTGACGCTGTTTGATACTGTGCGCAATCACATTGAAGATGTGCAGGGAAGTAGCGAGAAGATATCCGAGCTGCTCGAACCTTGCGCGCTGGAAGTCTCCAAAACAGAATAACACGGAATGAAGAGGGGCATTGCCTCTCACGGAATATTCTGGCTTGGGAAGCGCTATGCTTCTCAGGCCATTTTTGATCTAAACAGCAGGTTGTATAGTTCGATCAAGATTGAATTATTGGAGTGACTAAGAGTGCTAGGCTTCCTCAAGTTTCTGGGAGGTCTATCTATGAATGATGCTGGCTCAAAATTTTGGTTCGAATATGTACTTCTTGGTGTCCTCGCGTTTCTTTGGGGCTCTTCTTATTTACTCATCAGAGTAGCCGTGCAGGAAATACCGCCTGTGACTCTCATCGCGGGGCGCGTTTTGATTGCGGCAGTTTTTCTTGCAGGCATTTTGGTGCTGCGAAGGGAGAAATTGCCGAGAGATCTAAAGGTCTGGCGGTACCTTCTGATACAAGCTTGTTTCAATAGCATTTTGGCTTGGACTGTGCTGGCGTGGGGGCAGCAACGTATAGATAGTGGGATGGCGAGTGTATTGAATTCAACGTCACCGCTCTTTGTTATCTTGATCTTGTTATGTCGTTCTTCGAGGTTGAGTGTAGCACCTTTGCAAATTTTGGGTGCTTTAGTAGGTCTATTAGGTGTTGTTCTTATTATAGGTTTTAATGCTTTGGAAGGGTTGGGGGATCAGGTTGCAGGCCAGTTCGCCGCTTTGGTTGGTGCATTCTTATATGGTTGTGCAGCTGTTTATGGTAAGCGGTTCTCTCACTTATCACCGGTCGTGGTCGCGAGTGGAACAATGATTTGGGCTTGTCTGTTCCTTATCCCGTCGAGCCTCATGGTGGAGCAGCCGTGGGAGTTGCGCCCTTCGATGGAAGCGCTTTTGTCTGTTTTGGTTCTTGGATCGCTCTGCACTGGTGTTGCGCTGATTTTATATTTTCGACTTGTGAGAACGCTTGGTGCCTTGGGTGTTGCTAGTCAAGCTTATTTGCGTGCAGGCGTAGGTGTCTTGCTGGGATTTTTCATTCTTGGAGAGCAGATTGATTTGATTGTTGGAGTAGGGCTTGGGCTTTGCCTTCTCGGAGTGGTGTTGGTGAATGGGAAAAAGAGACGGCAACAAACGATTTTTCCAAATACGGAGAAGTTGCAATTGAACTCTGACGGGCTTTGGCGGTCCTCTGACAGCTTGAGTTGCGTCAAACCTCACAGAATGCCTGTTTGTTGACGGCTATGACGACATCAACAGCTTTTCAGTATTAATTTGAAAAGGTAACTGGAGGGGTCGTGAGAGGCAAAATGTTGCTTACAAACGCTCTTATTTGCTTACATAGTGCTGACACAAAGCCCAAAAGCTCCCGAAAGGGAGCTTCGCAAAACCTCTTTAGGTACCATGAGGTTAAATGGTGAGCCCGCACGGTTTCGAACCGTGGACCTACTGATTAAAAGTCAGTTGCTCTACCAGCTGAGCTACAGGCTCACAGCAGCGTCTGGTTTGGTCGCTGCCTGTGAGGGGTCTTCTAAGGATTGCAGGAGCTTAGCGCAAGTGCCTTTTTTCTATTTTCCACACAGAGGCATATTTTTCTTTATTTTGGGCCAGCTGATTTTAGGTGACTTCTTTATCTCATACTAAGCCAAGGGGCTGGTTCTGAATGAAGCTGGCCATTAAGTGAGATGAGAAAGCGAAATAATTCAATTTCGTCTGGCTTAATCTCAGTTGGCGAAAATCAGCTCTCATCTGTTGCTAAATACGAAAGTCGCGTCAAACAGCTGACCGCAGATATTCTTCGTAAGATTGCACACCTGAAAGGATGGAAAGTTCCTATATTGGGAGTGTTCTATTTCAAGAGGCTTGTTCGGCCATTCAAAGTTCCGTTGAATAATTAGGTAAAAAACGTAGAGTAAGTATAGAACAATCTTGGTGATACTTCACAGAAAACGTGATACCTTAGTATACTATTTTAATAAATTTTGGGGGTTAGCCGGTGCTTTGCTTCCCAATTTTAGGTGTTTTACCGCGAAATACCTGTGGGTCTTTCCTTGTTGGCGAAATCGATATATTTTCGATTAGCCATATAATATCAATTGCTTGAATAAAAAACGAGGTTACCTGGGCCAATTAGGATATCGTGAGAGTTTACTGGTAATTTTGGTATTTGGTGTGTACGTAATTCACCGCTTTTGGCATTATTCATTCTGTGCCAGTGGGATGCTAAGCGTGTCTGATGGTTAAGTGCCAAGATTTCTTTTTCGTGATGTCGTGGTCTACGGTGTCGCGCAATTACAACTAAAGTGGAGGTTTGTATGAAACTTAGCAGTGTTGCAGTTGGAGCTGCGCTCTTGGCGGCTAGTGTCGCAACTGGAGCTTCGGCAGAAACCCGTTTTGTGTCCATCGGTACTGGTGGCGTAACTGGTGTGTACTACCCAACCGGTGGTGCGATCTGTCGTCTTGTTAACAAAACCCGTAAAGAGCATGGCATTCGTTGTTCTGTAGAATCCACTGGTGGTTCCGTTTACAACATCAACACCATTCAAAATGGTGAGCTGGAATTCGGTGTTGCGCAGTCTGACGTTCAGGCTAACGCGTACGAAGGCCGGTCCCAGTGGGAAGGTAAGCCTTTCACTGATCTGCGTGCTGTATTCTCCGTACATGCTGAGCCCGTTACAATGCTTGCAAGCAAAAGTTCCGGTATCAAAAATTACACGGATCTGAAAGGCAAGAAGCTCAATATCGGTAACCCGGGCTCTGGCCAGTACGCCACATGGAAACTGCTTGAGCAGGAAGGCGTTGTTGCGAAAAAAGATCTTGCTCTGGCTACTGAGCTAAAGTCCGCTGAAGCAGGTTCTGCTCTGTGTGATGGCAAGATTGACGCTTACTACTGGCTTGTTGGCCACCCATCTGCATCTACACAGGAAACTGTGAGCACCTGTGATGCGCAGCTGGTGAATGTTGAAGGCAAGGCAATTGATGATCTGGTAGACAAGTACTCTTTCTACCGCAAGGCGACAATTCCTGCTGGCATGTACAACAACGCAGAAGACATCAATACATTTGGTGTAGGCGCGACATTCGTGTCTTCCGCAGCTGTTCCTGATGATGTTGTTTACATCCTCGTTAAGGCCGTCTTTGAAAACTTTGACGACTTTAAAAGGCTGCACCCAGCATTTAAAAACCTGAAAGAAGAAGAGATGATCAAGGATTCCTTGACAGCTCCTCTGCATGACGGTGCGGTGAAGTACTACAAAGAACGCGGCTGGATGTAATCTGACCTTTGTTTTTTCAATGCGGGGCATCGCTTGTCCCGCATTTTTGATTTTCTATGAAATTTGGTAGGTTTTTTGCTTTGCCTTTGCAGATAAAGGCAAAGGGTGAACTGTTTTTTGGGGGAGCTAATGAGTCCAGAACGCCACAAAGCGCAAGTTGATGCGCAAGAGTTGGTCGCTCAGGCAGACACCGGTGCGCGGAGTCTCTCTGGAAATTTGGGCACAATGATTGCGGCCATTGCTTTTATCTGGTCAGCTTTCCAGCTCTATGTCGCGTCAAACGTCCCGTTTTGGCTGTACGACATGACTGGTATAAATCTCATCTTCAATAATTCGGAGGTTCGGTTTATCCATGTTGCATTCGGGCTTGTTTTAGCTGCGTTTGCCTATCCGTTATTCTCTCGTTCTCCTCGTCATACAATTCCTTGGTATGACTGGGTTCTCGCGTTTTTAGGGGCTGCTGCCTGTCTTTATCTCGTCTTTATGCGCAGTGAAATTGCTGATCGCGCCGGTCTGCCAACTCAGATGGATCTTATTGTATCCACAACTGGCCTGAGTGTGCTTGCGATTGCTGTTTACCGTTCGCTTGGTTTGCCGCTGGTTGTTGTTGCTGTCGTGTTCCTTGCCTACGCAATGTTTGGCAATTCGCCGTTTTTGCCTGAGGTTGTTCAATGGCGCGGTGCTTCCTACGGGAAAGCTATGTGGCACTATTGGATGCAGCTTGAAGGTGTCTTTGGTGTTGCCGTTGGTGTCTCCTCATCTATGATCTTCCTGTTTGTGCTCTTCGGCTCTTTGCTTGAGAAGGCTGGGGCAGGGAACTACTTTATCAAAGCTGCGTTTTCGCTGCTTGGTCACTTGCGTGGTGGCCCGGCTAAGGCGGCTGTGCTGGCATCTGCAATGAGTGGCCTCTACTCAGGCTCTTCCATTGCAAATGTGGTGACCACAGGTACCTTTACTATTCCGCTTATGAAGCGCACCGGCTTCCCGGCTGAGAAGGCTGGCGCTGTTGAAGTCGCGTCTTCAGTGAATGGTCAGTTGATGCCGCCCGTTATGGGTGCTGCTGCGTTCCTCATTGCTGAATTTACGGGCGTAAGCTACCAACAAGTGGTGATTCATGCGTTTATTCCAGCAGTAATCTCTTACATCGCGCTGGTGTACATCGTGCACCTTGAAGCACTTAAGATGAACCTCAAAGGTTTGCCAAAACCGCCTGTTCATATGACGGTTATCCGTCGTTTGATTGGTGTGTTGACAGGCTTTATTGGCATCACAGTGCTTGGCTTGGCTGTTTATTACGGACTTGGCTGGATAAAGGTTGCAATGCCTGCGCTGACTTTCCCAGTTGTGTTGCTTCTGTTTGTAGTGGGCTATCTTTATCTGGCTTATGTTGCTGCTCAGGTGCCGGATCTGGAAGTTGATGATCCCAATGCTCCTATTAAGGAATTGCCAGCTGCTGGTGATGTTGGTCGTACTGGCTACTATTACATCTTACCGATTGTTGTTCTGATCTGGTGCATTCTCGTTGAGCGTTTTTCTCCTTCGCTCTCAGCGTTTTACGCAACTATGGCGATGGTCTTTATCGTTGTTACTCAACATCCTTTGAAGGCGTATTTCCGTACGCAAACACAAGCTGGTCAATTTGGGCAGGGTGTCGTTGATTTTACCGAAGGCATGATTGGTGGTGCACGCAACATGATCGGTATTGCTGTTGCGACTGCAGCTGCAGGTATCATTGTTGGTACCGTGTCTTTGACTGGTATGCATCAGATGATTGCTGCACTGGTTGAGTTCTTGTCCGGCGGTAATTTGCTCTTAATGCTGTTCCTTGTGGCGGTGATGAGTTTGATCCTCGGTATGGGGCTGCCAACCACTGCTAACTATCTTGTAGTGTCCTCTTTGATGGCGCTGGTTGTTGTGGACCTTGGTGAGCAGACTGGCTTTATCGTTCCGTTGATTGCTGTTCACTTCTTTGTCTTCTACTTCGGCATTATGGCGGATGTGACGCCGCCTGTGGGGTTGGCGGCCTTCGCAGCTGCTGCCATCAGTCGTGGTGATCCAATTAAAACGGGTGTTCAGGGCTTCATCTATTCCATGCGGACGGCGGCGTTGCCGTTCCTGTTCATCTTCAACACAGATCTGTTGTTAATTGATGTGGGTCTGATGCAGGCAATCTTTGTCTTTATCGTATCGGTTGTTGCGATGATGTTGTTTGCTGCGGCGACACAGGGCTATTTCTTTGCCCGGTCCAAACTTTGGGAGTCTGTGACGCTGTTGTTGATCGCGTTTACGCTGTTCCGTCCAGGTTTCTGGCTCGATCAGATACAGGAGCCTTATGTTGACGCGGCAGGGCCTGCTATTGTTCAAATGATTGCTGATGCGCCGGCAGGTGATATGGTGCGTCTTAATCTCGCAGGACCTGATTTTGATGATATGGACAAGATCATAACACTTACATTGGCACTCGTAATCGGTGATGAACAAGGAGGCGAAGCGCGGCTTAATGCATCTGGTCTTGTCGCTGTTAGCAATGATGGGGCACTTGCTCTGGAAGAGCCATTCCCGAGTACTAAGTTTGCTGAAAAATTGCAGGGATTTGATTTTTACGGCGATGTTCCAGTCGTGATTGTCAGTGCTCAGGTTGATGCAGAACGGTTGCCGAAGGAGCTCTTTTACATACCTGCTTTGCTCTTGCTTTTGCTGATTGTTATGATTCAGCGCCGACGTCAAACGCAACCCGCTTTTTAAGCGGGTTGCAACAGAAAATTACAAATATTGAGGACCTGGGAAATGTACTCCAATATCTTGCTGCCTTTGGACTTGAACGAAGAAAGTAGCTGGAAAACTGCGCTTCCCGTCGCTGTGGATTTGGCGCGCCATTATAAAGCTCAGCTGCATGTGGTGACTGTTCTGCCTGATTTTGGCAAGTCAATCGTTGGTGGGTTTTTTGCCAAGGAATTTGAGACCGAAGCTTTGGAGCGGACCCGTGAAGCTCTTGAAGAATTTTTGGATACTCAACTTCCTGAGGAAGAGCTGGATGTGAAAGGGCATATTGCTCACGGAACCATCTATGAGGAGATTACCTCAGCTGCGGATAAGTTGGGCACAGATCTAATTGTTCTGTCTTCCCATCGTCCTGAGCTAAAGGATTTTCTTCTCGGTCCAAATGCGGCGCGTGTCGTGCGCCATGCCAACCAGTCAGTTCTGGTTGTACGCGATAACTAGATATCGCTCGATTCGGTGTGAGCGGCAATGACCTTTGCCTATTTGCCGTTCACCAAATTGTGTCGCAGTTTTTCTTGTCTGTTTGACGAAATGCATCCAAATTTCAGCGAAATTGTTTATATAGGCCTTGGTCGTTCTGTTATGACAGAGCTGTCTTGTACGCCCGTAGGCGTCGAGGGACTTTGGAGCAGACACATCCCAAACGGACTTAGGAAGACTACATGTTGCAAGACATCACGCTTTTGGGCGCATTTTTCGCGGGCATTCTCTCATTTGTTTCGCCCTGTGTTTTGCCGTTGGTACCACCTTATCTCGGGTACATAGCTGGATTGTCCATTGAAGAGGTAACTACCAGCGAGAAGAGCGTAGCGCAAAACAATCGCGTTATGATTGCCGCCATGTGTTTTGTGGGCGGTTTTTCGACTGTGTTTGTCTTACTCGGAGCCAGTGCCTCCTTCCTTGGGCAGTTCGTTCTGCAGTACTCGCAGTATCTGGCCTATTTTGCTGGTGCGATGATTATTGTTATGGGCCTACACTTCCTCGGCGCATTTAAAATTCCTCTACTTTACCGTGAAGCTCGCGTTCAGATAGACAAGAAGCCTGGCGGGTTTGGTGGTGCATATCTAATGGGCCTTGCCTTTGGATTTGGTTGGACCCCATGCATCGGTCCAGTGCTTGCTAGTATCCTGCTGATTGCTGGTACTCAGGCCTCTGTTAATCAGGGTGTGATCCTGCTTGCTGCTTATTCTTTGGGTATTGGTGTACCGTTTATGATTGCAGCGATGTTTGCAGGGCCATTCATGGGCTTCATGGTACGCTTCCGTAAACATATGGGTGTTGTTGAGAAGGTGATGGGTGCGTTCCTTGTGCTCACCGGCGTTGGTTTCCTGACTGGTTACATTCAAGCGTTCTCATTCTGGTTGTTGGAAACGTTCCCGGTGTTTTCCCAAATTGGCTAGAGAATTCGAAATTGAATTAATACAAAAAGGCCGCTCCTAAGAGCGGCCTTTTTGTTTGTTACTGGTCGCGAACGTTGATCAGGTGCTCGCTTTTTTCCGAAAGAGGCTGACTGGAAACGTTGCAAGCAGCAGACCTGTCATGATCGGTAGGAAACCGAGATAGTGGTATGGCTGTAACTTTTCTCCCAAAAACAGAACTGCCATGCCTACGCCATAAGGTGTCATGAGGTACATGAACATGCCTGCGATGGAGGGCCCGATAACCCGAATGCTGTATTGGTAGGTGGAGAAGGATGCAATGGAGGCTATGAGCGCCACGCCGCCAATAGAAAGCCATGCGTCTGATGTGACGGGAACAGATTTTGTGATGATCATTTCTGCGATTGCAAATGGTGCTAGCAATACTGTTCCGAGAATTGCGAGGGCACCGAAGAGCGGCAGCGTGGGGATTGCTTGAAGCTGGCTCTTTTTGATGAGTACGGAATAGATTGCCCAGCTCAGCGTGCAGAGTGCAAAAAGAAGATCACCGCTGTTGATTTGCAGGCTGAGAAGGTTCGTGAGTGAGCCTTTGGTGACGATGATGAAGACACCAATAACGGCTAGGGAAATACCAGCAAACTCGCGGGGGGCAATTGCACGACCTCTGAAAATCCATTCGAGAGCCAGAATGAGTGCGGGTGCAGCGGAATAGATTAGGGTGCCGTTGGTCGCGGAAGTCTCCCGCAAGGCGAGATAAACGATCGCGCCGCAAATCCACATTGCTAGAAACGCCATAAAGCAGAGAAGCTTTAGATTTGCCTTAATGACCGGCAGTGATGCCTTCAGGTCCTTCATAATGAAGGGTAGTAGAATAAGTGAGGCGACACCCCACCTGAAGAATGCAAGTGTCCAGGGCTCTGTTTGTGAAATAGCTGGTTTTGCAATGATGATATTTGAACTCATGAACACTGGCATGAGGAACAGCAGAGCATAGGTGGATGCCCATTTTGTATTGGCATTGGTATTTGGCACGCGATTTGTATTCCGTTGTGGCCAGAACGCAATGGGCTCTCCCGATCACAGCGTGTGAGGTAGAGCAGCCTCGTGTCAGGCGTAAAAAGTTGCCTTCAACCTATTGGAAAACGGTAGGGGAGCAATTGACTTTTTCTCGTGCCAGTCTTGCGCAGACCACAGCGGTGTCTGCAGCGTTGTAAAATGGACCGGCTGTTAGCTGGTAAAGCTCATCGCCTTCTTCTGACAGCGAGGAAATTTGTCTGGAGAGCTCGCCGAGCAGTGACGGGTTCTTCTGCTGTAAGGTTTTCCAGTTGTTCTCAAGCTCATTTACACTGCCATATTCGCCCAAATCAACCGCAAATGAAGTGCGTAGAATACGGCCAGATCCGGACTGAGAGAGCTTTCCCGCTGCAGGTGTTCTGTCAAAGTCGGGCAATACTACAGAGGCTGGGCTTTGCGGGATGGATGCAACGGTTTGTGGAGTTTTTCCGTTGGGAAGAAGGGTCGCTTTTGCGTCGTCCTGACGTTGCATCTTTGAAAGCTCTGCCAGAGAGACATCGGGTAGAGGTGCCTCCAGCTTGGGTAGGTTTGCTACTTCAGGAGCTGGGAGTGTTTCGATTGGCGTGACAGTTTTTTGAAATGGTTTAACGTTCACTCTCTCAACCGCGGGCTTACTTACGGGTTTCTCATTTGTGGAGACTGGGGTTGGCGTAACCTCGAAACCATCCATTTTATCAGACAAGCGGCGGTTCTGTTCCGTCAGTCGGAGCATTGTTCTGCGTAGGGATACCACTTCCTTACGTAATACTTGCAGCTCTTGCTTGGTTTGTTGCCCTGATTTTGATTCGGCTGCGCCTGATGTTCCCGGATAAATTTGGAAAGCGCCTTGGGTATTTTGCGAGGTAATTGATGCCGTTGTGGTTACTGGTCCAAAGGTGGGTAATAACTGTGTTGATTGGGGTAAATACGAGGGCTGGGCTGCAAAATTACTGGGCATTTGCATAGCAGAAGCGGCCAGAGCAACAAACGAAAGCGCAGAAATCGCCCATGCAAAAACTGCAACGCGTTCACGTAGCGCTTTGGGCTCTTGTCTTAACTCTTTGATTTTGTGAGGAAGTCTCAAAGCTTCCATCCGCCCTAAATTCGAATCTAACCATAATTATCTGAGCTAGTTTGGAGTTTTTATGGTTAACAAACTACAAATGTAATCCAAAAAGATGTAATGGCCTCAAATTTCCACTTGTGATGGCTAAGGTGAATTTCTTGGTGAAAGCAGATGGTTCACCTTTGAAATGACATAGCACTCGTGCAATTTGCAGTCTGTTCATTTATTTGGAATTTCCCAAGGGGTTTGTATGTCCGATCGTACTTGTTTGGCAATTGTTCTGGCTGCTGGCTTAGGGACGCGGATGCGCTCGCCCTTGCCAAAAGTGCTGCATGAAATTGGTGGGTTACCTCTTGTCGGGCATGTTCTCAATTCTGTGGCTGAGGCCGGAGCAACACAGGTTGCTGTCGTGGTTGGGCCGGATATGCCAAAGCTTGAAGCTCATGTGGCTCAGCAAGCTCCCAGTGCGACATGCCACACACAGATGGAACGATTGGGTACAGCACATGCGGTGAAAGCCGCTGAAGATGTATATAAGGCCGCGCCGGATCATGTGTTGGTTCTGTTTGGGGATACGCCACTTGTTACCTGTGATACCCTGAACCGCCTTCGTGAACGCCTTTCGCAAGGCGCTGATGTCGTTGTTCTTGGCTTTCAAACTGAAAATCCATTCGGCTACGGTCGGCTTTTGGAAGAGGGCGGCGAACTTGTTGCTATCCGTGAAGAAAAGGATGCAACCAGTGATGAGCGCAGAGTCACCTTATGTAACGCCGGTATCATGGCGTTCAAAGGTTCGGCCTTAAAAGACCTCGTAAATGCCATCAAGAATGAGAATGCAAATAACGAGTATTATCTGACTGATGCTGTTGAAGTTGCACATGCGAAAGGCCTGCGTGTGGTTGCTGAAACTGCGAGTGAGGAAGAGGTTCAGGGCATTAACAATCGCAAGCAGCTTTCTGCTTGTGAGGCTGTGTTCCAGACCCGCCGCCGTGACGCTGCTATGGAAAGCGGTGTTACGCTTGTGGCACCGGAGACCGTTTATTTCTCACATGATACTGTTCTGGAGCCGGACGTTTATGTTGAGCCCAATGTCGTGTTTGGTCCCGGCGTTCATATTGCCAGTGGCGCTCGAATTCGAGCCTTCTCGCATCTTGAAAGCGCAAGTGTCTGCGTTGATGCGACGGTCGGTCCTTATGCACGTTTGCGTCCCGGTGCAAAGATTGGTGAAGGCGCTCACATCGGTAACTTTGTTGAGATCAAAAATGCTCAGATTGAGGCTGGTGCCAAAGTCAATCACTTGTCTTACATTGGTGATGCGCGTGTTGGTGCTAAATCCAACGTGGGCGCAGGGACGATTACCTGTAACTACGATGGTTACATGAAGCATCATACTGACATTGGTGCTGGGAGCTTTATCGGATCAAATAGCGTGCTGGTGGCACCGCTGAAACTTGGTGACGGTGCCTTCGTTGCTGCTGGTTCTGTTGTGACCTCTGATATCCCCGAGAATGCTCTGGTGATTGGGCGAAGCAAGCAGGTTGTGAAAGAAAACCGCGCCACGAAAATGCGTCAAACGCTTGCCGCTGCAAAGGCCGCAAGAAAAAGCTAAGCAATATTATTTCATACTGATGGGGTTCAGTGGTGTGTATTCGCAATTTTCCTCAAGCTGAAATGAAACGAAACACGGATTGATTTCCTCGTGTGTGGGCAACGGGTTAAAGACTTGGCCTAAAGTTGATACTCGCATCAGTTGCGAGGTGGGATTCAAGGAGACTTCTTATGTGCGGTATTGTCGGTATTTTAGGGCAAACACCTGTTGCACCTTTGCTGGTAGATGCGATGAAACGGCTTGAGTATCGTGGATATGACTCTGCCGGTATTGCAACAGTTCAAAACGGAGAGCTGGTTCGTCGTCGCGCGAAAGGCAAGTTGCGTGACCTTGAGGCTCATTTAGCGGCTAACCCTCTGTTAGGAAACAGCGGAATTGGGCATACGCGTTGGGCAACACATGGTGCGCCAACTGTCGAAAATGCACATCCACACGCTTCTGATGGCGTCATGGTGGTTCATAACGGTATTATCGAGAACTTCCTCGAATTGCGCGAGGTTATCCGTGCAGCAGGGGTGAAACTTTCGACAGAGACAGATACGGAAGTGGTTGCCCATCTGATCTCTTTAGAAGTTAAAGCTGGCAAGGCTCCTAAAGAAGCTGTTGAAGCTGTGCTCTTGAAACTGAAGGGCGCGTTTGCTCTGGCGATCCTGTTTGCTGATCATGATGATTTGATGATTGGTGCGCGTCGTGGTTCTCCTCTTGCTGTTGGGTATGGCGAAGGCGAAATGTACCTTGGCTCAGATGCTATTGCGCTTTCTCCCTTTACAGACCGCATCAGCTACCTTGAAGAAGGTGACTGCGTTGTGTTGACCCGCGCTGGCGCAGCTATCTTTGATGAAGATGGTAGCGCTGTTACACGACTGGTTCAGACCTCCAGCGTGAGCGCTACCATGATGGACAAGGGCAATTACCGTCACTTCATGGCCAAAGAAATTCATGAGCAACCAGAAGTGTTGGGTCATGCGATTTCTCAGTACCTAAAATTCTCCGAGGGCAAAGTTGCACTGCCGAACGATAATGATTTTGACTTCTCCAAGATCAACCGCTTGGTCATTTCAGCCTGTGGGACCGCGTTTTACGCTGGTTTGACGGCGAAATACTGGTTCGAGAAGTATGCTCGCCTTCCTGTTGATATCGATATCGCCTCCGAATTCCGTTACCGCGAAATGCCATTGGCAGAAGGTGATCTGGCGCTGTTTATCTCACAGTCTGGTGAAACCGCTGATACGCTAGCCTCCTTGCGCTACTGTAAAGATCAGGGCATGACCATCGGCGCTGTGGTGAATGTGCCTGAAAGCACCATTGCTCGTGAATCTGACATGGTGTTCCCGATTTTTGCAGGCCCTGAAATCGGCGTTGCGTCTACCAAAGCCTTTACGTGTCAGCTTGCCGTGCTGGCCAGCCTTGCTGTTTTGGCGGGTCGTCAACGTGGAAATCTGGATGAAGCACAGGAAAAAGAACTGGTTGCTGCGCTTTCGGAACTTCCGGCAAATGCAATGCAAGCGCTAAAGCTTGAACCGGAAATTGAGAAGCTGGCACCGTGGATGTCCAAAAAACACCATGCCCTGTTCCTCGGTCGTGGAACCAGTTATCCGTTGGCTCTTGAAGGCGCTCTGAAGCTTAAGGAGCTGTCTTACATCCATGCGGAGGGTTATGCCGCTGGCGAACTGAAGCACGGACCAATCGCGTTGATTGACGAGAATATGCCGGTGCTCGTGGTTGCTCCGTTTGACGGCGTTTATGAGAAGACCGTCTCCAACATGCAAGAAGTTGCTGCACGTGGTGGTGAGATTGCGCTGTTTACGGATGAAAAAGGAGCTGCGGCTGCGGGTGTTGCTGCAGACCAGTTGATCATTTTGCCAGACCTGCCAGAAATTGTAGCACCAATGATTTATGCGCTGCCGCTGCAGTTGCTGTCCTATCATACCGCGGTGTTTATGGGCACGGATGTTGATCAGCCACGTAACCTTGCAAAATCCGTCACGGTAGAATGATATGATTGCAATGCCTTCAGGTGTTGAATAATCCGTTTAGAAGCGCGGGGCTGTAATGGTCCCGCGTTTTTTTGGGTCTGATGTGCAAGATCTCATTATTTATGGCAGTTTAGCACCCAGTCAATTCGCTGTGCCGTTCAATCGGGGGTGATGACTAAAGTCGTTTAAGATTCAATGGGTTTGGAGGGTCTGCTGCCAACATACAGTGCAATAGCTGACATCATGAGTGCAACAGCAATAGCCAACAGTAGCGTTGGGTGCGATATCCGCAGGAACATCAGATAGCCAAATGTGATGCCAGTGAAGGCGAAGAATTTTGCCCTCAACGGGATGACTTTGTGCTGTTGCCACTGGATGACACTTGGCCCTATCTTTGGGTGCGTTAAGATCCAGTTTTCGAGTCTAGGGTTCGATTTTGCAAAACAGCCTGCAGCGAGAATGAAGAAAATCGTTGTTGGGAGCAGCGGTAGAAATATGCCCACGATTCCTGTGGCTACAAGGGTTAAGCCAAGCATGAGATAGAGTAGCTTTTTCACTGGTTGCTCCACTTTTGGAAAGCGTCATTTGCCTTATACGCCGTGTTGGTTGGTGCTGGCAATAGCGTGGTTTCGGCTGGTGGTCGTCTTGAAAAAGGTGAGATCACTTATATATCCACCTCAATAGGTGTGTGCTGTCACCTCTTTTTCAAGGGGAACTTGCAAAACCTTCAAAATACACTAGTTCGTAAAGAAGCACGGGTATATCTGCGTGTCTTCGCAACTACACTGCGGATGGTTCCCACATAAAGAAAGATTGGCCTATGGGATCTGATGGGGATAAAAAGCCAAAGCGCGTAGGCTTCATGACGCGGCTGCGGAATTATTTCTTTACCGGGCTGGTTATCACCGGACCTGTTGGTATTACCCTTTATCTCAGCTGGTCCTTGATCCAGTTGATTGATGGCTGGGTAAAGCCTTTTCTGCCAAACGTTTATAATCCTGATACTTATTTGCCTATCCAAGTGCCGGGCTTTGGTTTGTTCGCGGCACTTGTCGCTATAACCGTTATCGGATTTCTGACAGCCAACATTGCAGGTCGCTCATTCATTGGAGTTGGTGAAGCTATCCTTGGCCGTATGCCTTTGGTGCGGAACCTTTATTCTGCGTTGAAGCAGATCTTTGAAACTGTGCTGAATGAAAAAGGCCGAAACTTTACCAAAGCGGGTCTTGTTGAATATCCACGCAAAGGCCTTTGGGCGATTGTGTTTCTGGCAACGGACACAAAAGGCGAAGTTGCCGCCCAGCTGCAAGACCGAGCGAGTACTGTTTCTGTTTTTCTGCCGACAACGCCAAACCCGACCTCCGGGTTTTTGCTGTTTGTGCCGCGCGAAGACATCATCGAGCTCTCTATGAGTGTTGAAGATGCAGCAAAGCTTGTTATCTCTGCTGGTCTTGTTAGTCCTGAGTATCCAAAGCTGCTTACGGGTGAGGATAAAAAGGCGGTTGAGAAGCATCAACGCAAAAAATCCAAGCGCAATGAAGGCGATGGATCAGAGACGGTTGCTGCGGAATAGAGTTATCCGGCTCTGAGCAGCTTAATGGCTTCATCTCTGGCGAATAAATAAAGCAGGTGGCGCAAAGCGTCGCCTCTTTTTGTTTCCAGCTCAGGATCCGTCGCCATAATCAGCTTTGCATCATCTCGTGCGATCTCCATAAGGTCTGCATGGTCCTCAAGGGATGCTAACCTGAACCCCGGCATACCTGATTGACGCGTTCCCAAAAGCTCACCTTCGCCGCGCAATCGCAAATCCTCCTCTGCAATCAGGAACCCATCGTTGGTCTGACGTAGGATGTTGAGGCGTGAGGCTGCGGTTTCATTTAGTGGTGATTTGAAGAGGAGCAGACAGGAGGAGGCGAGGTTGCTACGACCAACACGTCCTCTGAGCTGGTGAAGCTGTGCAAGGCCGAAACGCTCTGCGTGCTCGATCACGATGATTGTTGCATCGGGCACGTCTACCCCAACCTCAATCACGGTGGTGGCGACCAGAACGCGAGCATCGCCGTTTTTGAAGGCGTCCATAGCGGCTTGTTTTTCATCAGCTTTTTGGCGACCATGAACGAGAGCGACAGCAGAGCCAAAAATGTGTTGAAGTTCTGCGAACCGTTCCTCCGCTGCAGCCAGATCGATTTTCTCGGATTCCTCCACCAGAGGGCAAACCCAGTAGATCTTCTGGCCCTCAGCGATCATGGCTTTGAGGCGTTCTACAACCTCGCCGATCCGGTCAAGGGAGATGGAAACCGTTTTGATTTCCTGTCGCCCTTTGGGTTTGTCGGTAAGGCGGGAGACATCCATGTCGCCGAAGTAGGAGAGGACCAGTGTGCGCGGGATCGGAGTTGCGGTCATCACCAGCACGTCTACATGCGAGCCCTTGGCGGAGAGTGCCAAGCGCTGGTGAACGCCAAAGCGGTGCTGTTCGTCGACGATGGTAATGCCGAGGTCTTTGAAATTGACTGTTGATTGGAAAAGAGCGTGTGTGCCGACGATCAGATCGATTTCGCCAGCTTCCAGAGCTTCACCTGTTTCTCGTTTGGTTTTGGCGGTGTCTTTTCCAGACAGGGCTGCAATACGAATGCCTGCGGCATCACACAGCGGCTTCATGGAGGCGTAGTGCTGACGGGCAAGGATATCCGTTGGGGCCATCATGGCAGCTTGGCTGCCCGTCTCAATGACTGCGGCCATCGCAAGCAGGCCGACGATTGTTTTACCGGACCCTACATCGCCTTGTAACAGGCGGAGCATTCTTGTTGGGTCTTCAAGGTCCTCGAAGATTTCTTTGAGAGCAATTTCTTGCCCGGGTGTTAGCTCAAATGGCAGCGCTGACAGTATCTTACGGCGTATAGAGCCATCGCCTTTACGGGCCTGACCGCCCATATGGCGTAGGGAGTTGCGGACCAGGGCGAGCGCCAACTGATTGGCGAGAAACTCATCATAGGCAAGGCGTGCTCTGGATTTGCTCTGGGGAGCGAGGTCTGTAGCATCCTCGGGTTTATGGATGGAGCGCAGTGCGACATCAAATGGCGGATAGCCTTGCTGCTCTACAAAGGCTGCGTTTTGCCATTCCGGCATTTGCGGCAGAAACTCTAAGGCTGTTCCCATGGCGCGTTGCAAGGTTTTGGAAGCAAGGCCTGCTGTCATTGGGTAGACGGGTTCTACCAGCGGCAGGGATTCGGCTTCTTCCTCTGAGACCATGTGGTCGGGATGAACCATCTGTGCGCGGTCATTGAACCATTCCACCTTGCCGGAGACGAGACGTATTTCTCCCTCTGGCAGAGTGCGGTGCAGGAAGTCGCCACGGGCATGGAAGAAGACCAGTTCTATGCTGCCGGTTTCGTCGTGTGCCTGAACTTTGTAAGGCGCTCTGCTGTCGCGGTGTGGCTCTCTGTGCTGATCAATATGCAGGAGGAGGGTGACGATTTCCCCCTCAGGTGATCCAGATACTCCCGGACGCAGGCGCCGATCAATGACATTGACGGGAACATGAAACAGCAGATCTGAAATGCGGGCTTCCCGATCCGGGCTGCCGACAAGCAGGTTTGTTATAGTCTTTGCGATTTTGGGACCGATGCCGGGCAGCTTGGTAACTGAGGCAAAAAGGGGATCAAGACGGGTGGGGCGCATACCATTTAGACCATAACGGGAACAACTTTATCGATCTGTGCCATGTTCCTGTGATTTGTGCAACGCCCTTAAGAAAACACTGACAGATGAAAACAAGGGTTGTATACAGGCGAAACGATTTTGCCCTCTCTAACTGATAGATTTATCCAGGTAGGGTGCGGAGGCCTTGCAAAGGAATGACTATGGATCATAGCGTGCAGAAAGAAGATCAAAACGGGAACGTACAGCTTGACGATCGCCGTAAGCGGATAATTTTCCGGTGCCACCACCGGGGTATGAAAGAAATGGATATCATGCTCGGTGGTTATGTTGAAAAGCATGTTGCGGCTATGAACGACAGCGAGCTGGAGGAGTTGGAAGTGTTCTTGCAACATCATGATCAGGATTTGTTCTCGTGGTTTATTGGCACCAAGCCAGTGCCGGATGAGGCCAATACAGGTCTGTTCCGCAAAATCCTAGATTACTACAAGGCGAAGACAGAGGATTAATCTGCCTTCTGCAAAGGGGTTGGGTTTCCGGTATCCGGCCTCGTGTTCTGACTGCCTGATTTTTTTAAAAGCAATAAGGTTGCCCTTCTCGTGTTTGAAAGTTTGCTCAAGAACAGTGAAAACATCACACTTGCCTCCGTTCCTGATGGAGCTGAGGCTTATGTGCTTTCAAAGGCCCTTTCTGAGATAGAGGGGGGCGGGCTTGCGCTGACTTATGTTGCCCGAGATGCAACGCGAATGGCTGCACTCACTGAGGCGCTGGGCTTCTTTGCGCCAGATGTAGAGGTTCTGCAGCTCCCCGCGTGGGATTGTTTGCCCTATGACCGTGTCTCTCCTCACGGAGCTATTGTCGCGCGCCGGCTTCTCACACTGCTCCGACTTGCTAAGGGCCTGCCGCAGAAGAAGAAGTATGTGCTCATCACCACGGTGAATGCAGCATTGCAGCGGTTGCCTATTCGTGAGTGGGCGTCTACCCAAATCCTGTCTTTCCTGCCCGGTAACCGGATTAATCCTGACCGGATTATCAAATGGCTTGAGGTCAACGGCTTTGCTCGCACACCTACAGTGCGTGAGACCGGAGAATACGCAGTTCGCGGCGGTATCATTGATCTGTTCTCACCAGCGACGAAAGAGCCTGTGCGGCTTGATTTCTTCGGGGATACGCTGGAATCCATTCGCTCGTTTGATACTGACAGTCAACGCACGCTTGCACAAAAGAAAGGGCTCACTCTTGTTCCTATGAGTGAGATCATCCTTGAGCCTGAAACAATCTCTAGGTTTCGCCGGAACTACGTTACCTCCTTTGGAGCCGCTGGGCCGGAAGATATTTTGTATCAGTCCATTAGTGAGGGGCGGCGCTATGCGGGTATGGAACACTGGTTGCCGTTGTTCCATGAGAAGCTGGAGACGCTGTTTGATTACATCGGTGATGTTCCCGTTATTCTGGATGCAAATACAGATGAAATGGTCAAGGAGCGACTGGAACAGGTTGAGGAGCACTTTGGCGCGCGCCGGGACGGGTTGAACAGTAAGGCTCTGTCTACAGGGGTGCCGTACAAGCCAATCCCTGCCGTATCACTGTACCTGTTGGGCAATGAGTTTGGCGCATCAATTGCGGACAGGGCTTCTGCACAGATGTCCCCGTTTGCTCAACCTCCGGGAACAGGGAAGACCTGCCTTGATCTTGGGGGGCGACAGGGGCGTAACTTTGCTGCGGAACGTGCTGCTGGCGATGTGAACATCTTTGATGCGCTGTCCAAGCATGTGGGAGAAATGGCTAAGGATGGCAAGCGTGTTGTGCTTTCTTGCTGGAGTGAAGGCTCGCGAGAACGACTGACACAGGTGCTTGCAGATCACGGTCTGGACCGGACGGGGTATGCGGGTAACGAGAGTGAGCTTTCCAAAGTACCCGCTGGGCTGACAACTCTTATTCTCCTGGGCCTGGAACATGGCTTTGAGATAGATAACCTTGCTTTCATTGGAGAGCAGGACATTCTTGGGGATCGTCTTATTCGTCAGCGCCGGCGTAAGTCCAAGGGTGCCAATATTCTCACTGAGGCTTCTGCGCTGTCTCCCGGTGATCTTGTTGTGCATGTGGAGCACGGTATTGGTCGCTTTATCGGGCTAAAGACGATTGAGGCTGTTGGGTCGCCGCATGATTGTCTGGAACTGCGATATACTGGCTCTGATAAGCTCTACTTGCCCGTTGAAAATATTGAACTGCTGACGCGTTACGGCTCAGAAGATCAGGAAGTTCAATTAGATAAGCTTGGCGGCGGCGCATGGCAGGCCCGTAAAGCCAAGATGAAAAAGCAAATTCTTGAGATTGCCGATGGCTTGATCAAGATTGCTGCAGAACGGGCTTTGCGGACGGCTCCGACGATTACGGCACCGGAAGGAGCTTATGACGAGTTCTCTGCGTTGTTTGTCTATGATGAGACTGATGACCAGATGAGTGCTATTGAAGCTGTGTTTGATGACATGGCGTCCGGGCGACCTATGGACCGCCTGATTTGTGGTGATGTGGGCTTCGGTAAGACGGAAGTTGCTCTGCGTGCTGCGTTTTTGGCTGCGATGTCTGGTCGGCAGGTTGCTCTTGTTGTTCCGACGACGTTGTTGGCGCGGCAGCATTACAGAACATTTGCGGATCGCTTTAATGGGTTGCCGATTGAAGTGCGGCAAGCCTCGCGACTTGTCCCCAGTAAGCAACTCTCCGAGACCAAGAAAGGGATCAAGGAAGGGACCGTTGATATTGTTATCGGAACGCACGCGCTTCTTGGTAAGGCTATTGGTTTCAGAGACTTGGGGCTTCTCATTATTGATGAGGAACAGCATTTCGGTGTGAAGCATAAGGAGCGACTGAAAGAGCTGAAAAGTGATATTCACGTTCTTACCCTCTCTGCGACCCCGATTCCTCGTACCCTACAATTGGCACTGACTGGCGTTCGGGAGCTTTCCCTTATTGCGACACCTCCAGTCGACCGTCTCGCTATACGCTCGTTTATATCCCCGTTTGACCCGATGGTTATCCGCGAAAGCTTGTTGCGCGAGCACTATCGCGGTGGGCAGAGCTTCTATGTGTGTCCGCGTGTGTCCGATCTGGCTGAGGTGAGGGCCTTCCTTGAGGACAATGTACCTGAAGTTAAAGTGGTTTCCGCTCATGGGCAGATGCCAGCGGGAGAGCTGGATGACATCATGAATGCCTTTTATGAGGGTAAGTTCGATGTGCTTTTAGCAACCACCATTGTGGAATCTGGTTTGGACATACCAAACGCCAACACATTGATTGTGCACCGTTCGGACATGTTCGGCTTGGCGCAGCTCTACCAGATCCGTGGGCGAGTGGGACGTTCTAAGACGAGAGCTTATGCCTTGTTTACGGTTCCGGCCAATAAAACGCTGACAGTTACGGCGGAACGCCGCCTTAAGGTGTTGCAAAGCCTTGAGAAATTAGGCGCGGGTTTCCAATTGGCATCACATGATCTGGATATTCGCGGGGCGGGTAACATTTTGGGTGAGGAGCAGTCCGGCCACATCAAGGAAGTTGGGTTTGAGCTTTACCAGCAGATGCTTGAGGAAGCGGTGGCACAATTGAAGTCCGGCGGGGAAGACTTTGCAGAGGAGCAGTGGTCGCCGCAGATCTCTGTCGGCACGCCGGTGCTCATTCCAGAGAGCTATGTGCCTGACTTGCTGCTGCGTCTGGAGCTTTACCGCCGTCTTGCTGACTTGACTGATATTGAGGATATCGATGGCTTCGGCGCTGAACTGATTGACCGTTTTGGCGCATTACCGGAAGAGGTTCAACACCTTTTGAAGATCGTCTTCATCAAGGGGCTGTGCCGCAAAGCGAATGTTGAAAAGATTGACGCTGGGCCGAAGGGAATTGTGATCACGTTCCGCAATGGGGAATTCAGCAATCCGGCAGGGTTGGTATCTTACATCGCAGAACAGAGCTTTCTTGCAAAAATTCGCCCAGATCAAAAGGTCGTGTTAACGCGAGACTGGCCAACGCCTGACGCGCGTTTGAAAGGGGCTGCTGCGGTGCTGATTAAGCTCTCACGGTTGGTGATTTCCGAATAAAGACGTTATTACAAATACTTGTGAGGGCGGGGTGAGCATGCTTGCCCCGTTTTGCGTTGATATGTGCATCGGTTTGCGTTTTTTACGTTGTGGGTGAAAGGTTCTCGCGGATTAACGGTATTTATATGAGTTCTGAAACCCTTGGTTAAGGGCGTTGTGAAATAGTGCGAGCATGTGACCAGTTTTTGTAATGAGTAGGTCAATCAGTGCTAGCTACAACACGTCAGCGAAAAGACTCCTATCTAAAGAATCTCGTTGTACCGGGTTTCGCCATTGGAGCGCTCTGTTACTTTGCTTTCCATGCGTTGAATGGCGAGCTGGGGCTAGTAGGGCGTCCACAGATCGAGCATGAGATTCTTGCGCTTGAACTTCAATTGGGAGAATTGCGTTCCGAGCGTATGCTTTTGCAGCGCCGTGTCATGTTGTTGGATCCAGAAAGCCTAGATCCTGATATGGTTGATGAACGTGCCCGCGCATCGCTGAATTTAGCGCATGTGAATGAAGTTGCAATTATGCGCAACTGAAACATCAGATTGCATTAACTCGAATTCGGTTGATTTGTATAAATTAACTGAATTTGAGTTAATTTGAAAATGCCATATAAATCAATGACATACATTAATCCCCAAGTGTTTCTGCTGATATTGGCAAGAGAGGCTGTGGGGGATAGTGTTCTGTCACCAATTCACGTCAAAAGAGACGAGGCACATGGCTGGAACTCAATCCAAGTCTACCGGCAGTCGCGCTAAAAGCGCTTCCAAAGCCAGCGGCGCACTAAAAAATACGCCACCAATTGCAGATTTCTCCCAGGAAGAAGAGCTCGGTTCATACCGCGAAATGCTTTTTATCCGTCGCTTTGAAGAAAAGGCGGGTCAGCTTTACGGTATGGGTCTGATCGGTGGCTTCTGTCACCTTTACATCGGACAGGAAGCTGTTGTTGTTGGAATGGAGATGGCCAAGGAAAAGGGTGATCAGATGATCACATCTTACCGTGACCATGCTCATATGCTTGCTTGTGGTATGGACCCGAACGGCGTGATGGCCGAACTGACTGGTCGCCGCGGAGGTCTGTCCAAAGGTAAGGGCGGTTCCATGCATATGTTCTCCAAAGAAAAAGAATTTTACGGCGGACATGGCATTGTTGGCGCGCAGGTCTCGTTAGGTACCGGTTTGGCGTTTGCCAACCGTTATAAAGAGAACGGCAAAGTTGCCATGGCCTTCTTTGGCGATGGCGCTGCAAACCAGGGTCAGGTTTACGAGAGCTTCAATATGGCGAAGCTTTGGGATCTGCCTGTGATCTACGTCATTGAAAACAACAAGTATGGCATGGGCACTTCCATTGAACGTGCGTCTTCTACGACTGATCTTTCTCAGCGTGGCTCGTCCTTTGGTATTCCGGGTATGCAGGTTGATGGTATGGATGTTCGCGCTGTTAAAGCTGCGACTGACTATGCCATGGAATGGTGTCGTTCTGGCAATGGTCCTTACATCCTTGAGATGGTGACCTACCGCTACCGTGGTCACTCCATGTCTGATCCTGCCAAGTACCGCTCTAAAGACGAAGTTCAAAAGATGCGTTCTGAGCATGACCCGATTGAACAGGTTCGCGCTCGTATCCTTGAAAAAGGATTGGCATCTGAGGACGACCTCAAAGCGCTCGATAAAGAAGTCCGTGCTATCGTGGCAGCTTCTGCCGAGTTTGCAACGAACGATCCAGAGCCGGATGCATCTGAGCTCTACACAGATATCGTGCTCTAAGGTCGGGATAATAAATTATGGCTGTTCAAATTTTGATGCCTGCACTTTCTCCGACGATGGAGGAAGGTACGCTTTCCAAATGGGTCAAAAAAGAAGGCGACACCGTTTCTGCTGGTGACGTGATTGCTGAAATCGAAACCGATAAAGCAACCATGGAAGTAGAAGCTGTGGATGAAGGCATTCTTGGCAAGATCCTTGTTGCTGAAGGCACGGAAGGCGTGAAGGTGAACTCACCTATCGCTGTGCTTTTGGAAGAGGGCGATGATGCGTCCGCTGTTGACACAGTTGGCTCTGCTGCTCCGGCACCAGTTCCTGCTCCTGTTGCAGAGGCTGCGCCAGTTGTGGCTGCGGCTCCAGCTGCGCCAGTGGAATCGGTTAATCTTGCTGATCCAGACATTCCAGCTGGCACCAAAATGGTGAGCATGACTGTTCGTGAAGCTTTGCGCGACGCGATGGCTGAGGAAATGCGCAAGGACGATAAAGTCTTCCTGATGGGCGAAGAAGTTGCTCAGTATCAGGGCGCCTACAAAATCTCTCAGGGTCTTTTGGACGAGTTTGGCGAAAAGCGTGTGATTGATACGCCAATCACTGAGCATGGCTTTACAGGTCTTGGCGTTGGCGCTGCAATGGCTGGCTTGAAGCCAATCGTTGAATTCATGACCTTCAACTTTGCGATGCAAGCGATTGATCACATCATCAACTCTGCTGCTAAGACGCTTTACATGTCTGGCGGTCAGATGGGTGCACCTATGGTGTTCCGTGGTGCGAACGGTGCAGCTACGCGTGTGGGTGCTCAGCACTCGCAGGATTACGCGTCCTGGTATGCTGCAATTCCGGGTCTGAAAGTGGTTCAGCCTTACTCTGCTGCTGATGCAAAGGGTTTGTTGAAAGCTGCGATCATGGACCCGAACCCGGTTGTCTTCCTAGAAAACGAGATGTTGTACGGTCAGCACTTTGATGTGCCGGACCTGCCGGATTACATTGTACCGATCGGAAAAGCGAAAGTTGTTCGTGAAGGTACCGATGTAACCATCGTTTCCTGGAGCATTGGCATGACCTATGCGTTGCAGGCTTGTGATGAGATGGCAAAACAGGGCATTTCTGTTGAGCTGATTGATCTGCGTACCATTCGTCCTTTGGACATGGACACAGTTCTTAAATCCGTTCGCAAAACTGGCCGTTTGGTGACTGTTGAAGAAGCCTACCCAATCTGTTCTGTTTCCTCTGAAATCGCTTATCGCGTTCAGTCTGAAGCATTTGATTGGCTTGATGCACCTATCCTGCGTGTGACTGGCAAAGATGTGCCGATGCCATACGCTGCAAACCTTGAAAAGTTGGCTCTGCCAAACACCAAGGACGTCATTGATGCGGTGAAAGCCGTAACTTACACCGCTTAGGGCTGAAGGGCGAAGATATGTCTATCAACATTTTGATGCCTGCTCTCTCTCCAACTATGGAAGAGGGCAATCTGGCCAAATGGCTCGTCAAAGAAGGCGATACCGTTTCAGCTGGTGATGTGATTGCTGAGATTGAAACTGACAAGGCCACAATGGAAGTTGAATCCATTGATGAAGGTATTGTTGGCAAGATTTTTGTTGCCGAAGGAACAGAAGGCGTAAAAGTAAACGAGCGCATCGCTGTTCTGCTTGAAGAGGGCGAAGATGCTTCTGCAATCGACGACGTTGTAGCCGTGCCGGGTGCAAAACCTGCGGCTGCTCCAACTGCGGCCGCGCCTGCAGCTTCAACTGAAGTTGCGCCAGCGTCAGCTGCCCCTGTTGCAGCCTCTGGCGAGCGTGTGTTCTCTTCACCGCTGGCCCGCCGTATTGCAAAACAGAGCGGTCTTGAGATTGCATTGATTGCTGGCTCCGGCCCTAAGGGCCGTGTTGTTAAGCGCGATGTGGAGGCTGCGATTGCTGCTGGCACCGGTAAAGCTGAAGCGCCTAAGGCAGCAGCTGCTGCCCCTAAAACTGCGGAAGCACCGAAGGTTCTTGCCTCTGGTCCATCTGACGAACAGACCTTGAAGCTGTTTGAAGAAGGCTCCTATGAGCTTATTCCTCATGACGGCATGCGTAAGATTATTGCCAAGCGCCTGACCGAATCCAAGCAAACTGTTCCACATTTCTACGTTACCGTAGAGTGTGAGCTGGATGCCTTGCTTGCTCTGCGCGGACAGCTCAACGCGTCTGCTCCTAAAGATGGCGATGGCAAGCCTGCCTACAAGCTTTCTGTCAACGATCTGGTCATCAAGGCTCACGCTCTTGCGCTTAAGGCTGTACCTGCGGCCAATGCGTCTTACCTTGAAAGTGGCATGGTCGTTCACAAACACGCTGATGTTGGTGTTGCTGTTTCCATTGAAGGTGGCTTGATCACTCCGATCATTCGCCGTGCGGAAGAAAAAACGCTTTCCACCATTTCTGTTGAAATGAAAGATCTGGCAAAGCGTGCCCGTGAGCGCAAGCTGGCGCCGCAGGAATTCCAGGGCGGAACAACCTCTGTTTCCAACCTTGGTATGTTCGGCGTTAAGGAATTTGCAGCGGTGATCAATCCTCCGCACGCAACCATCCTTGCCGTTGGTGCAGGTCAAAAGCGTCCAGTTGTGAAGGGCGACGAGATCGTCGTTGCAACCGTGATGTCTGTGACCCTTTCTACGGATCACCGTGCCGTAGATGGTGCGCTGGGTGCACAGCTTCTGCAGGCCTTCAAAGGCTACATCGAAAACCCGATGTCTATGCTGGTTTAAATAAGGACTACCGGCAGAACTTAGGGTTCCCCTAGTTTTCTGCCGGTAAATCCAAGTGGTAGGTGAGAGCAAAAAGAGTGGAGTAAACTGAAGTCCAATTGATCGAGGAGACCAGGAAAAATGGTCAAAATTGTCGATGGCTTCACGTTTTTCAATGAACTCGATACGCTGGAAATTCGCTTAGGTGAACTTTTCAATGTGGTGGATGAGTTCATTCTTGTGGAGGCGACTAAAACCTTTGCAGGGCAGGAAAAACCTCTCTTTTTTGCTGAGAATAAGTCGCGGTTTGCGCCGTTTATGAGCAAGATTCGGCATGTGATTGTCGATGATATGCCTATAAACGCACAAAACGCTTGGACAAGGGAGTACCACCAACGCGACTGCATAGAGCGCGGCCTGCATGATCTTGAGGTTCACGACCTGATCCTTGTTTCTGACGTGGATGAAATTCCAAAGCCAGATGCACTGTTTAAGGCAAAAAATGATCCTAAAAGTTCCCGCAGTTTGACTTTCTTTGGCTCAGATATTTTCCGGTACCGGCTTAACTTCAAAGACGATATCTCGGATTTTACCTCATGCCCCAGACTGATCAGTGCGATGTTTTTCAAAGGCGCACAAGCTCTCAGGCGAGAGCGGGCGTTTCAAAGCAAGAGCCTTCCGGCGGTGTTGGAGCGGGTTTTGTGGCAATGGAAAGCAGCAACCCGATATGGGCGACCTATGCGACGCAAATTGCTCCGTTCCTCCAGCTGGCACTTCAGCTTTTTGGGGGACATGGACAAGGTGGTTACGAAACTTGAGGCTTACTCGCACGCTGAACACATGAATGACACCTATCTTGGTCGTGCGCAGCGAACGCTGGAGCGGCTGGAGGCAGGTGATGGCAGAGGAAAGCTTGTCACAAAGGACAGCGGAGAACTGCCCGAATACGTTTTGGAGAATTTTTCGAAGTTCTCCCACCTTTATGTGGAGCCTCAATAACTGAGGCCATTTGGCGAGGTTAAATTGATGAGTGGCAACGCCTACGACGTCATTATTATCGGTTCGGGCCCTGGTGGCTACGTAACCGCAATTCGCTCCGCGCAGCTTGGGTTCAAGACTGCGATTGTTGAGCGTGAGCACATGGGTGGCATTTGCTTAAACTGGGGTTGTATCCCGACCAAGGCACTGCTGCGTTCTGCTGAGATTTACCATTTCATGCACCATGCGAAGGACTACGGTCTTGGTGCGGAAAACATCAGCTTTGATGCAAAAGCTGTTGTGAAACGCTCTCGCGGTGTTTCTGGTCAGCTGAATGGTGGCATCAGCTACCTGATGAAAAAGAACAAGGTTGATATCATCTGGGGTGAAGCCAAGCTCACCAAGCCGGGTGAGATCACTGTTGGTGCGTCCAGTAAAGCGGTTATGGAGCCTCAGCACCCGACACCGAAGGGTGTTAAGGGGCATGGCACGTATTCTGCCAAGCACGTTATTGTTGCGACTGGTGCGAAACCACGCGTTCTTCCAGGTATTGAGCCGGATAAAGAAAATATCTGGACATACTTTGAAGCAATGGTGCCTGAAACCATGCCTAAGTCCCTTGTTGTGATGGGCTCTGGCGCTATTGGTATCGAATTTGCGTCCTTCTACAAGACAATGGGCGCTGATGTGACCGTTGTTGAGATGATGTCCACCATCATGCCAGTTGAAGATCCTGAAATTTCCGCGATTGCTAAAAAGCAAATGGAGAAGCAGGGCATCAAGTTTGTGATGGAAGCTAAGGTTTCTAAGGTTGTGAAGGGCAAAGGCCAGATCACGGCAACTGTTGAAACCAAAGACGGCAAGACGCAGGAAATTACAGCTGAGAAGCTCATTTCTGCTGTTGGCGTTGTTGGCAACATCGAAAGCCTTGGTCTTGAGACGCTTGGTATCAAAACGGACCGTGGCTGCATCTCCACTGACGACTTCAACCGCACGAACGTTCCTGGCGTTTATGCGATTGGTGACGTTGCTGGTCCTCCAATGCTGGCGCATAAGGCTGAACACGAAGGTGTGATCTGTATCGAAAAGATCGCAGGCGAAGATGTTCACCCGATGAAGCGTGATCAGATCCCTGGATGTACCTACTGTAATCCGCAGGTGGCTTCTGTTGGTCTGACTGAGCAGCGCGCAAAAGATGCTGGTCACGAGATCCGCGTTGGTCGTTTCCCATTCATGGGTAACGGTAAAGCGATTGCGCTTGGTGAGCCTGAAGGTTTGGTCAAGACTATCTTTGACAAAAAAACCGGTCAGCTGCTCGGCGCTCACATGGTGGGCACCGAAGTAACTGAACTTATTCAGGGTTTTGTTGTTGCGATGGGTCTTGAAACCACCGAAGAAGAACTGATGCACACAGTCTTCCCGCATCCGACGCTTTCTGAAATGATGAAGGAAAGTGTTCTGGACGCCTATGGTCGTGCTTTGAATATGTAAACCAAATCCCTCTCACTGGATCCTAACCAGTGAGAGGGGCTTAAGTCTTTCACGGTAGTCTTCTTTAAAAAAGGAGAAGACCCATGGGCTTTATGAATTCCATTATCTGGCTGGCAACATCTGCTGTTTGCGCCGTGGTTGCGACAGTGATTGTGTTGGCCGTTATGGGCGGAGAATTCGGCATAATCATCATTGCCGGTTTTCTTGGTGGAATTTCAGGGATTTACCTGATCGAGTTCTCTGGATTTGAGGTTTCCCTTGGAAATGAATATGTCGATCAGGCCGTTATAGCCATGGTTGGCTCACTGGTTTTTGCCTTCGTTGCTGCCTTTATTGGCGGAGATGTGATTGGCTTTGATTAGATGTGGTCTTGACGCGTAGTTTTACTATATTTGGGCCTCATATGTTGAGGGCTGCCCCAAATTCTGCTATGGACCACTAAATATAGTAATGGGCTGCCGTACTGATCTGCTGGATTAGTTGGTAAACACTGCCTCTGACCCTATGGAACTGGCATGGTTACACTGGTAAATACACTCGATCCAAATCATAAGAGTCAAGAAGACCGCACTGGACAGGTGAGTGAGCGTCCGCGCCACCCCGAAAAAGCACACCGTCCAGACAATCCGGTTCAACGTAAGCCAAAGTGGATTCGTGTAAAAGCACCGACATCTCCTGTTTATCGTAAGACCCAAGAGCTGGTTCGCAAGAACGGTTTGGTCACTGTGTGCGAGGAAGCGGGCTGCCCCAACATTGGCGAATGCTGGTCAAAGAAGCATGCGAGCTTCATGATCCTTGGTGATACCTGTACCCGTGCTTGTGCGTTTTGTAATGTGCGGACGGGTATGCCGGGTCCTGTTGACCAGGCTGAGCCTGCAAGCATTGGCAAGGCTGTGGCTGCGATGAGCCTTGAGCACGTTGTGATCACCTCGGTGGATCGTGATGACCTTGACGATGGCGGTGCGACCCACTTTGCCAACGTGATTGCTGCGATCCGCGAAATTTCTCCAAAAACAACTATTGAAGTGCTGACACCTGACTTCCTTCGTAAGGATGGCGCGCTTGAAATTGTTGTTGCGGCGAAGCCTGATGTGTTCAACCACAACATGGAAACTGTGCCTTCCAAATATCTGAAGGTGCGTCCGGGGGCACGTTACTTCCACTCCATCCGCCTGCTGCAGCGCGTGAAGGAGATCGATCCTGAGATGTTCACCAAGTCCGGCATTATGGTTGGCTTTGGTGAAGAGCGGAACGAAGTGCTCCAGCTTATGGATGATCTTCGTGTGGCTGATGTGGACTTCCTGACTGTTGGTCAGTACCTCCAGCCGACCAAGAAGCACCATCCAGTGATAAACTTCCCAACGCCTGAAGACTTCAAGGCCTATGAGAAGATCGCCTACGCCAAGGGCTTCCTGAAGGTTTCTGCGAACCCGTTGACCCGTTCCTCTCACCATGCTGGTGCAGATTTTGCGGATCTACGTGCAGCACGTAAGGCAAAACAAGGCAGTTAAGCTGTCTGTTGAAGCGTTGAAAATTTGTGAGCGTCACATGAGAGTGTGGCGCTCTTTTTTGTTTATGTTGTTAGGCGAGTTCGATATGGGCGACGTTTTCAAGCCATGTGTAGACAAGCTTGAGGGTGCATTCTCAATTGTCTTCCAGCATCATATCGTGCCCCGCATTGGGAATGGTCTTGTGGGATGCGCCATAAAGATTGGCTGAGCGCTGGGAAGCCGTGAATGGAATGATTGCGTCTTCGCTTGCGGTGAGCCAGAGTTTGGGCGTTTTATTCTCCAGCGGAGGAGACCACAGAGGCGGGCGGTGCTGCATCAGGACCACCTCTGACTCTGGTCCGAGATGCCGTTGGATGTGGAAGGCGATTGGGTGTTTTTTATCCGCTAGAAACCATTTAGCGACTGTTTTGGGGGTTCTGAATTGGAATTTATAACCCAAAAATGGAGAGAAAACCGTGCCCAATAGGTCAATGCTCATGGCGTTGGACATGCAGTCTTTGAGGATGTCCTCTGCTGTTTAGGTTTCTCGGACGCCACGGGGTGCGTTTTGAATCAAGGCGAGGCGCTGCCTGGCGTCGGAGAAGCGCCAAAGCGGGAAATCGCGGGGTTGTTTTGGGCAAGTCAGTCGGGTCTATGGGTATTTGAATGCGTCTGTTGCTTTGGATCAGGTCGGAGGAATGCGTTTGCAGGGTTTGTATGCGCGGGTTGGGTCTGTGATTTGCGAGGTTGGCGGCGATATGTATTGCTTCCCATAGGTTCGGGCAGTTTTTGCGTCACAATGCGATAGGTTGGCACAAGTGTGCTGGGCCGCATGCCAGTGTAGCGTGAGGCTGAGGCAGGACTGAACAGTGGTCCCCATGAAGATGCTCGCGATGTCATAGGGCGGCCCTCGACGTGGTTGGTGGCGCTCTGGGCTGGTGTTGTGGGGCAAAAGTGTCCTTGATGATCAACTGGCCGCCGCAGCCCGGACAAGGGAATGCGAGCGTGCGGGGGGCTTGGGCGGCACTGCCAGCAGTCTCCTGATCGCTTTGAGCGTTATCTGGCGCTTTGGCCCTGAGTAATACCCTGATCCTGGCAATATTGGCGGCGCGGGTTCCATTACCAAAGAAGCCGTAGTGGCGGATGCGGTGTTGGCCTTTTGGCAGAACATGGATCATGAACCGGCGGATGAACTCGTCGGTTTTCAGGAGCATGGTCTTATGCCGTCTGGGACCAGTCACGCGGTAATCCTTGACGCGGAACGTGACACCGCGCTCATCGGCCCTGATCAAGCGGCTATTTGAAATCGCAACCCTATGAGTGTAGCGCGACAGATATGCCAGAACAGCTTTTGGTCCGGCAAAGGGTTGCTTGGCGTAGACGACCCAGTCTATTTTGCGCAGCGGCTTGAGGAAGGCCTCGAAGGCGTCCGGCTTGATGAGGTCAGCATAATCACCGAAGAATTGCAGTTTTCCAGCTTTGTGCAGCCTGACCAGCCCTTGCAGAATAAGACGCCGGTACAAACGGGATAAAACCCGGACAGACAGGAAGAAGTTTTTGCGGCAGGCGATCCACTTTTCTCCATCCGCCGAAAGCCCTCCTCCCGGAACGATCATATGCACGTGAGGATGGTGCGTCATTGCCGAGCCCCAGGTATGGAGCACCGAGGTGATCCCGACCCGCGCGCCAAGGTGCTTGGGATCGGCGGCTATTTTGATCACCGTGTCCGCGCTGGCCCGCATCAAAAGATTGTAGATCTTGCGTTTGTTCTGATAGGCAAGATCAGTGATCGGTTTTGGCAATGTAAAGACAAGGTGGAAATATCGCACAGGCAGCAGCTCAGCTTCCCGCGCAGCCAGCCATGTTTTTGCGGCGCCGGACTGACATTTGGGACAGTGACGGTTGCGGCACGAATTGTAGGCGATGTGCTCATGCCCGCAGTCGGTGCAATGGGCAACATGTCCGCCGAGCGCTGCTGTACGGCAGCACTCAATCGCGCTCATCACTTTCAATTGGCTCAGACTGACATGACCCGCGTTCGCCGCACGCCAGGCAGCCCCGTGATCACGGAGGATATCCGCAACCTCCACAGATGGACGGGGCATGGTATTCTACGAAGACCTGGCCTGGCCTTTCTTCCGACTGGACCGGCTCAGGTCATCCAGCGGGCTGGCCACCGCCGCAATCATGCCCGTGGCAACCCGTACATACCGCGCCGTTGTCGTGAGTTTAGCATGGCCAAGCAGCACCTGGATCACCCGGATGTCGACGCCGCGCTCCAGAAGATGGGTTGCAAAGGAATGGCGCAACGTATGCAGCGTCACGTGTTTGGTGATATCGGCTTGTCTGGCTGTCTCATGGAACAGCCGCGATAAATGCCGTGTTGAGAGAGGTTTGCCGCGATAGCCGGGGAAAAGAATACGCTCAGGGACAGGCACATTGTTATCCTGACCGGTTGGGCGTTCCCTCCACCACTCACGCAGCAACCCTAAAATATCCGAAGGCAGCATAACATTGCGATCCTTGTGTCCCTTCGCCTGGACAATGCGGATGATGTTCTGGGCGCTGTCGATATCACCAGCGCTCAAGCGAACAATCTCGCCCGCGCGCAGTCCGCAGCCATAGGCCAAGGATAACATGACACGCGCTTTCAAACTGGGTGCCAGGTCCAGAATGCGCTTGACCTCCTTTTGGCTGAGCACCAGCGGCACCCGGTCCGGTTCTTTGAGGTGGAAGATCTCTGCCACCAGATCATGTCGCCGCAAACTCACCTTGAACAAAAACTTGACGCCTGACATGGTCTGATTGCGGGTGCAGATGCTCACGCCGCTCTCGATCAGGTGCTGTTGGAACCGCCTCACATCATCTGCAGTTGCCGTCTGCGGAGATCGGGCGAGCCAGGCCGCAAAGCGCTTGCAGGCGCGCAAGTGACTGGTCTTGGATGCTGGGCCAAGATTGCGCGCACTCATATCCGCAATCATACGGGCGCGAAGTGGGGTCGTGGTCGTTGGTTTCTGGAGGGGCATGGAAAACCTCTGTGTTAATTGAGGCAAGATCACCTCGACCAACAGCAGCAGTTCTAAGGATGGAAATCCGAGAAACGAAAAGGTCCCAATTCGTTGCATATTCTAGGAGAACGAGCTCTATCGATTGTGTCAAAGGCACTTTCGGCGATGACAATATTCATTATGAGAATTGCTGCACCAACAGCACACACCCGATGCTAACCCCGTGCAATAAATTCATATCCAGTGAAATGCTCACAAACAGCGCCAGTATCGCAAAGCGATTTAGTGCTATGTCCATGAGGCGACAAAGACGGCCGCTTTTACATCTCCCACATGTTTCAGGTACCACTGCAGGAGAGCTCCGCCCATGCTGTGTCCAAAGACGATGGGCTGAACCTTATGTCGTGCTATCTCTTCTTTCAGGAAATACAGATAATAACCTAATGTGCATTCGGCAATTGGTCGTTGCTCAGGTGACTGTCCGTGTCCCGGGAGGCTGATGGAAACGCTTTCCCAGCCCTTTTCCGCAAGTTTTTCCTGCCAGTATTTCCAACACCACGCACCGTGCCACATGCCATGGATGAGAACGATTGGGGCCTCATGTTTTTTGGCGTGTGGAATGTAGCGGATGCGTTCGATGCCATCTTCTATGACGACGATGCTATGGTATTTGGCAGTTTCCTGACGATCTATGACCTTGGTTGGAGATCCTGATAACTCATTCTTTGTTTTCAGGAAATCCGAATGGCCACCGTCTTTTGCAAGCGTTGATATTTTAAAGGGGCTAAGCATGAGTCTGCTTTCGAAAAATACTAAGTATTAGCGCAGAGTGTAGAGGAGGGGTTTAAAGCCTGACCAGAGTTATGCGATAAAATTGATTGCGTAAGATCGTCGCAGTGGTTTTGCGCCAAAGGATCTCCCTTGTCTTTTTGCGCTGTGTTTGTTGGTTGAGCATTAAAAAAATGAGATTGTTCTTGGCAAATCAATGCTGGTCGCTTAGAGCATCCTAAAGAATTTGACCTAATCTAAAAGAAAAAGAACACGAGTATATGCCGTCTTTTGAAAACACACATCGGGTAAGACACAGCGCCGGAGATATGTTTGATCTTGTGGCTGATGTGGAGCAATACCCTCAGTTTGTTCCTCTTTGTCAGGCTTTACGCGTTCGTGGCCGTAAGCAAATTGATGGAAATCGTGAATTGTTAATTGCTGACATGACGGTTGCTTATAAAGTTTTTAAAGAAACATTTGCGAGCCGGGTCACGTTGGACCGCGAGGCGAATACGATATTGGTCGAGTATCTGGACGGGCCTTTTCGCCACCTGGAAAATACCTGGAGCTTTAAGGCCGTTAATGAGACGGACTGTGATGTAAGTTTTTACATCAATTATGAATTTAAGAGCCGGACACTTGGCACCGTAATGGGCGCTATGTTTGATCGGGCGTTCCGTAAGTTTTCAGTTGCCTTTGAAACCAGAGCCGACAAAATCTACGGTATTACCTAAGGCAGGTCGTGTGTGAGTGAAATTTCCCTGAGACCTGCTTATCGTTTTATGCTCCCTGGACTACCTCGTCGCTTTGTACTCGCGCTGGAAAGCCAACGGCCTCTACTTATTATCTCTGTCGTTTAGAAACTGACTTAAGCGGGAGCCTTTGGGTTTAAAGGTTCTGCTGAGTTCTGCTTCGGCTTCTTCTGCGGTGAGGCCATTGCGTAGGATAAAAGTGCGACGGATAGCTTGAAAGCGACTGGTGACCTCTCTGCTTGGATCTCCTTGCTCCATCGTTTCTTCAAGTGAGGCGTAGATGCCGACATCTTGCAGGCTCACTTGTTCGGTTGGTTGTTTGCACGTAACAATCCAGCCATACCCTTGATTAACCTCCAGCCTTATTGAGCGGCCAAGGCTTTTTTCCCATTTGGTCCATGCGACGGAAAAGGGGCGGACCCAGTAAGATGTGCCACAAAGGCGGAGTTCTTTATATCCGACACGAGGCACGCGCTGTACCTCATGGGATCCTATAAATTCGTCATCTACACCTCGGGAAATCAGAAAAACATCCGATGCCGCAAATGCCGAAGTGCTGATGCTCATACTCAAAAGGAAGCTTGCTAGAAATCTCATCGGTATTCCTATGGAAAGTTGAGTTAAATTCTAACGAAGTTCCCATTGAAAGTCTTAAGGTGTTATCCGCGCGCTATGCAATTTAACCGGGAAGGTTAATTTTTATTAATTGTTTTCTATAAAATTCTCCAGAATTTCGAGAGCTTGTACCAGAGCCTGATACCGAATGCCGTCGCGTCCTGTGTTCTCAAAGAGGCACTGGATATGACCTGTTTCCTTGTCGTCTGCAGAAAACCCGAAGTGGACAAGTCCTACGGGTTTGTCCTTGGTTCCGCCATCCGGCCCAGCAATGCCGGTGATGGAAATGGCAACATCCGCGTTGGAACAGAAATGAGCGCCGCTTGCCATGGCTTTGGCAACTTCGCTGCTTACAGCGCCGTAGCTCATAAGCAGATCGATAGGGACGCCTATCATCTCATGCTTGGCCTCATTGGAATAGGTGACAAAGCCACGATCAAACACGGCTGAGGAACCTGGAACTTCTGTCAAAAGGCCAGCGAGCAAGCCGCCCGTGCAGCTTTCTGCCGTCGCGATTTTGATTTCCCGCTCTGCAAACAGAGAGATAAGAATACGTGCTCTTTCCTTAAGGCTGAGGATGTCGGTCATGTTTTCTCTCCTTTGTCTGTGTGCGAGGTTCAATCACCAAATGGGAGGCGAATGGTGGCACATGCTTGTGCAGCGATACCTTCACTGCGACCGGTGAAACCGAGCTTTTCAGAGGTAGTGGCTTTTACGGCCACTCTGCTCAGCGGTAAGTCGCAGATTTCAGCGATTTGCTTGCGCATGTCGTCTCTGTGTGGGCCGATCTTGGGCGCTTCGCAAATCACCGTTAAGTCCAAGTGTGCGACCATACCACCGCGTTTGTGAACTCGGTCTATTGCGTATTTTAAAAATTGGTCAGAGGCTGCGCCTTTCCACTTCATATCAGAGGGTGGGAAATGGGAGCCGATGTCGCCATCTGCCAATGCGCCGAAGATGGCATCTGTGAGCGCGTGCAGAGCAACATCTGCATCTGAATGGCCTTTAAGCTTTTGAGTGTGCGCAATGGAAATGCCGCCAAGGATGACTGCGTTACCGTCTTCAAACGCGTGAACGTCAAAGCCTGTTCCAACCCGAATGTCGCCAAGGTCTGCGAGCGTTTTCATGGCGATTTGTTCCTGTGCGTTTTTCATATCATCTAATGTGGTGAGTTTGATGTTCTGTGGGTCACCTGTGGTGAGGGTGACTGCCTTGCCTTGCCATTCTATGAGGGCCGTATCATCGGTGAAGTTGTCGATGTTCTGATCAATCGCGGCTTTGTGAGTTTCCAGGATAAGCGCATAGGGAAAGCCTTGCGGGGTTTGAGCGGACCACAGGTTTGTGCGGTCTACGGTTTCCAAAACCTTATGATTGGCGCCTGCGCGCTTGAGTGTATCGGCCACCTGAACTGCTGGCAGGACGGCCTGCGCACCGGCTTTGAGCGCGGCGATGGCCTCTTCAATCACGGAAGGGCTGACGAAGGGCCGGGCGGCATCATGGATGAGGACGTAGTCCGGTTGGTGCTGTTGCAGTGCTTTGAGGCCACTGGCAACGGACGCCTGACGTGTTGCGCCGCCTGTGACAGGAGCTAGTACTTTTGAGCTTGTGAGGGATCTGGTTGCTGCGGCGTAGGTGTCGCCATCATCTGCATGGATGACCGGGAGGACCAGATCAATATCTGAGGGCGTCAAAATTGCCTCCAGTGTTCTCAGCAGCACTGTTTTTCCGCCAAGGTCGCGATATTGCTTTGGGCTGCTATCTGTTTGCGTTGACATGCGGGAGCCGCGGCCCGCTGCAACGATGATGCATGCAATTTTGGGTTTTGACTGCAAAACTGTACCGCCTGGTTTGCGCAGTCCGTCTTTAAGGTAAGTGCCTCAATGCCCTGCGTCTATACTTCACTCTTAGAGATGGTTTTGCGCGATTTGGCGGAGAAGCTCAACACCCCAATGGCATCCTTGGAATATTCCCTTGCCTAAAATTTTAGTTTGGTTAGAATATGTGCAACTTCACACGATGCTTATCAATTGTGCAATTGTTGGTCTTTAAGAAATATGCGTTATGCTTACGATAGGTAATATCCCCCTTAAAAACAAAGTCATCCTCGCTCCAATGTCCGGAATTTCGGATCTTCCGTTCCGTCGTGTTGCCTTGCAATACGGTGTTGGACTGGTGGTGAGCGAAATGGTTGCCAGTGAATCTCTGTGTTCCAGCCACCCTGAAGCGCTGATGCGTGCGGACGGTGAGGGGATTGATACTCACATCGTTCAGCTGGCGGGCAGAGAGACACGCTGGATGAGCAAAGGCGCTTCCATGGCGGAACAGGCCGGTGCGGATGTTATTGACATCAACATGGGGTGCCCTGCCAAAAAAGTGACCTCTGGCTATTCCGGATCTGCTTTGATGAAGAACCTGGACCATGCGATGACACTGGTTGAAGTGGCGCTGGACGCCGTTTCTGTTCCCGTCACCTTGAAAATGCGTCTTGGGTGGGATGAGAGTTCCATCAACGCACCGGAACTTGCCAAGCGCGCCGTTGATGCGGGGGTCAAGATGATCACCGTGCATGGGCGCACGCGTTCTCAGTTTTACAAGGGCAAAGCCGATTGGCGTGCCATCCGGCAAGTGCGTGATGTGATTGATGTGCCATTGGTTGCCAACGGGGATTGTTGCACCTTTGAGGATGCAGATGAGATGCTGGCCCAATCCGGTGCTGATCTGGTGATGGTTGGGCGCGGATCTTACGGGCGGCCATGGATGCCGGGGCATATTGCGCATTACCTTGAGACGGGTGAAAAACGGCCTGATCCGCATGGCGAGGAGCTGGCAGATCTGGTTGTTGGGCACTACGACGCCATGGTGGAGCATTATGGCTTTGAGATTGGTGTGAGATCCTTCCGCAAGCACATAGGCTGGTATCTGGAGGCCAATGGATCGCTGGCGGATGCGCCGCAAGGGTTCATGAGAGGTTTGATGACCAGTCTGGATAAGGACCATGTGAGGGGTGCCTTGCATGACTGGTTTATAAAAATACCAATGAGGAGTGCTGCTTAATGTTGGAGATGGGAGGAGACACTCTGACGAAAGCCGGTAACGCTCTGGCTGACGGTGTGCAGGGGCAATCGGTTTTGGACTCGCTGCCGCATCCTGTCATTGTTGTTGGTGATGACGATAAGATTATTGGGGCGAACAGCGCGGCGGAAGGTTTTCTTCATGCCAGCCTTTCTGTTCTGAAGCGCCGTGAAGTGTCATGGTTCGTCCCGTTTGGAAGCCCGCTGCTTTCGCTTATTGCGCAGGTGCGTGAGCGCGGCGGTCCGGTCAACGAATACAAGGTGGATATTGGCTCTCCGCGCATCGGGCAGGAGAAGCTGGTTGATATTCATGCCTCTCCCCTAAATGAGGCTCCAGGCGGTGTTGTATTGCTGTTTCAGGAGCGCAATATGGCGGAAAAACTGGACAAACAGCTGACCAGCCGCGGCGCGGCGCGTACCGTCACTGGCCTTGCTGCCATGCTGGCGCACGAGATTAAAAATCCGCTCTCCGGTATTCGCGGTGCAGCACAGCTGCTTGAGCAATCAGCCAGTGAAGAGGATCGCCAGCTCACCCGCCTTATTACAGATGAGACGGACCGGATTGTGAGGTTGGTTGATCGCATGGAAGTGTTTTCCGATGAGCGGCCAATCGATCGCGCCCCAGTGAATATCCATGTGGTTCTGGATCATGTGAAACGGGGGGCGATGAACGGCTTTGCCTCCGGTATCCGGATTGTTGAAGATTATGACCCCTCTTTGCCACCTGTTTTTGCCAACCGGGATCAGTTGGTGCAGGTGTTCATCAATCTCATCAAAAACGCTTGTGAGGCTTTGACTGGCGTACATGAACCGGAAATCGTTGTGTCTACAGCGTTCCGGCCCGGCGTTCGCCTCTCTGTGCCCGGCGCTCAGAAGCGGGTAAGTCTGCCGCTTGAGTTTTGTGTGCGCGATAACGGGCATGGTGTGCCGGAAGATTTACGACAACACCTTTTTGATCCCTTCATCACGACAAAAACGAACGGAACAGGTCTTGGACTGGCACTGGTTGCCAAAATCGTGGGAGACCATGGCGGCGTGGTGGAATGTGAGAGCGGCAATCGCGGCACCACGTTCCGCATATTAATGCCTGCCTTTACGGGGCCTGATATTAATTTTGGAATTGAGGACTAAGTGTATGCCGAGTGGAACTATTTTAGTTGCTGACGACGATTCTGCGATCCGTACCGTTCTCAATCAAGCTTTGTCTCGTGCTGGCTACACCGTACGCCTCACTTCTAACGCCACCACGCTGTGGCGCTGGGTGAGTAATGGGGAAGGGGATCTGGTGATCTCTGACGTTGTGATGCCCGATGAGAACGCATTTGATGTGTTGCCGCGCATTCGCAAGCTGCGCCCGGAATTGCCCGTCATCATCATGAGTGCGCAAAACACGTTCATGACGGCGATAAAAGCCTCTGAGCAAGGTGCCTATGAATATCTGCCCAAGCCGTTTGACCTGAAAGAGCTGATCAGCATTGTTGGCCGTGCACTGGCTGAACCTAAGGGGCGTAAGTTTGATATGGCCAGTGAGGGGAATGATAATATTCCGCTGATTGGTCGCTCTCCGGCGATGCAAGACATCTACCGCATACTTGCCCGTTTGATGCAGACGGATCTGACCGTCATGATCAACGGTGAGAGCGGGACGGGTAAAGAGCTGGTCGCCCGTGCGCTGCATGATTACGGGAAGCGTCGCAACGGCCCGTTTGTTGCTGTGAACATGGCTGCTATTCCCAAAGACTTGATTGAATCTGAGCTGTTCGGGCATGAGAAAGGCTCGTTCACCGGTGCTCAGGCGCGGTCATCTGGTCGGTTCGAGCAGGCGGATGGCGGGACGTTGCTGCTGGATGAAATTGGCGATATGCCGATGGAAGCGCAAACACGGTTGCTGCGCGTGCTTCAGCAGGGAGAGTACACCAGCGTTGGCGGGCGTACGCCGATCCAGACGGATGTGCGTATTGTAGCGGCAACGAACAAAGACCTGCGCCAGCTCATCAATCAGGGGCTGTTCCGTGAGGATTTGTATTTCCGTTTGAACGTGGTGCCGATCCGCCTCCCACCTTTGCGGGAACGGACCGAGGATATTCCAGATCTGGTGCGTCACTTCTTCTCCATCGCGGAGAGTGAGGGGCTGCCGTCCAAGCAAATGGAAGTGGCTGCGCTGGATAAGCTGCGCCGTTATCGCTGGCCGGGCAACGTGCGTGAACTGGAAAACCTCGTACGTAGGCTGGCAGCGCTTTACCCACAGGATGATATTACGGCAAGCCTTATTGATCTTGAGTTGTCTCAGCCTTCGCTTGTCGTTAGTGAAGATGATGTTCCAGCGGCTCATGACCTGAGTGGTTCTGTGGAGCGGTTCCTTGGTGATTACTTTGGTGAGTTCGGGGAGGAGTTGCCACCTCCGGGGCTCTATCACCGTATCTTGCGTGAGGTGGAATACCCGCTGATCAGTGCGGTTCTGGCCGCGACCAGAGGCAATCAGATCAAAGCTGCTGAACTGCTTGGAGTGAACCGAAACACACTGCGCAAGAAAATCCGCGATCTGGATGTGCAGGTGATCCGCAGCTCCAGATAATGGTTTCTCTGGATTGTTGAGTATTGAAATGGCGCCTTAGATGGCGCCATTTTGCGTTTCAGGGTTGAAAGCTACAAATATCAGGTGCAATTTCATCTTATAAATAATCATAAAATATTCCATAATCATCATGGTTAGGAGTTTTCTAATTGTTCCTATTACGCAAGGTGCCTTACACTCACATCTTGCGTTTCGCTTTGCTTTTGAGGGAGTGCCTAACATGCGCAGAATTGGGGCCTTAATCTTTCCTGGGTTTGAGTTGCTTGATCTCTTTGGCCCTATGGAAATGTTTGGGGTGCTTGGAACCAAGTTTGAGCTGAACCTTGTGGCTGAGACAGTTGGATTAGTCTCCAGTCACCAAGGCCTGTTGGTCCATGCGGATAAATCGACGCTAGATACTGCGCGTTATGATGTGCTGTTTGTTCCGGGAGGGGCAGGCACTCGCCGGGAAGTCAAGAATAGCCGTCTGCTGGGTTGGATCGCAGAAGCTTCAGCCAATGCTGAGTATACGCTCAGTGTTTGTACTGGCAGTGCGCTTTTAGCTAAAGCTGGTGTCCTTGATGGTCGCCGGGCCACTACAAATAAAGCGGCTTTTTCATGGGTAGAGAGCATGGGGCCGAATGTTCATTGGCAACGAAAGGCGCGCTGGGTGGAAGATGGCGCTTTCATTACCTCCTCCGGTGTTTCAGCGGGCATGGATATGGCTCTTGGAGCAATCTCGATCATGCATGGGGTTGATACCGCGGAGGGAGTGGCGACCTACTGCGAGTATTGCTGGCAAAAAGACCGTACTGAGGATCCATTCGCCTAGGGTTTGGTCTTGCTATAAATCATTCAAGATGATGGAGAGTGTTATTTCTCTGCGGTCAGTTGTGTGATTGCTCCTTCTGGAAACAATCGAGTTAGCAGGCCTGTATGGCTTTAAGAATGCGAGTAGCATGCTTTTAAAGTGGAACCGTGCGTAGGGTTTTCCCCACCAAGAGTGTGACTAATAAAACCCATTGTCGCATTTTGGCAACATTCTATGTTAATAGTCTGTGTTCAAATTTACTAAGGCAGTCTGATTTTACTTTAGGAACAGTCAAGCGGCTTTAGCGTTTAGTGTCATGCATATTCCTTTTTGAAAACCTCAAGGCACTTGGAGGGGGATGCGCTTTAAAGGTCTCGCAGGTTCGCGTTTCATGATTTTCAAATCAAAAACAGAAGAAGATACTCGAAAACTTGACGCAAAAGGTCGCAAATCCAGAATGTTTGGATTGGCAGCGGTTATTCTGGCGCTGTGTTCCATTGGGGTTTCCTTTCTTGTTTTGATGGGGGTGACGCCAATTGTGCCCTCTGAGCGGGTGGTTTACATCGCGCTTGGCATCAATGGCGGGTTGGTTTTCCTTCTTATCGGTCTCATTATTGTCGAGCTGGTGAAGCTTTTGCAGGCGCGGCGCCGTGGGCGTGCTGCTGCCCGGCTTCATGTGCGCATCGTGACGATGTTCTCGCTTGTTGCGGCCCTGCCAGCTTTTATTGTGGCTGTAGTGGCGACAATCACGCTGGATCAGGGGTTGGACCGTTGGTTTGAAGCGCGGACACGTCAAATCATCACCAATGCACAATCGGTTGCAGCAGCCTATGTTCAAGAACACGGCAACTCCCTTCGTTCTACGCTGATTGGTATGTCCAGTGACGTGGACCTCAACCGTAATTCCTACTTTTATGATCCAACACGATTTGATCGGTTCTTTGAGACGCAGACATGGGTTCGTGGCTTGCTTGGGGCGTATGTTCTGAAAAAAGACGGCACCGTGGTTATGAAGGTGCTGCGTGATCCGAATGTGGAGCCTTTGCTGCCGCCTGCTGTTGCTATGAACCAGGCAGGAGAGGGAGCTCCTGTGCTGATTGCACCGGGGGTTTCCAACCTTGTTGGCGGTGTGATGAAGCTTTCTGCCTATGAGGATCTGTACCTTTATGTGACGCGGGCACTCGATCCGCGCGTGATTGAATATCAACGACTGGCCGAGTCCGGTGTCAATGAATATGCTGAGTTGGAAAGCCGCCGCTTTGGCGTCCAACTGGCCTTTGCGCTTGTGTATGTGGGCGTTGCGCTGGTGCTGTTGCTGTCGTCCATCTGGGTTGGGTTTGGATTTGCGAACCAACTGGTTTTGCCCATCCGCAATCTTATTGGGGCGGCAGATCAGGTCTCAAAGGGCAACTACTATGTTGAGGTTGAGGCGGACAAAGCCAGCGGTGATCTCGAGAACCTTGGGCGGACCTTTAACAATATGACGGGTCAGCTGCGCGGGCAACGTGATGCTTTGCTTGCTGCCAATGATCAGATTGACCGCCGCCGCCGCTTTAGTGAAGCGGTGCTCGAAGGGGTGTCTTCCGGCGTCATCGGTATTGATGACGGGGGGGATGTGACCATGGTTAACCGCTCAGCAAAGCGGTTGCTTGGTCAGGACGAAGAGGAGCTTTTGGAAAAGCCAATCTTCGATAATATTCCTGAGGTGGAAGAGGTTGTTACTAAGGCTCTGGTCAAGAGTATAGATGGCTCTCAGGTGGCACAGGTCTCATTAATGCGCAATGGTCGTGAGCGCACTGTGAATGTGCGTGTGACGACTGAGGAAGCGACCCGTTCTGAGCATGGGTTTGTGGTGACACTGGATGACATTACCGACCTTGTGGCCGCGCAGAGAAATTCTGCATGGGCGGATGTTGCGCGCCGTATTGCGCATGAGATCAAAAATCCGCTGACGCCAATTCAGCTTTCGGCAGAGCGTGTTCGCCGTCGTTATGGCAAGCGGATTGAAGAAGATGACCGCAAGGTGTTTGATCAGTGCGTGGACACAATCATTCGTCAGGTGGGCGATATAGGGCGCATGGTGGATGAATTCTCCTCCTTTGCCCGCATGCCAAAACCAAAGATGGCCTCTGCTGATCTGCGCTCTGTGGTTCGGGAATCTGCGTTCATGATATCGGTTACCAATTCGCAGGTCCATTTTGAAACGGATGTGCCGCAAGAGCCGGTACAGGCAACGTTTGATAGCCGTCTTGTGGGGCAGGCTGTCGGCAATGTGATTAAGAACGCGTCGGAGGCTGTTGAGGCTTATCTGGCGAAGGAGGACAGCCCTGAGAAGGGCAATGTTCTTGTGAAGCTTTATTCGGAGGGTCTGGTCCATACGATTGACGTGATCGATAATGGTATTGGCCTTCCAACCGAGCACCGTACACGGCTTTTAGAGCCTTACATGACCACCCGTGAAAAGGGCACTGGTCTTGGGCTCGCGATTGTACGGAAAATTATGGAAGATCACGGAGGGGGTATTGAATTGCTTGATGCACCGTCCGTTGCTGACGGGGGACATGGGGCCATGGTTCGGCTGACGTTGCGTAGTGTTGAAGATCCTTCCTTAGATGAAATTCAAACCAAAGAAATGGTGGTGAAAAGCCATGGCAAGTGACATTCTGATCGTTGATGATGAAGCGGATATTCGTGAGCTGGTCGCCGGTATTTTGGAGGACGATGGCTACAATACCCGGACCGCGGGGGATAGTGATGCGGCGTTGGCTGCTATTGCTGACCGGCGGCCCTCTCTTCTTGTTCTTGATATCTGGTTGATGGGCAGCAAGCTCGATGGGCTTGAGATTCTTGAGGTCATCAATAAAGAAAACCCCAATTTGCCTGTCGTGATTATTTCAGGTCACGGCAACGTGGAAACTGCTGTTTCTGCGATCAAAAAAGGGGCTTACGATTATATCGAAAAGCCGTTTAAGGCCGATAAGCTGGTTCTGACAATCGAGCGTGCTCTGGAAGCTTCTTCCATGAAGCGTGAGATTAAGGAGCTGAAACAGCGGGCAGGGGATGTTTCCAATCTGGTGGGCAGTTCATCTTCCATCAACAACCTGCGCCTGACGATTGAACGGATTTGCCTGACCAACAGCCGTGTGATGATCACCGGACCGTCCGGTTCTGGTAAAGAGTTGGTGGCGCGGACCATTCATGAGGCCTCTCCACGGTCTAAATCACCTTTTGTGGTGCTTTCAGCGGCGAATATTACGCCTGAGCGCATGGAAGAAGAGCTGTTTGGCATTGAGGAGACGGATACGTCTTCGCGTAAAGTGGGTGCTCTTGAAGAGGCTCATGCAGGCACGATCTATCTTGATGAGATCGCCGATATGCCCTTGGAAACGCAGAACAAGATCCTGCGAGTTCTGGTGGACCAGACGTTCACCCGTTTGGGCGGGCATAACAAGGTGAAGGTGGATGTGCGCATCCTGTCTTCAAGCGCCTGTAATCTGGAAAACCGCATTGCGGAAGGTTTGTTCCGGGAAGATCTGTACCACCGTCTTGCAGTGGTGCCTTTGCGGGTGCCGGCTCTGGAAGAGCGCCGCGAAGATATTCCGCAACTGATTCACTTCTTCATGAAGCAAATTTCCACTGCGACTGGCTTGCCAATGCGCCGGATTGGTGAAGATGCAATGGCCGTGCTGCAAACCCATGACTGGCCGGGGAACCTTCGCCAATTGCGCAACAATGTTGAGCGATTGATGATCCTGACGCGGGCTGATCCTGAAGCTGTGATTACAGCTGATCTTCTGCCTGCTGAGGTTGCCTCTACCGTGCCAAGTATGCCGGGGTCTAATGGTGGTGAAGAACTGATGTCCTTGCCACTTCGTGAAGCTCGGGAGCAGTTTGAGAGGGAATATCTGCAAGCGCAGGTTAAGCGCTTTGGCGGGAATATCTCGCGGACCTCTGAATATATTGGTATGGAACGGTCAGCATTGCACCGAAAGCTCAAGTCCCTTGGTCTCACCTAAGTGGTGATGGATCAGGATGTTCGAGCAAAGGACTGAAGTATGAAGGTTGTAATTTGTGGCGCCGGTCAGGTTGGCTACGGTATTGCGGAAAAGCTTGCAGCAGAGCAAAACGATGTCTCTGTGATTGATACGAGCCCGCAGCTGGTTCATGCCATTCGTGATACGCTGGATGTGCGCGGCTTTATTGGCCATGGCGCACACCCGGATGTGCTTGCGCAGGCCGGAGCTGATCAGGCAGACATGATCATTGCAGTGACTTTGTATGACGAGGTCAACATGGTGGCCTGTCAGGTGGCACACTCGTTGTTCAACGTGCCGATCAAAGTCTCGCGTGTGCGTGCGCAGAGCTATTTGCAGCCGCATTACCGCAACCTGTTTTCTCGCGATAATATGCCGATTGACGTGATTATTTCTCCCGAAATTGAAGTGGGTGAAATGATTTTGCGCCGGTTGTCTTTGCCTGGTGCGATGGAAACCGTACGCTTTGCCGATGATCATATGGTGATTGTTGGGATTGACTGCGGTACTGATTGCCCTGTGCTGGACACGCCTTTGCGCCAGTTGACTGAGCTGTTTCCGGATCTGTCTTCAGTGGTTGTTGGTATTGCTCGTGATGGTAAGGTCTTTGTTCCGCACAGCTCTGATATGATGCGAGAGGGGGATCTCGTGTATGTGTGTTGTAACCGGGATCAGGTTCGCCGGACGCTTGGCATCTTTGGTCACGAGGAGCCTGAGGCGCGCCGTGTGCTTATTGCTGGTGGCGGTAACATCGGGGCGTATGTGGCGCGGCGTCTTGAAGGCAAACAGACAAAGACCAAAGTAAAAATCATTGAACATTCTCGGGATCGGGCCATTCGCATTGCCGATGAGCTGCGCCGGACTGTTGTGTTGCATGGTTCTGCGCTGGATCAGGTGATGCTCCGAGAGGCGGATGTTGAAGACGCAGATATGATGGTGGCACTCACCAACGAGGACGAGGTGAACATTCTCTCCTGTGTGATGGCCAAGAAAATGGGTTGTGAGCGCAACTTGTCATTGCTGAACAACTCCAGTTACCCCGCTTTTGCCCATGCTTTGGGTATTGACGCGTTTGTGAACCCGCGTCAGGTGACCATTTCCAAGATTTTGCAGCATGTGCGCCGTGGCCGTATCCGGGCCGTTCATGCCTTGCAAAACGGAGCTGCTGAGGTGATTGAAGCGGAAGCGCTGGATACATCTCCTCTGGTTGGGCGCCCTTTACGTGAAGTGGAGCTGGCTGAGGGCATCCGCATTGGTGGCATCTTGCGGGATGGTCAGGTTATCTCTCCACGAGGAGACGAGCGCATTCAGGCCCATGACCGGGTTGTGATCTTTGCTGTGGCCGATAAAGTGCGTCAGGTGGAGCAAATGTTCCGTGTCTCGCTGGAGTTCTTCTAGAATTATCCCTGAATCCGCAGGTTCTCTTTGATATTGTTGAGAAATGCCCCGTTGTAATCCCAAGGTGGCGCTTGCATGGCATAAGGAAAAACCGCTAACATTGGTTGTGATGAATTTCCAAGAATGGAGAGGCCGATGAGCCGCGTCGCCTATGTAAACGGACAATATGTGCCTCATTCTCGTGCCGCAGTGCATATTGAGGATCGGGGCTACCAGTTTTCTGACGGTATTTATGAAGTCTGTGAAGTCTGGAACAATAGCCTCGTCGACATGGGATCGCATCTGGATCGGTTCGACCGCTCCCTTCGGCAGCTGCAAATTCGTGCGCCGATGTCTCGTGGGGCGCTTGTGCGTGTCATGAAGGAAGTGATTGCGCTGAACCGCGTCAAAAACGGTTTGATCTATATGCAGGTAACACGCGGCGTTTCTCCACGCGATCATTATTTCCCGCCAAAAGACACGCCACCGTCTCTCGTTATGACTGCAAAGTCGGTTTCACGTTTAAAAAACGACCAAATTGCGGCGAGGGGGGTTGGTGTAATTACCGTTGAAGAGAATCGTTGGGATAGGGTTGATATTAAGAGTGTTGGTCTTTTACCTAATGTCCTTGCTAAACAAAAGGCTAAGGAATCAGGCGCTCGTGAAGCATGGTTTGTGGATAAGAATGGCCTGATTACTGAGGGTGGTTCAACGAATGCTTGGATAATCCTAAAGGACGGGACTTTGGTTACTCGGCCCGCTACCCACGGAATCTTAAAGGGAATTACCCGCGGCGTTCTGATGAAATTGGCGGAAACGAAAGGGTTTCATGTAGAAGAACGCGGTTTTTCTATTAGTGAGGCAAAACAGGCTCAGGAGGTATTTTTAACAAGTGCATCGGGTCTTGTCATGCCTGTAACGAAAATAAACGAAACAATTATGGGTGATGGAAAGCCGGGACCAATAGTTCAGGACTTAAGAAAATCATTCCATGAAGCGTCAGAGTTGATTAAACTGAATGTTGCCGGGGATTAATGCCTCTGGTGTTTGCTGATGGGTAATTTACAATTTGGGCGGTTCACCAAAAGGGTGGAGACATCTCTCTTGTATTTGTGAGTGTCGTTGGACCGTTTCGAGGATGGGAACAGTAAATGGTGGATGCCGCGGCCGCGTCCACTGAGAACAGGATAAAAATAGATATGGCTGACCGCGCTCAAAATCTTCAAGATACATTTTTAAATCACGTCAGGAAGCAGAAGACTCCACTGACCATTTTTTTGATCAATGGTGTAAAACTGCAAGGCGTAGTTACTTGGTTTGATAATTTCTGCGTATTATTGCGCCGTGACGGGCACTCCCAGCTCGTTTACAAACACGCTATCTCTACTATCATGCCAAATAGCCCTATACAGCTGTTTGAACCGGCTGACGAAGAAGGCGAAAAAGCAGGAGGCTGATGAAGCCCCAATCAAATAAAGAAGCCGGCCTGAATCGCAAGCAACGTGATGCGAACGTTGAGGCCGGCGAAGATGAGGTGACCCGGGGAACCCGGTCGCTCATCATCGTACCGATCATCAAAAGCCGTGCCCTCGCAAGAGGCAGGGGCGCTCCTGAGCGTCCTTTCGGGGCTGAGCGTAGTCCTGAGGCACGACTGGAAGAGGCTATCGGGCTTGCTGAGGCAATCGAGTTAGAGATTGTATCCTCAGCTTTGGTCCGATTGGCTGCAGTGAAACCTGGAAGTTTGTTTGGCTCTGGTAAGGTGGAAGAAATTCACCAGCAGATCGAAGCCGAAGAAATTGAACTGGTCGTTGTAGATCATCCCCTTACTCCTATCCAGCAGCGGAATCTCGAACGAGATTGGAACTGTAAAGTCATCGATCGGACGGGTCTCATTCTTGAGATCTTTGGCGAGCGCGCTCAAACGAAAGAAGGCCGGCTACAAGTCGAGGTTGCGCATCTTTCCTGGCAGAAGTCGCGTCTTGTTCGCTCATGGACACACCTTGAACGTCAGCGTGGCGGTCTTGGGTTTGTGGGCGGTCCGGGTGAAACCCAGATCGAGGCTGATCGACGGGTCATTCAGGATCGCATTACTTTGCTGAAGGGACACCTTGAGCAAGTTCAGCGGACCCGTAAGCTGCATCGTAAAGCACGTAAGAAAGTGCCGCATCCGGTGGTTGCCTTTGTTGGCTACACCAATGCGGGCAAGTCTACGTTGTTTAACCGCATGACTGATGCGGACGTGTTTGTTAAGGATCTGTTGTTTGCGACGCTGGATCCAACTCTGCGCAGTATCAAGCTGCCTCATGGCCGTGAGGTGATTCTTTCCGATACGGTTGGGTTTATCTCCGAGTTGCCGCACAATCTGGTTGCTGCCTTCCGGGCGACGCTGGAAGAGGTCATTCAGGCTGATATCGTGCTTCATGTGCGCGATATTGCTCATGAAGATACCAAGGCTCAGTCTCAGGATGTGAATGAGACTTTGGAACTGCTTGGGCTGAAAGTTTCTGAAAGCGATCGTGTTATTGAGATCTATAACAAGATCGACCTGCTTGAAGAGACGCACCGGGCTAAATTGCTGGAAAGCAATTCTGCGCAAGAGGGGCCGATTGCCCTTTCTGCGGTGACTGGTGAGGGTGTTGCGGACCTTGTAAAGCGCATTGAAGCGCGTTTGGCCGAGCAACTCGATACGGTGAGTATGGTGTTGCCGCACAGTGAAGGCGAGGGGCATGCGTGGCTCTACCAGAACTGTGAGATTCTATCGCGGACGGAATCCGAGGACGGCATCCGCCTGGATGTTCGTGTTCCTGATGCACATCGCTCACGAGTACGAGACCGGTTTGCAAAGTACTTTGTGACAGGTCTGGAACTCCCGGAAGAACCTCCAGTCGAGGACGACAACGGCTACTCGCCGATCTGATCGTTTGACTGGACTAAATAACATGAAAGCCCTGCTCGTTGGAGTGGGGCTTTTTTGTTTGAGGTGGTTATTGGATGCGTTCAATTGGGCTGTTCACTGGTGAGATTTAAACTAAAAATATACTCTTCGCCAAAAGATGTAAGAGCAAAGCCTATCCGTCCAAAAGTGCTTAGTGGGCGGACAAAACCAAAGCGTATGAGCATGTTTAATGCGTCAGAAAGTTCCTCAATGCTGCTGTAGTACTCCTTAAAGTATTTTTCGAATTGATCATCTGAAGTCATGCCTGCTTTGTTGAAATCTTTATTTTGTAAATTCCTTTTGAGTAGCGCGATTATTTTAATTTGGGATTGAGTGAGGGTGGCGGTAATGTCTGTGAATTCGTTGATCTTTGCTTCCTCGTAATCTGCGTCAAAAGCATGATCGAAAAAGTAGTCAGCAATTAACTTCAGCTTGGTTTTACCTGCTCCTTCGATTGCTGCTCGTCTTGCACGAAAAATGAATGAAACCAGGCGGTCTTCTTCTATAAACGAGTTTTCGTGGATTTTACCGTCGTGTAAGCTTTGGACTACTGCTTCATCGAGCTCTCTAAGCCTTTTCTGAAATAATTCCGAAATTTTGTCAGTTATTAAGGCGGAGGACCCTGCGGTAATGACTGAAGTAGCGCCCCATAGCACCTTGCATACTTCAAGTTTGGTTTTTAATAACTTGTAATCTTCAATGTTGTTAGCCATGGAGTTCTCCTTGCTTGGGTTTATTGGTGGCGCTTGGTCAAACAATTCTGACGTGGTTTTTTCCGTCAAAAATATTTGTATATGTGTACGTTGCTACTAGGTCACGGCTCAGGGCCGGGATGGCGTCTTTGGTGAGACTGAGCTGAGGATCTACAGCGCTCTGCTTTGCATAAAGCCTTGCTCTACTTCGGATCAAATTTCTTCGCCGCTTGCCAGTGGGCTTCCATTTCATCAAGGGAGAGGTCTGCGAGGGGGCGTTGTTCTTCAGTTGCGGCGTCTTCTATGTGGGCGAAGCGGCGGCGGAATTTTGCGTTGGTGCGCTTTAGGGCGGCTTCTGGCTGGATTTCCAAGTGGCGAGCAAGGTTTGCGAGCGCGAACAGGACGTCGCCCAGTTCATCTTCGATCTTGTTGCGGTCGGGAGTACCTGCCTGAACTTCTTCGGTGAGCTCGTCTATTTCCTCTTTGATCTTTGCCAGAACGGGTTCTGCTGCCCCCCAGTCAAAGCCGACTTTGGAGGCGCGGTGCTGGAGTTTTTCTGCTTCTGTCAGGGCCGGAAAGGCGGAGGGGACTTCGTCGAGAAATCTAGGTTGTTTTTCAAGCAAGCCCATTTGCTGGCGCAATTGTTTGCGCTCGAGCTTTTCCTCGTCCTTGACTTTATCCCATGCGCCTTTTGGAAAGCCTGCTGCTTTTTGTTCGTCATCGCCGAACACATGCGGGTGGCGACGGATCATCTTTTTTGTAATGGCCTCAACCACATCCTCGAAGGCAAAGGCGTCTTCTTCCTCGGCTATTTGTGCGTGGTAGACGACCTGTAACAGCAGGTCTCCGAGCTCTTCTTTCAGGTCAGGAAGATCTTCCCGTTCGATGGCATCAGCAACCTCATAGGCTTCTTCAATGGTGTAGGGAGAGATGGTTTTGAAGGTCTGCTCCAGATCCCATGGACAGCCTGTGACGGGGGTTCTGAGGGCCTTCATGATTTCAATGAGGCGGGAAATATCGCGGGAAGGTAACATGCTGATCCTGATGGGTGGTTGGTTTGGAGCGTAAGCCGCACATTACCAGCGTAGTGTTTTTCTGGCGAGGGACATTGTGCCTGCACTGCGAGTTTGCGGTGTATTGCAGCTCATGCACCACTTAAGGTAAATGATGTTTAACTATAGAAGTAATCTATAAGTTATTGATAATATTATTAGTTAAGAAAAAGGGCGCTTGCGCGCCCTCTTGAATTATCGATGATGTGCGGACCTTAATCCAGTTCGTTAAGAACTTCACGTAGCGTACCAACCAGCTGATCAATCTGAGATTCAGAGATGATGAGCGGCGGCGACATGGCAATAATGTCGCCTGTGGTGCGGATCAGGATGTTCTTCTCGTAAGCCTTCAGGAAGGCCGTGAATGCACGCTTGGTCGGTTCACCCGCCATTGGCTCCAGCTCGATTGCGCCGATGAGACCGATGTTTCTGATGTCGATCACATTTTTGCAGTCACGCAGAGAATGAAGTGCTTCTTGCCAGTAGTGGGCCATCTTGGCACCGCGTGTCAGAAGGTCTTCGTCTGCGTACACATCCAGCGTTGCCAGACCTGCTGCACAGGCCAATGGATGACCTGAGTAGGTGTAGCCATGGAACAGCTCGATCAGATGGTCAGGGCCGGTCATGAACGCATCATAGATCTTGGAGCTGGCAAAGACTGCGCCCATTGGCACAACGCCGCTGGTGAGGCCTTTTGCCGTGGTGACGAGATCCGGTATGACATCGAAGTAGTCAACCGCAAATGGCGCGCCCAAACGACCGAAGCCGGTGATGACCTCGTCAAAGATCAACAGGATGCCGTGCTCGTCACAGATGTCACGCAAGCGTTGCAGGTAACCTTCTGGCGGCAAGATAACGCCTGCGGAGCCCGCAACAGGTTCCACAATCACAGCGGCGATGGTGGATGGGTCATGCAGTTGAACCATGCGCATCAGATCTTCAGCGTATTCGACGCCGTTTTTAGGCACGCCTTTGCTGAATTCATTGCCCGCAATGTTGTGGGTGTGACGCATATGGTCCACGCCAGCCAGCATCGCGCCAAACTGCTTCCGGTTGGCGACCATGCCGCCAACGGAAATGCCGCCGAAGTTTACGCCGTGATAGCCGCGCTCACGTCCGATCAAACGGGTCCGGGAGCCTTCGCCGTTTGCCTTGTGGTAGGCAAGCGCCATCTTCAACGCGGTCTCAACACTCTCAGAGCCTGAGTTGGTGAAGAAAACATGGTTGAGCGGGTCCGGCATGAGGGCCGCAAGACGGGCTGCAAACTCAAAAGACTTTGGGTGGCCCATCTGGAAGGCTGGTGCGTAGTCCAGCTCGGCAACCTGATTTTGGACCGCCTCAACGATCTTTTGGCGGCCATGACCTGCATTGCAACACCAAAGGCCTGCAGTCCCATCCAATACCTCACGGCCATCTGCCGTGGTGTAGTGCATGTCTTTGGCCTTCACGATAATGCGCGGGTCTTTCTTGAACTGACGATTGGATGTAAACGGCATCCAAAATGCATCAAGATTATTTGTGGTCAGGCCGGTGTTCTTTTGAACCTCGTCTTGCACCAGTGTTTCTGCCTCTGTCATTTCCCCTCCAACAACACGTAGGACGACTAGCGTTTTGCGGCTGTGTGTCGTGTTTATTTATCCTCTGGCAGGATAGGAATTGAGACTAGGTAGAAGACCGTAGTAAATCAAGTGATATCAAACGCCTACGCGTATTATACCTCCGTTTATACCTAGGGTAGAGTGTGGCAATGTCCTATCAATTCTTTGCAAAAGTGCGGATTGAGTATTATAGCGGTGAGACTTGCTTGAGGTTGTATTTTTGACCAAAGAGTAAAATTAGTATTTCAATCAATGATATGGATGATAGGCCGGCTGGTGGATGCAATGAGTGAGCGCAATACAATTAAAGTGAACGAGCGCTACTCAATTGATCAGCGCGACCTGAAAGAAGATTTTATTCGGGCGTCCGGGCCGGGCGGTCAAAACGTGAATAAAGTGTCTTCATCGGTCCAGTTGCGATTCAATCTGGATGGAAATGCGACTCTTCCCGATGATCTGAAGGATCGGTTGAGGAAGCTTGCCGGATCGCGGTTGACCTTGAAGGGCGAGATCATTTTGACGGCTGACCGGTTCCGCACACAGGAGCGCAACCGGGATGATGCGTTGGAGCGTTTGCTGGAGCTTATTCGCAAAGCAGCTTTTGTACCCAAAGCGCGCAAAGCAACGCGGCCTACACTGGCCTCGAAACGCCGCAGGATTGAATGCAAAAAGCAACGTGGGAACGTGAAGAAGATGCGTAACTCCAAAAATTACGATTAAAGCTGCACGTTCGCTTTGTGAGTAATATCGCGTTTTTGGAGAGCTGTTTAGTCTTCTTCTTCTAGAATGCGCGTGGCTGCATCCATTGCCAACGTATAGCCATATGCGCCAAATCCGCAGATCATGCCCTTGGCCACCTTTGAGATATAGGAGGTGTGGCGGAACTCTTCTCGCTGATGGATGTTGGAGAGGTGTAGTTCAATCACAGGGCGCTCCACACTGGCAATGGCGTCCATGATTGCAACGGATGTGTGCGTGTAGGCACCGGCATTGAGCACAATTGCTGTGCGGGACTGGCGTGTCTCATGGATCCAGTCGATCAACTCGCCTTCGTGATTGGATTGTTTGCATTCAACCTCAACGCCAAGTTGCTTTGCATGGGCGCGGCACTGGTCTTCAATTTCTGCCAGAGTGGTTGAGCCGTAAACTTCTGGCTGGCGCATTCCGAGCAGGTTGAGATTTGGGCCGTTGAGGATAAGGATCTTCTTCATGCGGGGCTCTTTGCGGTTGAGATGCAAGTGGTTTGCTCTTTATTGACTGGAAGCAACCGGGATGCAAGGTCTTTGCTTTTTACACCAAGGGTCGTGATGAGCTCTTGCTTGATGATCTCAACAGCCATTTCCGGTGACAAGTTTGTGTGAGGCAGGCTGGAGATATCGTAAAGGTTATAGGCCACAGCCATGAGTTTCCATGCTGCCAATTCAGCTGGCAGGGAGAGTGTGAATTCTCCTGCTTTGGCTCCCTCTTTTAGATTATTACAGAGCCATTGATGGTGTTTGTTGTTCTCTTCGGCGTATACCTGCCCAAACTCCGGTTCTCTGGTCGCTTCATCAGCTGCGCTGATCCATATGCTGACTTCCGATCTTTCTTCCGCGCTTGCATTAAAACTCAAAAGTTTGAGGAGCGTTTGTGTCGGTGTCAGTTCCTGCGCCATCTTGATGCAATTGCTCTCGTTTTTCCGAGATAGGAAACGAAGCGCTTCGCATTTCAGGTCTATCAATGACTTGAAGTGATGGTGAAGAATGCCGGTTGCCGCGCCAAGCTTTGTGGCGATAACCCGCGTTGTAATGCCGGCAAAACCCTTTTCCGCAACTACTTCCAGTGTCGCTAAAATGATCGCCTTGCGACGTTCTTCTTTTGGCAGATAGGCCATGGCAGATCCATTTACATTTTGATTGTTTGCGTAATTCTTGACTTATCACAAATTTGATCATATGTCCAAGTTGATCATGCGTTCAATTTCTATGTACTCCTGATCATTGAAGCGATACCGGGACCTGCGGTTTTTAAAGTGGAAGATAATCTCATGTCAGCTGCTGTGGCAGAAGAACGTATGATAACAGGCCGCCCTGCGAAGGAGTTTACCCGATTTGCGGTGCCTGCTGTGCTGGGGCTGATTTCCATTGCCTCCGCCAGTATTATTGACGGCATCTTCGTTGGGAACTTTGTTGGCTCGACTGCGCTGGCAGCTATTAGCCTGATTACACCGATGTTTGCGCTGTTCTTTGGCGTGGTGGTTATGCTTACCGTTGGTGCTGCTGTCATAGCTGGCAAGTTTATTGGCGAGCGCCGGTTTCGTGATGCCTCCAACATCTTCACGAAGGCGCTTATCTGCGCAGTGAGTATTGCGATTGTCTTTGCGGTGTTGCTTCTTTTTTTCACACCAGCCGTGGCGCGTGCGCTGGGGGCGAATGCTGAGACGGCAGAACTGGTGGAGGTCTATATCTGGACCATGGCCTGGTTCTTCCCCGGCTTGAGCATTGCGGTGGCTATGTCTCATTTTATTCGGGTAGATGGGCGACCTAACTTCTCACTCGCTGGTCTGGTGCTGATCACGATCGTCAATATTGTGTTGGATGCTTTGATGATTGGGTATTGGGGCTGGGGCGTATGGGGGGCTGCATTGGCCACCGGCATTGCAAGTCAGGTTGGTATGGTTTTCATGCTGCTGCACTTTGTCGGCAAGACCGCTAAATTGAGAGTTATCCGCCCGTTTGGGTCCTGGAAAGTGATGCGCACAGCGGCCTACAATGGTCTTTCTGAATTCATCAATGAAAGCTCAGCCGGGTTTGTCGTCTTCCTGTTTAACTGGATCCTGATCATAGAGCTCGGTGCACAAGGTGTCGCAGCGTTTACAATCGTTAATTACCTTTTCTTCACCGGAATTATGATCTTTTACGGGGTTGGCGAGGGGCTTAGTCCGTTGGTCAGTGTCAATTATGGCGCGCGTAAACCACGCCGGATCTATCAGTTTCTAGGTCTTGGTGTTGGTACTAATCTGGTGGTTGGATTGCTTCTGGCCGCTGTGCTTATTTTTGAACCAACTTTGCTGGCCAGCGCCTTTGTGAAGGATGGCGAGCAAGCCACGGTTGATCTGACAGTACAGATCATCAGCGTTATCTGGCCGGTGTTCCTGTTTAATGGAGTGAACATTGCGTTCTCCGGCTATTTTACCGGAATGCATTGTGCAGCCCAATCGGCGCTCATTGCTGTGTCCCGCTCACTGGCTTTGCCTTTGCTGTTGATTGCAGGTCTGTGGCTGGTGATCGGGCCCATGAGCGTGTTTTACGCTCTGCCTGTTGCTGAGGCGCTGACGTTAGTGCTGACCTTGCTGATGTTCATTAAGAAGAAACCCCATTGGATTGTTTGGGAGACACGCCGTTCCATTGGTGATGCCGAATAAAGTTCAAAGGACTGAGTCTTTTCGTCCGCAGCAATTTTCAAAGGATTACCAGTTGCGCTTGTTTGGCGGCGCATACTCCGTAACAGGCTCATTATATTAGTCATTGCTGTACTAAAATATCTCAAAGCTCGACGTTGAAGATGTGGCACATCACAATCTGGAGGTATTTCTTAGTTTTTTATGGACAAGTACTTTGCCTTAGGCAATGTGATGCGGTGCAAAATGTCGCGCGTATAAACGCGTGGGTTTGCACGGTTGATTGAACAAAAGAACTACAGCCCGGAGGCTGTGTGATGAGCCACATCTTTCCTAGAAATACCCGCGCAACTCTTCCAAAAGCCGTGAAGGGCGAGGGATGTTACCTCATTGATGAAGCAGGCAAGCGTTATCTGGATGCCTGTGGCGGCGCAGCTGTCTCTTGTCTTGGACATTCCAATGAGAAAGTGATTGAGGCGATTAAAGCCCAGTTGGACAAGTTCTCATATGCTCACACTGGCTTTTTTACCAGTGATGTTGCTGAGGACCTGGCTGATAAACTGGTTGCCCAAGCTCCTGAAGGAATCGACCGTGTCTATCTGGTCTCAGGTGGGTCGGAGGCAATGGAGTCTGCTGTAAAACTGGTGCGGCAGTACTTTGTTGAAAAGGGAGAGGTCAAACGATCTCGCATGATTGCGCGTTGGCAGAGTTATCACGGCAATACGCTGGGTGCGCTTTCTGCTGGTGGCAATAAATGGCGCCGTGAAATGTTTGGCCCGCTCCTGATCGAGATGTCCCATATCGATCCTTGTTATGCGTATCGCTATCAGGAAGAAGGCGAAACGCTTGAAGAGTATGGATTGCGTTCTGCGAACCTGCTTGAAGAAGAGATTTTGCGGGTTGGACCTGAAACGGTTGCAGCTTTCTTGGCTGAGCCTGTCGTTGGGGCCACTATGGGGGCCGTTCCAGCTGCGCCGGGGTATTTGAAGCGCATTCGCGAGATCTGCGACAAATACGGTATTCTTCTGGTACTGGATGAAGTGATGTGCGGCATGGGCCGGACAGGACATCTCTTCGCCTGCAATGAAGATGAGGTTCGCCCTGATATTATTGCGGTGGCAAAAGGCGTTGGTGCTGGCTATCAGCCGTTGGGTGCGATGCTGTGTTCCCAAGACATTTATGACACCATTGCCACTGGTTCCGGCTTCTTCCAGCACGGTCATACCTATATGGGGCATTCTCTGGCAGCTGTTGCTGGGTGTGCGGTTCTGGACCAGCTCACTGAACCGGGGCGTATGGAGTATGTGCGGACCATGGGCGAAAAGCTGTCTGCGGCATTGCATGATGCGTTTGGTCAACATCCAAACGTTGGTGATATCCGGGGACGAGGCTTGTTCCGCAATCTTGAGCTTGTGAAGGACCGGGGAACAAAAGAGCCGTTAGATCCATCGCTCAAGATCCATGCAAAAGTGAAGCAGATTGCCATGGAAGCCGGGCTTATGTGTTATCCGATGGGTGGCACCGTTGACGGCAAGATTGGTGATCACATTCTGCTGGCTCCTCCGTTCATTATTGATGACAATCATATTGCTGAGATTGTTGAAAAGCTAAGTTACGCTTTGAATGAAAGTTTAACGCGGGCTGGAGTTGCCACCTAATGACAAAACGGCTCATCATGAGTGCACCAAATGGCGCGCGCAGAGGTAAGGCTGATCATCCGCAGTTGCCTGTGACCATTGAAGACGTGGTTGCCTGTGCGGTGAACGTGGAAGCGGAGGGCGCTGATGCGCTCCACACCCATGTGCGCGGTGAAGACGGTCAGCATGTCTTGGATGCAGGGCTATACAAGGAACTTCTTATTGAAGTGATGGCCAAATGTCCGGATCTGACTGTTCAAATAACCACCGAGGCTGTTGGTCGCTACAGTGCGCAGGAACAGTTTGATGTGGTTGCTCGCGTTGAACCTGATGCGGTTTCTGTTGCCATGCGAGAAATGGCGCCCGAGGGCGGTGATCTGGATCTGGCTCGCCGGTTCTACCATGATGCACAGGAGGCGAACCGTGCGGTTCAGCATATCCTTTATGCGCCAGAAGATGTTGCGCGTCTTGATCGCCTAATGGCAGAAGGCATTGTTCCCAAAGGATATGGCAGTCAGCTTTATGTCCTGGGTCGTTATGCCAAGGATCAGGAAAGTGATCCAAGGGATTTGCTCGGGTTTTTGGCGGCGCGTGATGCAACGAAACATATTGTGCAGGATAATCCGTTTATGCTCTGCGCTTTTGGCCGGGCGGAAACAGCTTGTGCAGCTGTTGCCTTCGGTCTTGGTGGTCATGCGCGTATCGGCTTTGAAAACAGCCTCCGCCATGGCACTGGCAAAGTCGCCAAGGACAATGCAGAGCGCATTCAGGTGGTGGCTCATATTCGAGGTGAAATGGGATATGAAGGTGCCATTGATAAAGACGCAGTGCTGAAAGTACTCGGGAAGTCTTAGTCGAACGGCTCGTTCGGATATACGAATTCAAAAGGCTGCGATCATGGTGATGGCAGCCTTTTTTGCGTGCTACTTACACTCTTTGGCGAGTTTGGCGGTGAGTGCTAATCTTTGCTTTGGGCGTGCTTCAAAGGTTGTGGTGAGTTTGCCGACGCCGTAGCCTATTGCGTAGATCGCTTCCTGCTTGTTCATGCCTTTGCTGTAGGCAGTTGCAATGATGACACCTTTGGCGATGTCACGCTTGATCTTCTGTTTGGTCTCATCAAACAGGTGGTAGCAATTGATTGCGGTATCGTTTTTGCGCGCGAACTTCTCCGCCTTGCCTTTGTTGAAACCAGCATATGCGGATGTGCTGCCAGCAGCGACAAGTGTGAGTGCACCGATTAAGATTAGTCGTTTCATAGAAAAAGCCCCTTGTTTCTAAGAGGGCTTGATGACGTGGAAATGTGGCCAATTTTTCCTGAAAATTTGTAGAACTTGTGTAATCCGCAGGTATCCCACAGTTCAGCTATCTCTGCGTTTAATGGACATCTAAACCATATTTACGGAAGACGTTTTTTGTAGCCTCTGTTTCTTCAGTTGTTGGTTCGCGCGTGTCATTCAGCTGGTAGGATTTACCCATAGCTTGCCACTTGTGTTCGCCCATTTTGTGGAATGGCAGAACATCAACGCGTTTTACATTGCCGAGTTCAGAGACAAATTTTGCAACACCTTCAATGTTTTCTTCTGCATCAGTCAAGCCAGGTACGAGTACGAAACGGATCCAGACGTCTTTGCCCATGCGCTCCAAACGCTTGGCAAATTCGAGAGTTGGTTCTACGTTAACGCCTGTGACCTTCTTGTAGGTTTCTGGGACCCAGGACTTTATGTCCAGCAGATACAAATCCGCCATATCGATCGTTTCATCATCCAAAGTGGCATGTAGGTAGCCAGAGGTATCCACTGTGGTGTGAACACCCATCTGTTTGCAGCCCCACAGCAGCGTTTTCATGAACTCTTTTTGAGCCATAGGCTCGCCGCCACTGATGGTCAGACCGCCGCCGCCATTCTCAAAATACGTGCGGTAGGTGGAGATGTCTTTGAGGAGCTCGTAGGCGGAAGATTTCTTGCCGCCCTTCATCTTTAAAGTATCTGGATTGTGGCAATACAGGCAGCGCAATGGACAACCGGATGTGAACACGATGTAACGCAGGCCTGGGCCATCAACGGTGCCGCCTGTTTCTACGGAGTGTACATAACCCATGATGTCTTGCATGGCGGTCCGTCCTTATTATTGCTTATCAGCGTGCTGCTGCTGCGTCCTTAATGGAACGATTACAGAATAGGGTGTTTCCTATTGTTTTGACAGGGATAACTGTGCAATGCAGCTATTCGTTTTTGAAGCATGTGCGCCCTTGTCGCAGACATTTTGCATGGTCATGTGGCGACAGGTGTTTCCCTCATTAAAAAGAAAGCGCGGGGAGTGCCCGCGCTTTCTTTTTTTATATTAACCGTCGGCGTTAACGTTCTTAACGCTGGCCGTGGAATGTCCGGTTGATCACGTCCATCTGCTGCTCACGGGTCAGCTTGATGAAGTTCACTGCGTAACCAGAGACGCGAACTGTCAGCTGTGGGTACAGCTCAGGGTGTTCCATTGCGTCTTCAAGAGTTGTGCGGTCGAACACGTTCACGTTGATGTGGTGACCCATGTCATGCATGTAACCATCGAGCAGGTTGGACAGGTTGTTGACCCGTTCAGCTTCGTCCTTACCCAGTGCGCCCGGGATGATGGAGAAGGTGTAGGAGATACCGTCCTGGCTGTCTTCGTATGGAAGTTTGCAGAGAGACTTCATAGAAGCAACTGCGCCCTTCTGGTCACGGCCATGCATTGGGTTTGCACCCGGTGCAAATGGTTCACCTGCTTTACGCCCATCAGGAGTAGAGCCAGTTTTCTTACCGTACACAACGTTAGATGTGATGGTCAGAACAGACTGTGTCGGTGTTGCATTGCGGTACATTGGCTGATTGCGGATTTTGCTCATGAACAATTTCATGATGTCTTCTGCAATCACATCAACTCTGTCGTCGTTGTTACCGAAGCAAGGGAATTCACCCTCGATTTCGTAATCAACTGCGAGACCGTTTTCGTTACGGATGATGTTGACCTTCGCATTTTTGATCGCGGAGATACTATCTGCAACAACGGACAGGCCAGCAATACCACACGCCATGGTGCGCAGGATGTCGCGGTCATGCAACGCCATTTCGACGCGCTCGTAGTTGTACTTGTCGTGGCTGAAATGGATGCAGTTCAGGGCCTGAACGTAGACCTTAGCAATCCAGTCGAGCATCTGGTCGTAAAGTGGTTCCAACTCATCCCATACCAGCACGTCGCCAGTGATTGGGTGTGTTTTAGGACCAACCTGTTTACCAGTTTTTTCGTCGAGACCGCCGTTGACTGCGTAAAGCATTGCTTTAGCAAGGTTGGCACGTGCACCGAAGAACTGCATCTGCTTACCAATGCGCATTGCAGATACACAACAAGCGATACCGTAATCGTCGCCCCAGTAACGGCGCATCAGGTCATCATTTTCGTACTGAATAGAAGATGTATCGATGGAGATCTTTGAACAGTAGTCTTTGAAGCCCTTAGGCATATGCTCTGACCACAGAACGGTCAGGTTTGGTTCTGGTGCAGGGCCGAGGTTCACAAGGGTCTGCAGAACGCGGAAGGAGCTCTTCGTTACCAGTGTGCGTCCGTCAATGCCCATGCCGCCGATGGATTCTGTAACCCATACAGGATCGCCGGAGAACAGTGCGTTGTAGTCTGGAGTACGCATGAAGCGAACCAAGCGGAGCTTCATTACGAAGTGGTCCATCAGTTCCTGAGCTTCAGCTTCCGTGATGATACCCTTGTCCAGATCGCGCTGGATGTAGATGTCGAGGAAGGTTGTTGTGCGGCCAAGAGACATGGCAGCGCCATTTTGCTCTTTAATCGCAGCCAGGTAACCAAGGTAGAGCCACTGAATTGCTTCCTGAGCAGTTTCAGCTGGACGGCCAATGTCGAAGCCGTGTGCAGCGCCCATTTCCTTCAGTTCAGCGAGGGAACGGTACTGCTCTGAAATTTCTTCACGAAGGCGCAGTGTTTCTTCATTCAAGACGTTGCCGTCGAGAGAAGCATGCTGTGCTTTCTTGTCTTCCATCAGCTTGACGATGCCGTACAGCGCAACGCGGCGGTAATCGCCGATGATGCGGCCACGACCGTATGCATCTGGAAGGCCGGTTACGATGCCAGCGGAACGAGCACGGCGAATTTCCGGTGTGTAGAGATCGAAAACACCATCATTGTGTGTTTTGCGGTGTTTTGTGAAAACTTCAGCAGTTTTCTCGGAGATTTTGTAGCCGTTGCTCTCAAGAGCCGCTGCTGCCATTTTCAGGCCGCCGTAAGGCATAAGAGCGCGCTTCAAAGGCGCATCGGTCTGCAAACCAACGATCTTTTCGAGATCTTTGTTGATGAAACCTGGTGCGTGAGAAACGATAGAGGAAACAACTTCAGTATCAGCGTCGAGAACGCCTTTTTTATTTTCTTCTTTCATCAACTCAAGGACATTGTCCCAGAGCTTTAATGTTGCAGCTGTTGGGCTAGCAAGGAATTCGGCTGCACCTTCATAAGGGGTGTAGTTGTTCTGGATGAAATTGCGAACGTCAATTTCTTTGTTCCAGTCGCCCTTTTTGAAACCTGCGTAAGCCTTCGGGCCGTCGTCTGCCAGGAAAGGCAAAGTGTCGGTGTTGGCTGTGTCAACTTTTTGGTGAATACCCATTGGGAGGTCCTTCATCATTAATGCAATTCAGCGTTGTTGCTACAAGTAAATACCAAAGGCTTGCAGTGGGTTACGCTTCCTTGCGTCCAGTGCTTGTTGACCATTAATGTACTCCCCAAGCGAGACCGTATCTTGATTTATATCAATCTGAAACTGGTCACCAGCCCTGCAAAAAACGCAAGGCAGAATTATACAAATGCATACATTTTGGATATTGGGCAACCAATTGCACTTGTGGGTGAAGCTCGCATCGGTTGTGATAGATGTAAGTGTCGCTGATGTATGGTTAAATGTATGATTTTATTTGTGAATTCAAACTTTAACTATGTGTCTAATTCGTTTGAATAAGGGAGCTGAAGTGGGCGCCCGCATTTTTACCTAGGCGAATTCTATGTAGATTATACTAAGTATAATGTAGCGGCTCGTATTCTGCATAGCTGCCATGCGTCGATTGAAATATTAGCGTGGTAAGTGGAAAATCGTTTTTTCGCATATTTTTGTGGCGTAAGAGGCAGTCAGAAAGACTCATTCTGGCTCGTTTTATGAATGTTTTCCCTTTGATATCCACGAGGGAACTGGAGTGCGGAAACTGCAAAACACCACCATTTTCAAATTGCTAATGCCATCGGAACGGTTGATGACCTGAATGTGATACATTTTATTGATGGATAGGGTTGACCTACCAACGATTACACCGATCCCACCATTGACCTTCATGTTCTCCGCCGATCATGTGGTATCCCTCATAGGCTGCAACAGTCATGCAAGAATGGTTGGGCAGAATGCGGAGCTGTGAGCCAAGCGGGTAGAGCTCAAAGGGGAGGGAGCTGCCATCGCGAGTGGTGATGTAACCGTGTTCCTGACTGACGCCTTCCACATACAGCAGTGGATCAATGTATCCGTCAACGTCTGCAAGGAATCCAAAACCACAATCATTTCTTTGGGTTGCGCAGGAGCGGTCCTTGGAAAGGGCAAGGCCGCCTGCATCAACTACGATACGATTGAGGTGGGGTGCATGGCTGATCACGGTGGTGAGGACGGTTACTGCGATATCCTCCAGAGCGCACATACCTAAATTGGACTGAAACACATCCTGGAACATGTAGACGCCAGCGCGAACATCAGAGACACCATCGAAGGATTTGCCGAACAATGCTGTTGGTGTTGAGCCTATGCTGACTTCGGGACAAGGAATACCCGCTGAAACTATGGCTTCTTTGACGCTGAGTGTTGAGGTTCTCTCCAGCTCGGCTGCCGCTTCCAGTTCAGCCTTGCCGTTTGCGGAGTAGCCGACACCGCCGCCGTGAGCCATTACGCCGGCAAAATCTACGTTATTTGCATTTGCAAGTAGTTTGGCGGTCTCAACAGCTCTTTGGTCCTGAGTGGTGACGCCGGTGCGGTGTCCGTCCACATCCACTTCCAGATAGGCTTTGGGCGCGGGGCCTTCCAGTTTCATTGCTGAAATCATCTTTGCCATCTCCGGGCTGTCTAAACAGATCGCCATTTGGGCGCCGTTCCGGTTGAGCGCCATGATGCGTTCCATTTTTTGCGGCACGATGGAGACGGCATAGAGGATATCTTTGAGGCCAGCAGAGGAAAAGTACTCAGCCTCTTTGAGCGTTGAGACGGTCCAGCGGTCTGCGCCATGTTCCTGAAGGATGCGGGCAACCTCAATAGATTTCGCCGTTTTCAGGTGGGGGCGAAGCGGAACTCCAAATTGCTTGAACCGATCTGCCATGCTTTTGATGTTGGCCCGCATTACGGCTTCATCGAGCAAAAGGCATGGAGTTTGAAGGTTTTCAAGCATCTGAATGTCCAAATCTATATCTAAGGCAATTGATATGTCTTTCTAGCAATACTCTCAGGTGATTGGAACCTATTGCCCTTTGAGTTCCATATATTTCAGCCTTTGACCTCGAGTGCACTCCATCTCCTACACCTCAGAAATTGCCGAGATCAGACGGAGTTGGGTTTTTCGAAATGCGTATTGGTGAGCCATCGTGAGTTTGTCGCTCAGCAGGTTGAGAGCCTTCAACAAACCCTTAGTTTGTTGGATGATAAGATTGATCACTACAGCACTGAAATCCAGAAGCAGGACTGACCTTGAGCAACCAATAATGATGGAGAATTGCTATGGATGCACAGAAGGTTTTGGGCGTACTTAACCCCAATCTAAAACAAACACTTACTGACAAATATGATGCAGCATTGCCGGGTATGTCTGAAGCCGTTGTCGATTGGGCCTATGACAAACATTATGGACGCGAAGGGGCCGATTTGAAGACGCGGCAGCTCTGTGCGGTTGCAGCGCTAACGGCAATGGGTGGGCATACATCCGCGCAACTTCGGATGAATATTGAGCACACGTTAAATGCCGGTGCTCGCCCTACTGAGATCATGGAGATTATCTGGCAGATGGCGGTTTATGCCGGTGTTCCCGCAGCCCTCAATGGATTGAACACAGCAATTGCGTATTTTGAAGAGAAGGGGCTTGATCCTCGGTCGTAAGTCAGGTCAAGACACCTGTCGGTTTCTCACCTCTTAAATGCGCCATGATTTAACATCCCAACTATTTATCGGGGCGTATTTAACGGGGTGGGACAAGCCCATAATCTTGGCTACGGTCTCTTCGTGTCATGTTGGGAGAGGCTGGTTGATGAGGGAAATTTCTGTATTTTGTTTGGCAATCGCCTTGGTGGCCTGCGCGAAAGAACCAAATCAAACCGGGCAAAATACAACAGTTAAACGTAGTAAGGCAGAGATGCTTCAGGAAATTGTTCGGGTGGCAAACCTGAAGACTGTCTATCTCGAATTCCCTCAGGCTGGTTACACCTATCTTTTGTTTTACAAGGGTATGGGATTTCAAGTTGTTTATTTCGATAGGAACAACAATAGCCTTCTCTGGTTCCCCAATCTTCCAATTGTGACTGCCACGTCATGGAAAATCCAGGACAATAATGTGTGCTTCTATAAAGGCGCGGGGACTTATCCTTCTAAGGGGAGTGGTGCGAACAACAAGCTGGTTTGCAAAAGTCATTTCCTTATTAAAAAAGAAGCTGGTCCAGATTGGCAGGTAATCCTTTTAAGCTGAGTCCCGGCCGGGCCGTGCCATACAATTTGAAGAAATGCGCTCCACCGCCTGAGTTCAAACTGATGCGGCAAGCAGCTTGTTGAACTCCATAGTTCAGAATGCGGACCTGAAGTCCGCACTCCTTATCATTGCTGATTATTTCTTGGTAGGGCGAGCAGGGCCTTTGAGCTCTGCGGATTGAGCCCAGAGGTTGATGTTGGCCTCTGTTGCGTATTTGTCGATAGCTGCCAGCTCTTCTGCAGTGAAGTCCAGATTATTGATTGTTGCTGCACAATCAATAACTTGTTCCTTGCGGCTCGCGCCGATTAGAGCGGAGGTGACGCGACCACCGCGCAGAACCCATGCAAGAGCCATTTGTGCCAGTGTTTGACCGCGATTTTGGGCGATCTCGTTGAGTGCACGAATGTTCTTCAATGTGGTTTCATTGAGGAAGCTCTCCTGGAACGAGCCAGTCTGTTTACCAGCGCGGCTATCTTGCGGAACGTCCTTCAGATATTTGTTGGTCAGCATGCCCTGTGCGAGCGGCGAAAACACAATAGAGCCAATGCCTTCTTCCTCAAGCGTATCCAGCAGGCCATCCTCTTCTACCCAGCGGTTGAGCATGGAATAACTTGGCTGGTGAATGAGGCAAGGGGTGCCCAGCTCTTTCAGGATTGCTGTTGCTTCCTTGGTGCGCTGGGAATTGTAAGAGGAGATACCTACGTAAAGTGCCTTGCCCTGACGTACGATCTGGTCGAGCGCCATCATGGTCTCTTCAAGCGGCGTTTCCGGATCGAAGCGGTGGGAATAGAAGATATCGACGTAGTCAAGGCCCATACGCTTCAGGGATTGATCCAGACTTGAGATCAAGTATTTACGGCTGCCCCATTCGCCATAAGGTCCCGGCCACATGTCGTAACCAGCTTTTGAGGAGATAACCAGCTCATCACGGTAGCCTGCAAAATCGGTGCGCAGGATCTCGCCAAATGCGGTTTCCGCGCTGCCTGGAGGTGGGCCGTAGTTGTTTGCCAGATCGAAGTGGGTGATCCCGAGATCAAATGCGGTCCGACACATTTCGCGCTTGGTTTCGTGCGGCGTAATCTCTCCGAAATTGTGCCAAAGACCGAGAGAAATGGCCGGTAGTTTCAGACCGCTTTTTCCGCAGCGGTTGTACTTCATGGAATCATAACGTGTATCAGCTGGTTGCCAACCCATCAGATGTCCTCCCAGACTATCTTGTTGTTATTTAATATTTTTACGTAATTGGAATTGGGAGCAGGAGTTGTCCCAGAATATGCTTTAAGCGGAGAGTTCGACCCATACAGGTACGTGGTCAGATGGTTTTTCCCAGCCGCGGACGTGTTTGTCAATGCCTACACCTTGCATGAGGCGAGCTGCCTCAGGGGAGAGCAGCAGGTGGTCAATACGGATGCCATTGTCGCGTTGCCATGCGCCTGCCTGGTAGTCCCAGAATGTGTATGTGCCGGCGGCGGTGTTGGTGGCGCGAACGGCTTCGGTAAAGCCGAGGTTGAGCAGGGCACGGAAGCGTTGGCGGCTTTCCGGGCGGTAGAGAGCATCGCCGACCCAAGCTTCTGGGTTCTTGGCGTCTTCCGGTTCCGGGATCACGTTGTAATCGCCAATGAGCAGGAAGGCTTCTTCCTTCTCAAGTTGGGTTTGAGCGTGTTTGTGGAGGCGGTCCATCCAGCGCAGTTTGTATGGGAATTTTTCTGTGTCGGTCGGGTTGCCATTTGGCAGGTAGAGACAGCCGACGCGGACGGGTTCGTTGTCGCCTGCAATCACAGCTTCAATGTAGCGAGCCTGCTCGTCTTCATCGTCGCCGGGAAGGCGGCGAATGACCTCTTCAAACGGGCGTTTGGAAAGGATAGCAACGCCGTTAAAGCCTTTTTGGCCATGTGTTTCCAGATTGTAGCCGAGCTCTTCGAAAGGGGCGCGCGGGAAGGTTTCATCAACCGATTTGATTTCCTGAAAACAGGCGATATCCGGCTGCTCTTCTTGCAACCATTTGAGGGCCGTTTCCAACCGTGCTTTGACGCCGTTGATGTTCCAGCTCGCGATTTTCATCGGGTTTCCCTTCGAGGAAGCAGCAGGCCTGCGCTACTTGTTCAATTCATTTGTTAAAATTGTTCTAGCATGGCTCGCGCCGAGGGCAAGGTGAGCAGTCAAACGGGGTGTGGATGGGAGGATATCTGTACGTTAGAGGCGGGTATAAAACCGTTTGCGTGGAAATGTGCGTTGGTTTGAAAGGAATGCGGGATCATTGCGTGGTTTTGTTTGCGAGGCGATTTACCCCGCAAAGTTATGCCCGTGCCACCAATGCTCTGTAGATTAGAGGGAGAAACTTGTACCACATCCGCAGCCCGCTGCTGCTTGCGGGTTGGTGATCTGGAAGGACTGGCCCATGATGTCTGTGACGAAATCGATTTGCGATCCTGCCATGTATTGCAGGGAAACGGTATCAACCAGAACCGTCGCGCCAAGTTTGGCAAGGACGAGATCATCCTCTTCTTGCTCTTTGACGATATCATATTTGTATTGAAAACCGGAGCATCCCCCGCCTTCAACGGAAACGCGCAGCATACTGCCGTCAACTTCTTTTGCGAGAATTTGGGCAACGCGCTTTGCTGCGTTGTCGGTCAAAGCAACTGTGTTTTCTGGAGTCTGGGTCATGGTACTATCAGGGGCTCAATCAGAGGGGTGTTACGGGCTCGTCGCTTCGCATTCATTATTAGAGTATTTAGGTGTTCTAAACTGTAATTTCCATAGGTTTTTATTGCTAAATTACAAATGGGGCTGAAAACCATTTGTTTACAGGGCCTTCACAGGTGTTATGTCATTGCTGTGATATGAAAAAATGATGTGGGTTGTGGTGCGAAAAAAATGGCCTTGCAGCCGTATAGTCGCGGGCAATGGCACGGGGTAGGGAATAATAAATGGTCAAGACACTTGGGTATGGTGCTCAACCAAGAGCTGATTATGCCGTTGATCCCGAGCTTAGTCAGGGGCGGCTTTATGACGAACCTGAAAGCCCGACCCGTACGCCATTCCAGCGTGATCGTGATCGTATCATCCATTCCGCCGCCTTTCGCCGGTTAAAGCACAAGACGCAGGTGTTTGTGTATCATGAGGGTGATCATTTCCGTACCCGGTTAACCCACTCCATTGAGGTCTCTCAGGTGGCGCGGTCTCTGGCGCGTGCTTTGCGGCTGGATGAAGATCTGGCTGAATGTCTGGCATTGGCGCATGACCTTGGCCATGCCCCGTTTGGACATGAGGGCGAGGACGTGCTGCATGCGTGCATGAGGGAGTATGGCGGATTTGACCATAACGCCCAATCCTTGCGCATTGTGACAGATCTTGAGCGCCGCTATGCGGAGTTTGATGGGCTCAATCTGGCGTGGGAAACGCTGGAGGGGCTGGTCAAGCACAATGGGCCACTCACCGATGGAGATGGGCGTGCTTGCGGTAAGTTGAAAGAAAAGGGCTTGCCGTTTGCTGTGAGAGAATATGCCAAGCAGCAGGATTTGATGCTGTGGTCATGGCCAAGTGCAGAGGCTCAGGCTGCCGCGATCGCTGACGATATTGCCTATGATGCGCATGATCTGGATGACGGGCTTCGAGCGGGCTTGCTGACCTTTGAGGGGATGAAGCAGGTGCCGTATCTGAGACGTATTTTAGAGGAAGTTGACCAGAAATACCCGCAGCTTGAAGATGCGCGCCGGATCCATGAAATTGGCCGTAGATGTATTACCGGTATGGTTGAAGATGTGATTGCGCAGAGTATTTCGCGAATTAATCGCCTTTCACCCAAGAAATGCGGGGATATTCGTGATGCAAATGGCCCTGTTATTGCCTTTTCAACTGAAATGGCGCGAGAAGAGCGCGAACTGAAAGAGTTTTTGTTCGCAAATCTCTACCGGCATAAAAGTGTCCTGGCGGTTCGTAAGCAGGTGTCTAAAGTGGTTCGGGATTTGTTTTACGGATACTTTAAGACACCGGAAAGAATGCCAGAACCATGGTGTGATGGATTGGCTGCAGAAAGCAAAGAGGTTGTTGCCCGTAGGGTATGTGATTTTATTGCCGGTATGACCGACCGCTATGCCATAGATGAACACAGACGATTATTTGACGATACCCCAGAACTGGGGTAATGCGCCAACGCAAACAAAATCAAGCCATAGGAAGAGTGCTTAGAACCTCGGTTTTACATTCCTTTTGGCCTGTCAAATTGGGCTATTAAAAATGAACATCTTCGCAGACTTCGCCGAAAGGGTAAACAAAGTAGTCAAGGGCCTGGACCTTGCTGCTGACGCGCCGGAGCTTGACCTTCGACGTGTTACTGTTGAACCTCCTCGGGATGCTGCTCATGGCGATCTGGCGACCAACGCCGCCATGGTGCTGGCCAAACAGCTGAAGATGAAGCCGCGTGATCTTGCGACAAAGATTGCCGAGGGCCTGCGCGCCGACAGTGAAGTCGAAGCTGTTGATGTTGCCGGGCCGGGCTTCATCAACATCCGAGTAAGCCGGGTCATTTGGGAACGTGTGATCACCGAGGTTGTTGCTGAGGGCAAAAAGTTTGGTGAATCCTCCCGCGGCAATGGCCTGAAGGTCAACGTTGAGTATGTTTCTGCGAACCCGACCGGTCCGTTGCATGTGGGGCACACCCGCGGCGCTGTGGTTGGTGATGCGCTGGCAAACCTGCTTGCCTTTTCCGGTTATGATGTGACGCGTGAATACCTCATCAACGATGCGGGCTCTCAGATTGATACGCTGGCGAAATCTACTTTCCTGCGTTACCGTGAAGCTCTGGGCGAAGACATTGGGGCAATTCCAGAGGGTCTGTACCCAGGTGACTACCTTGTCCCGGTTGGCACAGCCCTTGTTGAAACCTATGGCCGCGGTCTTATCGACATGGGTGAAGGCGAGCGTCATGCAATTTTAAAAGCCTTTGCTATTGAAAAGATGATGGATCTGGTTCGCGAAGACCTTTCCAAGCTGAACGTCCGCCACGATGTGTTTTTCTCTGAAAAATCCATGCATGGTCAGGGCCGGGCGATTGATGAAACCCTTGATACGCTGCGCAAGCGTGATCTGGTTTACAACGGTACTTTGCCACCGCCAAAAGGTGAGCTTCCTGATGACTGGGAGGACCGCGAGCAGACATTGTTCCGTTCTTCCAACTACGGCGATGACATTGACCGCCCGTTGGCGAAATCTGACGGCAGCTACACCTATTTTGCCGCTGACGTTGCTTACATGCGCGATAAGGTGGAACGTGACTTTAAAGAGCTGATTTTTGTTTTTGGTGCGGATCATGCGGGTTATGTGAAACGTCTTGAAGCGGTTGGGAACGCAATTTCTGACGGCAAAGTGGATGTGATCGTCCGTCTTTGTCAGTTGGTGAAGCTGTTTAAGGGCGGCGAGCCGTTCAAAATGTCCAAGCGCTCTGGTAATTTCGTCACCCTTCGTGATGTGGTTGATGCGGTGGGGGTAGATGCGGTACGCTTTATGATGCTCTATCGTAAGAATGATGCGCCTCTGGACTTCGATTTTGACAAGGTGACAGAACAGTCAAAAGACAACCCGGTGTTCTACGTTCAATACGGTCATGCTCGGTGTCGTTCTGTGCTGCGTCAGGCTGTTGAGGAACTGAATTGGTTCTCCAACACACCTGGTGAACTGCAGTCGGCGGATTTTGCACAACTTGAAGATGAGGGTGAACTTACCCTGATCGCCAAGATGGCTCAATGGCCAAGAATCGTAGAGGGTGCCTCGGAAAATCACGAGCCGCACCGTGTTGCATTCTACCTTTATGAGCTGGCAAATGCGCTTCATAGCCACTGGTCACGAGGCAAGGAAAAGCCGCAATTACGCTTTATTAATGATAAAACGCCAGAATTAACCAAAGCTCGACTCGCGTTAGTCTATGCAGTTTCACAAGTGATCGCTTCTGGCCTCAATGTTTTGGGCGTCATAGCACCAAATGAAATGCGCTAGTGCCTGGGCATAGTTAAGTGAGTACAGGAGGTTCGCGGTGGGGATTGCGAACCTCTGATTTAAGGGAAAACACCGCTGCAATGACTAATCGCTCCAATTATCCGGAACCGGGTGAGGTTTCTGCTAGGCAAACAGCAGGCGATGAACCGCAACAGTGGGTTGGCGATGAAGATCCGCTTGTAGAACTTGCTCGAATAGTCGGGAAAAGCGCTAGCGCCTACCGACCGAGTTCTCGCGTTGAAAGCCACCTCTCAGAAAAGCCGCTGTTCCCGAAAAACGATGAACGCAGTGCTGGTGGCGAGGCGGACCGTGGATATGACGGTTCTCGGGCTGCTGGTGCGCAACCACATGCTGTTGGCTCAATTGAAACCACTGAGCCCGCAGAGCCACAGGATTCCTTTGCTGCTCTGGATGCAGTTTTTGCATCCCCTAAGAGCTCGTCCCATTCCGACAGTTATATTGATCCGTTTGCTGATCTGAGCGCGGCTGCGCTCTCAGTTGGTGGTTCAAATGCGGCTGTAGATTATGTCAGCGATCTGCCTCCGGTTCCCAAAGCACGCCCTGTGCAGGAACCTCAGAGTATTCCGAGTGCACAGCACTATGCAGCTCCTGTTCAAGAGCCTGCTCCAGCAGTGGAATTTGCTGCGGACCGGGTGGATCCAAATTATATGAATGAAACTGTTTCCGCAGCTGAAGTTGCTTTGGCCAGTGAGATTGATGATGTTTTGTCTCGTGATCTGGAAGAGAGCCTCGTTGCCTCTTTGAACCCGACCGAGATTGAGCGTGAGATTACTGCGCGTCCTGCACGTGTGGTGAGCCGCGCAACGCCTACACTTGATGCAATGGATTCCGGCGGTGCTCGCCCTGAACTGACATTGCGTGAGCGCCTTGGTCGTCGTTCTGCTGATCCGCAATATGCCTCTGAGAGGGTTACGCCGTCTTATGAGCCAGTTGCTCCAACTCCTGAACCAGTGGCTCCTGCGCCAGTTTCTCCAGAGCCTAAGGCGCTGAACGAGCTGTCTCAGATGGATTACGACAGCTGGCGTGCAGAACGGGCTGCAGAGCGTGCGACAGCTGCTGCTACGGCTACTCCTGCCCAGCCTGTTTCTAGCGAGCTAAAGCTGCGCCGTACTCATGATGATACGGCTCCAGCTGTTCAATTTGAGCCTGATATGAGCGCCTTTGCGCTTGAGACGGGTCTTGAGGGTGTAGCTCCGGTTTCTCGGACTGTACCTGTTGCACCCGCGCCAACGCCCTCTATTCCGTCCAAACATCTTGAAGATGCGTTGATGGCTGAGTTTAGTCTGGACGAGCCAGCGCATGAGGAAGTTGCTGCAGAGCCTGTTGCAGCCTATGAACGTTTGAGGGCCGCTGAGCCGATAAATTATGCGCGTGAGATTGAAACCGGCGTTGATGATATCTTCGCGGATGAAATTGCACGGGAACCTCAACCGGAACCAGAGCCAGATCTTGAGCCGGACGTTAAGGCTGAGCTCAACGAATTTGAGGCGATGAGTGCTGGTTTTGAGCAGGTTGCTCAGGAAATCGATCCATTCGCTAATGAGAACGAAGACGCATGGCAGCTTGATGAAGGCGTTGCTGACGATCCTTCCCTTGATGAAATGTCCTGGCCTGCGGCAGCTGAGAAGCTTGCGCAGACAGAGGCAGCGCATCAGGCAGCTTTGAATGCCACTCATAAGGGGAGTGAAGAGCAATCTCCACCTCCGGGTGGTTATGATCTGGACGCAGTTGCGCAAGCGATGCGTCAGGAAGACCCAAGCCTTGATGGCGGCGTGCTGCCGCAAGCTGTTCCGCGGATTTCCGTTGATATGCCGCACGAAGATGTGCGCAGTGGCGGCGGAATGCGAAAAGGCCTGATGGCTGCTGCTTCCATCGCTGCGATTGTTGCTGTGGGCGGTGCCGGTCTGTTCTTTATCGACTTTGGCGGTGCTGGCGGTAATGCGACAGCTCCACCGATTATCCGTGCTGATGCGTCTGCAATGAAAGAAGTGCCGGCAGCCTCGGACCAGCCAAAGAATGATCAAGCTAAGATCTTCTCACCACAGGAAGCAGCTCAGCCGGCAGATGGCGAGCGGATGGTCCAGCGTGAAAACGCTGCTGTTGAGTCTCTCCCGCCAGCTCCTCGCGAGACCGATACGGCGACACGTGGTGTGTTTGAAGTGAATAAGCCGAAGAAGGTTGTGACTGTAACTGTGCGACCAGATGGCACCATTGTTCAGCGTCAGGGCACTGGTGTTGCGCAGCCTACCAACACACAGCGCATTGTAACCACAAGCACAGTTCGTACGGCCAATCCGCAGCAGAGCGCAGCATCGGGCTCTGGCCAGTGGGCTCCACTTCCGGGTGAAAATCAAAGCGCGAACCAGCAGGCTGCGGCTGCAAACCAGCCAACGTCGTTGAGTGATGCCTTTGCAAATGCGTCGGATCCGGGTGCTCAGGCTGTTGCATCTATCGCACGCGGTGCGCTTGCCAATGTAAATGTTATGCCGCAATCCAAACCGTTCGTGACGGCCTCTGCCAACACAGGGGTTCAGAGCAATACTCTAGCTCCATTGCAGCCAGTACGTCAGGCGCCTCGCGCTGCCAACACTCCGCTTGATTTGACGGGTGGCCGGTCGGCGCAGACAGCTGCCGTTAACCCGCAGGCCATTGCCCCAACTCCGACACTGGGTAATGGTGTTGAAGGTGAGATTCCGACAGGAACCTACATTGTGCAAGTGGCTTCTGTGCGGACTGTGGAGCAAGCAAAAGGGCAGATTAGCTCATACAATCGGCGTTACCCGAACCTGATGGCGCTGGTTACTCCAGTGATTACGCGGGCAGATTTGGGCGATAAAGGTGTGTTCTACCGTATTCAGGTGCCGTTTGATGGGCCGACGAGTGCCAATACGTTCTGTGGTGAATTTAAATCCGCAGGTGGTGATTGTTACGTACGCCGCAACTAATTCGCATTGGAGCTTGACGCACACTCTGCGTCAAGCTACCTGCGTTAGCTATGTTCTTTAAATCGTTCATTTCTGGTTGCCTTGGGCCTGAGCTTAGCGCTGAGGACAAGGCCTTTTTTCGCGATCAAAAACCGTTTGGTCTGATCCTTTTTGCCCGCAATATGGAAACACCTGTGCAAATTCGCCGGGTTTGTGCTGATTTTCGCGAGGCTGTTGGCCGTGCGGATGCGCCTGTCTTTATTGATCAGGAAGGTGGCCGTGTGCAGCGTTTTGGTGCGCCACATGTGCCGATCTATCCCGCTGCAGGTGATATCGCGCGGCTTTATACGCAGGACGTTGAGGCGGCTAAGCGGGCAGCTTATCTCCATGCTTTGCTGATTGGCCTTGATTTGGTTGGGCTTGGTCTTTCCGGCAATTGTATTCCCTGTCTTGATATGCCCGTGGACGGGGCAAGTCATATCATTGGTCTGCGTGCTTATGGCTCTGATAAGGAGCTGGTGAGCGTGTTGGGCCGTGCTGCTATGGACGGCTGTCTGGCTGCTGGTGTGATGCCGGTGATGAAGCACCTTCCGGGGCATGGCCGCTCTCTTGTTGATAGTCATATTTCCCTACCAGAAGTGACTTGCAGCTTTGAAGAGCTGGAGGCAAGAGATTTTGTACCATTCCGGGAGCTTAGGGATTGTCCTATGGGGATGACTGCCCACATCGTCTTTAAAGATATTGATGGAAATCATCCTGTTACACAATCTTCCTATGCTATTCAGCGGGTTATCAGAGATTGCATTGGCTTTGATGGTGTGTTGATTAGCGATGACATCTCCATGAAAGCCCTTGGGGGCGATTTGAAGAGTCGCGTTGATAAAATTGTTGAAGCTGGCTGTGATCTTGTGCTCCACTGCAACGGTAAGCTTGATGAGATGCGTGTTGTTGCGGCGTCCGTTCCTGATGTGAGCGGAAAGTGCCTTGAACGTATTGAAACGGCAATGGCGCGAAACACACAGGTGTTTGACGGGGATGAAATGAGTTTGCGGGCTGAGTTTGATGAGCTGTGCGCAGCTGCAAAAAGGGTTGATGCTTGAGCGACATTGAGGCCACGGAGCAGTTTGATCAGGTTTTAGCAGGCGCGGCGGCTATAGAGCAGCCTGCGACTGGTGAGCCGAACCTGCTTGTGGATGTGGATGGGTTTGAAGGCCCACTTGATGTTTTGCTCGCACTTGCTCGTAGTCAGAAAGTGGACATCACCAAAATTTCCATTCTGGCTTTGACTGAGCAGTATCTTGATTTTGTACGCGCCGCGCGACAATTGAGGTTGGAGCTAGCTGCTGACTATCTTGTGATGGCTGCATGGCTGGCTTATCTGAAGTCTCGTTTATTGATCCCGCAGCAAAAAGACAGCGAAGAGCCAACTGGCGAAGAGCTTGCTGCTGCGTTGGCATTTCGGTTACAGCGGCTTGAGGCGATGCGTGATGCCTCTGCCAAGTTGATGAACCGTTCAAGGCTGGGACGAGAGGTGTTTGCGCGCGGAGCACCGGAGACTGTATCTGTTGAACGGCGTAGTGTGTGGACGGCAACGCTTTATGATGTGCTGATGGCGTATGCTTCTCAGCGGCAACGTCAGTCTGTGACATCGGTGCATGTGAAAAAACGAGATGTGTGGTCGCTACAGGATGCGCGCGATATCCTGACGCGGCTGATTGGAAATATTGCAGTCTGGACGCCTATTGAGCGGTTTTTAGCGATTTACCTTGAAGACCCGAAAGAGTGCACCACGGCCATGGCTTCTGCGTTTTCTGCTAGTCTTGAGCTTGTACGTGAGGGCGTGATTGATATTCAGCAATCTGGTCCGTTTGAGACGATTTATGTGAGAGCGTCACAGCGTAAGCCTGAAGATCTGCTGGGTGCTGATACGCCGGTGGCTGGTGATGAGACAAAGTTGGTGTTGTCATGACTAAAGCACCAGACCTTCTTGATGAAGCAATTGAGGTTGCTGATGCAGGTGAGCTGCTTGAAACAGACCGGATGGTGGAAGCGCTGATTTTCGCGAGCGCTGAACCTTTGAGCTTTACTGAGCTTTCTAAGCGGATACCGGGTAATCGGGATATTCGCAGTGCGCTCACCCGATTGCGGGCGCACTATCGCAAACGCGGTGTTCAGTTAAGGTCTAACGAGGATCGCTGGTCCTTCCGGACGGCGGCGGACCTGTCGTTCATCTTGCACAGGCAAGCGGTTGAACAGCGGCGTTTGTCTCGTGCGGCTTTGGAAACACTGGCGATTATCGCGTTTCACCAACCTGTGACCCGCGCCGAGATTGAAGATATTCGCGGCGTTTCCACATCTAAGGGTACACTGGATGTGCTTTTAGAAACGGGCTGGCTGCGTATGCGCGGGCGTCGCAGGGCGCCGGGGCGTCCGGTTACTTATGGGACGACTTTTGATTTTCTGGACCATTTTGGTCTTGAGAGTATCAAGGATTTACCGGGACTTGAGGAGTTGAAAGGGGCAGGGCTGCTGGACAGTGCTATTCCTGCCAGCTTCCATGTGCCAGCACCTGACGACAGTATTGATCTGACAGAGGACGAAGATCCTCTGGAAGAAAATGAAATGTTTGCAACTGGCGCACTTGAAGAAGACGCCGGAGAAAAATAAACACATGCAGATAGGGCGACTTGATCGACCGCGTGTGAGTTTGATGAGGGATTAATGGACACAGGGAAGGTTGCCGCACCAGAGCGTCTGGTGTTTGACAATATCTACCATAATTATGGTGACTTACCTGCGGTTCGCGGTGTTTCACTCTCGCTAAGTGGTGGTGAAGTGCTGTGTCTGCTCGGGCATTCCGGGTGTGGTAAAACAACTCTTTTGCGAATTGCGGCGGGCGTTGTACGTCAGCAGCGCGGAAGTGTGCGGATTAACGGCAAAACCGTTGCCGATGAAAACAACTTCTTGCCACCGGAAAAACGCGGTGTCGGGCTGATGTTTCAAGATTATGCGCTGTTTCCGCATCTGTCGATTTTGGAAAACGTGATGTTCGGACTTTCTGACCTGTCCACTGATGTGGCTAAGCGGCGTGCACAAGACGCGCTGCAGATGGTTGGTCTTGGACAGTATGCGGAAGATTATCCGCATGGTCTTTCCGGAGGGGAACAGCAACGGGCCGCGTTGGCGCGGGCAATGGCGCCGCGACCGCATACACTTTTAATGGATGAGCCATTCTCAGGTTTGGATAGCCGCCTTCGTGATGATGTGCGTGCGCAGACACTGGAGATGATCAGGATGCATGGAGCAACCGCTGTTGTGGTGACACATGACCCTGAAGAAGCCTTGCGGGTTGGAAACAGGATTGCGTTGATGCGCAGCGGCGAAGTGGTACAGCTTGGCACGCCTGAAGAGATTTACTTCCACCCGAATAGTTTGTTCGCAGCAAAGTTCTTTTCTGATCTCAATGAGATCCCCGGAAAAATTGCTGGCGGCCGGTTGGTGACGCCAATCGGGAACTTCTCCGGCGCAGGCCTTGAAGAGGGAGCCCATGCGACCTTATGTATAAGACCGCATCACCTTAAGGTATGTCATGGTGAGGGACAGTTTAAAGGAAGAGTAATCTCTCGTGCAATGGCAGGTGAGACAGATCTTCTGGACGTAAAAGTTGAAGGAATATCGCAACTTCTACGTATTCGTACGGGTGATGTCTTACGGTTTTACCCAGAAAATGTCATAGATTTGTGTATAAATGCAGAGAATGTTTTGGTTTTTGGGCGAGAGGCCTCAGTAAATCATAGTGGGTAATTCTTCTTGATACTACCTATTAGTATCTAGGGGATGTAGTGTCTCTCGAAACACAGTTCAGAATTCTTAAGGAGTTTGGTTGATGGGCTCAGTTGGTATTTGGCAAATCGTCATCATCGCGGTTGTCGTAGTTCTACTTTTCGGTCGTGGAAAGATCTCCGAGTTGATGGGTGATGTCGCTAAGGGCATTAATAGCTTCAAAAAGGGTCTAAATGACGACGCTGTTGAAGCTAAAGAAAAAGACGAAGATCCTAAAGTGATCGATCATGCGCCAGGCGAAAGCGTGTCCGCGCAAGAAAAAACTGAAGACACCGCTAAAAAGGACTAAGTGTTCTTTTAAGTGATCGATGTGAATTGTTTAGGGAAAGTCGGTTTAATCCTGCCTCATGGTATGGTTCCTGCGCCTTTCCCTAGTGGATGTGTCGATATCTGGCACTACGTGTTTTCTATAGTGCTCCCTTTTGTGTGTTATAGGCGACAAAAATGAAACGGCTTCTTAATGTTCGATATCTCATGGACAGAGCTGCTGCTTGTTGCTGTGGTTGCAATCCTCGTGGTTGGACCAAAAGAACTGCCGGGTATGTTACGCACAATCGGGCGTACCATCGGCAGCGTTCGGCGTATGGCGGGTGAATTTCAGTCCAGTTTGAATGACGCTGTCAAAGAAGCGGAAAAGCAAACCGGCATCGATGAAATGCGCAAGCAGGCCGATGTTGCACAGAATTTCAATCCGCTTGGCGATTTGAAGAAGAGCCTTGAGGACGAGAAGCACAAGCTAAAGCAGAGCCTTACTAAAACAGAAGAAGATGTGAAATCCTCCCTGAAAGTTGATTCTTCTTCTGAAGTAACACCGGAAGTAGCGCCTGTTAAAGCTGAGGTTCCGCAGCAAAGCGTTGTTTCTTCAGCTGAGATGGCTTCCAAGCAAAGCGCGAAGGAAAGTGCCGCAAGCACTTCTACCAGCAAAGACGAAAGCTAGGGCGGCAATTTTATGAGTGATAACGAAATTGAAGATTCGCGTGCGCCGCTGATCGAACATCTAATCGAATTGCGGTCCCGGCTGATGAAGTCGGTGATTGCGATTTCTCTTGCGTTTGTGGTCTGCTTCTATTTTTCAAATGATCTTTTCAATTTTCTCGTGCTTCCTTTCGAGCAAGCAGCTGGCGAGAACCTTGAAGTTCGGCTGATTTACACTGCACCACATGAGTGGTTCTTCACCCAGATGAAACTGGCGCTGTTTGGCGCGTTGTTTATTGCCTTCCCAGTGTTGGCAAGCCAAGTTTACATGTTTATGGCTCCGGGGCTTTATAAGCATGAACGTGGTGCGTTTATTCCATATCTGGTTGCAACGCCTGTGTTGTTTGTGGTTGGTGGAGCGCTGGTTTATTACCTTGTGCTGCCAATGGCGATGAGCTTCTTCCTTGCTATGCAACAGCTGGGTATGGAAGGGCAGGCGTCCATTGAGATGCTGCCACGTGTGAGTGAGTACCTGAGTTTCGTCATGGTGCTTATATTCGCGTTCGGTTTGGTGTTTCAGCTTCCAGTCGTGTTGACCCTTTTGGGCCGCGCTGGTCTGGTGACCGCAGATTCCCTCAAGGGAAAACGTAAATATGCAGTTGTTGCTGCCTTTGCGGCTGCTGCAATTTTAACACCTCCTGATCCGATTTCACAGATCGGTCTTGCACTTCCCACTCTGCTTCTCTACGAAGTCTCCATCTATTGTGTACGGCTCGTCGAGAAGAAGCGTCAAGAGAAGGAAGCGGAAGAAGAAGCCTAGGCTCTCTTCCCCTTTGATTGCGAGTTCCCGGCGGGTCATTTGAAGGCAAGCCTGCCGGGGTTACTAAGTTATGCTTGATATCAAGTGGATTCGTGAAAATCAGGAGAGCTTTGATGCAGCTCTCGCTAAACGCGGCCAAGAGCCACGCGCTGCGCTCCTCGTAGAACTCGATGATGCGCGCCGTTCTCACACAACCAAGCTTCAGGAGGCGCAGCAGCGCCGTAACTCCGCATCCAAAGAAATCGGCATGGCCATGGGTCAGGGCGATAAGGAAAAAGCTGCGGCTCTGAAGACCGAAGTTGCCGAAATCAAAAGCTTTATCCGGGACGGCGAAGAAGAACAGCGCCAGCTGAATGCAGCTGTTGAAAGCGCCTTGGCTGTTATCCCCAATATTCCTCATGAGGATGTGCCGCTTGGTGCAAATGAGGATGATAACGTTTTACTGCACACGCATGGCGAGAAACCTACTCTCGATTTCGAGCCTAAAGAGCATTACGAGCTTGGCGAGCAGCTTGGCGGCATGGACTTTGAAACGGCTGTCAAAATGTCTGGCTCCCGTTTTGTTCTGCTCAAAGGTCAGATCGCACGCCTCGAACGCGCTATCGGTCAGTTCATGATTGATCTGCACACGCAGGAAAATGGCTACACCGAAGTTTCTCCCCCTTTGCTGGTGCGTGATAACGCGCTTCACGGCACGGGCCAGTTGCCTAAGTTTGCTGAAGATCTGTTCCGCACCACAAATGATCATTGGCTTATCCCGACTGCAGAAGTGCCGCTGACCAATATGGTTGCTGGCGAGACTCTCTCTGAGGCTGATCTGCCGATACGTGTGGCAGCGCTGACCTACTGTTTCCGGTCAGAGGCTGGTTCTGCTGGCCGCGATACGGCTGGAATGCTGCGTCAGCACCAGTTCCAGAAATGCGAGCTTGTTTCCATCACGGATGAGAACAGTTCCATGGAAGAGCTGGAGCGGATGCGCGAGTCTGCTGAAAAGGTTCTTAAGCGACTTGGTTTGCATTACCGCGTGGTAACGCTTTGCGTCGGGGATATGGGCTTTGGGGCTCGGAAGACCTACGATATTGAAGTATGGCTGCCGGGGCAGGATGCGTTCCGCGAGATTTCTTCGTGTTCTGTGTGTGGTGACTTCCAGGGCCGCCGCATGAATGCACGTTACCGTGTTGAAGGTGAAAAGGCGCTGAAGTTCGTTCACACGTTGAATGGCTCCGGTCTTGCTGTTGGCCGCTGTGTTATTGCCGTCATGGAAAACTATCAGAACGCTGATGGAACAATTACTGTTCCTGAGGTCCTTCGCCCCTACATGAATGGCCTTGAAGTGATTAGCGCTTAAATCAAAAGGAATTGTTGCGACATGCGTATCTTACTAACCAATGACGATGGGATCCATGCTGAGGGTCTTGTGGTTTTAGAGCGCATTGCGCGACAGATTTCCGATGATATTTGGGTTGTTGCGCCAGAAACCGACCAGAGCGGTGTGGCGCACTCCCTGTCCTTGAATGATCCGCTTCGTGTTCGTGAAATCGACAACCGTCATTTTGCGGTTCGCGGTACACCAACCGATTGTGTGATTATGGCCATACGGTCCATTATGGAAACGCCTCCTGATCTGGTGCTCTCCGGTATCAATTGCGGTGCTAACATGGCTGATGATGTAACTTATTCAGGTACAATCGCAGCGGCTATGGAAGGTACTTTGATGGGCGTTCGTTCCATTGCGTTGTCGCAGAGCTATGCGCATGGTTCTGATGCTGGTCCAAGCTATGATACGTCTGAAGCGCATGCTGTTGGCGTTATTCGCAGCTTGCTCAACTATGATTTACCTGCTGATACTCTGCTGAACGTCAACTTCCCGAAAGATGCGCCTGATATGGTGAAGGGTGTTAAGGTTGTTCGTCAGGGCAAACGAGATGCTGGTTCACTTTACATTGAAAGCCGCAAGGATGGTCGTGGCAATCCGTACCATTGGTTGGCGTTTAACAATCGCTTGCCAATAGCTGGAGCCGGGACTGATCTTGAGGCGGTTAAGGACGGTTATATTTCCGTTACGCCTTTGCATCTGAACCTGACAGCAGACGAGTTGATGAGTGACCTTGAAAAGGTCTTGGAGAAATCCTGATAGGATTTACAGGAGCCTCCTGCCGGTGCAGGTGGCTCCGCAGTGCAGGTAGACGGAATGTTTGAAATAGAAGACAGTCTATTTGCAGATGAAGATGGCCGCTCTGACGAGAACCTTGCCAGACAAGCGGCATGGGTGATGAAGTTGCGGTCTCAAGGTGTGCGGAACTTTGAGGTTTTGAGTGCTCTTGAAGCTATTCCCAGAAAACTGTTTCTGTCTGCGAGCCATCAATCACTGGCCTATGAAGACCGTGCTTTTCCCATTGATTGCGGGCAAATGAGCACGCAACCGTCGCTTATTGGTAAGGTTGCAGATTTTCTTGAGCTTAAGCCAGAACATTCCCTGTTGGAAATCGGCAGTGGTTCAGGATTTCAGTGCGCGGTCCTTTCCAATATCTGTGATCGTATCGTTTCCATGGAGCGTTATAGAACGCTTGCAGACCTTGCACGGGATCGGTTGCGATCTTGCAAGATCACCAATGTGGACGTGATACATGCGGATGGGCTTGCCTCGCCAATTGATGATGAAGACGGAGGGCCGTTTGACCGTATTCTGCTGAATGGGTCATTAGAGCGGGTTCCAGGGTTTTTGTTTGATCGACTTGCACCAGGTGGACGCCTTGTTGCGCCTTTGAAAGATGAGAGCGGGATCTGTCGTCTTGTCCAATATGACAAGGGTGGGCGTGGTTTGGACGAAACAGAGCTTGGTCGTTTCCGCTATTTGCCTTTAACGCCGGGAATTGCTGCGAAACTGTAACCAACAGAGCGTTTGATTAAGTCTTTATCAACTGTGTTGTCAGTAAACTTACGCCAGTTAGCCTTTTATTTGTATTGGGTAGGGCAGTCATGCAGTTTCATTCCCGTGAGAAAGCCAAATTGCGGCGCGGTGTAGCATTGTTTTTGTTGTCAGCAGGTCTTGCTGGGTGCAGTGGTAATGTGGACCGGTTTGGGCAATCAGAATATATAGATGAGCCAGTTTCTCCGTATCAAACTGCTGTTGTCGTAACACCTGGACTTCCAGCTATAAGTGGTCGTCGTGCTGTGCAGCGCGGAGTGGTGTTGCCTGCTCCAACTGGACGTAATGCCCAGTTGGTCACAGGATCGGCTCAGTCACGTCAGTATACGCATCAGATCTGGCAGCCATCCTTTTCCAAGAAACTAACGCCTGTTAGTGAACGGACCAAGGCCAGTGCGCGTGTTCCGGTTGCTTTAGCTAAAGCGCCGAATAGCGGAACCTTGGGCTGGACGCCTGTTGGTGGGCGTGTAGTGACGTTGAGATCCAATGAGAATATTGATTCGCTGTCATGGCAGTATCGCGTTCCTGTAAATGAAATCTTGCATGCAAACCGCGTGACGGTCAGGTCAGCCTTACAGCCAGGCGATTCTGTCGTCATTCCGGTTAAGGTGGTTCGCAAAACAAATCATTTGCCACGTGCGAGTGAGCGTATATTGCCGTCGAATAGCGCACTGCCGCTCCCAACAGCTTCAATTCCGGCGCGATATGCTACGCCGCTTGCTGGGAACGCGCAGACGGCTGCTAGAAAGCAGTCTTATCAAACATTTGCGACTAAAATTGCAGCTGTCTTGGTGCCTCCGGGAAATGTAGGCGAGCGATCTCGTCCTGTTTATAGTGATGCGCCGCCGCCAGCATATCCTGTTCAACGAAGTGCGCCGGTCCGCACTTTGCCTGCGTCCTCTCTTGCGCCTATTACAGCACCGGCGCCTGCTCAGGTTTATCGCGCACCGCAGTCAACGTATCGCAGTCAGTCGCTTGCGCCTGTTGTTGCCCCGCAAACCACAGCGCAACAACCAATTTATAGGGCTCCAGTTGCGGGTCAGTCAGCTCGGACTGTGCTGCCTACACGGATTTCTGCAAAGCCTAAGAGTAAACCTCAGGTTATTGTTGCAACCCGCAATGTATCTGCTCCTAGTCAGGTCGCTGCAAAAGCAGTTCCGCGCCCGAAAAATACGGCCCTGGCAGGTCTGCGTCAGCAACCTGCTCGTTCGCCAGAAACTCAGCCACGGAGCCTGGCCAACTCACTGACTCCAACGCCGCTGCATACGGCAAGTGTTCAAAGATCTCCAAAGCTGATTGCACCTGTAATTCCGGAAGGGGAAGTTGATGTTGTTCGTCTGGAACAACCTGAAGTTTCCAAGCCAGCGCCGGTCCAACAACGAGCTGCAGTTAAGACATCGCAAGTTGCGACTGCTGATGCTGCGACCTTCCGTTGGCCTGTTCGGGGCCGGATTATTTCCGATTTCGGTGTTAAGCCGGGTGGGTCCAAAAATGACGGCATCAACCTTGCTGTTCCCTCTGGGACGGATATCAAAGCTGCGGAAGACGGTACGATTGTTTACGCAGGCAATGAATTGAAGGGCTTCGGCAATTTGGTTTTGATCCGCCATGACGATGGCTGGGTATCTGCTTATGCGCACAATAAAGAGCTAAAGGTGCGCCGTGGTGACGTTGTGCGCCGTGGGCAGACGATTGCTATGGCTGGTGCAACCGGGTCTGTAACGCAGCCTCAACTGCATTTTGAGCTTCGCAAGGACAACAAGCCAGTGGACCCGATGAGCCACTTGCCACGATCCTAATAGATGTGAATACCATTTTGAAAAGGGCTCCGATTGCGGGGCCCTTTTTTGTTGTGTCAAAGCCTCTTGCCGAGGCGTCCTGCAAGGTCTTGAATGAATTGCCATGCAACACGTCCAGATCTGGCACCGCGCGTGGTGGACCATTCCAGAGCCTGCGCTCTGAGGTCTTCCGGCGTGATCACTAATTCGAAGTGCGTTGTATAACCCTCAATCATCTCAAGGTATTCCTCTTGAGAGCATTTGTGGAAGCCGATCCAAAGTCCGAATCGGTCAGACAACGATACTTTTTCTTCCACCGCTTCGCCCGCGTGGATGGCGGTGGAGCGCTCGTTCTCCATCATATCGCGCGGTAGGAGGTGGCGCCTGTTCGATGTTGCATAAAATAGTACATTGGATGGCCGACCTTCAATGCCGCCGTCTAGGGCAGCTTTGAGGCTCTTGTAGCTGGTGTCGTCACCATCAAAGGAAAGATCATCGCAGAAGATGATGAAATTGAATGGCTGGCCGCGCAACTGGTTCATCAAAGCGGGCAGGGCTTCAATATCCTCGCGGTGGATCTCGATCAGGATCAGTGTTTTGAAGTCCGCCACCGCTGCAAACTGAGTGTTGATGGAGGCGTGAGCGGATTTCACCAGTGATGATTTTCCCATACCACGCGCGCCCCAGAGCAGAACGTTGTTGGCAGGTAACCCCTTGGCAAACCGAGCGGTGTTGTCCATCAGTAAATTCTTGGAGTGATCAACGCCCTTGAGCAGGCTAATATCAACCCGGTTCACTTTGGGAACGGGAGACAACTCAAAAGGTGAGGGGTGAAATACAAACGCATCTGCCGCAGAAAAGTCGACAGGTGCGGTTGTTTTGGGGAGTGTGCTTGCCAGCAGGCTTACAATTTCATCGAGCTTATTTGTTAAAAGCGCGATCTCCGATGGTTCTCTATTTTCTTTAGTGATCATCTGTTTCTACGTGATTAACTCAGGTGCGGTGGCAAAAGCTTACGCATAATGAATTGGGTGAAAAATTGTCTAAGTAGTGGTTCTGGTGTTTAACCTGCGGCCAAGTATCCCTATTTACAGCTGTATCACGGCCAATACTCTTGGGGAAAGTCCTAGTTAGCATGTCAATGCCTTGAAAACACTGGAGTGGACTGTATAGTCCAGCCCAAAATCCTTGATCTTTCGGGTCATGGTGATTTTTGGTGAGGTTTGCCTCATCAGTCGTTTGACGAACGCCATCAGGTTCCTTTGGAATTTGTGGTAAGGAGAAACTAATGTTTATTACCCCTGCCTATGCGCAGTCTTTGGGTGGAGCTCCAGACATCCTTATGTCTGTCGTGCCATTTATTCTAATCTTCGTGATCATGTGGTTCCTGATCATTCGCCCACAGCGCCAGCGCATGAAGACCCATCAGCAAATGGTGAGCAACCTGCGTCGCGGCGATACTGTTGTGACCTCCGGTGGTCTGATCGGTAAAGTTGCCAAGATTGTTGATGATTCTGAGCTGCAGATGGATATTGCGGAGGGTACGCGTGTGCGTATTTCACGCGCTATGATCCAAGAGGTTCGTTCTAAAGGTGAACCTGTCAAGGACGGCGAATAATCGCGCCTTGATGCTTGTACTTTCAGAGAGCTTCAACCGTTAAGGCGCGGCCTTTGCGGTTGAAGCTCTCTGACTACTAGGACCGGGCATATACTCATGCTTCATTTTGCGCGTTGGAAAATCGCCCTAATTATCGTTGTGGTAGTGGGCGGTATACTTGCAACATTGCCGAACTTCTTCCCGGCAAGCACCGTTCAATCCTGGCCGGATTTTATGCCTAAGCGCCAGATTGTTCTCGGTCTTGACCTTCAGGGCGGTGCTTATCTGCTCTACGAGGTTGATAAGGAAGATTACAAAGAAAAGCAGTTCCGCCAGCTTACTGGTAGTATCCGCCAGGCCTTGCGTGAAAATCCACGCATCGGTTACACCGGACTGAGTATTCAAGGTGACGGCGTTCAGGTGCGCATTCGTGATGCTGCACGCTTTGATGAGGCTGAAAAACGCCTTGCAGAACTTGTTAATCCACTCAACTCCGGTGTTTTTGGCGGAACGGTGGTCAACGAATTTATTCTTGAACCTCAAGGTGACGGCCTATTCCGGATGGCCTTCTCTGCGGAAGGCCTGGACATGCGTCTTGCTTCCGTTGTGAAGCAATCCATCGAGGTTATCCGTCGCCGTGTTGATGAGCTTGGTACAACCGAGCCGTCTATCCAGCGTCAGGGCAGTGATCGTATCCTTGTGGAAGCTCCGGGTGAAAGCGACCCTCAGCGTCTGAAGGACATCATTGGCGCGACAGCTCAGTTGACATTCCATCTTGTTAGTCAGGAAATGAGTGCCTCACAGGCTCTTCAGGGACGCCCGCCAGCTGGTACAATGATTGTGGATGGAACTGATGGTCAGCCGTACTTGCTGAGTGAGTCGCCGTTGCTGACTGGTGAAGAACTTCAGGATGCGTCGGTCTCCTTTGACCAGCAGACCAATGAACCTGTTGTGAACTTCCGCTTCAACACCTCCGGCGCCCGCGTCTTTGCAAATGTGACCCGCGCCAATGTTGGGCGTCCGTTCGCGATTGTTCTGGATGATGAAGTTATTACCGCTCCGGTTATTCGTAGCCCGATTACAGGTGGTTCCGGTCAGATTTCCGGTAGTTTCACTGTTGATGGTGCAAATGATCTTGCTGTTCTTTTGCGTGCTGGTGCGCTTCCTGCGCGTCTGGACGTTGTTGAAGAGCGTTCTGTTGGACCGGGCCTTGGTCAGGATTCCATTGATAGCGGCAAAATTGCCTCCATCGTGGCAGCATCTGCTGTGATCTTGTTCATGCTGGCTGCTTACGGTCAGTTCGGTATCATTGCCAATCTGGCGCTGACAGCTAACGTGTTCCTGATCTTTGGTGTTCTCACCATGCTTCAGGCGACATTGACGCTGCCGGGTATTGCTGGTGTGGTTTTGACCATTGGTATGGCGGTTGATGCGAATGTGCTGATTTATGAGCGTATTCGTGAAGAAGCACGGGCAGGTCGCTCTGCAATTGGAGCTATCGATGCGGGCTTTACTCGTGCACTTAGCACAATTTTGGATGCGAACATCACCACGTTGATCGTGGCTATGATCCTGTTCTTCATCGGGTCTGGACCTGTAAAAGGGTTTGCTGTGACTTTGATGGTTGGTATCTTTACCACTGTGTTCTCAGCATTCACCATTTCACGTTTCCTCATCTCAATATGGGTGAAGCGTAAGCGTCCATCCAAATTACCAATTTGATCCGGAGCGTAAAAAGATGAAACTTCTTAGACTTGTTCCGGAGGTAACCAATTTCCGCTTTATGCATTGGCGGGCGTTGAGCTACCCAATTTCCGGAATTACAGCGGTTCTTTCAATCGTGCTGTTCCTTACTGTCGGGTTGAACTACGGCATCGACTTTAAGGGCGGTACACTGATTGAGCTGCAAAGCACCAATGGTCCCGCAGACCTTTCTGGTATTCGTAAAACGTTGGGTGGTTTGGGTCTGGGTGATGTGCAGGTTCAGGAATTTGGGTCTCCGACCGAAGTTCTGATCCGCATTGAATCTCAGGGTGAAGGCGAAGATGCTCAGCAGGGTGCCATTGAGAAAATCCGTGGTGCGTTTACTGAGAATATCGCGTTCCGCAGAACAGAAGTTGTGGGACCTCGTGTTTCCGGCGAGTTGGCATATGCTGGCTCTCTGGCGGTTGGTTCTGCACTGCTGATGATCATGTTTTACATCTGGTTCCGCTTTGAATGGCAGTTCGCAGTTGGGGCAATTATTACCACCTTCAACGATATCTTGCTGACAGTCGGGTTATTCTCAATCCTGCAGCTGGACTTTTCTCTGTCCAGTATCGCAGCGGTTTTGACCATCATCGGTTACTCACTTAATGATACCGTGGTGGTTTATGATCGTATTCGTGAGAACCTGCGCCGTTACAAGCGTTTGTCCTTGGAAGAGCTGCTGGATAAGTCCATCAATGAAACACTTTCCCGTACAACCATGACGTCTGTAACAACGCTTCTGGCACTGTTTGCATTGTACTTCCTGGGCGGAGAAGTGATCCAGTCGTTCGTTCTGGCTATGATCTTCGGTATCGTGATTGGTACGTACTCTTCTATCTTCCTGGCCTCTCCACTGCTGATGCTTTTGAAGCTTCGCACCAGTGTGTTTGACAAGGGTGAAGATGATAAAACACCAGTAACATCTGCATAGTTTGCCGGATGTGCTGCACTTTTAAATGGGGCTGACTACACTTGTGGTCAGCCCCATTTTTTATATTGGACATTCTGACCGTCGGAATTAAACAGAGGCTACTACTTTGCTAGTACACTGGACGCGGTTACACCTTTGGAGGACACAATGGGACTACGCGGCGAGCCAATGGAAGTACGGGATGCGCATTATCCTAGTATGGTCCAGATTGATGCCTACGGAAATGGCGGGTTCCGATTTGCAGATATGTCCCATCGAGGATCGTTGATGTGTGTTCCTTCAGGTGTGTATGGTTGGGATCCGGAGCGTTTTGAAGAGATTACAGATGCTGCGCTTGCTCAGATTCTCACGGAATCTGACGGTATTGAAGTGCTGTTGATTGGTACTGGCGATGAAATGCATCCGTTTTTAGAGTCTCGCAAGACGCTGTTTCGTGAGAAAGGTATTATGGTCGACAGCATGTCCACCGGGGCAGCCGTGCGCACATACAATGTTTTGCTTGCTGAAGATCGCGCCGTTGCCGCAGTCTTTATCGCTGTTGAAGATGCGTAAACTGGAAAGCGTGATCTGGATATGAGCCAAGCCTTTGACCACTGTGATGATTTCGTAAAACGCTTTTCCTATGAGCGGTACTTGAGTACTCTGTATGCTCCGGCGATTGCTCGTCCAAGTTTATCAGCAATCTACGCCTTTGCCTGCGAGATTGCGCGGATCCGTGAGCTGGTCAATGAACCTATGCCGGGTGAAATTCGGCTGCAATGGTGGCATGATACACTGAGCGGGACGGAACACGGGGATGTGGAGTTTAATCCGGTCGCACAAGCCGTTTTGCAGACAATTGATCATCACAAGCTGCCAAAAGAGCCATTTCTGAACTTGATATCCGCGCGTCGGTTTGATTTGTATTCTGATCCGATGCCAACGCTCAATGATCTTGAAGGGTATTGCGGCGAGACCAACTCTTCAGTTGTTTTACTGGCTTCTCTCATCTTAGGCGGTGAGCATGCTGACACTCAAGTTACTGATGCTTGCGGGCATGGCGGGGTCGCTTATGCGCTGGCTGGCCTGTTGCAGACCTTGACGTGGCAAGCCGCGCGGCACCAACAATTTATTCCCAATGATGTGCTTGAACGCCATAGTGTTTTGGCCAATGCCTTCACTGGCAGCAACTCCAATGACGGTGTATGGGCTGTGTTTGAGGAGATGATCACCCATTGTAACCATCACCTCGATCAATGTGAGGCAGCGCTGGTCGGTGTTGATCCGCGGGTATTGCCAGCCTTTTTGCCGGTGTTTCAGGCACGACTGTTTTTAAATGATGCGGACAAAGATAACTTTGAACCTCTTGTGGTTCATGGGGGAGCTTCTCATATGCGTAGAATGTGGTGCATGTGGCGGACGTCAAGGCATCTTGCAAAGCTCGTATGAGAATAAAAAAGGCCGGTGTTCCCGGCCTTTTTATTGATTAGGTCGTTGCGACCCAAGCTTTAAAATCATCCAGACCACGTTTGGCCATGACCTGCTTTTTGAGGCGGGTTTTTTCTTTACCGCGCAAGCGTTTGCCTTCCGGATGCTTGGGCATTTCATCCAGTGGTGGCAGCAGACCGAAGTTGATGTTCATCGGCTGGAAGGAACGCGGGCCTGAGCCGCTTTCCCGGTCAATATGACCACCTGTGATGTGGTTGACAATTGCACCACATGCCGTTGTGACGGGAGGTGGGGTGATGATGGTACCAAGTGCCTGATGAGTAGCAAATAAGCCAGTCAGACAGCCAACTGCTGTGGATTCCACATATCCTTCACAGCCTGTGATCTGACCTGCAAAGCGAACATGTGGCATGGCCTTCAAGCGCATCTGGTCATCCAGCAAGCGCGGGGAATTGAGGAAGGTGTTGCGGTGTAATCCGCCAAGGCGGGCAAATTGCGCTTCTTCCAAACCTGGAATCATGCGCAAGATCTCAGCTTGCGGCCCGTATTTCAGTTTGGTCTGGAAGCCAACCATGTTGTACAGCGTGCCAAGGGCATTATCCTGCCGCAGCTGCACAACTGCATAAGCTTTGATGTCTGGCTGGTGAGCGTTTGTCAGACCCATTGGCTTCATTGGGCCATACCGCAGTGTTTCCCGGCCCCGTTCTGCCATCACTTCAATCGGCAGGCAGCCATCAAAGTAAGGGGTGTTTGCTTCCCATTCTTTGAAAACGGTTTTCTCACCGCCAATCAGCGCATCGATAAAGGCTTCGTATTGCTCTTTATCCATTGGGCAGTTGATATAATCTTTCCCATTGCCGCCTGGGCCAACCTTGTCGTAGCGAGACTGGAACCACGCCACATCCATATTGATGCTTTCGGTGTGGAGGATTGGCGCAATGGCATCAAAGAATGCTAAGGAATCTTCCCCCGTAACGCGCATAATTTCCTCAGACAACGCTGGCGAGGTCAGTGGCCCCGTTGCAAGGATCACCTGACCTTGATCTTCTGCTGGGATCTGCGTGACTTCTTCGCGGCGGATCTCAATGTTCTCGTGGTTCTCAAGAGCGGCTTGTACAGTCTGCGAAAACCCATCGCGATCCACTGCCAAAGCTCCCCCAGCGGGGACTTTGTTGGCATCGGCGGATTTTAAGATGAGGGAACCAGCAGCGCGCAGCTCGGCATGCAACAGGCCAACCGCATTGTTTTCAGCGTCATCAGACCGGAAAGAGTTGGAGCAGACCAACTCAGCAAGGCCATCGGTTTGATGCGCATCGGTTTTCCGTGTCGGGCGCATTTCATGCAAAACGACCTTGAGGCCTTTTTCTGCAATTTGCCAAGCTGCCTCTGAGCCTGCGAGGCCGCCACCAACCACATGTATGGGTTGCTTAGTCATTTCTCATCCAATCAGACTGGGCTGCTGTTGCGCCATTGCGCTTGTAGAAGCCTAAGTGTTTATTGCTTGCAAATTGCTTAGCCTCAGAACTTGCTCAATTCAATCATTTAGGTCATCAATTTCCCATGGTCGTTCAAAGTGATTCACATAAACATATGCATATTTCAAAAAAGAAATTGAAGAAGATTTCTCAAGGTTTAATCGTTGTCGTGTCTGCTCTCGGGCTTTCTGCCTGTATGAGCCAAATTAACGGGCCGCCGAGCTCATGGTACGCCCAAATGGGTGCTCTCGAAAACAAAGTTGATACGCTCTATATCTGCCATGGATTTGGATGTGAATATCGCACGGCAGTTTCCTTCAACGCGCAAGACAAACGCGAATTGCGCACACTCCTGAAGCGCGGAGCTAAAAGCCCGGAGGCTGAACGTAAAGCGATTTCCCAAGCGGTGCAGTGGCAGGAGATACGCGTTGGTCCTGTGGTTGGGTCCTCCGACGATATTGGCGGACTTGATATGGGTAATGGTAATGTCAGAGGTCAAATGGACTGTATTGACGAGGCCACCAATACGACCAGCCTGCTCACCTATGCAAGCGCGCAAGGGTGGTTGAAGTACCACCGTGTAACGCGGCCTGCCTCCCGGGGGTATTTCCTTGATGGTAAGTACCCACATGCCTCCGCGGTTGTTGTCGATGAAACGACACAGGTTCCGTGGGTTGTTGATAGCTGGCGGTTAAGCAATGGCAAGGCGCCGGATATTTTGCATCTGTCCAAGTGGATGCATATGACGAGCGCAGACTTGGTGAAGCCACACATCCAATAAATTTGCTAGGGGGCCAAAAAATGAAGAAGCGCGTTGCAGATGTGACGCGCTTTTATTTTGTACTGTGGTTGGGCTGATTTGGAAAAAGAGGCCTTAAAACAGCTAACGCCCGTCGATGGGAGGAACGACGGGCGAAGCTAGTAAACAGAGAACTGGGAGGAAATCTCTGTTTCGGACCCATCAAGTGGCTTGGGAGGAGGTGCCACCTGAGGATTGTATGTTGGGCCACTGAAAAGATTGGGAGGAGTTCCTCAGCGGCCTTGAGGTGGTTTATACAAAAGAGTTTCTAATTGTGCATCACATCATTTCGCATGTCCGCTATGCGTAATATGCATAGCAAGTTCGATGTGAAGTATCTCATTTTCGCTAATAGGGACAGAATTTGCCGTATATACTATAGTGCAATGCAATAAAAATGTGATTTAAAGCACAAAACTGCATACCTAAAAAGCAGAATGCCTAATTATTATGCATTTAATGGGCTGGACTTAATCAATTTTCAATGAATCGAATATGGCACTGCGAAAGGCGTGCTGTGTTTTGGCGCTGGGATTTGTGCGCAAAAGAGAATTATATAGAAAAAGGAGTGGCTAAGGAAATCGCAGCCACTCCGGATGTTGTTATTCAGCTGCGTCGAGTTTGCCTGATCCACGCCGGTCAAACAGCTCTTTAAGAAAGTGCCCGGTATAGCTTTCCGGTACTTCCGCTACATCTTGAGGGCGACCGGTCGCGACAATCATTCCGCCGCCATCGCCGCCTTCCGGCCCCAGATCCAGAATCCAATCTGCTGTTTTTATGACTTCAAGGTTGTGCTCAATCACAAGAACCGTGTTGCCTTGGTCCACCAGCTCATGAAGAACTTCCAGTAGTTTGGCGACATCATGGAAGTGGAGACCTGTTGTTGGCTCATCCAGAATATAAAGAGTACGGCCTGTTGAGCGCTTTGACAGCTCTTTGGCCAGCTTTACACGCTGTGCCTCACCTCCAGAAAGGGTGGTGGCCTGCTGACCAACCTTGATGTAGCCGAGGCCAACCCGGGCGAGGGTTTCCATTTTGTCGCGAATGGAGGGAACAGCTGAGAAGAAGGAGGCAGCTTCTTCAACAGTCATATCCAGTACACCTGCAATTGATTTGCCCTTGAACTGGACTTCAAGTGTTTCGCGGTTGTAGCGCTTACCGTTACAAACATCACATGTCACGTAGACATCCGGTAGGAAGTGCATTTCAATCTTGATGACGCCATCGCCTTGACAAGCTTCACAACGGCCGCCCTTGACGTTGAACGAGAAGCGACCTGGTGCGTAGCCGCGAGTTTTTGCTTCCGGCATGCCAGCAAACCATTCCCGAATGGGCGTGAAGGCGCCGGTGTAGGTTGCAGGGTTTGAGCGCGGCGTGCGGCCAATCGGGGATTGGTCGATATCGATGACTTTGTCGAGGCGCTCCAGACCTTCAATACGATCGTGCGGAGCAGGGTTGTCGCGGGCACCGTTTAGCCGTCGGGCCGTGGCTTTATAGACGGTGTCGATCAAGAAGGTTGATTTGCCGCCTCCAGATACACCGGTCACACACGTGAATGTGCCAAGTGGGATGCTGGCGTTCACATCCTTCAGGTTGTTGCCGCGGGCGCCGAAAACCTTGATCTGTCGGTTTTTGTCGATCTTGCGTGGCTCTTTGGGCTGAGGAATGCTCATTTTGCCGGAAAGGTACTGACCGGTAAGGGAAGCAGGATTGGCCATGATTTCTTCTGGTGAGCCTTTCGCCACGACCTGACCACCATGGATACCCGCACCTGGACCCACATCCACCACATAATCAGCTGTGAGGACTGCATCCTCATCATGCTCGACTACGATAACGGTGTTCCCCAGATCGCGCAGGTGCTTGAGTGTTTCCAGAAGCCGGGCATTATCACGTTGGTGAAGGCCAATGGATGGCTCATCCAAAACGTAAAGAACGCCGGTTAAACCGGAACCGATTTGAGATGCAAGGCGAATACGCTGGCTTTCACCACCGGACAACGTGCCGGAGGCGCGATCCATTGACAAGTACTCTAAGCCGACATCATTCAGGAATTTCAGGCGCTCTCGAATTTCCTTTAGGATACGATAAGCGATTTGGGTCTGTTTATCGCTTAGCTTGTCCTCAATGCTGGAGAACCATTCATGGGCTGTTTTGATTGAAAGGGCGGTGATCTGGCCAATGTGACGGTCAGCAATTTTGACTGAGAGTGCTTCTGGCTTCAAGCGGTACCCCTTACAGGCGTCGCATGCATGGTCGGATTGGTAGCGGGAGAGTTCATCGCGCACCATCTGAGAATCTGTTTCTCTCCAGCGGCGCTCAATGTTGCCAATGACGCCCTCAAACGACTTGTCTGTTTTGTAAGAGCGAGTGCCGTCGTCATATACAAACTGGATTTTTGTATCGCCGGTTCCATAAAGAACAGCGTTTTGGAAGTCGTCAGGCAGGTCACGCCAAGCCTTCGTCATGGACTGCTTGTAGTGCTTCGTTAGCGCTTCTAGTGTTTGAGCGTAATACGGAGAGGTTGCTCCGGTTTTTGCCCACGGAAGTACTGCTCCACCGCGAAGTGATAGGGTCTGATCTGGAACAACGAGTTCGGCTTCAAACGCGAGCTTCGTTCCGAGGCCATCACACGTTGGGCAAGCGCCGAACGGATTGTTGAACGAGAATAGGCGTGGCTCAATTTCTGGAATTGTGAAACCAGATACCGGGCAGGCAAACTTCTGCGAGAAGATCATCTGCTTTGGTTTGCCTTTTTCATCTTTTTCATCCGCAAATTCTGCGGTGGCGAGTCCTTCGGCTAATTCCAGCGCTGTTTCCAGGGAATCTGCCAATCGTCCTGCCATATCTTCACGCACGACAAGGCGGTCAACCACGACGTCAATATCGTGTTTGAATTTCTTATCCAGCGCCGGGGCCTCGGCGATTTCGTAGTATTCACCATCAATTTTGATGCGCTGGAAGCCTTTTTTCATCAGCTCTGCGAGTTCTTTGCGGTACTCGCCTTTGCGGCCCCGAACGATAGGCGCGAGGAGGAAAAGACGCGTGCCTTCTTCCAATGTCAAAATGCGGTCAACCATCTGGCTGACGGTCTGGCTTTCAATGGGTAATCCAGTTGCAGGGGAATACGGAATGCCGACGCGGGCGAAGAGCAGGCGCATGTAGTCATAGATTTCGGTGACTGTGCCGACTGTTGAGCGCGGGTTTCTTGAAGTGGTTTTCTGCTCGATGGAGATTGCAGGAGATAGGCCGTCGATTTGGTCTACGTCCGGCTTTTGCATCATCTCCAAAAACTGGCGGGCATAAGCGCTTAAGCTTTCAACATAGCGGCGCTGCCCTTCGGCATAAATCGTATCAAAGGCCAAGGAGGACTTACCCGAACCGGACAGGCCAGTCATAACAATCAGACTATCGCGTGGAAGATCCAGATCGACATTCTTTAGGTTATGTTCGCGAGCGCCGCGTACGGTAATCTGTTTGAGGTGATCAACGCGCGCATGATTATTCTGGTTATTACGGGTTGGCGACTTCGCCATGGAGCTGTCCTTTGTCACGAATGCTGATTTCGCCATCTAAAGAGCAAAACAGGTCAAGGCGCGATCCTCAAAAATACAGGAGGTATGCGCAATAAATTAGGTGGAACATAAACGGAACGATTTTAAGGAGCAAGCCTTTTTGAATATGCTCTCAGAAAATTGTCTTTGCAGAAATTTCAGTGTTGAACTTGGTGGGAGTAGATGCGAATGTATGGGAACAAAAATAGAACGAGTTTTGAGCGGAACCTTCTGGTGCCTCATATATTCGCAGATCTGCTGGGAAATGTGGACAAATGTCACTGCTAAGCGAAAGCCTGTTTGATTTGTGGGGCTCGGAGCATAGGTTACTTGCCAACTCGACCTGCTCAAAATAGCTGAGCAGGCTTTGATCTAGGAGTAATTCAATGGCCGGTAGCGTCAATAAAGTCATTTTGGTTGGAAATCTGGGCGCAGATCCGGAAGTTCGGCGCACGCAGGACGGCAAGGCGATCGTAAACCTGCGCATCGCGACTTCTGAGAGCTGGCGCGATCGTAACAGCGGCGAGCGCCGTGAGCGCACTGAATGGCACCGCGTTGTTGTATTCAACGAAGGACTTGCAAAGGTTGCTGAGCAATACCTGCGCAAAGGCTCCAAAGTTTACATTGAAGGTCAGATCCAGACCCGTAAATGGCAGGACCAAGGTGGTCAGGAGCGATATTCAACCGAGATTGTTTTGCAAGGCTTCAACTCTACGTTGACAATGCTTGATGGTCGCGGCGAAGGCGGCGGTCAAAGCGGTCAAGCTGGTGGTCAATCTGGCGGCTTTGGTGGTGGTAGCGGCGGCGATCAGGGTGGTGGATACTCTGGTGGAGGTTCTTCTGGTGGAGGTTCCACTGGCGGTGGCGCCAGTAATCAGGGTGGTGGCTTTGGCGGTGGCGGCGGTGGATCTGCCCCATCTGGCGGCGGCTTTGGGGGTGGAATGGATGACGAGATTCCATTCTAAGGCCTGCTCTGTATAGCAATTAAAATTCGATGCTCAGAAATAGTGCGATGCAGCTGTTTCTGAGCATTTTTCATTTTTGCATGGTGCGTTGAAGGCTGAGCGTTGTGGGAGTGGACAGCCAATAGGAATTTTGAACTGTTTCACTAGATGCTTGTCAACGCGGGAGAGGTTCGGTAATGCAGAATTTTTGCAATGAATGCTTCATGTCCATGTTTTTGGCTTTCTGTAATCCAGAAAACATGTGTGCATTGACCATAAGATATACGAATTGGTACCAATGGAGCTAAGCATATAGAATTTTGGGAAAGTAAATGGTACGCCCAAGGGGAATCGAACCCCTGTTTCCGCCGTGAAAGGGCGGCGTCCTAACCGCTAGACGATGGGCGCACACTCATCAGCAGCGCCTCGTGTTGTGCGCTGGCTGTGTGAGGAGGCTTATAAGAATTTGAGGGAGACTTGGCAAGCGCCTAAATTTTAATAATTCAAACAATCCACAAATATGAAGAAAATGGAGTTATTCTCTGTTTTCTTGTGTGATATCAGCGCCTCAGTCGGATTCTGAGGCGCAAAATTTTGGATAGTTGCCTACCAGCTGCCGGTGTTTTCCATGGAAAGCCACGGTTCAGCTGGTTTCAGACTTCCATCCTTTTGGAGTAGTTCAATTGAAATACCGTCTGGAGACAGAACAAAAGCCATGCGCCCATCGCGTGGAGGGCGGTTGATGATGATGCCCGCAGCCTGCAGTTTGGCGCAGGTCTCATAGATGTTGTCTACTTCATAGGCGAGGTGGCCAAAATTACGTCCGCCATCATACTCTTCAGTGTCCCAATTATAGGTCAGCTCCAGTGCAGGCGCCTGAGTCGACTGGAAAGCTTCTTGGTCTTCTGACGCCGTGAGGTAGACAAGGGTAAAGCGTCCTGCTTCGCTTTTATGCCGGCGAGCTTCTTTCATGCCAAAGATGGTGCAGTAAAAGTGCATGGATTGGTCCAGATCTTTAACGCGGACCATGGTGTGCAAATAGCGCATTTCTAGCTTTCTCGGTTAGGGGGCTGACCTTATTTTTATAGTCAGTGTAAGTTGTAAGTGCGCGAATTTAGCGTGAAAAGGATTAAAGGGAAAGGGTGTCCAGTATTTCTTGAATGGGGAATTGAAGGGAGTGTTGCGTATTAATGTGTATCGCTCGCCGTATGGAGGTTTCGAAAGCAACTCAGCGATCTGCTAGATAAAAATTTCAGTAGTGTTAGCTATACCCCCTCCAAACTGTAGGTAAATGGTGTTGATAGGACAACACTAATTAAATCAATGGGGGATCATTTAGCTGTTTGTTAATTTTTCACCTTCTTGGCCCGGTTCCTGATGATATTCTTTTGGTGGAATCAAGTGGCGTTCGGTTTGTTGCTGGGCGTTACATTTCAGATGCGGCAAATTTCGGGGCATTCATCATGGTGGTAAAAACGGCGCCTCAGGTAGGCTCTGTCGAGGACCTGGTTGACGATACAGCCTTAGATGTTCTTCAGGTGGCGGGAACAATCAAGTGGTTCGATATTGGCAAAGGCTATGGTTTCGTAGAACCAGAAGACGATCTACCTGATATCTTATTGCATGTTACATGCTTGAGGCGAGATGGTTTTCAGACCGCCTATGAAGGGGCTCGTGTTGTTTGTGAGGTCCTGAACAGGCCACGCGGATTGCAAGCGATGCGCATTCTTTCTATGGATGAAAGCTATGCGGTTCATCCATCTCAACTGCCTCCTTCGCGTACTCATGTTCAAGTTACGCCTGATGGCGGTTTTATTGATGCGGAAGTTAAGTGGTTTAACCGTGTGAAGGGATTTGGCTTCCTGACGCGTGGTGAGGGGACTGAAGACATTTTCATTCATATGGAAACATTGCGCAGGTTTGGCATTACAGAGTTGCGTCCTGGGCAAAAAGTACAGGTTCGTTTTGGAAATGGACCTAAAGGGCAGATGGCTGCTGAAGTTCGTCCGGTTGGCAGTGGAACACACATACCGACCTCTCACTAAGTTGCGTTTATGCGCCTTACGAGATCACATTTACGAGATTTGCCTATCAAAAACCCTTGGTGTCTTGCCAAGGGTTTTTCTTTGTATCAAAGCTATAATGAACGAGACGCAGGAAATATTTATGGCTGTTTTAAAATGGGCTGTCATTGCGGCGATGTTCTGTTTGAGCTCTGCTTTCGCGGCGGAGTTGAGAACTGAAACAATTGAGGTTCGCAGTGCAACGGGTAAACATGAATTTCAGGTCGAGGTTGCTGAAAACGCTGCAGCTCGCGCTCAAGGTTTGATGGGCCGGACTGATCTCTCTCCTGATCAAGGGATGTTGTTTGTATTCTCGTTTTCTGTACCACAGAATTTTTGGATGAAGAACACGCCGAGCGCGCTGGATATCATCTTCATTGGCTCTGACAACATCATCAAAAGCATTGCGAAAAATACGGTCCCATATTCTGAAGAGATTATCTCCTCAGGTGTTCCTGCTCAGTATGTTTTGGAAGTGTTGGCGGGGCGGACAATGGCGCTTGGTATAAAGCCCGGTGACCGCGTTATTCGGATACCATGATAGGCAGGTAGGAGCTGACTGAGGTGGATCAGTCAGCCATAAGATGTTTAGAGGCTGTTTTTGAACTGGAGTTTTTTCTCCCAGGTGAGGGCGTGGTCAACGATGGTTTTGAGGTCGTTGAACTCCGGTTGCCAATCTAAATTCTTCATGATCTTGCGGTTGTCAGCAACAACCTTTGGCGAATCGCCAGCCCGGCGCGGCTCGGTTGTAACATTGAAGTCGACTCCCGAGATTGCCTTCACTGCATCAATGACCTGCAAAACTGAATAGCCATCACCGTAACCTGCATTCATGACAATGCTGTCGCCGCCTTCGCGTAGTCGCCTTAAGGCAAGGTAGTGTGCGCTGGCCAGATCAGAAACATGGATGTAATCGCGAACCCCCGTTCCATCTGGTGTGTCGAAGTCAATTCCAAATACGCCCAGATTCGTGCGTTTCCCCAGAGCTGCTTCACAGGCTACTTTGATGAGGTGAGTGGCGTTTTTGGTGGACTGGCCTGTGCGGCCTTTAGGGTCGGCGCCGGCAACGTTGAAGTAGCGCAGAGCTGTGTATTTGAAATCATGGGCTGCAGCGGTATCGCGCAACATGAGTTCAGTCATTAGCTTTGATGTGCCGTAAGGGCTTAAGGGAGTTAGCGGAGCTTCTTCAGAAACAGGAATAACTTCTGGGTCACCATAAACGGCTGCTGTTGAGGAGAAGATGAAATGCTTGATGCCGTGGTTGACGCAGGCTTCCATTAATGTTCTGGAGGCTGCGGTATTATTGCTATAATATTTCAATGGGTTAGAGACGGATTCTGGAACGATTATTGAACCTGCAAAGTGTATAACGGCAGAAATATCGTGGGCTTTGAAGATTGTTTCCAGTAGATCCAGATCTGTAATTTCACCCTCATACAGCTTTGTTGCTTGAGGGATCGCCCAATCAAAGCCGGTTGAGAGATTGTCGATGACAATGAAATCCTCTCCGGCGTCATGGAGGCACCATGTCATGTGGCTGCCAATATAGCCGCAGCCGCCTGTTACAAGTATGGTCATTGTCTGCTCCGAAAACTCTCAAATTCAACATGTTTGATAGAAGCCCTTTTCGAGGGCTGCAATGCAATGTTTTGCGTATTGATTACTCGTCCTCAAGATACTTCTGGTCTTTTGCAGCCTGAACTTCGATGAAGACACGCCCTATGAGCGGTTGGCTGCGTTTGATTGTATCTTCCAGCGAGAAAATGACTTCTTCAACTGCTCCTGCTGTGAGTGCGTCTTCAAAGTCCAAAGAGGCGGCGAGCAGGACGTCATTGGGGCCAAGGTGCAAGGTGCGAATTTCGTTCACGCCCCGGACGGCAACAGGCGCCAGCAAGATCTCACGAACAGACGCTACAAGCTCGTCAGAAGCACTTTCGCCGATCAGGAGGCCTTTTGTTTCCAGTGCGAGCAGGAATGCGGTTCCAGCTAGAATGAGGCCGATAACAACGGAAGCAGCTCCGTCAAGCCAAGGGATGCCGAAGTTTTGTGCGCCGTAAATGCCGATGAAGGCAACAATCAGACCCAGTATGGCTGCTGTGTCTTCAAACAGGACGGTGAAAACTGTCGGATCTTTGCTGTCTCTGATGGCTGCGATAAATGGCCGTGTGCCTTTGGTCTTCTGGAATTCTTTGTATGCAACCAGCCACGCCCAACCTTCGAAAATAATAGCTGAACCCAGGACGACATAAGCGATGATTGCAGATTCCACCGGGTGTGGGTTGAGGATTTTTTGAATGCCTTCGTAAAGTGAAATGCCAGCGCCAACTGCAAAGATCATAATGGCAACAACAAACGCCCAAAAATAGATTTCCGAGCCATACCCGAAGGGGTGTTTGTCATCAGCTGGTTTTTCAGCGCGCTTCATCCCAAGCAGTAGGAGGCCTTGATTGCCTGTGTCTACAAGGGAATGGATACCCTCAGAGAGCATAGCGGCGGAACCGGTGTACGCAGCTGCTGCAAATTTTGTGATTGCGATGAGCGTGTTGCCTGCAAGGGCGGCGAATATGACTTTTTTGGAGCCGTGGGCTGCCATCCGAATCCTCCGTGAAATACAAGGGTGACTTTACGGAGGCGCTTGGGGACTTCAAGCCTAATCTGGGAGAGAGAAAGGTGTGCCCACAATCGGATGCGGGCACACAATGTTTTAGGAGTGCATTTCCATCAAGGAGAAGATGCCATCTGCCACGAACTGGACGGATAAGGCTGCAAGAATAACACCGAACAGGCGGGTGACGATGAGCTGAACAGTGGAGCCCAGAAGCTTATCAATCCGTGCTGCAAGCATAAATACCAAGAAGCTGATCGCTAGAACGGAGAATAGGACTGCAATCAGGCCTATATGACTTGCAAAGCTAGGTGCTTGACCGGCCAATAGAATGATCGCTGAAATTGTTGCAGGACCAGCTATCAGCGGAATTGCGAGTGGGAATACGGCTGTTTGAGACAGGTCTTCCTGTTCAATAGCCTTTTCCGCGCTTTCTGCTTTGCGCTTCTGGCGATGCTCAAACACCATCTCAACTGCGATGATGAATAGCAAAAGGCCGCCTGCGACCTGGAAGGCCGCCTGTGAAATGCCAAGAACATTAAGGAGCTGACGTCCGGCGAAAAAGAACGCCAAGAGTGTGCCACCTGAGATCAGAACGGCTTTAATGGCGATCTGTCTTCGTTCTGTACTGTCTGCGCCTGCTGTAACAGCTAAAAAGACCGGCGCGAGGCCTATGGGGTCGATTGTAACGAACAGCATGGCAAATGCATTGATCAGGAATTCAATGAGCATTGCGCTTTACCTTAGTTATGAATGTGGTGATTCCCAATCTTTGGGACTTGGTTACTCGCAATTCTGCGGCTTTGGTGTGGGCGCTACCAGACTATTGGGGAATTGGCAAGACTTTGGTAGGTTTTTGCACTACCCGTGACTTGTTTGGCACCTTTGGGAATGTTGCCGCAAAATCTTGCAATGAAACTGCGTATAACACCTTGTCTTTCATGTAAGTTTAGCCCCCTGAGGTAAGGTAGTTGTTATTAGGTGTTGTTTCACGGTAAGTGTCGTTTGGTTCTGACACTTGAATCGGCTATAAAGAATAAAATTCTGACTTAAAATTGATGAGAATAATCCTTGGCAGATCAGGACTTAAGTACACCACCAGGTGGCCCTCCCAGCGACATTCGGCCCATCTCGATTACAGATGAAATGAAACGCAGCTATCTCGATTACGCGATGAGCGTGATTGTTAGTCGTGCGCTTCCCGATGTTCGTGATGGCTTGAAGCCGGTTCACCGCCGTATTCTGTATTCTATGTATGAAAGCGGATATGAGTGGAACAAGCCCTACCGTAAGTCTGCGCGTGTCGTCGGCGACGTTATGGGTAAATATCACCCGCATGGTGATAGTGCGATTTATGACGCGCTTGTTCGTATGGCGCAGAGCTTTTCCATGCGCCTTCCGCTCATTAACGGGCAGGGCAACTTTGGTTCGGTCGATGGTGACCGTGCTGCGGCGATGCGTTACACCGAATGTCGCCTGGAAAAAGTCGCTCAGACACAGCTCTCCGATATTGACAAGGACACTGTCGATTTCAACGAGAACTATGACGGTTCCGAAACAGAACCGGTTGTTCTTCCAGCACGTTACCCGAATCTTCTGGTAAATGGTGCTGGCGGTATTGCTGTTGGTATGGCGACCAATATTCCGCCACACAATATGGGTGAAGTGATTGACGGTACGATCGCAATGATCGAACGTCCAGACCTTTCCCTTCCGGAATTGATGGAAATTATTCCGGGCCCGGATTTCCCAACAGGCGGCATTATTCTTGGCCGTGCCGGTATCAAATCGGCTTATGAGACCGGACGTGGTTCCGTTCTTATGCGCAGCCGTGTTGAGACGGAAGAAATTCGCACCGGCCGTATGGCTTTGATTGTCACTGAAATCCCTTATCAGGTGAACAAATCCGCTATGATCGAAAAGATCGCGGAACTTGTTCGTGAAAAGCGGGTTGAAGGTATCTCTGACATTCGCGATGAGTCTGACCGTCGGGGCATGCGCGTTGTTATTGAGCTGAAACGTGATGCTGTTCCAGATGTGATTCTGAATCAGTTGTTCCGTTACTCTCAGCTTCAACAGAGCTTTGGCTGTAACGTGGTTGCCCTGAATGGTGGTCGCCCGGAACAGCTTGCGCTGCAGGACATGCTGAAAGCCTTTATCGATTTCCGCGAGGAAGTTATCGGTCGCCGGACCCGCTTCCTTTTGAATAAGGCGCGTGACCGGGCTCATGTTCTTGTTGGTTTGGCTGTTGCAACGGCCAATATTGATGATGTGATTCACCTGATCCGTACGGCTCCAGATCCTGCAACGGCGCGCCGTCAGTTGATGGAGCGGCATTGGCCAGCAAAAGACATTGAGCCGCTGATCCAGCTGATCGATGATCCTCGCTATGCCATTCAGGAAGACGGAACTTTCAAGCTTTCTGAAGATCAGGCTCGTGCGATTCTTGAGCTGCGCTTACAGCGTTTGACAGCTATTGGCCGAGACGAAATCGGCGATGAACTGGACAAACTCTCTGTAGAAATCAAGGATTACCTTGATATTCTGCGCAGTCGTCAGCGCATTCTTGATATCGTTCGCACTGAGCTTGAAGAAGTTCGTGATGAATTTGCGACACCGCGCCGGACTGAAATTACAGAGGGTGGCGGTGATCTGGATGATGAAGATCTGATCCAGCGTGAAGATATGGTCGTGACCGTATCTCACACCGGTTACATCAAACGCGTTCCGCTGGATACCTACCGTGCGCAGCGCCGTGGTGGTAAAGGCCGCTCTGGTATGCAAACGAAGAACGAGGATTTCGTAACCCGTTTGTTCGTGGCAAACACGCATACGCCGGTTCTGTTCTTCTCCTCCCGTGGTATCGCTTACAAAATGAAGGTGTGGCGCCTTCCACTTGCTGGGCCAACCGCCCGTGGTAATGCGCTGGTGAACATGCTGCCGCTTGAACAAGGTGAACGCATTACGTCGATCCTGCCGCTTCCTGAGGATGAGGAAACCTGGGCAGAATTGGATGTGATGTTCGCAACCAAGCGCGGAACAGTGCGCCGGAACAAGCTTTCCGATTTTGCTCAAATCAACAAAAACGGCAAGATCGCCATGAAGTTGGACGAGGGCGATGGCATCGTCAACGTGATGACTTCAACGGAAGAAGATGATGTTCTGCTGACAACGTCCAGTGGTATGTGTATCCGCTTCCCGACAACAGACGTTCGGGTGTTCTCTGGTCGTAATTCTGTTGGTGTGCGCGGTGTCAACCTAGCAGACGATGATCACGTTATCTCCATGACGATCCTTGGTCACTTTGATTGTGATGCGGAAGAACGGACAGCCTACCTGAAGCTTTCCCGTGCTCAGCGAGCTGACGAATCTGAAGAACAGGTTTCGTTTGAGGACGCTGGTATCGGTCAGGAACGCTTTGAAGAAATGGATGGTAGTGAAGAGACTATTCTGACCATTTCTGAGAACGGTTACGGCAAACGCACCAGTTCTTATGAGTACCGCACCACGGGTCGCGGCGGTAAGGGCATCGCGGCAATGACGGTGAATGACCGTAATGGCCGCCTTGTTGCATCCTTCCGCAGTGAAGACAGCGATGAGATTATGCTGGTGACCAACGGTGGTCAGCTGATCCGTTGTCCTGTGACTGGTATTCGTCTTGCCGGTCGTTCAACGCAAGGCGTGATTGTGTTCAACACATCTGCTGAAGAAAAAGTTGTAGCTGTTGAGCGCATCAGTGAAACCGATGATGACGACGAGGCGGAAAACGCTGAAATCGTTGAGGGCGGAGACGCTGAAACTGGTGGCGAGGCGGTTGCGCCTGCTCCAGATGACAGCAGCGGAGACGCCCCAAGTGAATAATTGAGGAAGGGGCCTTCGGGTCCCTTTTTTCTTACTGTAATTCTCAGAGTTTCACGGTGTTGGTCTTTGGTTTTGATCAACAAAAAGAACTTGTTTCTTGTTGTTTCAATGGGCACTGTGCATTTTAACTTACATAATTGAATTTCCTGATTATTCATGGGTTTAATGAATAAGGAAGGTGAGGGGTTTATGAAGCGCGTTGCACTTTATCCTGGATCATTTGATCCGATGACACACGGCCATCTTGATATTCTTGAGCAGTCTTTGGTTTTGGCTGACGAAGTTATCGTTGCCATTGGCATTCAGGCGTCAAAAGCACCGTTGTTTACGTTTGAAGAGCGCGTTGAATTGATCCGCATGGCGTGTGAAGAGCAATTCGGTAAAGAAGATGCAGCTCGCATTCGGACCGTCTCCTTTACAGGCCTGGTGGTGGATGCCGCGCGTGAACATAAGTCCAACATTCTTGTGCGCGGCCTTCGGGATTCGACAGATTTGAATTATGAAATGCAAATGGCAGGCATGAACGGGGCGATGGCGCGGGATATTAAAACGGTATTTTTCCCAAGTTCTCCCATTATGCGTCCTATTACGGCCACCTTGGTTCGTCAGATAGCTAAAATGGGGGGTGACTACAGCTCGTTTGTCCCCAATTGTGTTGAGGCTGCGCTTAAAAAACGCTTTGAAACTGCTTAAAAACAACGCACCACTGAGGTCTGCCTACTTCATTGAGACAGCCTATTCCTAGGGTTACTTCTAGCTAAAACAAGGACAGAAATCTTGTTACGTATCCTTACTGCATGTGCCATGGTTCTGGGGGCATTCATGATGCCCTTTTCAGCAGGGGCACAGGATCTTGAAAATACACTCTATCTTGACCTGAAAGATGGTCGTGTTGAAATTGCGCTTCGCCCGGACCTTGCGCCTGAGCATGTTAAGCGCATAAAAAAACTTGCCCGTGAAGGTTTTTACGATGACATTGTCTTTCATCGCGTGATTGATGGTTTTATGGCGCAGACTGGTGATCCAACCGGTACTGGAATGGGTGGTTCTGAACTGCCGGATTTGAAAGCCGAGTTTTCCAAAGCATCGTTTAAGCGCGGTACACTTGGTATGGCGCGTTCGCGTAGCCCTAACAGTGCCAATTCTCAGTTCTTTATCATGTTCAACGATGGGTCCTGGCTTGACGGTCAATACACTGTGTTTGGCGAAGTTGTTTCCGGTATGGACAATGTAGACAAGATCAAACGTGGGGAACCTGTTCGTAACCCTGATAAGATCATCAAAATGCAGGTTGCGGCAGACGCCAAGTAAAGGTTATGCATGCACCCAGACAAATTCGAAGATAAAGGACAGGCTCATGGCTGATATTAAAGATCCTGAAAACACCCTTCTGCTGGAAACCACAAAGGGTAATGTTGTAATTGAAATGCGCCCTGATCTGGCGCCGAACCACGTTGCTCGCATTAAAGAGCTGGTTCGCGAAGGTTTTTACAACGGCATCGTGTTCCACCGCGTGATTGACGGCTTCATGGCGCAGACCGGTTGTCCTCAGGGCACAGGTACTGGCGGCTCCGGCACTAAGCTGAAAGCTGAATTCAGCGATGCAAAGCACGTTCGTGGCACATGTTCTATGGCACGTTCCATGGATCCTAACTCCGGTGACAGCCAGTTCTACATGTGTTTTGCAGACAGCACTTGGCTTGATGGCCAGTACACTGTTTGGGGCCAGGTTGTTGAAGGTATGGACAACGTTGACAAACTCAAACGCGGCGAGCCTGTGTCTAACCCAGACAAGATTGTTGAGCTGAAAGTTGCTGCTGACGCATAAGTCGCGGTTGCTCTTATGAAATTAAGACCCGGTGGCTTGTGCTGCCGGGTTTTTTTTGTAGGTGTTGCTGCTGGTGCTGCAAAACCGCCCAGCCTGCTTGACGGTGCTAAGGTTGATCGGGTAAAGCGCAGGAGCTTATTGGACTTATGGCCCTGTACACCTTGCTATATGTGGTTTGCTGCCGTGAGCTCCCAAAAGAATGCATAGATTTCCGCAGCTGTTCCTGATGCGTTTGACCGTTTGTTATGTGAAAAGAGCCCCATGCTTGTAGATGATTTTGACTTCGACTTGCCACCTGAGAATATTGCGTTGAGACCAGCGTCTCCGCGAGACAGTTCTCGTCTGCTTGTGGTGCGCCCGGATCATGATCCTTTGCTCACGGATGATCAGGTGAGGTCTCTTCCAGACCTTCTGGAACCGGGTGATGCCTTGGTGTTTAACGACACGAAAGTCATTCCAGCTCAGCTTTTGGGGTTTAGGACACGCGATGGCGTAACAGCCAAAGTCGGAGTAACGCTGCATCAGCGCGCGTCTTCCTGTGAATGGCGTGCTTTTGTGAAGCCTGCCAAGAAGTTGAAGGTTGGCGATATGGTTCGCTTTGCTTTCGATGAGGAGGGCGCTGCTTCTGCCAAGCTTGGTGCTGAGGTTCTTGAGAAATCAGAGGCAGGAGATATTCTGTTTCGGTTTGATCACAATGCAGGCGAACTTGATGCCGCAATCGCTGAGGTTGGACATATTCCGTTGCCGCCTTACATTGCTGCAAAACGGGCGGAAGATGACCAGGACCGCAGAGATTATCAGACTGTTTATGCAAAGCATGAGGGCGCCGTTGCCGCGCCAACCGCTGGCTTGCACTTCACAGATGAGCTGCTTGCCCGGTTGCAAGCGCGTGGCATTGAAAAACATTTCGTGACTTTGCATGTGGGCGCAGGAACGTTTCTGCCTGTGAAGGTGGATAACACCAAAGACCACAAGATGCATTATGAGTGGGGTGAGGTGAGCGCAGATACTGCAGCTGCCTTGAATAACGTGCGCAAACGGGGCAACAAGGTTGTTTCTGTTGGCACGACTTCTCTTCGAATTCTGGAGACTGCTGCCGATGAGGATGGTGTGATCCAGCCCATCTCCAAGAGCACGGATATCTTTATCACACCGGGCTATCGGTTCAGAGCCATTGATGCGTTGATGACCAATTTCCACTTGCCGAAATCCACGCTGTTTATGCTTGTTAGCGCCTTTAGTGGCTTTGACGAGATGCACAAAGCGTATGGTCACGCGATTGAGAACGGCTACAGATTTTACAGTTATGGCGATAGTTCGCTGTTGTTTGCAAAGGCTTGATTGATGAGTGAAAACAAAACAGAACAGGCTGCAACTCCTAAGCCTTTCAATTTTACATTGCTTAAAACCGATGGCATGGCGCGCCGAGGTGAGATCACCACTCCTCACGGTGTCGTGCGTACGCCTGCTTTTATGCCAGTGGGAACACAAGCGACTGTTAAATCTATGTACCCGCAGCAGGTGCGTGATCTAGGTGCAGATGTTGTGCTCGGCAACACCTATCACCTGATGCTGCGCCCAACGGCGGAACGCATTGCTAAACTTGGCGGCCTGCATAAATTCATGGGCTGGAACCACACGATCCTGACGGATTCTGGCGGGTTTCAGGTGATGTCATTGGCTCAGCTGCGCAAAATGAGTGAGAAGGGCGTCACGTTTCGGTCTCACCATGATGGGTCTGTGCATGAAATGAGCCCTGAGCGTTCTGTTGAAATTCAGGGACTGCTTGGCTCTGATATTCAAATGCAACTGGATGAATGCATTAGCCTTCCCGCTGAGCGGGCTGAGGTTGAGCGCGCTATGCAGCTGTCGCTTCGGTGGGCTGAACGTTCTCGTAACCAGTTTGAGGAAATGGGCGGTCCCGGCAAAGGGCAGGGTCTTTACGGTATTGTACAGGGCGGTGATGTTCCTGAACTTCGCATCGAATCTGCGCAACGCCTTGGTGAGTTACCAATGGAAGGGTATTCTGTCGGTGGTTTGGCTGTTGGTGAGCCGCAGGCCGTTATGCTGAAAATGCTTGAGATTACAACGCCAGCTATGCCGGTTGATAAGCCACGTTACCTGATGGGTGTTGGTACTCCGGAAGATATTTTGGAAAGTGTTGCACGCGGTATTGATCAGTTTGACTGCGTGATGCCGACCCGCGCTGGCCGTCATGGTTTGGCGTACACGCGTTATGGCAAAGTGAACCTGCGCAATGCGCGCCATCAGGAAGATCCCCGTCCGCTGGATGAGAGCTCCAATTGCGAAGCATCCCGCGATCATTCCCGTGCTTATCTGCACCATCTGGTTCGTGTAAGCGAAGGTCTCGCCGCTATGCTGATAACCTGGAATAACCTTGCGTACTACCAGACCCTGATGCAGGAAATTCGCGATGCGATTGATGCCGGGAACTTTGAAGAGTTCCGCCAGAAAACCAAAGCCGATTGGGCCCGCGGTGACATTGAGCCTTATGTCTGGTCATAGGCAATCTGAAATTTGATGCGGTTGAGGCTTGGGCAGCGTGCTCCCCAAGCCTTTTCTATAGGCGCCACAGCTTTACGTGGTCCGGCTTTTTGTTCCGGTCCAGTATTCCATGCAAGTCTGCAACCATGACTTTCTCAGCACTCAGATAGATTTCTATGCGATGCCATGGATCTTCATTCTGGAAAAATGCCTGATGAGGAACGGCTAGAATAACAGCGTCACAGTCACCAACGGGTGATTGATCGGAAAGTGTAACTCCGAGATGCTCCTTGGTGTGTTCTGGATGAGCATGTGGGTCAACAACAATGATCTCTGCCCCGAAACGCTCAAGTTCCCGGATGAGATCGACCACTTTGGAGTTTCTGGTGTCGGGCACATCGGCCTTGTAAGTTATGCCGAGTATGACGATCTTTGGGGGCATAGGTCTGGCAAGTTGGACGCAACCCTGAATGACTTCAGCTGCAATAAACTTGCTCATACCTTCATTGGTGCCGCGCCCTGCAAGGATGACCTGAGGCGAGAACCCGAGTTGATGCGCCTTATCTGTGAGGTAATACGGGTCAACGCCAATGCAGTGCCCGCCAACTAAACCGGGATGAAACGGGAGAAAATTCCATTTGGTTGCAGCGCCTTCCAACACGTCCCGTGTATCAATGTCCATGGCATGGAAGAGCATAGATAATTCATTCATCAAGGCAATATTCAAATCGCGTTGGGTATTCTCAATCACTTTTGCAGCTTCGGCTACTCTGATGGAAGAGGCTTTGTAGATGCCTGCCTTAACGATCTTGCCATAGAGAATAGCAATGGTTTCTAAGGCTTCCTCTGAGCTGGCAGAAACTATTTTTAAGAGGTTGGAAAGTGTGTGCTTTTTGTCGCCGGGGTTAATACGCTCCGGGGAATAGCCAACCTGAAAGTCTTTCCCAAACCTGAGACCGGATTCGCGTTGTAAAAGTGGGACCGCGATTTCCTCTGTTGCGCCGGGATAGACTGTGGATTCATAGACCACAATATCGTTGGGCTTAATAAACGCCCCCACAGTTCGGGAGGCTTTTTTGAGGGGACCAAGGTCCGGGCGCTTTGAAATATTTATGGGGGTTGGAACGGCAACGATATGAATACGAGCTTGCCGGATATCTGGAGCCGAGCAGGTGAGTGTTAAATGTTTTGAGGAAAGTGCTGTTTTACTGACGGAATCAGTTCGATCATGACCGTCCAGAAGTTCTTGGACGCGGTGACGGTCAATATCATAGCCAATTGTGGTTATGCCCGCGTGGGCTAATGCGCATGCAACGGGCAGGCCAACATAACCTAGGCCGATAACTGATACAATTTCTTCCATTCAATAGCACCTTGGGCGTTTTTAAACATTGTAGTAATCCCGGTACCATTTGACGAAGTTTGCAACCCCTGCCTTTACGGAGGTCTGTGGTTTAAAGCCTGTTGTCTCGATCAGATCAGTTACGTCTGCAAAGGTTGCCGCGACATCTCCGGGCTGGAATGGAAGGAACTCTTTTTTAGCTTTTATGCCCAATGCCTCTTCAATAGCTGCCAGATAATCCATGAGCTGAACTGGGTCGCTGTTGCCAATGTTAAACAGGCGATAAGGTGCACTGGACGTGGCCGAATCGGCTGTCTTGCCATCCCACTCCGGTTCACGTTTTGGAGGAAGGTGGGCGATCCGCACAATACCCTCAACGATATCATCCAGATATGTGAAGTCTCGGATCATGTTACCGTGATTGAAGAGAGGAACTGGTTCACCTGCCAGAATAGCTTTTGTAAATTTGAAAAGAGCCATGTCCGGGCGGCCCCATGGTCCGTAGACGGTAAAGAACCTGAGACCTGTACATGGAATATCGAAGAGGTGCGCGTAGGAGTGCGCCATCGCCTCATTGGCTTTTTTTGTCGCCGCGTAGAAGGAGACTGGATGGTTGCCGCCTTTATGAGTGGACAATGGCATGGTCTCATCCAACCCATAGACTGAGCTGGTGGATGCGTAAACCAGATGTTCTATCTGGTTTGCCCGTGCTCCCTCCAAAATGGAGAGGAATCCGGTGATATTCGCATCTATGTAAGATTGTGGATTTTCCAGAGAATAACGCACTCCGGCCTGGGCTGCTAAATGAATGACTTTGGAAGGTGCATGCTGCTTGAAGATGCGCATCACAGCTTCGGCATCTTCAAGTCTGATACGTTCCTCTGTGAAATGATTGGATGCAGTCAGGCGCTTCAGGCGTTGTTCCTTCAGTGTGACATCATAATAATCGGTCACACAGTCCAGCCCAATTACGTGATAGCCGTCTTGCAACAGGCGCAAAGCCACTGCATTGCCAATAAATCCGGCTGTGCCTGTTACAAGTATCTTTTGCATCATATTCTTCCCGTACAATCAGCTCTCTTTGACAAGCAACTTGTCTAGCATTGGGCGCAGTTGAGCTGCCAGTTCTGCATCGTCTAATGCATATGCAACATTTGCTGAAAGGAACCCTATACGCGATCCGCAATCGTAGGTTTCTCCACGGAATTCCACACCATTGAATGCTTGTTCGCCCATAAGAGTTAGCATTGCGTCCGTGAGCTGAATTTCATCACCAGCGCCCTTGGCCTGACTTGCAAGCAGGTCAAAAATTTCAGGTTGTAGGATATAGCGGCCATTGATGTAAAGATTAGACGGCGCTGAACCTTGTTTGGGTTTTTCAACCATTCCTGTGATGCCAAATGTATCATCAGCGCGCGGGGTGTCCCGTTCAATAATACCGTATTTGTGGGTTTGGTCCCATGGCACTTCTTCTACTGAGATCACGTTGCCGCCGTGAGTGTTATAGGCTTCCACCATTTGTGAAAGGCAACCTTTCGGAGCTTTCATCAGCATATCAGGCAGGAGGACTGCAAAAGGTTCGTTGCCGATAATGTCACGGGCACACCAGACAGCATGACCAAGGCCCAGCGGTTCTTGCTGGCGTGTGAAGCTGGTGGTTCCTGCGGAAGGGCGGATCTTGTCTAACAGTTCAAGCGCATGGGCTTTGTTGCGGCGGCGCAGTGTTTCTTCCAGCTCGTAGGCAATATCAAAGTGATCTTCGATGACTTGTTTATTGCGGCCAGTCACGAAAACGATGTGCTCAATCCCAGCAGCTCTTGCCTCATCCACGACGTACTGGATGATTGGGCGGTCCAAAATAGTCAGCATCTCTTTTGGAACTGCTTTGGTTGCAGGCAGGAAGCGGGTACCAAGGCCAGCAACTGGGAGAACAGCTTTTCGTATTGCACGTGTCATTTATGTAAATTCCCTAGGTCAAGGAGATCGGAGCAATCAATTTGGTACGCACTTAGGCTCAGCCATCAGTTATGGTCAATAGTACCAAACCAATTTGTCCTAGGACATAATGCTTCGAATGCCCGAAATTTGAATTACTCATTCTTCAGGGTTGCTCATTCGCAGTGAATTATCGCGAAATTGTGAAGGTCCCTTGTTTCTCTTGAACATGCTGTTCTAAAAGTTACTCAGTGATGAATTCCATAAGATTCAGGGGAACAATTGTGATTGCAGGATTTAAGCTTGCCGCCTTAGAGGCTGGGCAACGTATTTTGGAGATCTATGAGGAGGGCTTTCAATCTCAGATCAAGGGAGATGGCACTCCTGTCACGATTGCTGATCAGCAAGCCGAAGAAATTATCCTCATCCATCTTTCTACACTGTGCCCCGATATCCCCGTGGTCGCTGAGGAAGCTATGGCTGCGGGACACATGCCTGAAATCGGAGATAGGTTTATTCTCGTGGATCCCTTGGATGGAACGCGGGAGTTTATTAGCCGAAATGGCGAGTTCACCGTCAATATTGCATTGATTGAGAACGGGCGGCCTACTGTTGGGGTGATTTTTGCTCCTGTTACGGGAGAGTTGTTTTGGGGAGATTTGGAATCCGGTGCATTCAAAGCTGATGTAACTGGCCTTGACCTCAGCAATGAAAGGGAAATGGCTTGTTCGAAGCTTTCCGAAGAACTTCGGGTTCTTGCCAGCCGGTCTCATCGCAGTGAGCGAACCGATGTTCTGATTTCCAAAATGGGCAACTCCTCTCTTGTTGCAGCGGGCTCATCTCTTAAATTCTGCCGTCTTGCAGAAGGGAAAGCTGATTTTTATCCGCGTATGGAACCGACTATGGAATGGGATACGGCAGCTGGTCAGGCGATCCTATGCGCGGCAGGAGGGCATGTTGTTGTTGAAGGTGGAGAGCCGCTCATTTATGGGAAGTTAGACACACCACAAGGCAAGCCTTTCGCAAATCCATGCTTTTTAGCAGTGGCAGACCAAAAAATTATTTCCCATTATGGCTTAAGGACGGGTTGGTAGCCTTCGGCGGATCACTGCCCAACCGTTAAACTCTGTCTCAAGAGTTAAACGACACGTCTTTTGGAGACCGTGATGGGCATTGATAGCCAGTCGCACCTGCGACGACTAGAGAACGAAAGTATTCATATCATCCGCGAGGTGGCCGCAGAGTTTGAAAACCCTGTGATGCTTTACTCCATTGGTAAAGACAGTGCGGTTATGCTGCACCTCGCGCTTAAAGCATTTTACCCTTCAAAACTTCCATTTCCAGTTCTTCATGTGGATACAACATGGAAGTTTAAGGAGATGATTTCTTTCCGGGAGCATACAGTCAAAAAATATGGACTGGATCTCATCGTTCATCGCAACGAGGAAGGTGTTAAGAACAACATCAATCCATTTGATCACGGAAGCTCCAACTATACCCACATCATGAAAACGGAGGCGTTGAAACAAGCGCTAACTAAACATGGGTTTGATGCAGCCTTTGGTGGCGCGCGCCGGGATGAAGAAAAATCTCGTGCGAAGGAGCGGGTCTTCTCCTTCCGCTCTTCCAGTCATGGATGGGATCCTAAGAACCAGCGCCCAGAGCTTTGGTCTCTTTACAATGCTCGTATTGGCAAGGGGGAATCAATTCGTGCCTTCCCGCTTTCCAACTGGACGGAACTGGACATCTGGCAATACATCCTTGCCGAAGGGATTGAGATTGTGCCGCTCTACTTCTCCAAGAAACGTCCTGTCGTTGAGCGTGATGGCACTTTGTTGATGCTGGATGATGAGCGGTTTCCTTTGAGGGTCGGTGAGAAGGTGGAACACAAGCAAGTTCGCTTCAGGACACTTGGCTGTTACCCGCTGACCGGTGCTGTTGAATCCTCCGCAGACACTCTTGAAGATATTGTGAGCGAAATGCTTGTTGCCCGAACGTCTGAACGGAGCGGCCGACTGATTGACCACGACAGCTCGGGTTCTATGGAGAAAAAGAAGCGTGAGGGGTATTTCTAAATGAACAAGATCGCGCCAGTTGCGGAAGCTTTTGATCTTTCCGAATATATTAGTTCTCAGGAATCGAAGAGTTTATTACGGTTTTTGACCTGTGGGTCGGTTGACGATGGAAAATCCACGCTGATCGGGCGTTTACTTTTCGACACTAAACTCATTTTTGAGGATCAACTTGCCGCTCTTGAAAAAGACAGCCGTAAACATGGAACTGTTGCAGACGATATCGATCTAGCGTTGCTGGTTGATGGTTTGGAAGCTGAGCGAGAGCAGGGCATCACTATCGATGTTGCTTATCGATTTTTCTCCACGGATAAACGCAAGTTCATCGTCGCGGACACGCCTGGACATGAACAGTACACGCGCAATATGGCAACAGGTGCTTCAACTGCGGATCTTGCCATATTGTTGGTGGACGCTCGCCATGGATTGCTGACACAAACACGCAGGCATGCCTTTATAGCCTCGCTGTTGGGGGTCCGGCATGTGGTGGTCGCTGTCAATAAGATCGATCTCGTTGATTATGATCAGGCCCGCTTTGAAGAGATTAAAGCAGAATTTGAGAGCTTTTCATCTGGTTTTGATTTTGACAGCTGCGAAGTCATTCCTCTCTCGGCTCGGTACGGAGATAACGTCACCACAACTAGCGAAAATCTTGGTTGGTTCACAGGCCCTACGCTTCTTGGACACCTTGAAAGCGTAGAGCTGGGCACAGGACATAGCGGGTCAGCGTTTCGCTTCCCGGTCCAATGGGTCAACCGGCCAAATCTGGATTTCCGCGGGTACAGCGGCACAGTTCGCGGCGGCGCTGTGCATGTTGGCGACGAAATCGCGGTTGCGCAGTCTGGTAAGACCAGCCGTATTGAGAAGATTGTCACCATGGATGGCGATCTTCTGCGCGCGGAAGACGGGCAGTCGGTTACGCTGACTTTGAAAGATGAAATTGATATTTCCCGTGGTGATATTATTGCTCCGGTGCAATCCCGTCCTGATGTGAGTGACCAATTCGCGTCGCATCTTATTTGGATGTCTGAGAATGCGATGTTGCCGGGGCGCCCATATCTTTTGAAATGTGGAACCAAAACGGTTGGTGCAAGTGTTACAGAGATCAAGCACAAGGTTGATGTAAACACGTTTGACCACCATGCAGCCAAACAACTAGAGCTCAACGAAATCGCATTTTGTAACCTTGCGCTTTCAGAGCCTATTGCATTCGATCCCTATGAGGTCAACAAAGATACCGGCAGTTTCATTTTGATTGACCGTATGACCAATGAGACCGTTGCTGCTGGTCTTATCTGGTTTGGGTTGCGCAGAGCGACGAACGTTCACAAGCAAGCGTTGGATGTTGACAAAAAGGCGCGGGGTCGACTCAAAGGTCAAAAGCCAGCTGTTTTGTGGTTTACTGGTCTTTCTGGTTCAGGGAAGTCTACGCTGGCCAACGCTGTAGAGCGAAAGCTACTCGGTTTGGGACGTCACACTTATCTGCTTGATGGTGACAATGTTCGTCATGGTTTGAATAAAGACCTTGGCTTTACTGATGTGGACCGTGTTGAGAATATTCGCCGGGTTGCTGAAACGGCAAAACTGTTTGTTGATGCTGGTATGATCACGTTGGTGTCATTTATCTCTCCCTTCAAAGCAGAGCGGCAGTTAGCGCGTGACCTTTTGGAACCGGATGAATTCTACGAGATCTTTATCGATACGCCTTTGACCGAGTGTGAGGCACGCGACCCCAAAGGCTTATATGCAAAAGCGCGCCGCGGTGAGATCAGCAACTTTACAGGCATAGACAGCGCTTATGAAGCTCCCGAGAGACCAGACATACATTTACAAACAAAAAGCAGAAATGCTGAAACCTTAGCAGATGAAATCGTTGAACGATTGTTAGCCGACGGTTTCATTGGCTCAGATAATACCTGGGTGATTTAGAAAATGTTTGGGCCGGGAATGAAAACTACCGGCCCTTTCTTTGATTTCGATTTGGAAAAACAACTCAGTCAATATCCATTAGATACTATTACGAATCCCAGGGATTTTTAGCGTTACTCCTTAACCAACGCGTGACCGATTGATTTCTGAGCACTCACTAATGTTGTAGCTTCGTTAGGTGCTGGTCAACAGATGCTTCTTAATTGAGCTCAAGCCTCCAGTTTGATTAGGCGTATAAACGAGAAATCGCAGGACACAACAGGAGAGTTAAATGCCCAAGGCTCTTAAAAAATACAAGAATGTCACCGATTTTCTAAAAGCCGCATCTTCCATCGAAAAAGATCTAGAGAAAAAGTACAAGCTCCCTGCAAAAGACGTTAAGCGCTTTGCTAAAGTGATGAGCGATAAGAACGGAATTGAGAAAACCTATATGGCGTTGGTGGAGGAAGAACCAAAGCTTTTGAAAATTGCTGGTGATGTTGAGAAGGTCAAGAAAGTGATCGACAACCTCTCCAAAGCTCAAGACAAATTCACCGCTGCGGATAAAAGTCTCGTCCAGGTTTCTAAGGCCTTGAAGCAGATGGTTGATGGAGTTGGAGGTGACCGAAAGCAACTGGCTGGAGATGCAGGTTATAATAAACTGAAAGCCTTTTTTGAAAAAGCTACCGGTGAATGGGCTAATGCCAACAAGCAGGTTAAACAACGAGATCAGGCCACCAAGCAACTGGTAACACTCCAAGACAGCTATACGAAAGAAAAAGATAAAGCCGCGAAGACTTATGGAGTCACGCTAAAAACAGATGATAAGAGTCTCGTGGTGATCATGGGCAAGAGCCCTGAGGTGTCTATCGTCTTGGGAGGTTAGCTGTCAGTTCGCCCTCAAAGGGCAATAATCTATAGGTTTTGATTGTTCTGGAGTTGCTGCCTCTTGTAATTTCGAGGTGAAGGCCCTAATCAACTTTTGGATTATTTTCACGCCCTTAAGGAGAACTGTCCGTGTCTCAGCCAAACTCCGAAGTTTCGATTGGCAAAGCCCTCTTTTCAAATAGCAAGCCGTTTTCTCTGATTGCTGGTCCATGCCAGATGGAGAGCCGTTCGCATGCGATGGAAATGGCTCAAGCCGTAAAAGAGATCGCTGAGGAACTTGGTATTGGCCTGGTTTTCAAGGCGTCCTACGACAAAGCAAACCGAACCAGTCTTTCTGCCAGTCGTGGTATGGGCATGAAGGCTGGCTTGGAGGTCTTTGCTGAAATCAAGGAAACCTATGGTCTTCCTGTCATTACAGATGTTCACGAGCCCAGCCATTGTGCGCCGGTTGGTGAAGTTTGTGATGTTCTTCAGATCCCAGCTTACCTTTGTCGTCAAACAGATCTATTGGTCGCAGCGGCGAATACTGGCCGAGTGATCAATGTTAAAAAAGGTCAGTTTTTAGCACCTTGGGACATGAAAAACGTCATGACCAAGATTGTTGAAAGCGGAAATTCCAATGTCATGCTGTGTGAGCGTGGCACGACATTCGGATACAACACGCTTATCTCAGATATGCGTGCTCTGCCTACCATGGCCAGCATGGGTGCCCCTGTTGTGTTCGATGCAACGCACTCAGTTCAGCAACCCGGTGGGCTTGGTGGCTCATCAGGTGGTCAGCGCGAGTTTGTGGCAACGCTTGCTCGTGCCGCTGTTTCCGTTGGCGTTGCGGGTCTGTTTATTGAAACGCATGATGATCCAGACAACACAACGTCATCTGATGGTCCTAATATGATTCCTTTGAACCGCCTCAAAGATCTTTTGCAGTGGCTGCAAGAGTTCGATGCGGTAGCAAAAAACGGAACATTTACGCTTTAGATATTTCACGGCACCTAGGGAAATTGATTAAATCCTGTGTTTTTACTTAGGGGTGCGACAATATACATGCGTTTATTCTTAAGGATTTGGACAAGTTTCGCTCTCATCTCTTCCTTGGGGAAAGCACCTCGGGTAAAAGCTCTTAGAGCCAAAATTACACACTCTACATGTACATTGGAGTACTCTTAGATGACTGCTATCATCGACATTATTGGTCGCGAAATTCTCGACAGCCGCGGCAACCCTACTGTAGAAGTTGATGTGCTTTTGGAAGACGGCTCCTTCGGTCGGGCTGCTGTTCCGTCAGGCGCTTCCACTGGCGCATTTGAAGCTGTTGAACGCCGCGATGGCGGCGAGCGTTACCTTGGCAAAGGTGTTGAGGACGCAATTGAAGCTGTAAACGGCGAAATCTTTGATGCTGTCGGCGGTATGGAAGCCGAAGATCAGATCAAAGTTGATCATGCAATGATTGAGCTTGACGGCACTGCTAACAAAAGCCGTCTTGGTGCAAACGCAATTCTCGGCGTTTCCCTTGCTGTTGCAAAAGCTGCTGCTGAAGCATCTGCTCTGCCGCTTTACCGTTACGTAGGCGGTATTGGCGCGCGCACTCTGCCTGTTCCGATGATGAACATCATCAACGGCGGTGAACATGCTGACAACCCAATCGATTTCCAAGAATTCATGATCATGCCAGTGGGCGCAAGCTCTTTGCGTGATGCTGTTCGCATGGGTTCTGAAATCTTCCACACCTTGAAAAAGGGTTTGTCCGCTGCAGGTCACAACACCAATGTTGGCGACGAAGGTGGTTTTGCACCTAACATCGGTTCTACCGATGAAGCAATTGGTTTTGTACTGAAGGCGATCGAAAAAGCTGGTTACACTCCTGGCGACGACGTGATGCTTGCATTTGATGCTGCTGCGACTGAGTTCTATGCAGATGGCAAGTACAACCTGAAAGGCGAGAACAAAGTTCTTGGCTCCCAGGAAATGGCACGTTACCTTGAAGATCTGGTAACAAAGTACCCTGTGTTCTCAATCGAAGACGGCATGGCTGAAGAAGATTGGGAAGGCTGGAAAGCTGTTACCGAAGCAATCGGCGACAAATGTCAGCTGGTTGGCGATGATCTCTTCGTGACCAACACTGAGCGTCTTGCACGCGGTATTGCTACCAACACTGCAAACTCCATCCTCGTTAAAGTGAACCAGATTGGCTCTTTGACAGAGACCATGGAAGCTGTTGAGATGGCACACCGTGCGGCATACACTTCAGTTATGTCTCATCGTTCTGGTGAAACCGAAGACAATACCATTGCTGATCTTGCAGTTGCATTCAACTGTGGCCAGATCAAAACTGGTTCTCTGTCCCGTTCTGACCGTATGGCTAAGTACAACCAGCTTATCCGTATTGAAGAAGAACTGGGTCCTCAGGGCATCTATGCTGGTCGTTCTATCCTTCGCGGATAAGACTTTTCAGCCTATGTTTGAATTCAGAAAAGCCGGTCTTTGTACCGGCTTTTTTGTTGAGCTGAGTTATTTTCTTTTCAAGCGGCGAGAGATATAAGCAACGATCTCGTAAGCCCCCCAACCGACAATCATGTACCCCCAGAGTATCGGGACAAGCAGCAGGCCCCACGCTGCGAAGATGCCAAGCGAATACAATAACTCACCAAAGTCGTAGCCAATCACTGTGCAGGCATTGGCGTAGCCCTCATGTATTTTGCAGCCGCCAACTTCGCTTGCCGCGAATACGACCAAGGCGGAGATTGCCCAGAAAATAAGGGGTGCAGAAAAGAGAGTGAGCAGAATTCTGCGTTTGGTCATTCACGTTTATCCCTGACTTGAAAGAGCTGGCAATTTACCAACTCCTACCAGTATCGACTAAGTTGAAGCTCAGGGCTACTCGCCAGTTTTTGTTTCTTCTGCATGACGGATTGCAGCGGCCAGTGTTTCGGGATTTTCAGCACCTGCAACCGCGAAACGGCCATCGATTACGAAGAATGGAACGCCTGTTACGCCAATCTCGTGGGCCCGTACAACATCGGCCTCGACTTCTTTCACATCCTGTTCCGAATTGAGAAGCTCCGAGACGAGTTTGCTATTCAATCCAGCCCGTTCTGCTGCATCTACGAGTGTCTGGTGGTCGGTCAGATCAGCTCCATCCACAAAGTAGAGGCGGAAGAGCTCCTCGACCATAGCATCCTGCATCCCTTCTGACCGAGCCCAGCGGATTAACCGGTGGCTATCAATGGTATTGGGAGACTTAGTGATGGCATCAAAATCAAATGGAATGTCCTCATCGGCACCCGCATCGGTAATATTTGCGTAAATTTCCTTGGCTCGCTCAGTGCCGCCGAATTTATCTTCAAGATACTTTTTGCGATCCTTGCCTTCTTTGGGGATGGTCGCATCAAGTTGATAGGGGTGCCACTGAACCTGCACGGAGCTTTGCGGCAACATCATGAGTGCTTTTTCCAGTCGGCGCTTGCCGATGAAACACCAGGGGCACATGACGTCAGAGATAACATCAATTAGTATTGGGGCAGGTTTGGGCATCTTTATTCTCAGCTCTGCAGTATCTAGGTACAATGAGCTATATTACCAGAAAATACCGGGAAATCTGGTGCTTATCTCTCACAGTTTTGTGAAATAGAGGTTTGGTTCTAACCGTTGCCCAAGCCTGTGGTGCGGACCATGACGAGTACTCGGTTAGAGAGCTGGTCCATGCCTTTTTTGGTGCGCAGGACTGCAACTGGTCCTCGGCCTTCGATGTTGGCAACAAAATCCTCATCCCGGCAGACAGCCATGGCGATTGAAAGCACTGTTCCACTCCAGTAGATCTGGTGTTTGGCAAAGGCTTGTGGATTGTTGCCTGTGAAGCGTTCTATAAGTTCTAGCAGATTAAGTTCATAGATGGATTCACCACGCCGTTTTGTTGAATCTTCTAGTAAACTCAGGTAGTTGAGGTATGTTTCCTCTGCGAGGTAATCCTCGTTGTCCTGACGGGTAAGCCATTGGCTGGAAACGGTTAGGATTGCATCGGTTAACCGCTGGCGTCGACCTGCACGGACTGCGCTGATAACGTGGCCGGCTAATGCTGTGTCTGTGACTGGAACAAGCAACACGTCCGTAGCTCCTGCAGAATAGAGCAGATGGGCCGACTCTTCATCTTCGCTATGCGCCAGAATCGGGAGATTGAAGTATCGCGGATCAGCTCTCAGACGCTCAATTTCCTCACAGGCCTGCCAAGTCGGCATGTCTATCAGGACAGCTTCGAAGCGGCGATCTGTTAGATAGTCCTCTGTCATCTCTGAGGAAAAAGCCCCAACGATCTCAACCGGAAGATCCAGAGCTGCTTGTGCCCGACCAAAATGTTTGCCAAATCCCGCGACTAGAAGGCCTGTTGATTTTAACGGCCCAAATTCAGTTTTGTATTCAGGTAATGGACCAAACAGACCGCGTCGTAATCGTGCCTCTTCTGCGCGATTTGCCAATCGTCTCAGCCCAGCAATTCGTGGAAGAAGAACATCAGGTGAGATAGCATCACTAACTGTAGCACTGGGTTTGAGTTCCAGAGGAACCCGTGCACTTCCTGTTGTAATGACCATCAAGGGGACTTCGACGCCCGGTCCTTTTCGGAAATTCTTGATGGTTCGCGTAAGCTCTTCCAGCTCGGGCGGGTTATCTTCCTGCCATGGCAATAAAATACAAATGGGAAGAACGTTAGAGCCTTGAAATTCATCCATCAGCTGCTTGCTGTTGCGCACAACAACGAGCCTATCTGACAGAACGGTCAGAGGTTCCAGCATATCAAAGACACTATTTTGCACTGGAGCAATCAACAGGATTTTGCCCCAACTCACATCGTGCTGTTCCGTCTCTAATGTCTGGTTATCTTCTGCCATTCATCCCCTCAGGCGACAGCTTCCGTTTGTTTAGGCTGGGAGCGTCTGGTCAATTTCTGTCTATCTACAAGGCCATCATCCGTCATTGGTAAAGCTCGCAATGACAGAATACGGTGCGGCATCATGGTAAGACTGACCCGAGATGCATCGAGATAAGCGTAGAACGCTTCCACATCTACGAGAAGTCCTTCAGACGGTACCACTGCTACCATAAGGCGCGCACCCATTAATTCATCTTCTACCAGAAAAGCGGCTGCCTCTTTTACCCCCGAAAATTCACTATATATCTCGTCGAGGCGTTCCAGTTCCAAAAGACCAGGGGCTCTTTGACCAGGTGTTCCAAATCCGTGGATAGCTCGTGTAACCTCGTGGACACCAACAGGGATCTGGGTAATCAGGCCATGTTCGCCCAGTTCATTTGTAAAGAATTTGAAATGCGACTCGCTAGATGGCCAGTCTGCATCTGGCACCATCGCGCCCTTTAATTTTAGGTGATAATTTATCTCTGTACTGAGTTTTTTGGAGGAAAAATTCTCCGTAATTTCAACGGGCTCTATATTAATGAGGCATGGGCCATGTGTAGAGGTACTAGGTGCAAATTGGTTGCCCGGAATGAGTGGTACTGGTTCCTCAGAATGACCTCTCAAATGAGCGACTAATGCATATTCATCCAGCACATGAAGGTCTGTCATGACGCCTTTAGCACGGTAGTTGAGCGGCTTGGGAGACGTGATTGACCAGGTCGCCACAGTGTTGGTGTTCCACCCATCGAGCGCTCCATTTAAGTGCGCTGACAGCGGTCCAGGGGTTAAAACATAATTTGCTTCTATTGACCTTGCGTGGTCCGTTAATGTGGATAACGAGCGTGGATGATGGAGATGAAGTGTTCCTTCGCTCAATAACCACGGTATGAGACCCGCCCCAATGCCAGTTATCCCGCAGAGGACATAAGGCAACAGTATACGGGCACCCGGTTCCAACCGTGTTTCAAGGAAAGGCATGAGGCCTGTTGAAACCCAATGGTTGTGACTGCGCGGGATTGGGCTAATTTCTGATCCGGAGTGAACCCAGGTGAGTGTTGCGATGTGGTTGGCAGGTACGCCTTCACGCTCCACGACAGGTTCTGGAAATGCATCTCCGTTTTGGGCAATCATCGGACCCATATCAATAAGTCCGTCTGGAATGTCACTCCCTAATCCGAAAACAAATCGCAAAGAGAAGAAATCTGCCGCTGCATCGCGAGCTTCGTCACCGAGCATGCGCGTTTCAACACGGTCAGCTGTGATCAGCGCCTTTGCGTCTACGGTGCTGAGCGCTCGCAATATTTCAGAGTGACGCCAATGCAACGGAAAGGGAGAGACAATCAGGCCTGCGCGCAAAGCGCCTAACATACACAGCACAGTATCGACAGTGTTTGGTGATTGGAGGCCTATTATATGGTCAGGTTCCATGCCGACAGCTGCAAAAAAGCCAGCGATACGGCTGATCTCATCTTCTGCTTCAGAGTAGGTCAAGTGGCGTGGTTTGCCGCCTGTCCATGTTTCCCGGTCTGGTGCGTCTACCAATGCCAAACGGTTTGGATGTTTTTGCGCTGCACGACGAAACAGCATGTCGAGCGTAATATTGCCCCAAACGCCTGTTGTGCTGTGATTTGCAATTGCATCGGTATTTGACAGTATCATTTAAGTTAAGTCCACTGAGCGACAGGGAAAATCGAGATTCGGCGCGTTGGTTCGTAAACACTTTTGTTGACTGGGCTGTCTTCATCAAGAAGGCAGCCCAATTTTTATGTGTTTATCTACTCTTTAGGTGCGTTCCACCAGGTATCGTACTGCATGCCGTAAAGTGGTGTTTTTTGTGGGTGCTCTGTTGTGGTCCAGCGAGCGACCCATTCTGCCGGGGCGTGATACAGAGGAATGGCATAGAAACCAGAGATGAGTGTCCGGTCAAAGGCACGAACGGAAGCGACGAATTCCTCGCGGCTGCGGGCAGCAACCAGAGCCTCTACGAGTGCATCGATTGCAGGCTCCTTTGCACCTACTATGTTTCTGGAACTCCTAGTATCTGCAGCTGCAGAGGACCAGCGTGAATACTGCTCTCCGCCTGGAGAAAGGGATGCAAACCACGTGGAGAAGAGACTATCAAAATCAAAGGATGAACGGCGTTCTTCAAACTGAGCAGCATCTGCAAACCGGACTGTAATTTCAATTCCGAGAAGTTTTGCGGTGCGTTGTAAAGCAAGTGCAACTTTCTCTTCATCCTGTACACGGACGAGAATTTCGAAAGCGAACTGTTCGCCTGTTTGCGCATGAACGAGTTTGCCCTGATCTAATTTGTATCCAGCCTGTGTTAGCAGGTTAAGTGCTTTGCGTAATTCTTTGCGGTCGCGCCCGGAGCCATCTGCCTGTGAAGGGCGCCATGTCCCGTCCATGATGTCTTCCGTCACTGCATCAGGGAATGGTGCGAGGAGTTTTTTCTCAATCTCGTTTGCTGGTTGGCCTATGGAGGACAGGTCTGTGTTATCCCAATACCCATCGGTGCGCTTATAAAGACCGTCGAAGAGCGTCCTGTTGATCCAGTCAAAATCCAATAGCATTCCAAGCGCTTGACGTACGCGTTTGTCTGCAAACTGAGGGCGTCTTGTGTTAAATGCGATGCCTGTCATGCTGGGTGGAGTGCCACGTTCAAAGACGTCCTTGACAACTTTGCCCTCTTCAAATGCGGGGAAGTTACCTGCATTTTCCCAAAGGCTTGGGTTGCTGTAGATCAGGGCTTCGCTGTCGCCTTTTCTAAAGGATTCCTGCAGTGCATTGTAATCACGGTAATAGTCGACTGTTACTTCATCAAAGTTATCGAAACCGATTTTTTGAGGTAGGTCTTTTGCCCAGTAATCATCACGGCGTTTGTATGTTGTGCGGCGACCAGGGTTGATCTCGGAGAAGATGTAGGGACCGGTTCCAACTGGCGGGGTTAGCGTGGTGTTGCCGAATGTTTCAGGATTTGTGGTGCGGCTGTTGAAGATGGGCGCCAGAGCAATCAGCAATGGAAGTTCTCTGTCGCTGCCGTCTTTAAAATGCAGTTTGATGGATCGTTCGCCTGTTTTTTCGAACTTCACCACCTTGCCGTACCAGCGGGCAAAAGGTGGGCGACCATGATCGCGGATGGTTTGCAGCGAGAAGATGATGTCGTCTGTTGTGAGGGGATCGCCATTGGAGAATTTGGCAGCAGGGTTCAGGCGGAACTCAATCCAGTTGCGTTCATCCGGTATGCGGACGGCCTCTGCCAGATGCCCATATAATGTAAACGCCTCATCATTGGACCGTAGGAGAAGGCTTTCCAGAATGTAGGATCCCATCTGGCGTTCCTTCATTCCACGTGCTGATGTCCACGCCCCTTTGAGGGCAAATGAATTCAGACTGTCGAATGTTCCTTGCACCCCCAGGGATAACCGGCCTCCTTTGGGAGCCTGCGGGTTTGCGTAGGGCAGATGGGCATAATCCGCTGGGAGTGCCGGTTCGCCATGCATTGCAATCCCATAAGTCCATGGAACTGTATCTTCAGCAAACGCCAAGGTGCATGTCATGGCGCTCATACTGGAAATGACAACAAGCCCCCTAGTTAAAGTGGTTAGTCCATTCACACATCTATCGAAAGTCGTCATTGGAATTTCTCCTAGGGCATCCTGCAGAAACTAGCAATAATACGATTCTACGGAAAATTCAGCCTACGAGGCTTTGGAAAACACCTGTAACCACCCCAATCTATAGGTAGAAAAATGGTTCTGACGTGTTTAAAGAGTACATAAGTAGCATTTAACAGGGGCACTGCCTTTTTTTCAGCTCTGTTCTGACTATGCTTGGCACCTAACAAGCAGTCGAGACACTGTTGAACCTAAAGATTGGTTGCTGCGTAATTGCCGAGAGCGCAAATTTTGCTGCCTCGGATCAAACTTTGAGGAAATTGGGGATGGCCATCAATTTTAAGGGCGTTCTGACTGGTGGGATCATTGCTGCTCTTGCCGCTGTAGGCTTTGCGGGCACTAGTGTTGCACAGATTGCACAAGCTGACGATGCTTGGGTAAAGGTATGTAACACCGATCCAAAGTCTAAGAAAGAATTCTGCCTAATTACACAGGAACTGCGCACGGACACTGGTCAGTTCCTCGCTCAAGCTGTTGTGCGTGAAGTTACTGGCGAAAGCCGTAAGTTGCTGCACCTTGCCGTTCCTCCAGGAATGCTGATTCAGCCGGGTCTGCGTGTCCAGGTTGATGGTGGCAAGCAGGCTGAGGCAAAGTACACAATCTGTTTTCCAAACGCTTGTATAGCTGAGATGGTTATTGATGACACGTTCATAGCTGGCCTGAAAAAGGGCGGTAAGCTGATCGTTACCACTTTGAACCAGCAGGGTAAGGCTCGTCCATTCGACCTCACCTTGAAAGGGTTCACTCGTGTGTATGATGGCGAAGCTATCAAGCCAGAAGAATTGCAGGCTAAGCAAGAGCGTTTGCAATCTGAACTTCAAAAGCGTGCTGAAGCTGCACGTCAGAAATTGATTGAACAGCAGCGTAATGCAAGCGAATAATTTTTCGCTTTAACTTCCGCATTGTTGGAAGAGCTTTGAGAACAAAAAACCCGAAGGAGATTTCCTTCGGGTTTTTTTTAGTTTTGTCTGATGCAAGGGCCATAAAAATAGCGCTTGTTCAATATGATGAAGCAAAGTTGCGTTAGTGAATCTCTACGTCTTTGACGATGTAGCTGCCATCTGTTGTTTCATCAAAAAATTCTTCGACTTGCGGGTGGCGTACAGGCTCGCCGCTGTCATCCTGTTCCAAGTTTTGCTCTGACACATAGGCAATGTATTCACTCTCTTCGTTTTCAGCGAGAAGGTGATAAAATGGCTGGTCTTTGCTTGGACGTGCATCTTCGGGAATTGACTCCCACCATTCTTCCGTATTGTCGAATGTGGGATCAACGTCGAACACGATGCCACGAAACGGGTACAGGCGATGACGTACAACCTGTCCAATTCTGAATTTCGCGGTTCTCATTGTCTCCATAATCCACCAAGCTTTCGCAGATATTGTCTAGTTTCAGGGCGCCTTAAAGCTCATGTTGTGGGCGCCTTGTCAAGCTATATAGGGCAGCAAAAAGGCGAGATGCCGTTCAAACCTTGCGTTTTTTATGGTTTGGGATGGAATAAGCGGTCACAATTCATTGATATACACAAATGAGGCGGGGGAAGGAGAGGCCTGAGCCTCTCCTTGAAAAACTCAGGATTGGTATGCTTTGGCGAGCTCTGGATCTCTTGAAATGACAAGATCTGCAAGGTCGCAGATCACTTTTGCCTGCTTCCATGTTGCGTCATCCTGCATTTTTCCGTCCAGCATTACAGCACCGGTGCCATCTGGCATGGCCTCTAAAATACGGCGTGCGAACTTCACTTCGTTAGGTTCTGGAGAGAATACGGATTTTGCAATGCCGATCTGACTTGGGTGGAGGGTCCACGTGCCCAGACACCCCATGAGGAAGGAATTGCGGAATTGAGACTCGCAGGCATCTGGGTCGCTGAAATCTCCAAACGGTCCGTAAAACGGTTTGATGCCTGCCGCAAGACATGCATCGACCATCTTGGCAACGGTGTAATGCCATAGATCCTGCTGATAACGAGCGCGGGGTGCATCGCCATTGCTGTCTGCCAACACCTGATAATCTGGATGACCACCGCCAACGCGTGTTGTCTTCATACCGCGTGAGGCTGCTAGATCTGCTGGGCCAAGGCTCATGCCGTGCATGCGTGGGCTTGCTGTTGCGATAGCCTCCACGTTGTTGACGCCCTCAGCGGTTTCCAGGATGGCGTGGATTTGAATTGGAGAGGTGATGCCGGATTTTGCTTCCAGCTGTGCCAAAAGCTGATCAAGATAATGGATATCCCAGGGGCCATTCACCTTAGGCAGCATGATCACATCAAGCTTGTTTCCGCAGCGGGTGACGATTTCTGTGATGTCATCCAGAACCCACGGGCTTTCCAGGGAGTTGATGCGTGTCCAGAGTTTGGTGGAGCCAAAATCATTGTCATTGGCCATTTTGATGAAGCCCTCACGGGCGTTCAGCTTCTCATCTGCTGGAATTGCATCCTCCAGATTACCGAGGATGACATCGACCTGAGAGATCATTTGCGGGATTTTTCCGCGCATTTTTTCAATGTGTGGCGGAACGAAATGAATCATACGTTCCAGCGCGACTGGTGGTTCAGCAAACGGAGCAGGGGCGCCAATGGCCAGTGGCTTATAATAGGAACGATAGGTTTTCATTTGGCAGGTTCCCTCCCGAGCAAATTTCATTCATGTGGAGAGGAGTATACAGGTTATGGTGCGGTGCAGAATTTGCTCTTTGGGATAAGTTCGGCTGTGGCGCTGCTTAGATCCACTTTTTCATGATCCACATCCACTGGGATGGTTCTTCACGGATCCATTCCTCAAACTGGTCGTGGACAGCTTGTGTGGTGGTGATAGCGTCCTGCACACGGTCTTTGGTTCTTGCAACAGGGATTTCCTTGGCAATGATCTCAAAGCGAGCCCCCTTGGTCCGCCGAGCTGTTACCGCGATCAGGCGCTTGTTCATGGTGCGGGCAAGGGCAGCTGGAATGTGGGTTGCAGCAGATTGCTGGTTGAAGAAATTAATCTTCACGCCGCGTACATCTCTTACATCTGCAACGAAGGCGACCGAGCCTTTTTTGCGTAGGATGGAGATGATTTTGGTGCCGGTGTCATGGCCTTTGCTGTAGAGGCCAAGCTTGTAGAGGAAGTCGCGTTTGCCGACCAAATATTCCTCTGAGTATGGGTTCTTGAGCTTTTGGTAAACGCCAGCCAGCGGCAGGCCCAGATCCTCTGCTTTGTCTGAGACGACTTCCCAGTTGCCGGAGTGCATGGTTACCAAAACAGCGCCTTCACCAACGGATGGTGCAAACACCTCCGGATTTGGGTAGATGACGCGGGATGTGTCCTTGTGGATTTTGGATAGCAAAACGGTCTCGGCAGAAACCCGGCCAAGGTTTTCCCACATGTCCCGGATAATTTTATCCGCTTCATTGAGCGTCATTTCCGGGTAGGCGGCCATGATGTGCGCTTTGGCTCGCGCATGCCTGTGGGTCATGGGAGCGAACACACGCCAGGCATTTCCCATAAATGTAGAGGCCCAATCCAGCGGCATTGAGCGCAGAATTCCGCCAATAGCTCGCAGGGCTAGCCATTCAAGACGATAGGCAAGGTTTTCGCGTGGTGTTATGGGGCGGCGGGTTTTTTTCGCGTTCATTTTGGCCTTTGAGCGGCAGGACGTTTCCTGTTCCGTTTACTCACTTACTATACTGTCGTAGTTGCCGGTATGCCAACCTCTGTCGAATGGCTATATACGCTGAACTCGGCCATGGTGATTATCCAATTGGTGTTTTAAAAGCAACTCATTCTCCATTATGTCACGGAGAACTCATCGAATTTGCATGGAGAATTGGTTTTAATGCTCAATGTCGTGAATTTGGCACTGCCATTTTTCCTTTTGATTTTCCTTGGGTTCGTCTCAGGAAAAGGTGCAAAACTTTCGCGTGATGGTCTCGCGTGGATGAATTTTTTTGTGATTTATCTGGCGTTGCCTGCGTTGTTTTTTCAACTTCTCTCAGAAACACCGCTGGAAGAACTTGCAACGTTTGATTTCGTTGCGGCGACGACCTTCGCTACCTTCGCGATGTTTGCATTGGCGTTTTGTCTGGCTCGTTTCATATTGCGTGGAAATATCGGAGAATCAACAGTTCAAGCGCTTGTCGGGTCCTATTCCAATATTGGATATATGGGGCCGGGTGTAACTTTGGCTGTGCTTGGGGCCGGCGCGGCTGTGCCGACAGCGCTGATTCTGTGTTTTGATACGATTTTGCTCTTTATTCTGGTGCCAATGATGATGTCGATTGGCGGTTCTCAGAACATCAAGATTGCACCGCTGGTTTTTGAGATCCTGAAGAAGATCATCACCCATCCTTTCATATTGGCCGTTTTTGCGGGGATTTTGGCCGCGGCGATAGAATTCAAACCGCCAATTGCTTTGGATCAGACAATCTCATTTTTACGTCAGGCCGCGGCGCCCTGTGCTTTGTTTGCTATGGGGGTGACGATTGCCTTGCAGCCGAGCCGACGGACTGCCAAAGATCTGCCAATTTTGCTTCTCATCAAGCTGGTGGTGCATCCGGTGCTGGTGTACATCCTGCTGGATTGGATTGGCGGGTTTGAACCGCTTTGGGTCTACACGGCTGTGTTGATGGCAGCGTTGCCACCGGCTGCAAATGTGTATGTCTTAGCCCAGCATTACGGGAGCTATGTGGAGCGAGCCTCTACAGCGGTTCTGTATGGAACACTGGCCTCTGTGGTTACGCTGCCAGCGCTCATTTATCTCATTCAATCCGGACATCTGGTGCCGTAATTAGTTGCCTTGAGCACGCATGAGGTTTGGCAGGCTCCATGATGGGGCAATGCCTTCGCGCATAAGCAGGCGGCGGACTAGTGGAATTCTGGAGGCTGTGTAAAGGCCAAGGCTGCGCAAAGCCTGTACGGGCAGGGCATCTGTCAAAAGAGATCGGTTCAAAAGGTCAACGGCTGTTGTTCTGGTTAAGACGTCAGCTTTGCGGTTGCGATCATATTTTTGCAAAAGCTCTGGTGAACCCATGTCTGCTTTGGTGTGTTTCGCGTTTGCCAGCAACTCTGTTGCAACAGCCACATCCCTCAAGGACAGATTAAGCCCTTGAGCGCCAATGGGAGGGAAGGCATGTGCAGCTTCTCCCATGAGCAAGGACCGATTGCCGCCCATCTGAAGGGCTGTTAAACCGGAGAGTGGGTAGACTTGCCTCGGGCTTGCAAGTTTTAATTGCCCAAGCACGAATTTGCTGATTTTTTCAAGTTCAGCTTCTAACGCTTCATCCTGATATTTGTTGAGCGTATCAGCCCTTTGAGGTGTTTCTACATAAACCAGAGATGAGGTCTTGCCCGGCAATGGAACCATGGTGAAGGGGCCGGTATTGCGATGGAATTCAGTTGAAATGTTGTAGTGCGGCAGTTCATGTTTAAGGTTGAGAACCAATGCTGCCTGATTGTAGATCCAGTTTTTGGTTTTAATCCCGGCTGAGCGGCGTACCGCAGAATTACGGCCATCTGCGCCGATCACAACATTGCAGGTCAGAGTTGATCCATCGGCCAAAACAACGGAGGCTTTATGGTCGTTGCTTGTGACTGTTTCCACTGACCCTTCGATGCGTTCAATAAGCTCACAAGATCCAATCAGATCAAACAGAACGCGGTTGAGGTCTTTGTTGAGGATGTTGTAACCGAAGGCGGGCAGGTCGAGCTCAGAGGCTGAAAATGTTGTTTCTGGGGCTCTTAGCAAGCGGTCAGTGCCATCAATGAGGCGCATCTTTTCAAGCGGCGTGAAGGAGGTGCGCAGGTCTTTCCAGATGCCGATATTATCCAGAAACTGACGCGACGCGTCCATCAGGGCTGTTGTTCGGGCATCCTTGAGGTTCACTGGAGGGCCAACCAAAGCGGTCTCAATGCCGTTTTTCGCAAGAGCCAATGCTGCGATCATTCCCGCAGGGCCTGTGCCGACAACAGCGCATTCGAAGCTTTTTGCTTGCGTAGGCAATGCTAAGGCATTGTTGTCTTGCGTGCTGCTTCGTTCGATTTTCGCTGTCATGTTCTTCATCCCGCAGTTCGTTTGCGTTCTAATCTATACGGTATCTATGGGATAATGCCGATGGGTTTCAAGGTGGACAGCGGGAATAGTCCCATGTGATCGCGCTTTACCTGCATTTCTTTATGACAGCTACACCATGTCGCAGTCTGCTTGTTTAGATTTGAACTACATCAATGTCGCATTGGGACAAATACTGCTCTATTAGACATCTGCAGCAGATTTTACACCGTGCTTATGGCCGTGGTTTTTGTCCGCGAACTTTAGATTGTTCAATTGAGGTTGGTTATGTCGCTCAGCAGCCCGAAACCAGATTTCCAGATGTCCTACCGGCTCCCTTACTTTGTATTGGGCGGCGCTGTGGTGATGGGTTGGCTCTATCTGGCTGCTATGGTTGTGGACATGATTGCCCGTATGGATATGGGCGAAATGGGACCGGGCATGGAGCTGTTCAATCAGTTCAACATGTTCAATGGCCTGCCTGAGCATATTCGTGTGCAGTTGGCGTCGCTCTGTTTGCCGTTGGCTCAGGAAGCGTTTGGTATGCCGGGCCTGCTTAATATGGGCCTTTACGACTATTTTCTGCTGTTTATGATGTGGTTTATGATGGTTCTGGCCATGATGTTACCAACTGCAATGCCAATGTTGCAGACCTATCATGAAGCGCGGGGCGGCAAAGCGATTTATGTTGTTGCTGGTGGGTATCTGGCGGTGTGGACCGCGTTTTCAGTGGTTGCAACTGTGGCACAAGGGCTGCTGCATGAAGTGGGTGTAATGACGCCTATGATGATGCCTGTCTTTTCCAGCCTAACCATTACCACTGTGATTGCGGCGGCAATCTATCAATTTACCCCTTCAAAACAGTCTTGTCTGGACCGGTGCCGTACCCCTAACGTGGCACTGGCCTTGCATTCAGGTGAGCAAAAACAGAGCGCGTTCCAATTTGGAATTGAGCAGGGTCTTTATTGTCTGGGGTGCTGTTGGGCGCTCATGGTGCTTATGTTTGCGGTGGGAATCATGAATATTATTTGGATCGCGCTGCTTGGTCTCATAATGACACTTGAAAAAAAGAGCAAAACACCGTTTACAAGCTATGGAATAGGCACCGCGCTTCTGCTATGGGGCGCTGCAAACATCTATTTTGCTCGGGCGGACTTACCACTCTTTGAAGCTTTGGGCGATAGATTGTTCTAAACGGTGCTTTCACCTAAAGAATAATAAAGGACCTGAAGTTGACTGGTCAGACTCAAACCCGGCTGTTCCTCATTCACATACTCACCGCATTGGGTGCGCCCATAGCGTTGTTTGCGCTTGTCGCAGGAGCGAACGGCAATCTGCCTATGATGTTTTTCTGGCTCTGGGTGGCACTCGTTGTCGACGGGCTGGATGGTCCTTTAGCGCGCAAGTATGACATACAGAATCGCTTGCCGCGTTGGAGCGGCGTTATTCTGGATTTGGTGATTGACTATGCCACCTATGTTTTCCTGCCTGCATTTGCGCTTTACCAGAGCGGATTGCTTTCAGAATTCTGGGGACTCTTAGCTGGAGCGGTGATTGTGTTTACCGGCGCGATTTATTTCGCTGATGGAAACATGAAAACCGACAGTGGCGGGTTTAGCGGCTTTCCAGGTGTCTGGAACATGGTGATCGTCGTGCTGGTGACGCTGCAATCTCCACCGTGGATCATTATTGGTATGGTCATTGTGTGCTCCGTTTTGACATTTGCACCCGTTGAGTTTGTTCATCCTGTTCGCACAGTGAAATGGCGCCCTTTGACAATTAGCATTTTGATGGTCTGGAGTGCCGCGCTGGCACTGGCGCTTTATCAGGACTTTATTATTGAGAACTGGCTGTTTGCGTTGATCACAGCGACCAGCCTTTATCTGTTCTGCGTTGGGGCTGCTCATCAAGTGTTTCGGAAGATCTGATTCTTTCCGTATTTAAAGATAGAACGCCCGGCCTGTTGGTCGGGCGTTTTGCGTTTTGAACCTATAGTTTCTCTATGGAATGTACGATTGGTTCAAGCTGCTTGCAACTTGCGGGCAATATGGTCAAACTCCGTACCCTGTTGTTTATAAGGGGATGTCCTAATGGTCCGTGCAGTACGCGTTGAAAAAACTGGTGATCCGTCCGTTCTCACCTATGTGGAAATAGACCTGCCATCACCGCAGGCCGGTGAAGTGCGTATTCGTCATACAGCTATCGGCCTCAACTTCATTGATACTTACTTCCGCTCTGGCCTCTATCCAGCACCAGCTGGTCTGCCCTTCATTCCGGGCAATGAGGGCGCGGGCGTTGTTATTGCGCTCGGAGAAGGCGTCACAAGCCTCTCAGTGGGGGATCGTATCGCCTATGCTGGGCCTTTGGGGGCCTACAGCGAAGAACGGAACATTCCTGCCAGCGTGCTTGTTAAAATTCCTGATGGGGTGAGTGATGAACAAGCTGCCGCGTTGATGCTGAAGGGCATGACAGCACGTTATCTGTTGCGTGAGACCTATAAGGTAACTGAGGATACTACGTTGCTCTATCATGCTGCTGCTGGTGGTGTTGGTTTGATTGTGGGGCAATGGGCCTCCGCCCTTGGTGCGACTGTTATCGGGACGGTCAGCTCAGAGGAAAAGGCTCGGTTGGCTCAGGCAAATGGCTATCAGTATGTGATCAATTACAAGAGCGAGGATTGGGTTGGACGTGTCCGCGAGATCACCGATGGTCGCGGCTGTGATGTAGTCTATGACGGTGTTGGCAAGGATACATTCCCTGCGTCTCTGGATTGCATTCGCCCACGCGGGTTGTGGTGTTCATTTGGTCAATCTTCTGGCCCGCTTCCTGATTTTAATATGGGAATTTTGTCTCAGAAGGGTTCCCTGTTTGCGACCCGCCCTACCTTGTTCAGCTACATAGCGGAACGGTGGGAACTTGAAGAAACGGCTGGAGATCTGTTTGCAGCGGTGGCTGATGGCACAGTGAAAATTCAGATCAATCAACGTTATGACTTAAAAGATATCGCGCAGGCGCATATCGATCTTGAAGGCCGTAAAACCACCGGGGCAACTGTCATCATTCCTTAAGGATAGAACAGCGTAAATACAGGGAGAGCAGATGGATCGATCGCGGTATCTTTATGGACCAGCGCTGAGGTACTTTGCCGAAGCAGCTGAAGCAAACTCCATTCGGGCGGCAGCTCGCAAGCTTAATGTGGCATCTTCAGCAGTGAACCGGCAAATCCTAACGCTGGAAAAGCAGCTCGGGATGGAGCTCTTTGAACGTGTGGGCCGCACGATCCGTCTTTCTTCTGCCGGCGAAATCCTGCTGGCGCATATCCGTAGAACGCTTTCAGACTTGCACGCTACCGGTGATGAGCTTGATGCGTTGAAGGGGTTGCGGCGCGGCGTTGTTTCCATTGCGACTGTAGAAAGCGTAACGGAAGCAATCTTGCCGGAGCTTATTGCGCAGTTTCGCAAAGATTACAGCGGCATTCATGTGAAGGTGCAGGTGATGAGTGCGGACCGTGTTGCACAGGCGGTAGAGCGGGCTGAGGTAGATGTAGGGTTCACGTTTGAACCGCCAGAAACTGACGCGCTCCATGTTTCCTTCAAGCAGGCGCTCCAAATAGGGGCAATTATGGCTCCAACACATCCTTTGGCAGGCAAAGAGGATGTCACTCTTGCTCAATGTTTTGAGCATCCAGTTGCCATGCCAGCTCATGGCATATCGCTGCGAGGCCGGTTGGATGTGGCTTTGTCGCTGAGTTCCATTGGAGGGCTGACGAGCGTAGAGGCAAATTCCCTGCGCTTTATGAAGCATCTTGTGCGTTCTGGAGAGATGATTGCATTTCAGACAGTGATTGGGCTGGAAGAGGAACTTGCCGCCCAGCGGCTGGTGTTTAAACCACTGGCTGACCCTGCTTTAGCGGTTGATCATTTCTGTATTATTACCTCGTCATTACGCGGTCTGGCATTGGCTCCAGCAATCTTTTTTGAGCAAGCCGTGGCAAGATTGGAAAAGATGTTGCCTACATCTGATGCCTAAAAAGCATCATGCATAGCGTTTTTTTGTTCTTTTGTTGTCACCTAGAGTCATGCACTGTGTAATTTCACGTAGATTCTAGCATCTCTTGTTGATGCTTTTGAACAGACGAGGAAACTATGGGGCGTTTGACCACCCACGTTTTAGATAGTGCTCAGGGAAAGCCTGCCCAAGGCGTGCGTATTGAGCTGGTTCGCCTCAATGGTGAGGTTGCCTTACCGCTTGGCACGTTCGTGACGAATGAGGATGGGCGTGTTGATGGACCACTGCTGGACGGGGATAGTCTCACACTCGGCACCTATGAGCTTCGCTTCCATGCAGGCGATTATTTGCGCGGTGACGGTGTTTCTCTATCTGAACCGGCATTTCTTGACGTTGTTCCAATCAGATTTGGTATTGCTGACGTAAACAGCCATTATCATGTGCCACTCCTGCTTTCACCCTACGGTTACACCACGTACAGGGGGAGCTGAACTGATGCGCACCGCAATACGGTTTCTTCGTAAAGGTAAGTTGGTTGAGCTTGATCGTTTTGAGCCAACAACAACCTTGCTTGATTATTTGCGCCTGACAGAGCGTTCTACAGGCACCAAAGAAGGTTGCGGTGAAGGGGATTGCGGGGCTTGCACAATAGCGCTTGGTCGTTTGCGTGATGGCAAGTTGGTCTATGAGCCCGTAAATAGCTGTATTTTGCTGCTTGGCCAGATTGATGGTTGCGAACTGCTGACAGTTGAAGATCTTGAAAGGCCGGATGGGTTGCATCCCGTGCAACAGGCTTTAGCAGATCTTCATGGGTCACAATGCGGGTTTTGTACGCCCGGTTTTGTAATGAGCCTGTTTACACTCTACCACACCAACACAGCTGGACTTACGCGCAAAAACGTAACGGACTGGATTGCAGGCAATCTGTGCCGATGTACCGGTTATCGTCCTATTGTCGATGCTGCGATGGAGGCCTGTCGTTCTGGTTTGAATGATACATTCGCGGCCCGGGCAACTGAGACAGAGGCAAAACTACAGGTTTTACAGGATGCTCAGGATATTCTTGTTGGGTCCGGCGATGGGTTCTTTTTCGCTCCGGCCAGTTTTCAAAGCTTGTTGGAGACCTATGGTGAGCATACGGACGCAACACTGGTTTCAGGCGCTACGGATGTTGGGCTGTGGATCACCAAGCACCTCAAAGACCTGCCAAAGGTTATTTATCTGGGCCGGGTGAACGGCTTGAGCACCTGCTATGAGGATGAGCAGGGCATTCGGTTGGGAGCTGGTGCCTCTTATGCGGTGGCAGAGCAATTTTTAAAGAAGATCGATCCAGATCTTGAAACCGTCATTAGCCGGATTGGGTCGAAGCAGGTTCGTGCCTCTGGCACTGTTGGCGGTAATATTGCCAACGGCTCTCCGATTGGCGATATGCCGCCGATGCTGATTGCGCTGAATGCAGAGATAGAGCTGCAAAGCAATCGAGGCAGGCGCACGTTGCCGTTGGAGGACTACTTCATTGATTACGGCAAACAAAATATTGCTGCCAGTGAAGTGCTGACATCTATAACTGTGCCGCGTTTGGCTGAGGATCAGATCTTCAGAGCCTACAAAATTTCCAAGAGGTTTGATCAGGATATTTCCGCTATTATGGCCGCCTTCCGGTTTACTGTTAAGGACGGCCTGCTCATAGACGTGCGGATCGCTTTTGGCGGTATGGCGGCAACGCCCAAACGGGCAGCTTGTTCAGAGATGGTGTTAATCGGCGCTCATCTTGAGGACCGTTCCAGCTGGGAGATGGCACTTAACGCGATTGAGCGGGATTATTCTCCCTTAAGTGATATGCGTGCCTCCAGTGATTACAGGTGCAGTGTAGGACGATCACTGCTGGAAAAGGCGTTGATTGAGGCGTCTGGCCTATCTTCGCAAAATGCCCGTGTTTCCGGTCAACGTGAATTGATTTCAGGAGGTGCGCATGTCAACTTTTCTCCTTGAAAAAACACTGGCTAAACCTGAGATTGCGCTGGTTGTTGGTCGTCCTTACAAACACGATAGCGCTCTCAAACATGTGGCGGGAACGGCCACATATATTGACGATATGATCGAGCCTTATGGCACGTTGCATGTGGCGCCGGGGTATGCGCGTGATGCAATATGCGGGCGGATTATCAATATTGATTTGAGTGCTGTGCGCGCAGCTCCAGGTGTTGTTACGGTACTATCCGCCTCGGATATTCCCGGCATTAATGATTGTTCGCCTGTTATGGGTGATGATCCGGTTCTTGTGTCAGGCACAATCGTATTTCATGGTCAGCTTGTGTTTCTTGTTGTCGCTGAAACGCGCTTGCAAGCCCGTAAGGCGGCGAAGTTGGCTCAGATCGATGTGGAACCCTCCAAGCCGGTGGTGAGCGTTGCGGATGCTCTGAAGGCGGAGCAGACGGTGTTGCCGGACTATGAATTTCGCAGAGGATCGCCTGAGACTGTGATTGGTCAATCTGCACAAAGTGTGGAGACGAGTTTTTCTCTGGGTGGGCAGGAGCATTTTTATCTGGAAGGCCAGATTGCGTTTGCTGTACCGGGGGAGGATGGAGAGATGCTGGTGCATTCCTCTACGCAGCACCCCACTGAGGTTCAGCACACCATCGCCAAGGTTTTAGGGGTTGATGAAGCTGCGGTAACAGTTGAAGTGCGCCGTATGGGCGGTGCGTTTGGCGGTAAGGAATCTCAGGCCAACCAATGGGCCGCGCTTGCAGCGTTAGCGGCCAGAGCGACTGGGCGTCCGTGTAAATGCCGGTTGGACCGCGATGATGATATGATCTTGACCGGAAAACGGCATGATTTTGTGGTACATGCCGCGGCTGGTTTCGATGACACTGGCAAGATTGAAGCTGTGCAGATTGATCTCAATTCCCGCTGTGGGCATTCGGCAGATTTGTCGCTTGGTATCAATGATCGGGCTATGTTCCATGCAGATAACAGCTACTTCTATCCTGAGGTGCTTATCAGTTCTAAACGGCTGAAAACCAACACGGTTTCTAATACGGCTTTCCGTGGGTTTGGTGGCCCGCAAGGGATGTTTGCAGCTGAACGCCTGATGGATGCCATAGCCCTTCGGTTGGGGCAGGATCCGTTGGATGTACGCAAAGCCAATTTCTATAGCGAAGGGCGTAATACAACGCCCTATGGTCAATCAGTTGATGAATGCGATGTACTTTCCAATCTGGTGGATCAACTGGAGCAGAGCTCGGATTACCGCGCCCGGCGCAAGGCGATTGAAGCCTTTAATGCCTCTAGCCCAATTCTGAAAAAGGGTATTGCGCTGACGCCGGTGAAATTCGGCATTTCGTTTACACTCCTTCATCTCAACCAAGCTGGCGCTCTGGTGCATTTGTACCGCGATGGGTCTTTACACCTTAATCACGGTGGCACGGAGATGGGGCAAGGGCTTTACCAAAAAGTTGCGCAGATTGCTGCGGCGGAGATGGGTGTCAGCCTTGACCGCGTGAAGATCACCGCCACCAACACCTCTAAGGTTGCCAATACATCGCCGACGGCTGCGTCCTCGGGGACAGATCTGAACGGTATGGCGGCAGCTATTGCGTGCCGTGAGATTGTTGGGCGGCTCAAAGCCTTTGCCGCTGAGCACTTTGGTGTTTCCGAAGGCGATATCGCGCTCTGTGATAACCAGATGTGTATTGCCGGCGACCCTAAGATTTCTGTCAAGGACTTGGCTCAGCTTGCCTATGAAAACCGGATACATCTGTCGTCCTCTGGCTTTTATAAAACGCCCAAGATTTTTTGGGATCGGGAAAAAGCACAGGGCCATCCATTCCTGTACTTTTCTTACGGTGCCTCTTGTTCTGAAGTGACCATCGACACAATGACCGGTGAAATGAAGGTTGAGCGGGTTGATGTGCTCCATGATGTTGGGAAGTCCCTAAACCCGGCATTGGACATTGGCCAGATTGAAGGCGGTTTTGTGCAAGGCATGGGATGGCTGACAACTGAAGAGTTGTGGTTTGATGATGCAGGTCGTTTGCGGACCCATGCGCCCTCTACCTACAAAATTCCAACCGCTTCTGATGTGCCGGAAGAGTTCCACGTCTCTCTCTACGAATCTGCGGGGAATCCGGAACAAACGATCTACCGGTCCAAGGCGGTTGGCGAACCGCCGTTGATGCTGCCGATCTCAGTGTTCTGCGCCATCAACGATGCCGTCGCGAGCCTGAACAAGGGTGTTCTGCCAAGGTTGAATGCACCGGCAACGCCTGAAGCAATTTTGAAAGCCGTCAAAGCGATCAAAATCGGAGAGGGGGCATAATGCTCGTCTGGGGAGACGTCACTGCGGCTCTTGAAGCAACTCAAAGATGCGTTCTGGTGAGCATTCTTGAGATTGCCGGATCATCTCCCCGCGAGGTTGGCACGCGCATGGTGGTGCGCCCGAATATGACCTTCAAAGGCACCATTGGTGGCGGCCGTTTGGAATATGACGTTTTGCATGAAGCCGTTTTAATGATGAAGAAAACTGTTTCTTCGTTCCAAACACGGTCTTATGCGCTGGGTCCAGACCTTGGCCAATGCTGTGGTGGCAGGGTAAAAATCGCTTTTGAACAGTTTGATTTGAGTAATTTGAAGACTGCACATGATTTTTCCACACAAGAAGAGGTGGGAAATTTTTCAACGATTGCAAATGTTTGCGGTTCTGACCGCCTTGAAAGGCATGTGTTACCGGCACATGCAAGTGATGAAAACGGGCCTGCGGTTGCGTTAAATCAAGGCAAATTAACGGAGAGGTTTGGGGAGGATAGACCTCATCTGTACCTGTTCGGAGCAGGGCATGTTGGCAAGGCTGTGGTGCTGGCGATGGCGTCATTGGGGTTTAAGATTAGTTGGGTTGATGAAAGAGCCGAAATTTTTCCTAAATATGTGCCTTCCAATATCCGCTGCATTCATCTAAACGAGCCTCAAGTCATCGTAAAGAATCTTGAGCCGGGAAACTATGTCATTGTAATGACCCATGACCACAAACGTGATCATGCTATAGTAGATGCCGCTGTTCGAAGATCGGACCTGGCATTTGTTGGATTAATAGGCAGTGCTACAAAGCGTGCGCGAACACTAAGTCGGTTCAAAAGCTCCGGAATATCGGAGGCGCAGTGCAAACAGCTTGTTTGTCCGGTTGGAATTACTGATATTAAAAGCAAAAAACCGTCGGATATTGCCATTTCTATTGCCGCTCAACTGCTTGTGGTAAAAGAAAAACAGATGAGCATTTCCAAAGGGGATTTTAGGCTTGCTTGTTAGCTTCGCAGAAGCACCTTGAGATTTATTAGGGGGAACGGAACACGATGGAACATGATCAGAGGTCGGCCCTGGTGACAGCGGGTGAAGATCTCATAGAAGCAAGAGGCATTACCAAGCGATTTGGTGACATTCTTGCGAACGATACTGTCGATCTTATTATTAAGCAGGGCGAAATACACGCGTTGCTGGGCGAAAATGGAGCTGGCAAATCCACTCTCGTTAAAATTTTATACGGTGCATTGGAACCTGGTGCCGGTGAGATCCTCTGGAAGGGTAAACGCGTTTCAATCGCCAACCCTGCTGCAGCCCGTAAACTGGGCGTTGGAATGGTGTTCCAGCACTTTTCATTGTTTGAAGCCCTGAGTGTGGTTGAAAACATTGCGCTTGCCTTGCCTAAGGGCGAAAAAATTGAAGCGCTTTCCAAACGTATCACTGAGGTTTCCCAAAAGTATGGCCTGCCACTGGATCCTACAGCGCTTGTAGCGGATCTCCCGGTTGGCATTCGTCAGCGTATTGAAATTGTGCGTTGCCTTTTGCAGAACCCCAGCTTGATCATTATGGATGAGCCGACCTCGGTTTTGACCCCGCAAGAAGCAGATCAGCTTTTCATTACCTTGCAGCGGCTTGCCTCTGAAGGCTGTGCAATCCTTTACATCTCCCACCGGTTGGAAGAGGTAAAGCGGATCTGTCACAACGCCACCATTATGCGTCACGGGCGTGTGGTGGGTGGATGCGACCCGGCTCAGGAAACCCCCGCCAGCCTCGCCCGTATGATGGTGGGCGGTGATGTGCATGACATTTCAGCATCTGCAACGGAGTCAAAGCCCGGTGATGTGATGCTGAAGCTGCGTAATCTGTCTATCCCATCCGATGGCGCATTTGGCGTTGAGCTGAAAAACGTCAATCTGGACTTGCGCGGCGGTGAAATTGTTGCTGTGGCGGGTATTGCTGCCAACGGTCAGACTGAGCTGTTTGATGCGATCTCCGGTGAAACACTGATTAAAGATGCTTACGCTGTTGAGATTTGCGGTGTGCCTGTTGGCAAGCGCAAGATCAATGATCGCCGCTTGCTGAGTGCTGCTTTCGTTCCTGAGGAACGTTTGGGTCACGGGGCGGTTCCGGGCTTTGTGCTTTCTGACAATATCTTACTGACCCGCTATAAATGCGAGCCAGGTCTGATCAAGAACGGCATGCTCAATCAGGTCAAAGCTTCTGAAATGGAAAAGCGCATCACTGTTTCTTATGATGTGCGGATGTCTCACGACAATCCTGAGGCTCGCTCTCTCTCCGGTGGTAACTTACAAAAGTTCGTCGTTGGGCGTGAGCTGGACCGGGTGCCGAAAGTGCTTGTGATCAATCAGCCCACATGGGGTGTCGATGCTGGCGCTGCGGCGCTTATTCGTCAGGCGATTATTGATCTGGCCCGTAGCGGCTCGGCTATTCTCGTGATCTCTCAGGATCTTGATGAGATCTATGAGGTTGCGGATCGCATTGCGGTTATCTCTCGAGGTGAATTATCTCCGGCAGATCCTTCTGCGGATATGAACCGTGAAAAAATCGGCTTGTTAATGGCCGGTATGGGGGAGGTCAAAGTGGCTTCGTCTTCGAACCATAAGACGAAGGGAGCCCTCAATGCGCATTGAACTTGAGAAACGCTCTGAGCATTCACAGCTGATGACCGTTGTGTCTCCGTTGATCGCGATTGGGCTTACGTTGGTTTGTGGCTCAATCCTGTTTGCGACCATGGGATATAACCCGGTTGATGCTCTTTACGCCTATTTTATTGAGCCGCTGACCACCAGCTGGTCCATTGAAGAACTGCTGGTGAAGGCGGGGCCGTTGATCCTCATCGCGGTTGGCCTGTCTGTTTGCTTCCTATCCAATTCGTGGAATATTGGGGCCGAAGGCCAGTTCACCATGGGTGCGCTGGCTGGCTCCGTCGTTCCAATCCTATTCTTTGATTATACCGGCCCGCTGGCTCTACCGATCATGGTCCTGATGGGTATTCTGGGCGGTATGGCGTGGGCGTCTATTCCGGCGTTTTTGAAGGTTAAGTTTGGAACCAACGAGATCCTCACCAGCCTGATGCTGGTGTATATCGCACAGTACATTCTGGATTACCTTGTGCGTGGTCCATGGCGTGACCCGGATGGTTACAACTTCCCGGAAAGCCGTTTGTTTGATGCGGCACACGTTTTGCCAAAGATTGGCGAAGGGCGTTTGCATATCGGTATGATTTTTGCCGTGGTTGCCGTTCTTGTGGTCTGGTGGATGTTGACGCGTACACTCAAGGGCTTTGAGATCAAGGTGATGGGAGAGACCCCGCGTGCTGGTCGTTTTGCCGGGTTCTCCAGCAAAGGTGTTGTTTGGTTCGGGTTCCTCGTTTCCGGCGGTCTCGCTGGTCTTGCAGGCATGGCGGAGGTCTCTGGTTCCATTGAGCAGCTGACCCCAATTATCTCTCCCGGCTACGGCTTTACAGCGATTATTGTTGCGTTCCTTGGGCGTTTGAACCCGATCGGCATTCTGTTTGCTGGCCTGTTGCTTGGTCTTTCCTACATCGGCGGCGAGTCAGCGCAGGTGAGTCTTGGTTTGACTGATAAAATCACGCGGGTGTTTCAGGGCATGTTGCTGTTCTTCGTTCTGGCGTGTGACACGCTCATTCTTTACAAGGTCAAGTTAATTTTCAGCACCAAGCGTTTAAAGGAGGCAGCCAATGTCTGACATGGCGATGATTGAAGCTGTCCTTCTCACCATTATCACAGCCTCCACCCCGTTGTTGCTGGCCGCTATTGGCGAGCTGGTGGTAGAGCGCTCCGGTGTTCTCAACCTGGGTGTTGAGGGCATGATGATTGTTGGGGCTGTGATGGGTTTTGCAGCAACGCAGGCAACTGGGTCTCCTAGTGTGGGCATCATTGCTGCTATGCTGGCCGGTGTTGGCATGAGCCTGTTGTTTGGCTTCCTGACGCTCAACTTGATGGCCAATCAAGTGGCGACGGGTTTGGCTTTGACCATTCTTGGGCTTGGTCTGTCTGGTATGGTCGGGGAAGCGTTTATTGGTCAGCCGGGCATCCGGCTTGAGCCAATTGCCATTCCGGGCCTGTCTGCAATTCCGTTCATCGGGCCGTTGTTGTTCAATCAAGATGTGCTGGTTTACGCCAGTTATGGGTTGGTGATTGCAGTTTATTTTGTATTGTTCAGATCCCGCACAGGGCTGATTATTCGCGCCGTGGGTGACAATCATGCATCGGCGCATTCGCTTGGCTATTCCGTCATTCAGGTGCGCTATCTGGCTGTGATGTTTGGGGGTGCGTGTTCCGGTCTAGCTGGAGCTTACCTTTCCCTTATCTACACCCCGCAGTGGGTGGAAGGCATGACGGCTGGACGGGGCTGGATTGCGCTGGCTCTGGTGGTGTTTGCATCCTGGCGCCCAGCGCGGGTGCTGGTTGGCGCGTATTTGTTTGGGGCAGTTTCCATCTTGCAGTTCCACGCGCAGGCCGCTGGCATCGCGCTTCCAACGCAGCTGATGTCTGCACTGCCATATTTGGCAACGATTATCGTGCTGATTATGATTTCGCGTAATAAGACACTTGCAAAGGTGAATACACCTGCATGTCTTGGTAAGCCATTCGTACCAGATCGTTAAGAATACATGTGACTTGGCCAATGAGCTCAGAGTAGCCATTGGTCAAATTGCTTGTTGCTCGTCCTTCGTATACACGGAAGGACGAAAATATAGATAACAGAGACTTAAATATCTGAGTGAATATGTTTTTATTCGCGGATACACGACTTGCGGAAACCTGCCCGCGCACAAATAAATGATCGCCTATATGTGCGAGCGAAAACAATGCAGGAAACGAACTTGAGAGCGCACAAATGCGCTGAACAGAGCACCAGATCTGTTCTTTGCGCATTTGCTTGGCACTGTCGTTTCATTTGGTTCTTGAAAGTGTCTCCCGTCACGCTGATTAGGGTGTTGCGTGGCCGGGCTGCTGCTAAATCAAAAGGGGAGCGCAATATGCGCACTATCTTCAAACTTGCAGCGACTGCTGCAGTTGCTCTTGGCCTATCTGCAGGAGCATCCGTTGCTGCTGATCCGATGAAAATCGGTTTTATCTATGTTGGTCCTGTTTCTGACCACGGTTGGTCTTACCAGCATGATCAGGGTCGTTTGGCACTGGAAAAGTATTTCGGTGAAAAAGTTAAAACAACTTACATCGAGAGCGTTCCAGAAGGTGCCGATGCTGAACGCGCGATTGAGCGTCTGGCACGGTCCGGTCATGAGCTGATCTTTACAACGTCTTTTGGTTACATGAACCCAACCATGAAGGTTGCGAAGAAGTTCCCGAAAGTGAAGTTTGAGCATGCAACTGGCTACAAGCAGGCGAAAAACGTTTCCAGCTACGGCGCACGCTTCTATGAAGGTCGCTATGTTCTTGGTCAGGTTGCTGCTAAAATCTCCAAGTCCGGCACTGCTGGCTACATCGGTTCTTTCCCGATTCCTGAAGTTGTACGTGGCATCATGGGTTTCGGTCAGGCATCTGACATGATCAAGTTTGCGCCTAAATCTCAGGCAACTGCGATTGTTGATGATTGGTCCGCTTACTACATCTCCCGCGTTCAGGCTGTTATGGACGGTACCTGGAAGGGTGGCGACACTTGGGGTGGTCTGGACATGGACATGGTTCACATGGCTCCCTTTACCAACATTCCAGCTGATGTTGCCGATGCTGCAACCAAGACCCTTGCTGCGATCAAGTCTGGTGAACTGAAGCCATTCACTGGTCCAGTGATGAAGCAGGATGGCTCAGTCTTCTTGAAGGACGGCGAAGTTGCTGAAGATGGCGCTCTGCTGTCCATGAACTTCTACGTCAAAGGCATCGACGACCAGCTGCCAAAATAAGCTACAGCATCGAGGGCGCCGCCTTTTTCTGGTGCTCTCTTTTCCTAAATTTTCTTGGTGGGGGGCTACTCCCACCAGCTTTTCCTTTTCATTTGCAATTAGAAGAACAAGACCATGACAGCCACGTTCCTTAGTGAATGGCTCAATCTGCTTTTCCGCTGGTTTCACTTGATTGTGGGCGTGGGCTGGATTGGGACCTCGTTTTATTTCATCGCACTCGACCTTTCCCTTCGTAAACGGGAAGGGCAGGCACCGGGTATTCTCGGCAGTGCCTGGGAAGTGCACGGCGGCGGATTCTATCACGTCGAAAAGTTTATGGTGGCGCCTAAAGAGCTGCCAAGCGATCTGATCTGGTATAAGTGGGATGCGTATCTCACATGGGTCTCCGGCTTTGCGCTGCTGACTGTCCAGTACTATTTCAATGCTACCGTTTATCTCATCGACCCCGAAGTGATGAAGCTTCTGCCTGTGGAAGCGATTTCCATTTCGGTTGTGTCGTTGTTTGCTGGCTGGATTGTCTATGACCGTTTGTGTCGCTCACCAATTGGCCAGAACACGCCGTTGCTGGCAGCTTGTCTGCTGGTAATCATTCTGGGTGCGACCTACGGTTATGCTCAGGTGTTTTCCGGTCGGGGTGTCCTCATCCATGTGGGTGCGTTGATTGGCACATTTATGGCCTTTAACGTGTTTGTGGTGATCGTTCCGAACCAGAAGAAAATCACAGCAGCTCTGTTGGCTGGACGTGAACCCGATGCTGCGCTTGGCAAAATTGGCAAGCAGCGCTCTGTTCACAACAACTATTTAACCCTGCCTGTTTTGCTGATGATGGTGTCCAACCACTATCCGCTTTTGACGGGGCACAGTCAGCCGGTTCTAGTGGTTGCGCTGATCCTTGTGATGGGCGGTATGGTTCGTCACTTCATCAACCGTCATGACGCTCATGATAGCTTTGGTAATTTCTGGTGGGCGCTGCCTGCTGCTGCCGTGAGCCTTGTGGCTGCCCTTATTGTCACTCAACCTGCAAAGCTTGGCGGTGTGCATGGTCCGGTTCTTGATGGAGATGCGCTGGCGATTGCACAGACGCACTGCACGGCTTGCCATAGTGCAACGCCGACAAACGAATCCTTCTCTGAAGCGCCTAAGAACATCGAGCTGGACAGTGTTGCGGATTTGCGCCGTTATGAAGCTTTGATCATGGCACAGGCTGTTCGCTCCTCTGCTATGCCGCTTGGTAATGAGACGGGTATGACCACCAAAGAACGCGAAGTTCTGGGTGCTTGGTTACAGAAGAGCCATTAAAGGGGCGGTCATGAACTCTTATCGTCTTGAAGAGATAAACCAGTTTTCTCTGGACACCTTTACCGAGGTGTTTGGAGGGGTTGCGGAACACTCGCCCTGGGTTTGCGTTGTTGCCTATCGGGAGGCCCCATTTGCCTCTCGTGATGGGTTGATTCAATCTTTTGCTGATGTCTTGCTGGCCGCAGGTTCCGACGCGCAATTGGCTTTGATCCGGGCGCATCCTGACCTTGCTGGCAAAGCAGCCCGGGCTGGGCAGATGGAAGCATCATCCGTCAATGAACAAGCTGGTGTCGGTTTAGATCAGCTGACAGATGTTGAGTATGCGCAGTTTACTGAGTTTAATAACGCCTACAAATCCTTCTATGGTTTTCCCTTCATCTTTGCGGTGAAGGGCGCGACCAAGCACCAAATTTTGGAGGCGTTTCAAATTCGTTTGAAAAACTCGGCGGATGAGGAATTTGCTGAGGCTTTGCGTCAGATTTGCCGTATCTTCCGGTTCCGGCTTGAAGATCTGGTTGTGGAAGAAATAGCTGCCTTTGAGCCTTAATGCAGGCCAACGAGAACGGAACCAATGAGGGTAGATCTAAGGGATGAGACTATGGGGCTTGGAGCGCAAGCCGCCAAGATGAGTGCGGCACTTCAAGCGCTTTCCGATGATGAGACTGCGCTGACCCGTCTTTATCTTTCCAACTCTCACAAACAAGCGATTGAGCTGGTCAAGGGCTGGATGATTGAGGCTGGCCTTGATGTTTGTGTGGATGCAATGGGTACCGTTCGCGGTCGTTTGTCGCCGGTTGGCTTAAACGATACACCACGCAAAACACTACTGATTGGTTCGCACATAGATACCGTGCGCAATGCCGGTGCCTATGATGGGACGCTGGGTGTTATCTGCGGAATTCTGGCCGCTCAGGAGCTGAAAAAAAGCGGGCAGGCGCCTCCGTTTGATGTTGAGGTTCTTGCCTTTGGTGATGAGGAAGGCGTTCGGTTTCCCACAACTCTCAGCTCTTCCAGTGCAGTCGCCGGTGTTCTTATTCCTGCTGAACTGGATGCAGAAGACAAAGACGGGATCTCGGTTCGTCAGGCCCTTTCCAGCTTTGGGCTTGAGGCCGGTGACTATCCCTCCTGTGCTTACAAATCAGAGGATGTTCTCGGGTATTTGGAAATTCACATTGAGCAAGGGCCATGCCTTGAGGCAGAAGGGCTTGCGCTTGGTATTGTGAGTTCCATTGCCGGGTCCAGCCGCTACCGTATTGAGGTGAGCGGTATGGCCGGGCACGCGGGCACTGTTCCCATGCCATTGCGGCAGGATGCTTTGGTTGCGGCCAGTGAGTTGATTGGTGCTATTGAACAAATTGCGCTTGATCGGTACGAGCACAGTGTGGTGGCAACTGTTGGGGAGCTGGATGTTTTGCCCGGCGCTGTCAACGTAATTCCAGCCCGTGTCATCATGAGCCTTGATATTCGCGCTGCCAGTGATGGCCCGCGCATAGAAGCTGTTGATGCCGTGATGTGCGAGGCGGAGCGTATCGGGGCGAAACGTGGGCTTTCCATTTCCCTTACGCATTACCACACTGTTGATACTACAGCGTGTTCAGAGCAGTTTCAGGCCTGTGCTCGGGATGCCTTTGTGCGAACTGGGATAAAGCCTTACACGTTGATGTCTGGTGCGGGGCATGATGGGCAAGTTATGGCAAAACTGACCGATATCGGCATGTTGTTTGTGCGGTGCCGGGGCGGGATTAGTCATAATCCACTGGAACATGTTGACCAGAGTGACATGGGGGTTGCCACGACCGCGCTTATCCAGTGGATTGTGAGTACCGCAGAAACCAAGGGGAGCAATGATGAAGGCCGCGATTGAAGACCGATTTGCAGAGCAGGTAGAATTCCTGCGTGAATTGGTGAAGGTGCCCAGCGATAACCCACCGGGGGATACGGAGCGCCACGCTATGCGGTCAGCTGAATTGCTGAAAGATCTGGGTTTTACGGTTGAAAAACACCCTGTACCGGAGCCGTTTGTGCGTCAACACGGCATGATTTCTGCAACAAATCTAATTATTCGCGAAGTCTTTGGTACTGGGATGGGGCCTGTGATTGCGCTCAATGCACATGGTGATGTGGTCCCTCCAGGGGATGGATGGTCCAAAGACCCGTATGGTGCGGAGATTGAAAACGGGGCTATGTATGGCCGCGGTGTTGCTGTTTCAAAGAGTGATTTTGCGACCTATGCTTTTGCACTGCTGGCTTTGAAAGAGCGAGCTGAAGAGCTTGAGGGCACCGTTGAACTGCATCTGACATATGATGAGGAAGCAGGCGGTTTTGTTGGACCAAAATGGCTTTTGGAACAGGAACTGACCAAGCCTGACTATGCTTTTTCCGCTGGCTTTTCTTATGCTGTAACGACCTCCCATAATGGCTGTTTGCATATGGAGGTGATCTTGCGCGGTAAGCAGGCCCACGCGGCTATGCCGGACACAGGTGCGGATGCCTTACAAGCAGCGACACCTGTGCTTGCTGCAATTTATAAGGAGCGGGAACGTCTTGCGTCCATCACCAGTGCGCAAAAAGGCATTGGTTCACCCCAAATCACTGTTGGTCTCATCTCAGGTGGCATCAACACCAATGTGGTGCCGGATCGGGTATCACTGCGCATTGATCGTCGTTTGATCCCAGAGGAAAACGGGGTTGCGGTTGAAGAGCAGCTGACAGAGTTGATTGAATCTGTTGTGCCGGAGGATTGCGGTGTTGAAGTGGAATGTCGCCGCATCATGATTGCCGAACCCTTGCGAGAGTTGCCCGGCGCGAAAAAACTGGTAGAAGCCTTGCAATGGCCTGCTCGGGAAGTGCTTGGAATTGAGCTGGAAGCAACTGGTGCTCCGCTTTATACCGATGCGCGGCATTATTCCGAGGCCGGGATTCCGACAGTGCTTTATGGAGCAGGGCCTCGGTCCATACTGGAGGCCAATGCTCATGGGGCGGATGAACATCTTCAGCTTTCGGATTTGAAAGCGGCGACTATCATTGTGGCGGATGCTTTGAAGACACTGCTGCGCTAATTCAAATGAAAAGCGCGGGAGACCGGGCTTTGTGTTGTCAGCTCAGCCGGCCAGAGATTGCCGTGAAGATTCCGGCGCTGAATAAGCCTGTTCCACCTACTTTGTTGATGCGTCCCATCACATTTGAATTTGTGATCATGTTGCGAAAGCCGCCAGCCATGGAGGACCACAAGATTGTGTTTAAGCCTCCTAACGCCACAAATGTTGTGCCAAGAATAATAAGCTGGGTGAAGACAGCCCCCTCATAAGCAATAAACTGCGGCAGAAAAGCTACGAAAAACAGCATGTCTTTGGGGTTGAAGGCAGAGACCAAAAACGTATCTCGGAAAATTTGGACCTGTGAAATTTGAAATAAACTGAGCTTGCCTTTGAAGGTGAATTTTCTACGCCACATGCTGACCCCGAGATAGATCAGATAGGCGGCTCCTGCATACTTTAAGATATCGTAGAGGATAGCAGAGGTGGTGATAATTGCGCCAAGGCCCGCCAGAGCGACTGTAATGGCGATTATACTGCCCAGCATCACACCCAATGCAGAGACTGCGGAGCTAACGGTGAATCTTGGTGACGGAGTGAATTGCGGCGTATCATAGCAAGTGATTGAGGCTTGCTTTTGACTCCAGAGGAGCTGATACGCCTATGACAGATGATAGTGTTATCCCGCTTGTGCAGCCAGGGGAATTTCAAGATGCACTTACGGAAGTTTTGCGTTCGGGTGCACAGCAACTTTTGCGAGCGGCCATTGAGAGTGAAGTCATGAGCGTGCTTTCGCTTTACTCGGACTTAAAATTACCAGATGGCCGTCAGCGGGTGGTTCGGCATGGGCATTTGCCAGAGCGACAGGTCCAGACTGGCGTTGGGCCAGTCACGGTCAGCAAACCTCGGATCCGGGATCGAGATGAGAATGCAGAAGAGAAAATTCATTACCATTCCAATCTGTTACCTAATTATCTGCGCCGTTCAACCAGTCTTGATGAATTGATCCCAGCGCTCTATTTGCGTGGGGTTTCTACCAATAATGTTCAGCAAGCTTTGAGTGCTTTGTTGGGTGTTGATGCCCCCAACCTTTCACCGGATGTCATCCGCGGCCTTGTCAAAAGCTGGCGATCTTTATGGGAAGAGTGGAAAACCAGAGACCTGTCAGCGCGCAACTACGTTTATATGTGGGCAGATGGCATCTATCTGAAAGCCCGGGGAGAACGGGAAAGTCGCTGTATTCTGGTGTTGATCGGGGCAACACCGGAAGGCAAGAAAGAGCTGATTGGCTTTGATGATGGCTACCGGGAAGATACTCAGAGCTGGCGGGAGCTACTGCTTGCTCTCAAAGCTCGCGGCTTGCAGATCGAACCGAAGTTGGCTGTCGGTGATGGTGCTCTGGGTTTCTGGGCGGCATTGCGGGAAGTCTTTAGCACAACAAAAGCTCAACGCTGCTGGGTCCACAAGACAATGAATGTCTTAAGCAAAATGCCTAAATCCTTGCAGGCCAAAGCAAAGAAAGATCTACAGGATATCTGGATGGCAGAGAACCGCGTAGATGCTGAGACGGCTTTTGATCTTTTCATAGAGAAATTTGAGGCCAAATACCCCAAAGCCACGCAATGCCTTGCCAAGGATAGGATCGAACTGTTGGCTTTTTATGACTTTCCTGCTGAGCATTGGGGGCATATCAGAACCACCAATCCAATTGAATCAACCTTTGCGACTGTGCGCCACAGAACAAGGCAGACCAAGAACTGCCTCTCCCGGGATACTGCAATGCCAATGGTCTTCATGCTGATCAAGGCAGCGGAGAAGCGCTGGCAGAAATTGAGAGGCAAAAATCAATTGCCTAAGATAATACAGGGTGTCATCTTCAAAAATGGCATCGAGAGTGATGCAAACCAAAATCACGCCGCCTGAAACCCATCACCAACTTTTGCGGTTAGCTCGAGACTGCGACGGCGCGCTTTCCCTGACTGATGCCATAACTGGATACCATGAGGACAGTTGGCCCGGGAATAATAAGTAAAATGATGCAGGCCACAACGTAAGCAATCCAGACTTCTATGGTCATGATCTCTCTTTCTGGCACAGGTTAACTGCGGCAGAGACCTAGTGATGAATTGTGACCAAAATGAAGTTTGGTGGATGACTAAATAATACATTAGAAATATGATTTTACTCATGAATTTGAGAAAATGCTGTTTTGAGATTTAGGATAAACAGAGGTGTTTTTGAATTTGTTTTCTATTGAAATGATCCGCTTTCGGAATGTGATTTGAACCAGAGTGTTAAGTTGCCCAACCTCTCAAAACCAACTGAGAGAACCGCTTTTAAAAATGGCCCGTGTGCATAACCAAGGACGGGTAAGACACCGCTCCAGCGTTGTAGCAGAGTTGCCATTTGCGCCGCTAGATGCCCGCTCATATCTGGTGCAAAGAAGTTTGAGAGCCCGGTGCTGCGGCCAGTCCGGTTTCCAATGAAGCCTGCATCATAGCTGTTACCGGATCGACGTCCCCAAAATGATATGGTTTTGTTTTCCAAAAGCGCCGGCAGAAACATCTGGCGCTCTGTTGAGGAGCCACTGGCCTTCCATTGAGTTTCCCATTGGGCCAGTTGTTCTGGAGTGGTGATCTGTTCCCAACCCGTCACATCTGCCTGCAACGGTGCTTTTATGTAAAACCAGTTTGCTTCAAAAAGCACCTAAAAACCGAGAGGAGTCAGGCCCAGTGTGTTGAAGCTGTCTTTCACAGCCAGATTGAAGTGTGCAGTTTCACAAAGTGTTTTGATCGCGCTGGTTTGTTCTTCTGTTGCGTTGGGAGCCAATGTCACGATGTTGGAATAGAATGGTAGAGGTTCTTGACTGGTTTGAAAATGGGATTCAGATCTCTGGAATGGAAGAGAGTGCGCTGTGAACATATGCTCATAAAGGTTTGCATTGTTTTGTGCGGCCAACTGTTGCCAGTTGATGTGGTCTACTACCGGTGATCCCAAAACCTGCTCGCCCTCTTTTTTTTGTGTGGGCATCATAAAGGGCAGGGATCATCAATCAATAACCAGCGGCCGCGTAAGGACCTTTTCTTTCTCGGTAGACGAGCAATGTACGGGTGTAGGAGATTGCGTGTTTTCCATGTTGGTCATAGGCGGTGGTCTGTACGGTTAAGATACCTTGGTCGGGCCGGGATTTGCTCTCCCGTTTTGCCAGCACTTTGCTCTCAACACAAAAGCGATCACCAGCGAAGAAGTGCCGAGACAGTTTTGTATCGCTCCACCCCAGATTGGCAACAACCCGGCCAAATGTGCGCGTGGTGGCAGCGGTGATCAGAGAGAGTGTGTGAACTTCGGAGGCGGGGCACTCATTGGTTCCATATAGGCGATGGGCGGAGGTCCCGTCAGAATACATGGGGTTCCAATTTGTGCTTTGCATCACGTGGCGCAGCATGGATGAGGTCTGAAGCGTCACCTGCGGCCTGTGCTCAAACACATCTCCCTTTATAAAGCTCTCAAAGAAAAGACCGGTAACTTCGATCAGGCTGCGGTCCTCAAGTTGCCTATAAGCTGAAAAACGTTCATCATTTTGTTGGTTTTCCAGCTTTCCAACGCACGGGTGTTTTCCCTTTTTGAAGATGCTGATCGTATAACCAAGACGTGCTACCTCTGTGCCATGCTGGTTGGTGGCTGATGCTTTGACAGTGACCAATCCGATCTCCTCATTGAGGTCATCAATTGCTGTAATCCGGCTGGTGCAGTACAGCGTATCTCCACCATAAACAGGTGCTGTCATGGTGATATCGTCAAACGCGGTGATGCGGTCTTTGCGCGCAAAGGTTTTCCAGCTCATGCCGATTATCTTTTGCATTGTTAGCGTGGACACGACCAACGGATTGCCGAATTCCGTCTGCTGCGCGTAATGCGCATCATAATGCAACATGGCAGCGTTATAGGTATCAAACGCTTCCTCTGCATTTTCCTGCTGGGTGAGCGTTAAGCCGGGGCGGTGATGAAAGACCTGGCCAACTGCAAACTCTTCAAAATCGAGGCCGCTGGTTTCGCGGTATCGGTTTTCAGAGATTTTGGCATATGCGGAAAACAAAGGTCGTCCTCCCAGGCTGTTCAGTAGAGGGTCATTTTGTGGGCTTCTTCGCGCAGTTCATCGCGAAATTTGGGAGCGGCCAGCTTTATCAATGCTTGGGCGCGGTCGCAGGTGGAAAGGCCAAATAAGTCCACGCAGCCATGTTCTGTCACCACATAATGTACGTCGTTGCGCGGTGTCGTGACTATATTATTGAGCCGGGGCACTACCTTGGAAATACTGTTATTTTTGGCGGTGGAATGGGCTGCTAATACTGCGATGCCACCCTTGGATAGGAACGCGCCGCGGCTAAAATCCAGTTGTCCGCCACTGCCTGAAATCTGTCGCCAGTTGACAGATTCAGAGGCCACCTGACCGAATAAGTCTATCTCCACGAATGAGTTGACCGAGACGGTGTTGTCATTTTGGGCGATGATATGCGGGTTGTTGACGTACTCCGCGGGATGGCACAGCATGGTCGGGTTGTTATCTAAAAAATCATAGTAGCTGGGCTTGGAAAACAGGGCGATGTTGAAGACAGAGTGGCCCACGTTCAACTGTTTATAGCGGTTGGAGACGTTGCCAGCCTCTATCAGTTCCAGCAGGGTATCTCCCAGAACTTCGGTGTGAATGCCCAGATCATTTCGGGTTTTGAGCAGGCGGCCAACCTCATTGGGTACAGCGCCAATGCCCAACTGAATGCAGGCATTATCTTGCACCAGATCAGCCACGAGGCGGGCGATCTGTTGATCTTCAGGAGACGGTTCTCTCTGTGGCAGAACCATCAGTTCGCTCTCATGCTCTGTAATGGCCGCGATCTGAGAAATATGCAGGATGCCGGCGCCAAAGGTGCGGGGCATTTTGGGGTTCACTTCAACAATGATCTGCGCGGCCTCCAATGCCAGTGGAATGGACATGCTGCCATCAGCACCAAAGCTGAAATAGCCGTGCTCATCCATGGGCGAGACCTGAAGCATGTGAACATCCGGTTTGCCATGACGAGTGAATACCCCTCTGGCATAGAGGCTGAAATGTTCTGGCAGAAACTGCGGTACAATCAAATCTGGATGTGTTTTGTGGAGCTCTTTGGCTTTGTCCGCCAATTGCCGGAAGCCTGCGCCCAAAAATGGGCAAAGCATACGAATGCGGGAGAGCACTTCTACATTGGTGAACTGCTTGACGACTTCCTCACGAGATCGCAGCAAGTACACATCTGGAATGCCAGAAAAGAACTTGTTTGAAACTGCAGTGCAAAAGGCTTGTGTCAGGTTGGGCGGAGTGCCGCAATAGCAGCCGAATGTAACCAGCTGCGAGTCTCGTGGCAACGCATTGACCGCTTGTTCTGCGGTTTTGAGTTTTTCCTGATAGAGACGCGAAAGCGATCCTTTTGACATTAGGGTCTTCCTACAAGCATCCGTCGACATGTGTTGTGTGAATGTATCCTACACTTTGTCGGGTAATTAATTGTTACCAGTTACAATCTCTCCTCGCGCCCTTAAAGAATTAGCGCTTTTTAGTTGGGAGTGCCTGCCTTGAAGAGCCTGTTGTTTTTGCCTGCTGACAAAGCTCAGTTGTTTCCCAAAGCGTTGAAAGCTGAACCAGATTGCGTGGTGTTGGATCTGGAAGACGGCGTTGCACAAGAGAAAAAGCAGCAGGCCAGAGACGCTCTGACTGCCATGCAGGGAAATTTTCATGGACATGATAACTGTGAGGTTGGCCTCAGGATATCGTCTCTCAGCACGCCAGAGGGGCTGAAGGATATGCTGAGCCTGCTTGCGTTTGCCGAGTTGCCGGATTGGTTATTTTTGCCTAAATGCGAACATGCGCATGATCTGGAACAGGTGCACGCGCTGCTGCTTGAACATCCTGCCGGGGCTGATCTCAAGCTGTGTGCCTTGCTGGAAACCACTGCTGGTCTGGCCAATGCGGAAGAAATCGCCGCGGCTCGTGCGCCGCTGCACGCTTTGGCGTTTGGCTACGCAGATTATACGGCAGAAACCGGCGGTGGGATGGGGTGGAAAGATTTGATGTGGCCACGCGGCCAATTGTTGAATGCAGCGGTGAAGAACCACTTATGGGCGCTGGATGGGGTTTATCTGGATTTTCATGATCCTGACGGCCTTGCACAGGAAGCGCACAATGCGCGCCAGCTGGGTTATAATGGGAAGATAGCTATTCACCCGGCCCAAGTCAGTGTGATCAATCAGTGTTTTGAACCCTCAGCTGGAGACGTAAAATGGGCGCAGTATGTACTTGGCAAACAAAAGCAAGCCAAAGGGAAGGGTGCTTTTGTGGTGGATGGCAAAATGGTAGACGCGCCCATTTTGCTTCGAGCCCGGCGGATTTTAGGGTTGGGGAAAGAAGATGACAAAGGTGCATGATCTCACCTTCATAGGATTGGCGAAGCATGTGCCTGTGTTGGCTTCCGGTTAGTTGGTTTGCTGAGCGCTGGCTTTTGTTGTTTTGGTGAGTAAGATTGCTGAAATCACGAGGACGAGAACACCCGGCAACATGGCTGCTTGGGCAATGCCTATGGAAGCAACCAGAACGCCTATAAGCAAGCTGCCCAGAGGTGCGCCACCTTCATCTCCCATATACATGACACTCAAGATGCGGGATTTATGGGTTAGCGGGGCGTGTTCTTGAAGGATTGCTCGGCTCATGTTGAGACATATGCCGCCGCCGAAACCCCATAGCAGGATTGTTGTTAGAAAGAACCAATATGGCGGACTGAAAGACCATGTAACCAATGCAATGCCACCCAATGCGTACCCGAGTGTGAGCAGGAGCATGGGATTCTGGACCTTGCCTATTTTCAGCAAAATGCCGCTGGATATTGCGCCGCCTACCATGAATGTGGCAAACGCCGCGGCAAAGTCAAAGCCAGTCGCGTTGTGGCTGTCCCGCAAGATTATTGGAACCAACACAGCATAGGGACCGCCAAGTAACAAACCTGCAGAGCTCATCAAAAGCACTGGATTGCGCATGTGTGGTGAGGCAAAGGTAAGCTTGATGCCCTCTGAAACCTCCCGGATTACAGAGGTTTTGGGTGTGGTCTGTTTTGGCAGGGTATTGGGTAATGTGAGCGTGCTTGCTATGCCCAGCAGGAAAATAAGAGTGGTGATGAGGAGCAATGGAATGAGGCCGATCACACTCTGTGAGACTGGCCATGCCGAAGCCAATCAATGTGACCAGATACATGGTGCCGATTGAAAAATTGACGCCGCGCTGAATGTTATCATTGGAGATGTGGTTGAGCATACCATCCAGTGTCGGTTGAATGAATGCGGCGGTTGTTCCAGATAAAATTGCGAATACTATCAGTAAGTTATACGCCGCTAATCCTGATTGAATAAGCAAAATCAGGAGCAATATGGGCAAGGCGTTTGCCACATGTAGCAAGAGCAACACTGTGCGTTTGTTGAATCTGTCTGCAACTGCTCCGGCAAAAAAGCAGAATGAACAGTTTGGGTAGCATGGAGATCGTTATGGAAAACCAATTCTCTCTGGAGTTTCAGATAGATAGTTTGTTATGAGATATGGATATGGATATGGATATGGATATAAAACACCCAGAATAGCTGGTGGCATCAACAGGCTTGCCACGCTGGATTGGTATAATATGGTGATTTTCGACGTCTTCATAAAAGGTTTTATCCGGTTCAAACTACCAAAATAGGCTGTAGAATAGCGGCTTTTGGGACTTGCTTGAACTCGTAGGCTTCATTTTTTCTAGCAGTGTTGCGGAGTTACTTCAGGTTTAAGTTGCGTTTACTTAAGTATTAATGAAGTAATACCTAATTATTCCATAATCTACCTTATACCCTTAATGAATATTAAGTGAAATAGGGGCGTTTATTTAAGTATTGGTTGAATTATTTAAAGAATAGTTTTCTATTTACTTGGTGTGCCAGCGCTCTGCCGTATATCCTTTGAGCTCGCTGAGTTTGCGGGTTGTGTTCTTATTCATGGGATGTTTATGAGCTGAGGCCTGACGGATCTTAGCGTGACCCTGTCAATGTCATCATTTCGTGTTGAGCGTCTTTGATCAGACCTCTAATTGTACCCAATGATGCGCTTTCGGTGATTTGTGGACATTGTTTGGTACCTAGAATTTAGTCGTGGAGGCATATAGGTAGGTTGATGCTGCTATCAATCCATAAGGCGCATAAGGTAGATTATGGAACTTATATATATTGGACTGACGGAAAGCCTAGAGTTTTGATTTTAAGTGATGTTCCAGGCATTCGGCAATGCGCTGAGCTGCGTGCCCATCGCCAAACGGGTTTTTACGGTCGACCTTTGTGCCGGCAGTTTTGAGAATGTAGTTTGCTTCATCAAGGATGGTTTGCTCGCATGTGCCGACGAGTTTGGCAGCGCCGCTGGTGAGTGCTTCCGGGCGCTCTGTGGTTTTACGCAGGATCAGGAGTGGTGTTCCAAATTCAGGTGCTTCCTCCTGTAGTCCACCGCTGTCTGTGAGAATGAGATCCGCATCACGCTCCAGTGCTATGAGCGCTTCGTATGGCAGCGGCTCAATCAGGTGCACGCGCTTCACATTCTTCAACACCTCTGTAACGACGTCTTTGACCATGGGGTTTGGATGAACTGGCAAGACGACCTGCAAGTCCTCATGCTCTGCAACAAGACGCTTGATGGCGTGGCAGGTATTGCGCATGGGCGCACCCCAGTTTTCGCGGCGATGGGTTGTTACCAATGCTAATCGCTTTTCCGGTCCCAGTACGTTCTTCAGTTCATCCAGTTGACGGGCGGGCTTGATGCGCTGTGCCAGATGGCGGACCGCATCGACCACTGTGTTTCCAGTCACCAAAATTTTGTCATAGGCAATGCCTTCGCGGAGCAGATTGTCCTGGGCGATGCTGGTGGGTGCAAATAGCCGGTGGCAAAGCTGATCTGCAAGGCGGCGATTGGCTTCTTCTGGGAAAGGGTCGTAAAGATCACCGCTGCGCAATCCGGCCTCCACATGACCAACAGAAACGGAGCTGTAAAAACTGGCTAAAGCGCCAACAAAGCCTGTAGTGGTGTCCCCGTGAACAAGGACGTATTGGGGTTGGTGAACGGCGATGTAAGCGTTGATGCCTTTAAGGAGATCACTCGCCTGATCGGCTAAGTGATGACTGCTCGCGATTATATCTAACCAGTTTATTTTATGAATGTCAAATGAAATCAATGCGTTAGATGCAATTTCTTTGTGTTGCCCTGTCATGAGGACGTGGGCATGTAGTGATTTACACTTTGAGATTGCGGAAATTACCGGTGCCATTTTGATGGCTTCGGGCCGTGTTCCTATGATGCACAGGACCTTATGTGGTCCATTTCCGATTATCTCTGGTTCTCTCATATGCTCCTGCTTCGAATTTAGTCCCGTTCGTTTTGTGTGTTGAAGACTTTCAATTCACTCTGTTGGCAAATCTGCGCATTCTGTTGAAGGAATTTTGCAAGGTCCCGGCTGTCTTTGCTGTCGTGCTTGAGCACATGGCTGGACAGTGAAAACAGCGCGACTGATTGATCTGGCTTTATTCGTGCATTACTGAGCCGCCGTTTCATAGTCCCGACTTTTGTGGGCATGGTTTTAAAGTCAGGCGTTCTTGGGTCAATTTCAAAAATCTCCACCACCGGAATGACTGTGTGGTCCTGTTTTTGAAAGGCTGCATTTATGGAACGTTGCAGATTTCTACTGGAATAAGGTTCCATCAACTTGGCCCCTAGCCCGTCCTGAAGCAGCAGGATATCCAGTGAGGATGCGTTCATCAGTGTGTTCCAGCGTGCTGCCAGTTTTTCCGCATTGGTCTCCATGCCGGTGTAGCCTGAGATGGCAACCGGTCCGGGTAAGATCTCGTTTAAGGCAATGCGGGTGCGCTTCACGTAACTGGTAATCAGTGTGTTGAGCTTGGCGTCCAGCAGAAGTTCGCTGTCGATTTCGTCGGCGATATACCAGCCTGCGAACACCTGATCTGGGTGCGATGCATAAGCAAGCTGTGACTTGATGGCTTTGGCGAGCGCTCTATTTTCACTCAGGCGTTGGTCTAGATAGGCTTGGCCTTTGGTCCTTAATCCCTTGATGAAACCGGGGTCATATCTAAGACCAAACCAGATCTTTGTGCCTGCATCATCAGCTGCCAGAATTGCGGATTCCAGCCATATAGGGAGTTTGGGTTCTGTGCTGTGATCCGAGCTCCAAAGGGTCCATTGCAGAATAATCTCATCCACGCCAAGCCTTTGATGTGAAAGGAGCTCTGATCTCCATATACGCTGGTTAGGAATATATTCATCACCCCATGGTTGGATGAAGCTCATGCGTATAGGAATACATTCCTTTACACCGGAATCTGGACGTGCATAGGCTTTCAGCATCATCACAATTGTGAGGATACCAAGGCAAAGTCCCCATAATATCAATTGCTTAAAAGTTTGCTTGAAGACCCAAAAGTACTCGGCTGGTTTCGCTGTCATTGGTGTTTAACACTTCATGTCCTATGCGCCCGAACACCTCCAGCAAGAGCAAGTCACCATAGGCTTCGGTGTACACCCCTCTCCACTTCAAAGATGCTCCCAGCCCTGCTTCAATAGCCATCGCGCTGGTTTGGGAATTCCAGTTTCCGCTCCCTATTGAATACGCAAAGGGCGACAAGATCAGGTTAGGATCGAGCCTAAAAGTGTAACCAAGCCGTCCGTCGCCATAAAACAAAATGGTCTTTTCTTTCTCGAAAAAACGACCTCCTTCGAGGTAGAGACTGACGTATGGCTCACGGTCGATCAGCTCCCCGGTCTCTCTATCAAACAGAGGCAGGAAGTCATTGCCGGTGGTGTGAGACCAGAGCACCCTGCCCAGCCAGTTGTCCTCTGTGATGCTGCCGCCTTTGAAAAATCGCTCCAACCCAATTTTTAGATTTTGCGTCATCAAAGGTTTCCATCGCAAGCCAATGATGGTCTGGAACGTATCTTGGTTGGGCCGGAAGCTGTAACGCTCATTGAGCCATTGCGCTCTGGCGATCACCTCAAACGTGCGCCCGTTCTGATACCCGATCACGGGTGGTCGCCATGCCATTTCAACGGACCCGAACGGACTGCTGGATGGGATGCCGAGGATAGCACCAGCAATATCATCCTCCTCATCCTGACGGGATGGGCTGATGCCGTCGAACAAAAGGAAGCTGATTGGAATTTCCAGAATGCGCAGCTGGCGCTGAAACCGCTCGAGCTTGTCTTGCTCGTATATATTCAGCTGCTGGCGTTGCAGTACTTCAATGCGATTGCGGAAGACGGCAGCCGCCTTTTTGTTTTCAAAGGCTGTAAGATAGGTGTACGCGAGATCTTCTTGCAGGCTGGCTTGCTCTGGCTTGATTTCCAGCGAGGCCTCATAGCGGGTAATCGCTAAATCGTTATCGCCTTGCGCGCGCGCGAGGTAGCCGCCAAGTGCGAGTGTGGCCGCATGTTGTTTGTCAGAATGGCTGAGGTTTTCGTACTCGGCTGAAGCCTCCTCCAGATTTCCCAGTTGGAAAAGCAATTGCACTATGGAAAAGCGGATGTCGGCGGTGGAGTCCAGCGCCCTCGCCTTACGCATATCTGTAAGCGCTCTTTCCAGCTTCTCCGGTGTCTGCTGTCCTGTTTGCAGTGTGATCTGCGCCCGCGCCGCATAGTACTGAGCTTTTTGTTTTGAAGTCAGCGCGTTAAAATTGAGAGTGCGCAGGATAATCGCTGCCTCGGCATATTGGCGCTTTTGGAGGTAGATAAAGAGCAGCGCTAAGCCTGCTTGCTGATTGCGGTGCTTTTCAAAGGCAACGGAGAACCATTTAAGGGCATTGGGATGGTTTCCCAGTTGCTGATAGAGAAAGCCCAGCTGGCTTGCCGTTGTCACATCTGGTGTCAGTTCATAGGCGTGCTCCAGACCTGCCAGCGCTTTTCGCTTTTCCCCCAGCTTCAGATAAATATTTGCCAGTGCCAAATGGCGGCCTGGATCCTGAGGGCTGGCTTTTTCCTCGGCCTGAGCGCACTGCAGCGCATCCTGATTACGACCCAGAGCGCGGTAGGCTTCGCACTCAATGGCCATGATCGGGCCTTGATATCTGGAGCGGTCCATTTTCATGATGAGCATCAGAGCGCGTTCTGGGTGTCTCAGTTGCAATGCCAAATAGGCTGCTTCCAACCGCGCTGCCGATGTACCGTTCAGTTTCAGGGTCTGGCTGTACATCTTGGAGGCGTTGCTCAGGTCACCACTTGCCTTCAGCACGCGGGCCAACGACAGAAAGGCCGCTGCGAACATCTGTTTGCTTTCCTTAGAGAGGCTGGCCGTGTTGGTGTGGGCGAACACATAGTTCAACCATCTCTGAGGTGTAACGTCTTTTGAGGTGCTTTCTTTCAAGATCAGATAGGCTGGCAGGATGAGAGTTGGATCGGGTTCGACCTTCCAGTCTGCAATCAAAAAATCGAGTGCATTGTCCCAGTCTTCGTTGGCGGCTGACACTGCAGCCAGATCAAACAGCAGGCGTGCATAGGTCTTTTTATCGTTTTCGTTGAACTCTTTGGTCTCTCTGGATTTGTTTGCCCGCGCCAGAGCATCATTGAGAACCGCTGCTGCGACCCTGCGTTTGTTGGAGAGCAAAGCCACTTGGCCGCGTTTGGCTGTTATCCTCCAGTTGGGCATGAGGACTTCTGCTTCTTTCAACACCTCGTTTGCCAGATCAAGATCACCGGCACGCCGCGCCAGATCAGACAGTGCTTGGAGCAATTCGACCCATGCTTCGGGTGAATTGCGCTGGTCTGCGATCTCTGTGATGGCCCGAAGTTCCACCAGCGCGCCAATGGCTGCGGATTCCCAGCCGTTGTTAAGGGCTAGATTGCTGAGCTGTAAGCCATATTCCGGACTGCGGGTGAGTTTGATCAGGAGCCGGCCAGCGGTGACGGCTCTTGCATCGTCTCCAGCTCGAATGGCGATATCAGCCAAGGATAGGTAATAATTGGCGGCTTCTTCCGGTCCTGATGATTTGGTGTCGAGCAAGCGCCCATCAGATGTAAGCAACGCCATTTCCGCTTCTGCGCTGGAGCCTTTTTTGAGCAATGCGTAGGCCAGTTGAACCCGAGAGGACAGTCCGAGGAAGTCAATCCGACCTGTTTCCAGAAATGCGAGAAGTTCGTTCAGGTGATCTGAATTGAGAGCACTGGCTGCCAAAGCTCTGGCGAAGGTTCTCTGTTCCAGGGCTGAGGCTTGCCGTCCTTTGAACAGACCACTTTTCTCGCCTTTTAAAAGCAATTCGTAAGCTTGCGCATCATCGCCGCGCTCTAACAGCAGGAAAGCTTGATTCAAGATGGCGGAGCGTTGTGTTTGGGGGGCATTGTCCAGTTTAGAAAGGGCCTCCCATTCGGCTTTGGCTTCTTCCAGCTGGTTGAGGTTGCGCAGCAAGTCTGCCCGAATGAGCCGTTGACGTGGTGTTGCGCGGCCCAACTCTCTCAAAATGTTGAGAGAGTTTAGGGCTTCCTCTGTTTTGCCAAGTTTAAGGGCCGCCTCAGCAGCACCGGCAAGGGCTTGCTCCCGGTCACTTTCCAGCAGTTTGCCGGTTTCAATGGCCAGTCGGAAATCATTGAAGGCTTGCACGTTATCACCGGCGAGCATGTGCAGGTTGCCAAGGGCCAGGTATCCACGACTGAAGGCAGGCGCCTGGGATTGCAATATTTCCAGCTGATCAATAGCGGCCATAATCCGATTGAGATTGATAAGCAGGTGGATTTTTTGCCAGCGGGCAATCAGGTGGTCCGGGTCATAGTCCAGCAGCTGGTCCAGCTCCTTGAGAGCCTCTTCCGTTCGTCCTTCTGCCAGAAGCCGGTAGGTCAGGTCTAGTAAGGGGTAGGACCTGTAATCGCGCCATGTGCTTCGCAGAAGAGACTGGCTGTCCTGTCTGTCGCGAAGCACACTGATGTAATAGTCCGCTTTTTGTTGGGATGTGTAAGTCGGTTCCGTGTCACCCTCTGAATCCTGCGGGTTTTGTGAGAGCGTTGGTATGGAAAGCCCCAATGCAAACATGACGGCCCATAACAGCTGGAAACCGGCTTTGCGGTTTGCTGTTTTGCGGATCAGCCGTCTGTTGCGAAATGGAGCGCTCATTTCAGCTGCTCCATTTGCAGAATTTCCTCATGGGTTTTTTCATTGGGGTAATCGTGCGCGGTTTTATCCCAGCCGATGACTTCACCCGTTCTGAGGTGTTTAATCCATGTTTTGGTGGCCCGCACCATGGCGAGGTAGTTGATGAAGATGGAAATGAAATAGCGCAGGGTGACTGGTGCCAAGGCTCTGAAACCATAATGATAGCCGGTCCAGATGTGACGCTGTATGAGCCGATGGGCCAGCAGGAGCACGTTGAACCAGATGACGTACCAGAACGGGCTGCCTTCTGGCAGCAAGGGCGGCAAATGGTAGGCGTCTGGTGACAGGCGCTCATAGATGCGCAGGCCCCAATAGATGATCAGGGCTGCATAGCCAATGACGATAGCATGGCTGAAGACGACCATCTTTCTATCGCGCCAGTAAAAGTAGATATCTGCGATGCCACCCTTCCATCCCAGTTGGGCCCAGCCTTGAAAGGCAATGCCAATGGTCCAGCGGGTTTTCTGGCGGACGCTCTGCCATAAACCGGAGGGAAACAGTTCCTGTGTGACAGCGAAGTTGGTGTAATCGCTTTTGCTGGATGGGTGAACCCAGAGGAGGCGGTGTGTGACGCCCCTGCCCGTCAACCGCATGGCAAGGTCGTAATCTTCCGTCAACGAGCTGGTGTTGAAAATTTGGGTGATGCCGTTTGAATCGGTTTCCGCAATGGATTTGGCTGTTTCAATGGCCTTCTTGGAATAACACGTCCCAACGCCCGCGCCGGGAACTGTTCCCGTCAGGACCCCACGGACCAGCACTTCTTTGGAGTGAAACTCCGCAAACTCATCCATGTAATGGCCAGCGGTGAACTGTCGTCTGCGGCGAGGAAGTGACAACACGGGCAACTGCACCACATCTGCAAGCTCCAGACTGGCGTTGAAGATGCGCAGGGCATGGGGGTTCAGGATATCTTCCGCATCCTGCATAACAATGCCCGCGAACTGGATGTTCTGTTGCAGCTCGAATTCTTCGATGGAGGCGATGATAGAATTGAGGCAATCCGCTTTGCAGGTGGGGCCATCATTGGGGGTAACGACCACGCGCAGATTGTCATGTTCTGCCGCTAACCTGTTTGCTGCGTGCTGAGTGGCTTCGTCATTGGGATAAACGCCGATGAAGATCCAATAGGAGGGATAATCCAGTTTGCCAATGATGCCGGTGACGGTGGGATATAGGATATCCCCCTCGTCCCAAGCCGGCAGCATGATAGCCAGCGGCCGTGGGTCCGGGTTGCCAGCCTCTTCAAACAAGCGTTCTTCTGTGTGCCCTACCAAAGGACCGCGATACCAGGCGACGAAGGCGTAGTAGAGCGTGTCGACGATGAGATCATCTGCGCCGGAGATTGCGAAGACGTAGGAGGCCACCAGGAACAGGCCCTGAGTAACTAGAAATAACAGTACAAATGCATCTGTTACCAGCATGTCTTCAGAACCTCATAGTTATAACCTTACTAAAGTTACCCTAGGAGATTCTTAGGAATGCCCTCATCATGGTATCTTCTCAGTTCTTTCGCCCGAGATGATTTTGCCATTGGAAGGGCGTATTAGACGCCCTCCAACATTTCTCACATAAGCTTAGCTAAAAACTGCGAAACTAGGCCAGTACCTTGGAATTCTGCATAGCTGTGATGTCGTTTTCGTTGAAACCGAGTTCCTGTAAAATCTGTGCAGTATGGTCGCCAGTTCTGCCTGCGGGCTGCGGTGTTTGCGGCTTGGATCGACTGAACCTTGGAGCCGGTGCGGCCTGCGTTATGCCATTGAGGATGATGCGGTTGCCGCGTTCTGTGTTGAGTGCGGCGGCATGAGATTCTTCAATGGACAGGACCGGTGCGACGCAGGCGTCGGTTCCCGCAAATACACCAACCCAGTGATCCAGCGATTTCGCCTTGATCGCACCGCCAATGGCCTCTTCCAGCTTTGGCCACTGCGCCATGTTCATCTGGATCTTGGAGTAATCTGCCGGCAACGCCAATCCTTGCAGCAACTGCGCAAAGAACTGCGGTTCCAGTGAGCCAACGGAAAGATGGCGTCCGTCAGCTGTTTCATAACAGCGGTAAAAGGGGGCTCCACCATCAAGTAGATTGCTTTGCGGTTTATCCTGCCACAGACCTCGGCCCATCATGGAATAGATAAGACCGACCATGGCTGGTACGCCATCCACCATCGCCGCGTCAATGACCTGACCTTTGCCGCTTTGGCTGCGTTCAAACAAGGCTGAAAGTACTCCCAGCAGCAGGAACATGGATCCTCCGCCATAATCGGCGGCAATGTTGAGCGGCGGCACGGGGGGGCGGCCTTCCTCACCAATGGTGTGCAGTAGACCTGTCATAGCGAGGTAGTTGAGATCATGACCGGCAGTTTGGGAGAGTGGACCCTCCTGCCCCCACCCCGTCATGCGGCCAAAGATGAGTTTAGGGTTCTTTGCCAAACACACGTCCGGCCCAAGACCAAGGCGCTCCATGACACCGGGCCGGAAGCCTTCAATCAGAATATCGGCCTTTTCAATAAGTGAAAAAAATACATCTAACGCACCCTCTGACTTCATGTTGAGCGCGATGGACTTCTTGCCGCGCCGGTTCACATCCTTGTCGATGCGCTCTCCGGTACGCCGATCAACGACGATCACTTCGGCTCCAAGGTCCGCGAGCAACTGCCCGGCCATTGGGCCCGGACCAAGCCCGGCCATTTCCACAACCTGCAATCCGCTCAGTGGTCCTGATTTTTTTGCTGCCGACACTTGCGCCTCCCATACAGCTTATCATTGCGCGACTTGACGAGAATAACATCCGCCGCGACCTTGATTAACTCTAAGGTGCTTAGCAGTGTGTTCACAACTCTCCATTTGGTGAATAGGCTGTCTAATAGGTTAGGATGCATCATGGGCATAGCGACTTAAAGCAACGCATGAATCCCTTAAAGCACGCTGATCAACGCAAAATCCACGCAAACGCAAATACATCTATTACATCAATAAGGTGTGATTAAGTGTTCAACATAGTTGTTAAGAGCAGGCTGCCTGCGTGCTCCAGAGCCTCGACCACAGTGAAATGATTTTTGCCGGGATCTTCGTAGGTCATTATTTGTGTCTCAAACCCGGCCCAAATGGCACAGTGCGCTGCATTCTGGCGTCTGAATTCCGCGAGTTCCTCCGCTCCAACCCATCCGGTAAAGCGCAAATTTTCTATTGGATCATGCAGAGTTGGACTCTCAGATCTGGCTTCCTCCGCATCAATCTGAAGCGTTTCATTCATCTGCGTCAAGCGAATGGGGCGCAGATCATAAACACCGCTGATCCCTAAGATGTGCTTGATCCGATGTTGTATCATTGGTGAAAGCATGGTGTTTTGGCAACCTAACCGCGCAACGAGATGCCCGCCAGCGGAGTGGCCACTGAGGTAAATCGGTCCTTTAACGTGCTCAGATGCGACTTCAAGGGCTGACTGCATCTGTTTGGTTATATTGTGAATTTTCGTATCAGGACAAAGGTCATAGGATGGAATTGCAACGGCATATCCCATCTCAACAGCACCTTTTGCCAGATGACTGAAAGCTGTTTTGTCGAAGGCCTTCCAGTAGCCACCATGCACGAAAAAGACCAGGCCTTTTGGCTCTGTGCCCTTTGGCAGGAAGAGGTCGAACCTCTCGCGCTCACCGCTGCCATAGGCAATGTCCAGTTGATTTTCCGAGGTCTCGCGAAATGCCTTAGAGCGTTCAACCCATTGGTCAAACAGCTCTCCTGCATTTGGTACGACACCAGAGTTATGATAGGCCGCGTCCCAGTCCCGCATCTTCTGTTATCCCGCTTTTGGCAACACAGCGGTTGCTTCAATTTCCACTTTGGCCTGATCTTCCACCAGATCAGCGACCTGGATCATGGTCATAGATGGAAAATGCTTTCCAAAGACCGAGCGGTACGCCTCGCCAACATCGCGCAGGCGGGATAAATAGTCTTTTTTATCAACTACATACCAAGTCAGGCGGACCACATTGTCTGGTGATGCACCGGCCTCTGCGAGGATCTCTTTGATGTTCTCAAGTGTCTGTTTGACTTGTGCGACAAGGTCATCACTTTCAAACACTTGCTGGCCATTCCAGCCAATCTGTCCACCCAGAAAAATTGGTGTTCCTTCTGCCATAATACCGTTTGCATAGCCAGATGCAGGTTTCCAGCCTTCAGGTTGCAAAAATTTAAACAATGACTGCTGTGTCATGCAGGTCCTTCTTCCTTCAGGAATAAATTGAGGTTCGCTTTGATGCCGTCCGGCCAGCTTGCTGGTTTCTTTTCAGAGCCTTTGACGTAAACAATGACGGACTTACTGGTCAGCCGGAGTTCTTCGCCGCACGTGACAGTGAATAAAAGATGGACACTAGAGCGCCCGATCTTAGTGACCTCAAGCGTGAATAAGAGTTTGTCGCCAAGCTCACTGGGTTTCTTGAACTCAGTTTCAACTTTGGCCGTGGGGACTGCATCCCCTTGTTTTATATGAATGTCTACGAACGAGGTTCCAAGACCTTGCTCGAACCATTCCTCAACGACCTGATTGATCATTTCATAATAGCGGGGATAGAAGACAATCCCAGCTGCATCGCAATGCTGGAACATCACTTGAATTGTGCGCTCAAAGGCCAAGATATCTGTCCTTCATTTCTTCGCTCAACGAGTCAGGTCGACCCGCCCAGACAGTCTCGCCTTTTTCCAATATAACGGCCTGGTCAGCCAATGGCAGCAGCTCCTTCAAGGTCTTGTCGACGATTAGGATGGATAGACCTTCCTTTTTCAGGACCGTGATGGCTTGCCAGATTTCCCCGCGCACCACAGGTGCAAGACCTTCCGTTGCTTCATCAAGGATCAGCAATTTCGGGTTTGTCATCAATGCTCTGGAAATCGCCAGCATCTGCTGTTCGCCACCAGATAAGGTGTTTGAGCTTTGACCTTTCCGCTCTTTGAGGCGTGGAAAGAGCTTGTAAACACGCTCTAGCGTCCACTCGCCCTTACGCGCTGCAGCGGTGAGGTTTTCTAAAACGGACAGGTTTGGAAAGCACCTGCGCCCCTCTGGCACCAACCCCAGACCAAGACGAGCCGCCTTGTGACTGGGCATGTGGTTAAGTGTTTGACCACAAAACTCAATTGTGCCTTTGGTCGGCGTTATCATCTGGCAAATTGAACTGATGGTGGTGGATTTACCCATGCCATTGCGGCCAAGCATTGCCACCATTTCACCTTCATTAATTGTGAGGTTGACGCCAAACAGTGCCTGAGCTGCGCCATAATGGGCTTCTAAGCCTTTGACTTCCAAAAGCATTAGGCTTCCTCCCCCAAATAAGCTTCTCGCACCAGCGCGCTTGAGCGGATCTCGTCAACCGAACCAGAGAGCATAGCTGCCCCGCTGACGAGGACGGTGATGCGATCTGCTAGTCTGAACACTGCATCCATGTCATGCTCAATGAGCAAGATCGGGATTTGTGGGCGAATTTCCTCAAGGAATTCAGTGAGCTGAATGGAACCAGTTGGGCCGAGCCCAGCCATCGGTTCATCCAGCAACAACGCTTTAGGCTTCAATGCCAGTGCACAAGCCACTTCCACCTGACGGCGCTCACCATGAGACAATTCTGAAACAGCAATGTCTTCTCGCCCGTTAAGCCCAGTTTTTTTCAGCCAATGACCAGCGGTTTCGCGTAGGTCCAGATCAGATTTGATCTGCTTCCAGAACTGGAAACTAGAACCCTGACTGGCCTGAACGGAGAGCATCACATTGCGGCGTGCGCTCACCTCCATTGCCAATGATGAAACCTGAAAACTGCGGCCCAATCCTTTGCGGGATCGACTTGCAACAGGATCCATTGTTACATCTTCACCATCCAGAATAATGGTGCCACTGTCGGGTGTAATCCAGCCTGCGATCTGGCCAATCAGAGTTGATTTACCAGCCCCGTTCGGACCGATAAGGGCATGAATTTCATTGGGTTTTAGGTTTAGGCTAACGTTTTTCGTCGCTTGCAATGCGCCAAAGGATTTGTGGAGGCCTTTGACTTCAAGAACCGGTTTAATCATGGTGAGCCCTCCCTGCGAGCAGGCCCATTACGCCACCTCTGGCGAACAGAACGACACCCAGTAAGGCAAAGCCAAGTAACAGCTGCCAGTGCTCTGTCCATTCACCGATATAGGTTTCCAGCAGCACGAATACAGCGGCTCCGAGAACGGGGCCATAGAGACGTCCCACACCGCCGAGGATGACGAAGACCATGATCTCGCCGGAGCGATGCCAAGACAGCATAGACGGGCCGACAAACCCATTTAATTCAGCAAGCAGAGCACCAGCCAAACCTGTGATCATGGCAGAGATGACGAAACCCGTTAGTTTGATTGGGAATGGATCGATACCGGATGTCGCCAGTCGGGTCTCATTCATCCGCGCAGTGCCAAGGGCCGCGCCAAAACGGGAGCCGGACAACCTCGCCGACACGAATATGGCTGCCAGCAACAGAACAAAGCAGATGAGGAAGAACGTCAATGCGTTTTCCGCATCTGCCATAGGGATTTGATTTCGCAGGTAAATTGACAGGCCGTCATCTCCGCCATAGGTCGGCCATGAGATGGCGAAGTAGTAGATCATCTGCGCAAATGCCAGCGTGATCATGATGAAATAGACGCCTTCAGTGCGCAGGGAAATTGCGCCAATGGCCAATGCCGCGATGCCACACAGAACCATTGCCACAATCCAGATAATCAGCATCTGATTGGTGCCGGATATGGCAAATGGTGTGGCAATGAAAAGCGTTTCTTCAAAGCTGTGAAAGGCTGCAATACCAGTGGTATAGCCACCAATGCCGAAGAATGCCGCATGTCCAAAGCTGACCATACCGCCCTGACCGATGGCGAAATTGAGTCCGACGCCTGCAATTGCAAAGATCGTGATGAGACTGGCAAGATTGACGTAATAATCCTCACCGATTGAAGAAGCCCATAGTGGCAGAGCCAGCAATACAGCCATGACAATCAGGTTGATTATTCCCTCGCGGCTAAACTTAATGCCAGCGACGGGTTTGGGAGCTGTATCAGTTACTTGCATTGAAGAGCCCCTTTGGTTTAATAGCCAGAATGCCCGCCATCATCAGGTAGATAAGCATGGATGACAGTGCAGCTCCGACGCTGTTTGCGCTGGAATTTTCCATAAAATATTTTAGGAAGACGGGCAGGAAGATACGGCCAAGGGTATCGACCAGACCTATCATTATGGAGCCGATCAACGCGCCTTTGATGGAGCCGATACCGCCAATCACGATCACCACGAAGGCGAGAATGAGAACTGGCTCCCCCATGCCGACTTGTACGGAACGTAGGGCTCCCACAAGTGCGCCTGAAAGGCCTGCAATGGCTGCACCCAGTGCGAATACGATGGTGTAAAGCGTTTTGATATCAACGCCTAAGGCGGCTATCATCTCCCGATCACTCTCACCGGCGCGGATACGCATGCCAAGGCGGGTTTTGGAGATGAGCCCATAAAGCAGCACAGCCACAGTAAGTGCTGCCAGAATGATGAAGAGGCGATAGAGCGAGTAAGCCTCAATGCCCGGAAGAGCTACGGTTCCGCTGAGTGCATTAGGGATATTCAGGTAAAGCGGCATAGAACCAAACACCATGCGCGTCCCTTCTGAGAAGATCAGAATAAGCGCAAAGGTGGCCAGTACCTGATCCAGATGGTCGCGGCCATAGAGCCTGCGGATCACCAGTATTTCAACCAGCGCACCTGCAACAGCTGCTCCAAGAATACCGCCGCCAAGCCCAAGCCAGAACGATCCTGTTTGCTGAGTAACCCATGCGCAACAGAATGCGCCAACCATATAAAGTGAGCCATGAGCAAGGTTTATGAGGCCCATCACACCGAATACCAGTGTGAGGCCAGCTGCCATCAGAAACAATGTGAGACCGAACTGCAGCCCGTTTAACACTTGCTCAAAAATCAAAGCTGCCGTCATTTATGAAAATTCCCGAGGCTTCTTTTTCATTGATAGTTCAAAATTATGCGCAACCTTCTCCGAATACTGGAGTTATTTCAGGACAACGCGAAGGGGATCAGCGGGAGAGATTGGGATTCCCCCGCCGTCTAATTTTCAAACCAATAGGATAGTTTATTTCATGCGGCACTTGGATGCATATGCGTCCTGATGGTCTTTGATTGCGACACCAACGATTTTGTTGGTGATCTGACCATCTTCCTTCACCACTTCACGCACATAAATGTCCTGAATTGGGTGGTTGTTGTTGCCGAATTTAAACTTGCCACGTACGGAAGCGAAGTCTGCCTGCTTGAGTGCTGCACGGAACGCGTCTTTGTCGCTCACATCAGCTTTTGCCATTGCGGACAGGATCAGGTTTGCAGCATCATAGCCTTGAGATGCGTAAAGGGATGGAAGACGACCGTATGTCTCTTTGAAACCCTTCACGAATTTCGCATTTACGTCGTTTTCAAGATCCTTACCCCACTGGGAGGAGTTAGCAACGCCAAGTGCAGCATCTCCAATCGCTGGCAAAATATCCTGCGAGAAGGAGAAGGCTGGTCCCATGACCGGCACATCAACGCCGGACTGCGCATACTGCTTCATGAACGCAATGCCCATGCCGCCTGGCAGGAAGAAGAACAAGCTGTCAGCGCCAGAAGCGCGGATTTGTGCGATTTCAGCGGCGTAATCATCCTGACCCAACTTGGTGAACAGCTCACCAGTCAGCTCGCCTTTGTACATGCGCTTGAAGCCTTTCAGCGCATCGGTGCCAGCTGGGTAGTTTGGTGCAAGAATAAAGGTCTTCTTGTAGCCAGCCGTGTTGGCGTGGGAGCCCATAGCTTCATGGAGGTTATCGTTCTGCCAGGCAACATTATAGTAGTTCTCGTGACACGCCTTGCCAGCAAGTGCAGATGGGCCTGCATTTGGGCTGATGTAGAGTGTGCCTTTGCGTGTTGCCGCTGGAACAACCGCCATTGCAAGGTTGGACCAGATAATGCCGGTCAGAATATCAACCTTGTCTTTTTGAATGAATTTGTCGGCCAGTTTTTTGGCCACATCCGGCTTACGCGCGTCATCTTCAATTAAAAGCTTAACGTCGGTTGTGCCAGATTGTTTCAGTGCCAGCTTAAATCCATCGCGCACATCAATACCAAGTGTGGAACCACCACCAGAAAGGGTGGTGATCATGCCGATTTTCACTTCGGCTTGCGCTATGCCTGCTGTGCAACACAGAAGGGCAGCTGCTCCGGCTGAAAGTAGTTTTTTCATATTAGTTCCCCTGATTTATCCTCGACTGGCTGTTCCTTCAGGCGGAATCTTTGAATTTTGCCTGTCGCGGTTTTTGGTAGTGATTCTACCAGTTTGAGTGACCTCGGGTATTTATAGGGTGCTATAGTGGATTTTACATAGTCCTGAAGACGTTTGACTGTATCCCCGTCACGTGGGTGGTCCTCCACCAACACCACATGCGCTTCGACAATCTGCCCTCTGGCTTCATCCGCTACACCTATAACGGCACATTCGGACACCTCTGGACTGCTTAAAAGAGCAGCCTCTACCTCAGGTCCGGCAACGTTGTAACCGGATGTGAGGATCATATCGTCTGCGCGGGCGGCAAAGTGGAAATAGCCTTTTTCGTCCTGATAAAAGGCATCACCTGTTAAGTTCCAGCCATCCCGGACATATTTCTGCTGTCGTTCATCTTCCATGTACCGACAGCCGGTTGGTCCGCGCACAGCGAGTTTGCCAACTGTGCCGCGTGGAACTTCCTTCATTTTGCCATCGACCACTTTGGCCGAATACCCGGTGATTGGGCGACCAGTGGTTGCTGGCGCAGCATCTTCCAAATGGTTGGAAATAAAAATGTGCAACATTTCGGTTGCGCCAATTCCATCCAACATAGGAATGCCGGTTTTTTGCTTCCACTGCTCAAACACGGGCGCTGGCAATGTCTCGCCCGCAGAGACGGCAATACGCAAGGAAGACAGGTCTGCCCCTTCTTCCATAGCTGCCATCATCGCGCGGTAGGCTGTCGGTGCTGTGAAGGAGATCGTCGCCTTATAGGTCTCAATGATTTCAATCAGTTGCTTCGGCCCTGCCGTTTCCAGCAGGGTTGCGGTTGCCCCAAAACGCAGCGGGAAAATCGCCAGACCGCCCAGACCAAACGTAAAGGCGAGCGGTGGACTGCCCACAAACACATCTGATGGCTGAACATCCAGCACTTCTTTTGCATAGGCATCTGCAATGATCAGCAGATCCCGATGGAAGTGCATGGTCGCTTTGGGCTGACCGGTCGTACCAGATGTAAAGCCGAGCAAACAGACATCGTCCCGGCCTGTTTTAACGGCTTCAAACTGCACCGGTTTGGACAGAGCGATCTGATCCAATTCGCCAGCAAAGTTGGCAGTACCATCAAAGCTAACAATTTTGGTCAGGTGATCGTTTTGCCCAAGGCAACGCTCCATCTCTTCCATGAGACGCAAATCACACAAGGCAAGTTTAATCTCAGCCTTGTCAACGATTTGCCCCAGTTCCATAGCACGCAGCATTGGCATGGTGTTGACCACCACTGCACCAGCTTTTGTCGCTGCCAGCCAACATGCGACCATGGCCGGGTTGTTGGCTGAGCGGATGAGAACGCGGTTGCCCGGCTCCAATCCATAATCTTCCTGCAAAGCGCGTGCTATGCGGTTCGTCCAGTCCGCCAGCTCTTTGTAGGTTCGTTTTCGTCCATTGCCGATGAGAGCAATATTATCACCAAAGCCGCGATCCACCATTTTATCGGTGAGCTCAACTGCGGCATTGATGTGATCTGGATACGCGAAGCCTTCCATTTGGAAGACGGGCTGCTGATCAACTGGTGGCAGCCTGTCCCTTGTGAAGGTATCCCTGTGTGCGCTTGGTCCCAGCATTTCTCTCCCCCTGAGAAAGCAATTGCCTTGCAATTATTATTTTTTGAACATCCGAGGCGCCTTCATAGATGCGAAGAGCCCTGATTTCCCGGTAAAGTTTTTCGACAGTATTGCCTGAACGGACGCCTTCGCCCCCGTGAATTTGTACTGCCTTATCAATAACCTGCTGTGCCTGATCGGTTGCGAACTGCTTAGCCATGGCAGCTTCTCGTGTTACACGAACAGCCCCCATGTCTTTCGTCCACGCAGCGCGGTAGATCAGGAGTGCAGAGGCATCGATGTCGATTGCCATCTCTGCCATATGTCCCTGCACCATCTGCATATCTGCAAGGACACCATCGCCAATTTTGCGTGTTGTTGCACGAGCAATGGTTTCTTCCAGTGCTCTGCGGGCAAGCCCAAGTGCAGCGGCGCCAACTGTGCAGCGGAAGACATCCAGCACCGACATGGCGATTTTGAAGCCTTCTCCAGCGTCCCCAATGCGGTTTGATGTTGGAATACGCAATTGTTTGAAGCCAAGGCGTGCCAATGGGTGCGGTGCCATCACATCCAACCGCTCTTCCACGGTTAGCCCCGGTGTATCCGCCGGTACGATAAATGCGCTGATCCCTTTTGCGCCTGCTGCTTCGCCCGTCCTAGCGAAGACAACATAAACACCGGCTATACCGCCGTTGGAGATCCAGGTTTTTTCACCGTTGAGGACATACTCCTCGCCATCACGGATGGCGGAGAGTTCAATGTTTGCAACATCAGACCCAGAATTTGGTTCGGTCAGCGCAAAAGCAGAGAGCATTTCACCCGCACGGGTCTTGTTAAGCCACAGTTGTTGCTGGGCATTGCCGAACAAGCTGATCGCGCCGGTTCCCAGCCCCTGCATAGCGAAGGCAAAATCACCCAGACCATCGTGCCGCGCCAATGTCTCACGCATAATGCACAGGCTGCGCACATCGAGTGGCTGCGGATTTGCTGGATCAACGGCAGAGAGTTTTAGAAAGCCTGCTTTGCCCAGATCACTCACAAGTTTGATGCAAGCGGCATCTGTATCAGAATGATCGGCTGGCAAGTTATCGCAACACCAGATCTCAATAGCATCGCGTAGCTCGCGGTGTTTGTTCTCAAAAAACGGCCAGTCTAGGAAGGTCGTATCAGCCATTTATGCCCCCTCAAACACAGGTTTTTCTTTTGCAACAAATGCTTTGTAAGCAGTCTCAAAATCCCGGGTCTGCATACAGATGGCTTGTGCCTGAGCTTCAGATTCGATGGCCTGATCGAGACCCATGTTCCATTCCTGGTTCAGCTGGGTCTTAGTAATGCCGTGAGCAAAGTTTGGACCAGCCGTAATACGCTGAGCCATTTTGATGGCAGCAAACTCGATCTCTTCCGACGTGGACATGGAGTTGAAATAACCCCAGTTATAGCCTTCCTCAGCGCTCATGGAGCGTCCAGTGTAGAGAAGTTCAGCAGCACGACCTTGCCCGATGAGGCGCGGTAGGATTGCGCAAGCCCCCATGTCGCAGCCAGCAAGCCCGACGCGCGTAAACAGGAATGCTGTCTTCGCTTCTGGGGTTGCAAGGCGCATGTCGGAGGCCATCGCCATAATCGCACCAGCCCCGACGCTGATCCCGTCCACTGCAGAGATGATTGGTTTGGTGCAATTGATCATGGCTTTGACCAGATCGCCGGTCATGCGGGTAAACTTCAGCAGGTCTTTCATGTCCATGGACACAAGCGGGCCGATGATGTCGTGAACATCACCACCAGAGCAGTAATTGCCCTCATTGGGTGCGATCACAACCGCATTTACATCATCTGCATAGACCAGATTGCGGAATGTATCACGCAGTTCCGTATAGCTCTCAAACGTGAGCGGGTTTTTGCGATCCGGGCGGTCAAGCTTGATAACCGCAACATCGCCTTCCATACGCCAAATGAAGTGTTTTGGCTGGATATCCGCCATTTTATAAGTGGTTAGCATTATCGGGCCTCCCCCTCCCAATCGCTCGCAAATACCTTGAGGGTATCGGCAAGAACTTCAGCTTCGTGCGGCGAGAAATGCGAGAGCAATTCGTTGATCCACTCGCGGTGACTTTTCGCCATTTTCTCAAAATCGACACGACCAACACTTGTGAGCAGGACAACAGAGGTTCTGCGGTCTCCGTCTCGCAATGTGCGCTGAACCAATCCGTCCGTGGTCAGGCGATCAATCAAGCCGGTGACATTGCCGTTTGAAACCATGAGGTACTTTGAGAGTTGGGACATAAGCATGCCCTCTGGCTCTCTATAGAGCGCTGCCATCACGTCAAAACGCGGCAGAGTTACACTGTATGTAGTGCGCAGACGCTCTCGCAGTTCGCCCTCAATAGCACGTGAAGCACGAAGTAATCGTAGCCAGAGACGGACGCGAGATTTATCGTCTGTTGTGTCTGGAGCCTCGTTGATTTCAGTGGCCTGATTCATTGGGTTTCGCCTCCTGAAACGGAAATAGACTGACCGGTGACAGAGCGGGCTCCTTCGCCTATGAGCCATGCAACGGTTGCCGCGACTTCATCTGGCTGAATGAACCGCTGCAGCGGATTATCCTTGTAAAGAGCGGCACGCGCCTGATCTTCACTCATTCCGGTTTTCTGCATGATATTTTCAAGCGAGCGTTGCAACATCGGGGTTTCGGTAAACCCCGGGCATACAGCATTGACCGTAATTGGTTTATTGGCAAGCTCCAGCGCCAGCGAGCGAACCATGCCAACAACGCCATGTTTTGCAGCAGCATAATGCGATACGTAGGAAAAGCCGCGTAACCCTGCCGTTGATGCGATGGCAATCAAGCGCCCGTACTCCTGCCCTTTGAGGTGTTCAAGACCCTTTTGGAAGGTCAAAAACGTGCCCGTCAGGTTAATGTTGAGCATGCGCTGAAAGTCATCCAGTCCGATTTTCGCAAAGGGTGCGGATTCTGCGGCCCCTGCATTTGCAATCACAATGTTGACTGGACCATGCATCCTGGTTGCTTCGGCAAACAGATCAGTCACGGAGGATTCATCCGTGATGTCAGCTGTGACAGCAAAGATGTTTGCATTGGTGCTAGCGACCAAATCGAGAGGTTCGCGCCTGCGCCCTGCGATGGTGACTTTAACACCTTGCTCCGCGAGGTGGCTGGCAATCTCGGCCCCGACTCCGGTCCCTCCACCTGTAACAACCGCATGTTTTTCCAATGCAACTTTCATCAAACGCGTACTTTCATAGTCTCTGCACGCTCGGCAAGGCGATAGAGCTGGTCTCTGCCCGGCTGATATGGCTCTGGCCAATGAACGCCTTTATCACCCAGATCAGCGGCGGCATGTAGCGTCCAGTACGGATCGGCAAGATGGGGACGAGCAAGACAAACGAGATCTGCACGACCGGCCATCAGGATTGAATTCACATGGTCTGGTTCGTAGATATTACCCACCGCCATAGTCTGGATACCGGCGTCGTTGCGGATGCGGTCAGAAAATGGCACCTGGAACATACGACCATAAACCGGTTGTGCCTTGGTGCTCGTCTGGCCGGCGGAGACGTCGCAGATATCAACATCAGCGGCGTTTAACATGCGTGCAATTTCAACGGCTTCATCCGGTGTTAAGCCTCCATCTTCAACCCAGTCAGTTGCGGAGATGCGGACGGATATCGGTTTTTCCTGAGGCCATACGCCCCGAACAGCCCTAATGATGTCCAGTGGGTATCTCATCCGGTTTTCTAAGGAACCGCCGAACTCATCGTCACGCTTGTTGGTCAGTGGTGAGATGAAGGAGGACAGGAGGTACCCATGTGCACAGTGAACTTCAAGCATATCGAAGCCAGCGGCGTCTGCCATTTTGGCTGAAGTCACAAACTCTGCTTTCACGCGGTCCATGTCAGCCAGATCCATTTGCTTTGGTGTCTGGTTGCGTTCAGACCATGCAATTGGTGAGGCCGCGATGAGTGGCCAGTTCTGCGAGTTTAGCGGTGCATCCATCTCTTCCCAACCTAGCTGAGTTGAGCCCTTTGGTCCTGAGTGGCCGAGCTGACAACAGATCTTTGCGTGACTGTGCTCATGGACGAAATTTGTGATGCGTTTCCATGCGACTTGATGCTCCGGGTCATAAAGGCCAGGACAGCCCGGTGTGATCCGGCCTTCTGGGCTGACGCAGGTCATTTCAACAACAACCATCCCAGCTCCGCCCTTGGCGCGTTCGCCGTAGTGGGTCAGGTGCCAGTCCGTGACGGTTCCATCAATCGCTTTGTACTGAGCCATAGGAGAGACAACCACACGGTTGCTCAGTTCCATATCTCGTAGTTTGAAGGGGGCAAACATCGGCGCGCGTGGTGCGTTTTCAGCATCTGCTACGCCTGCATTTGACTGGAACCAGCCCTCAGCTGTTGCCAGCCAATCTGCATCTCTCTCACGCAAATTCTCGTGGGAGATCCGCTGGGAGCGTGTGAGCAAGGAGTAGTTGAACTGGACGGGATCGAGGTGCAGATAACGCTCCACGTTCTCGAACCATTCCAGCGAGTTGCGGGCAGCAGACTGGAGTTTGAGAACTTCCAGACGGCGCTCGTCCTCGTATTTCTGGAAGGCATCTTCTATGCTCTTCTCACTGTGCAGGTAGTCCGCCAGCGCGATCGCGCTTTCCATTGCCAGCTTGGAACCTGAGCCGATTGAGAAGTGCGCTGTTGCTGAAGCATCTCCCATCAGAACCAGATTTTTGTAGGACCATTTTTCACAGAGAACACGTGGGAAGTTGATCCATGCGGAACCACGAATATGACCTGCGTTGGTCATCAACTCATTGCCGCCAAGATGTTTAACAAAGATCTTTTCGCAGGTTCGGCAGGAGTCCGCCTGGCTCATTTCGCCAAACCCAAAGGCCTCGTAGGTTTCTTCAGTACATTCTACAATGAAGGTCGCGGTGTCGTCGTCAAACTGGTAGGCGTGTGCCCAAATCCAACCGTGTTCGGTTTCTTCAAAGATGAATGTGAAAGCGTCATCGAACTTCTGGTGTGTGCCCAGCCAAACGAACTTGCATTTGCGGGTGTCTATGTCTGGTTTGAAATGCTCAGCAAATTCGGTGCGGCAAACGGAGTTAAGACCATCTGCTGCAACAACGAGATCATACTTATCCATGAACTCTTTTGCGCTTGTGTAGTTGCGCTCAAATTCCAGAGTGACGCCCAACTCGCGAGCACGATCCTGTAAGAGAAGCAACAATTGCTTGCGCCCAATGCCGCAGAACCCGTGGCCACTGGAAACATGGCACGTATCGCGATAATGGACCGCAATATCATCCCAGTATGCAAAATGGGCGCGAATGGCTTCAGCGCTTTTCTCGTCGTTGACCTTGAAGTTGTCGAGCGTCTCATCTGAAAGAACCACGCCCCACCCGAACGTGTCATCAAACTTGTTGCGCTCAATGACCGTAACCTCGTGCTCTGGGTTTCGCAGCTTCATACTGATTGCGAAATACAGGCCGGCCGGGCCACCTCCAAGACATGCGACTTTCATGTTTCTCTCCCCCAAGGCTTTGCAGCGCCTATTTTCAACTTGGGGTAAGCGTGACAGGTTTTTAAAATTATTTCAAACATAAAATATCTAAGTATGAAATATATAGATTGTAGTTCTATTCACCTCTAAGGTGCTGTATTTATGATGTTTTATATTCTGGATTCCAAAATATACTATATGATCTGGAAAATAAGTTCAGAGCTTATTCAAGATTGATATATCTAATTTGCTCAAATTTCAGAGATTTGGCACGACTTGATTCTGCGTAAGGTTCATAAGAAATACGACGGCCTAGACCGTCGCATGTGCTTCAAATTCAACTGTTCGACCGTCGAATGCAGGCGATATGTTTTCCGGTAGGTCCCGCAGCAACTGCTCGTAATCCAAATCACAATGCAGGTTGGTCAGGATACCTTTTGTCGGCTTCATGCGCTCAATCCAATCCAGCGCATCACCTAGGCAAAAATGACTTTGGTGCGGTTTTTGTCGTAGGGCATCCACGATCCACGTATCGAGACCTTTCAATGCATGAAAACTGCTTTCCGGGATGTCATTGACATCAGGAGAGTATGCAAGGTCTTGAAAACGGAAGCCAAGGGCATCGATATCGCCGTGATGTACTTTAAACGGCAAAGCTGTGATTGGCCCACCTGCCCCGTTGATGGTGATGCTTTTTCCATCAATCAGGCGGTTTTCGCTCAAGATTGGCGGGTAACCGGATCCGGGCGGTGTCGCAAAGCAATAGTCAAAAGCTGTGCGCACCCGGTGGGATGTAAAGGCATCCATATAAACAGGAACTTTGGCGCGCTGCATCAAGGCGAAGAACCGCAGATCATCGATGCCATGCAGGTGGTCTGCATGCGCATGGGTGTAAAGGACGGCATCGACCTGTGTTATGCCTGCAGACAGCATTTGCTCCCGCAGGTCTGGCCCAGTGTCGATCAGAACCGTTGTTGTGCCCTCATTGGAGAACCGCTGGACGAGTAGCGCGCATCTACGGCGCCGGTTTTTAGGTTCATTGGGGTCGCAATGTCCCCAGTCACCGCCAATCCTTGGAACGCCAGTAGAAGAGCCGCAGCCCAGTAGTGTGACCTTAAAATTGCTGGTCATGGTTCCTCTCAAATAATAGCGGCACTACCAACAGGGCCAGTTTAGCCAATCATTGTGGCCGTGGCACCTTAGAAAACAGGCGCAAGAAGTTTTGCGTTGTTGCGGTTGCCATCTCTTCTTCACTTACACTAAGGGCTTGCGCCAGTACTTTGTTGGTATGGGCGACATAAGCTGGCTCATTGCGTTTCCCGCGCCATGGCTGGGGGGCAAGATATGGCGCATCGGTTTCCACAAGCAAACGATCCATCGGCAACTCGGCTGCAATATCACGTAGGTCCTGCGAGCGTTTGAACGTCAAAATGCCGGAGAAGGATACGTACAGCCCCAGTTCCAAGCCTTTCATGGCCAGCTCTTTACCGGAGGAAAAACAATGAAGGAGCGCCGGGAAAGCGCCAATTTTCATTTCTTCTTCTAAAATGCGCATCATGTCATGGTCTGCATCACGGCTGTGAATGACGAGCGGTAGCTGGGTTTGGCGTGCTGCTGTAATATGGGTGCGAAGAACTTTTTGCTGAACATCGCGCGGGGCCTTGTCGTAAAAGTAATCCAGCCCAGCTTCACCGATAGCAACCACTTTGGGATGTTTGGCAAACTCCAGGATCTCTTCAAGGGTTACATCTGCTTCTTCTTCAGCTTGATGCGGATGCGTACCGACGGAGCAATAAACGCTGTCATAAGTTTCAGCAATTTCTTTGATCTGCTCAAAACGGCGGACACGCGTGCAGATGGTGACCATCAGCATGACCCCGGCCTCATGAGCCCGAGCGATGATCTGATCTCGCTCTTCTGCAAAATCTGGAAAATCCAGATGACAATGACTATCAACTAACATGGTCACAGCAAAAGCGCCTCCAGCGCGATTCTGTCAATAGGCCTTCTGGCCTCTTGATTTAACACCTTGAGAAAAACTCGGATGACTTCCGGCTTCTCTCATAAAAAAGGGAGGCTTTTATGCCTCCCTTGAAACCAAAGTGATTTGGTTGCTTACTCAGCAGTTTCCGGCTCTACATAGCGCGGGAATATACCTTGTGGTTTTGGCAGTTCGCCGCCACCTTGAAGGCGTCCGGCTTCACCAAGCTGTGCAAATGTCCGCTGGTTTTCGTCCAGAACCAGAAGATCCAGCAGTTTTGCGGCAGAACCCGGTATAACTGGCTGTGCCAAAATACCAACCTGACGAATGATTTCAGCAGTTGTGTAAAGAACTGTCGCCATACGCTCCGTGTTGGTTTTCTTCAGCGCCCAAGGTTCTTGAGAGGCAAAGTAGCGGTTTGCTTCTCCAACGGTTGCCCAAATGCAGGCGAGCGCATTGTGAATTTCCTGCTTGGCCATGAAGTCACGGCATTTTTCAAGCATCTCATCAGCCTGTGCCAGCATTGCCTTATCTTCAGCGGAGAACTCACCCGGTATCGGGAGTTTGCCTTCGCAGTTTTTGAAGATCATGGACAAAGAACGTTGAGCCAGATTTCCAATATCATTGGCAAGGTCGGCGTTGATGCGGTTGACCATTGCTTCGTGGTTGTAGTTGCCATCCTGACCGAATGGAACCTCGCGCAGGAGGAAATAGCGGATCTGATCAAGGCCGTAAGTGTCCACCAGATCACGCGGTGCGATGACGTTGCCAAGGGACTTGGACATCTTCTCACCGGAGTTAAAGAGGAAACCGTGTGCAAACACGCGCTCTGGCAGCGGTACACCTGCCGACATCAGGAATGCCGGCCAGTACACTGCGTGGAAGCGGATGATGTCTTTACCGATGATGTGAGTATTGGCAGGCCAGAACTTGGCCATATCGCCTTCCATATCCGGGTAACCCAGCGCGGTAATGTAGTTGGTGAGTGCATCCACCCAAACATACATCACATGCTTTTCATCACCGGGAACAGGAATACCCCAATCAAACGTGGTACGGGAAACTGAAAGATCTCTCAGGCCCCCTTTTACGAAACTCATGACTTCATTTCGGCGCGCGTTCGGGCCGATGAAGTCAGGTTGGTTTTCGTAAAGCGCCAGCAGTTTATCTTCATATGCAGACAGACGGAAGAAGTAGCTTTCTTCTTCTACCCACTCAACAGGTGTGTTTTGCGGACCGTAGCGCACGCCATCTTCGCGGACTTCGGTTTCGCTTTCCTGATAGTAGGCTTCGTCGCGTACTGAATACCAACCGGCGTAACTGTCTTTGTAGATGTCGCCAGAGTCTACCATCTTCTGCCAGATTGCCTGACAGGACTTGTAATGGCGCTCTTCGTTGGTCTGGATGAAATCATTGTTAGAACATCCCAGCATCTCAACCATTTCGCGGAAGAGCTTGGAGTTCTTATCAGCCAGATCTGAAGGAGACATACCTTCCTTGACGGCGGTCTGAAGCATCTTTTGACCATGTACATCAGTACCTGTCAGAAAGTGGACTTCACGGCCATCCAGTCTTTGGAAGCGGGCCAGCACGTCAGTTGCAATTGCCTCATATGCATGGCCGATATGCGGCTCACCATTTGGGTAGGAAATTGCAGTAGTAATATAGAAAGGCGTTTTTTCTGTCATATCCTATAGCGATCTTTGGATCCGGGATCTAAATCTGGAAAACTCTTTGAGCAAAACACTCAAAGACAACAGTCAACACGTTAGCCTGCGTGCGCTTTCCGCAAATCAATGAGGAAAGACAAAACTACCTGCTTCCGGTCGAGGTTCAGAGCATCTGCTGTTGATGCAGCGCGGCCAACCTTTTCCCACAAGTCAGCCCACCTGACAAGCGCATCAGGCCTTGCGCTTGCATCTTTACGCAATTGATTACTCAAGAATGTTCGCGCAAGCTCCAAAAATGTATTCCATGCATCCTCTGCGCCGCGGGCAGAAACCTTGTCTGCAAAGCTATGAACTCGGATCATATCCAAGTTGGAAAGCATCTCTGTCAGTCGTGAAAACTCCTGCGCAATGTCCAGCGCGCCGCCGTTTGTAGCCAAAGCGGCTTGCCGCAGGCTGCCATCCGCCAGTGCATGAAGGGCCCTAGAGGTGCCACCTTGGAAACTGCCCATATCTGACAAGGCATGCTCAATGGTTGCCTCTTCCAACTTGCGCATCGGCAAGCGGCGGCAACGTGACCGAATGGTGGGGAGTAATCTGCCGGGGTTGTGAGAAAGTAGGATAAACAGGGATTGTTTTGGTGGTTCTTCCAATATTTTCAACAAAGCGTTTGCAGCTGACTGATTCATGTCATCCGCCGCATCTACGATACAGATACGCCAATTGCCGCCAGCAGCTGTTGAGCCAAAAAATGCAGTGGTTTTGCGAATTTCATCGACAGGGAGGTCGCGCTTGAAGCGTTTTGCCTTCACATCCCACGGGCGTCGTAGATGCAGGAGGTCGGCATGAGACCCGGCGGCAATCATATGAGAACTGCGGCTTTCTGGCGGAACATAGAGGCTGTTGGCTGCGGCAACCGGTGTTGAAAAACGGTCTGGGTGCTCCAGAATGAACCTGGCGAATCTGAAAGCGAGCGTTGCTTTGCCGATACCTTTGGGGCCCCCCAGAATCCATGCATGGTGGAAACGCTGCGAGCGGTAAGCATCCAGCAACTCCGTCTCCGCCTGTTCGTGGCCATAAAGAACGGTTTGTTCTCGCGGTAAAAGGAGCCCCTCTACCTCGTCAAATTCTGGCGCGTCTTCAACAATAGGTGCCTTTGCCATATTCAGTCTTCCCTGCTCTCTTGCAGGTTATGGTCTTCCAATTCAATCTCTTTAGCAAACCGGTTTTGGACGGTCTGCCAGATATCATCGGTCACTTTATCCTGCGACTGATCACCATCAATTACAACAATGCGGTTTGGTTCTTTACGGGCCATCTCAAGGAACAGGTTTTGCCTGCGCCTATGCGTTTCCAATGTATCCGTCTCAAACCGGTCCGGGCCATCAAACTCAACGGGTGCAGTGCGTTTGGAAACGCGCGCTAAACCAACTTCTGGTGTCACGTTGATGAGCAGGGTCATATCAGGGTTATGACCGGCAATTGCAACTTGTTGCAAGGCTTCAACCACGCTATCTGGCACACCGGATTCACCCTGATAGACGCGTGATGAATCGGCGAAACGATCACACAAGACCCATTTACCGTCCTCTAAAGCTGGTTTTATGAGCGTGTCGATATGGTCTGCGCGGGCCGCGGCAAACAAAACAGCTTCAGCTGTTACGCCGTATTCTTTAGCTGCGCCAGATAAGAGAACTTCGCGAACGATTTCAGCTCCTTGTGAGCCACCGGGTTCGCGGGTTGTAACGGCTTCTATGCCTTTTGAGAGCAGAGCTTCGCGCAGGCGCTGAATCTGCGTTGACTTTCCCGCGCCTTCGCCGCCTTCAAAACTGATAAAAATACCAGGCAAAGTTGATCAGGCCTCCAAGACCTTAGAATTTCGAAAGAGCCTTCAAAGGTGCTCTAGAATAACTGGTAGAAGAACTCTCCAAGCGCATCCCACGCACGGTCCCGGAGGTCTCCAATGGCAACATCTTCTCCTGTTACCAGAGTGGCGCGATAAATCACGTCATTTTTGGAGAGAACTTGAAGTTCCCCCACTTCCGTGCCTTTTGGAATAGGTGCAGCGATTGGCCCATTGTAGACCACACGCAGTTTATAACCGTCTTTGTCGTTTGGATTAATGAGTGTTGCAACAGCATCTGAGGTCATCAGGGATACGGTTTGTTTTTGCCCGCCATAGACCGCCGCATCGCTGACCTGATCTCCCGGCTGGTAGAGCTTAGCTAACTTCAGCCCCGCCAAGGATGGCAGGAGCAACGTTTTCATATCCTTGATACGATCTTGAGTTGTTGGAGAGGCAGCTATGACCGCAACATATCGTTTGCCATTATCGTCCAATGTTCCGATTGCTGCAAAGCCTTCCCGTTCAGAAAATCCTGCGCCAAACCCATCCAACCCCTCAATCTCTCGTATGAGAGGGTTTTTGTTGCGTTGGGTGATTTTGTTCCATGTGTAGCGATCAATACTAAACATGGAATGCAATTCCGGCTCGTGTTCGATGACGTAATTGGCCAGCAGCAGCAGGTCTTCAAGTGTGGATTTGTGCTTGTCATCTGGAAAGCCAGTAGGATTGATGAAATTGGAGTTTTTCATCCCAATGGATTTACCAAACTCATTCATGCGTTTGGCGAAGTTTTCTTCGCTGCCGGAAATTCCTTCGGCCAAAACAATAGCAGCATCATTGGCGCTTTGAACAATCAAACCATTCATCAAATCAGCTACTGGAATCTTTGATTTAAGCCGCGCGAACATGGTTGTAACGCGCGCCGGTGCGCCACCTGTTCGCCAGGCATGTTCGCTGACCGTAAACGTGGTTTGAGGTGTAATCTCACCGGTATGGATGGCCTGCTGCACGGTAGCAGCGGTCATTAACTTGGTCAGGTTTGCAGGGGCGAGCAATACGCGTGAGTTTTTGGAAAAAATCAGAGATTTATTGGAGAAGTCATAAAGGGTTGCTGCTTGGGCTTTTAGCTCAACTGCATGTGCTGTGGGCATAACTGCGTTTGCCAGAGCACCAAAAGCGAGGGCGCAAATTGCACCCCTGCCCCATTTTCGGAATGATACGCCTGTGTGGAGTTTGTTTTGCGTCTCACGCCTACACTGCTTATTCCACGCAACGCTCACACTCATATCTCCCTGCCACACCATATGCTGGCATGCTACGCTTCATTCATTAAAGCAAACACTAACTCAGGATAAGTGATCGGGTAAAGCCGTTTAAAACCAAGTGGCTTACTGTTTTTTACCAGTACGAGATAACAGAATTTCTTTCAGACCGGATCCACCGCTCACTGACTTGAATGCATCATGCGCACCAGTCAGTCTTTGTTGGGATGCGTAAGAGGAAACTGCATTGCCGTTTTGGAAGCTTGGCATTGGATTAGGAGCAGGTACACTGCTGCTACTTGTCGGAGATTTGTAGCTCGTTGCGCTTGGTGGCGGTAACAAACTGCTGCTGAAAGACGTATTTACAGGTTGAAGTGTCGGGACCACTGCTTTTTGCGCGTTTGCACTGGTGTTGGAGTTCAGCGCATTGTTCATGCGATTTTTGAACCCGCTGATAGATGCGACTTGCATGGTGTTTATATTGCGCTCGTAAACAATAGCGGGATCAACCTGATTGGAATTGAACGCGAGGACATTTTGTGCTGCCATAATTGGCGCATCATAAGGTCTGCTGCGTGGTGTTGGTGTTGGTGCTGGACCTGTTATGCGGTTTGCTGGCTTTGCAAACGCCAGCATAGTTTTGCCAATAGATGAGCCGCCCAACCAATTGCCGCCACTGCCTGAGTAAGAAGCCATTAGTTTCTTCTCATCTTGTCCATGCAAAGGAGCACGGCCAACATATTCGACTTTCACTTTAGCAATGCCGCTTGATTTGGTCCCAAGCATACCGGCAACTCGCTCTGAAAGATCAATAACACGATTGCCGTGGAACGGGCCACGATCATTGACACGCACCACCATAGACTTGCCATTTTGCAAGTTGGTGACTTTAGCATAGCTTGGCAAAGGCATAGTTGGGTGTGCAGCTGTTAAAGCATTTCGGTCAAAGATTTCGCCATTGGCGGTTTTGCGACCATGGAAAGTCGGACCGTACCAAGATGCCTTGCCTACTTTTTTGTAGTTGTCATCCCTTTTGGGATAGTACCAATTGCCAGCAACCTTATATGGTTTTCCAACAACACTGCGCCCGCCACCTTTTGGAACGGACTTTGTTCCGCTGACCATGCGCGGGCTAGCAGCTACGCCGTATTTCTTTTCACTGAACTTTACCTTGTCAGTTCCACCACCGCAGGCGGCAATGCCCGCGCACAATGCAACCACCGACAGGCTCGTCATTACACGTCTAGAGGATATCGGATTGCAAGCTTGCGCCTGTTCGCCCGAGTTCAGCAAAAAAGCCATACCGTTGTTACTCACTACATGTTCGGCATTGACGGTCTTCAGTCCGCAAGAGAGCAAAACACCCGAACTCATTACAAACTGCACCTATATTGAAAAAGATAGCCTATAAATCTTAACTGAATCCCCTCTGAGAGTCTCTAGAAGAAACACAGAACGCATAGAGAATTATCTTCCTTAGGGGAATTGGCCATTTTGACGGGGACGGTTGATTTCTTTGTGAAAAAAGTTCTCGTTGGCTGTGGAGACTGCTTTTGGCTGCTTGACTTCGGGGGCGTCATAGACCAAATAGAGCCCACCACACCGCGGAGGGGTGGCAGAGTGGTCGAATGCACCGGTCTTGAAAACCGGCGAGCGTGTAAGCGTTCCGTGGGTTCGAATCCCACCTCCTCCGCCACTTAACTATTTGATAGTTAAGACAAAATAGCCCGCCACCTTGGCGGGTTTTTTGTTGTCTGAATGAGAACAAAATGGGTCCAAAATCCGGTAAAAAGCGGTAAAAGTCCCAGAAAGTTGGTAAAAGTCCCGAAAAAATCCCGAAAGACAGGAGAACATACGTTCCCGTCCTGTTCAGGATTCGGTCATGGATTAAATTGAGGGTTGTCAAACAAAAAAGACCCGCCGAGTTTCCTCAGCGGGTGTTATTCCAAATACAATACACGGGCCTTCCTATAGCAGAGTAGTAGGCCTACTTTCCAAAGCCACAGCTATCATCCTTGCGCAACATAAGTAGACATTAATCTGGGCTACTGTTGTTTTTCATCCCAAAGTTATTCTTCGCGGATGCAGTATGGAGCTGTGTGACCATTGCTGACATTCACCTGGTTACGGAGCAGCCCCATCCAGATGAACGTCAACTTAGGATTGACCTTCATTAGCTTGACGCTGAAGAGGCTAGAACGGACCTTCAGCTAGTTCCATCAAAGGTTGAGGCCACTTGCTGAGAGAGAGTTCTTCCTCTAATTATAAGAGGCTTATTTATCAGCTTCGATGAGGCGTAATTGTTAATTGTTCTTCACGACAGAACTAATGTCAGGTTAGAACTTACTTGAATTATAAATAGCCTCCCCTTTTTTCAGCTTTAGCTCATAGATAGGACGTATACTCCATTCCACGCATTGTTTGATTTGGAACTGTGTTTCCAACGCGATTTCTCCATTTTCGGAGATTTTCTCGTCGAGTTTCAGCGTTAAGCATTCTTCATCATCTGGTATGCAGCTATAATGCACCGCCTTAATGACATCGCGAGAAAACAACCAAAGTTGATCATTTGGAAAATCAACTTGATAGATGTCGATGTCATCAATACTAAAGTTATACCATTGCCCTTTTTCCTGCTGATCATGTCTTTCATACTTGATGCCGAGGTTTTCATGATCTAACTCCCTAATTAGACTTATGTTTTGATGCGCTAATAACATGACTGGACAAGTACCAGTTGCCCTAGCAAGGTTTCTAATATTCCTCCAGAACGCTTCATCTGTAAGTGAGCGGTCGATTTCAATTTTTCTGCGTTCATGCAGTGTAAATTTTCGCCATACATAGTGCTCAGCCTGTTTTCCTAAAAAATTAATCACGTGTTTTACACGTAGCGACGGGAAAATCGGCGTATCCTCAAGGAGATCTAATTTGGGAATCGTTGGCCCACGAAAACGTGAAACAGAACCGAACTTTGGAGCACGACTATTAAGGATGGTGTCATAGCTCAACCATGGATAATGTTTAGGCGACTTAGAAAGGTTTTCAAGCGCTTTCTGGTTTAGCAAGTTGACTTGTTTACTTGATATCGAACTTTGAGAGATAAACCGCCTACAACGATCGTTAAGGGTCTGTATCTCCAAATCCAGAATTAGTTTGAGATACTCACATGAAGCTTCGAAGTTACCGTCATACTCAGTCGACATCAAAAAGCTTCTCAAAATCTCTATCTGTGAATCTTCTAATTGTGCGCCTATCTGATCCTTGAGAGACTGTAGGTAATATACAATCCTCTCTAAACTTGCATATCCATTTGGAAGATTCTCGACGTTATCAATTAAGTTCCCTAGGATTGTTTCAGAAGGGGGGGTCGCTCGAGCGCTTACCAACCTTAGGAAAATTGCCAGTTGCGCAAGTCTCATTTCTGAAAACGAGTCTATCGAGGTGGATTGATATATTCTCCCACCAATAACCTCTCGCTCTGTCACACGATCTAATTGAGCAATAAAACGATCAGTTGAGGCGGCGTATGACGTCCCCGCAGCATCAGATAAAACGCAAAACTGCAAAAATGTTTCTTGAAACTCAAAGGCGTTATGAGGTTCAAGAAGGCTCCCTTCATGCTCAGACACATCTCGTTTTAGTAGCCGAGTGCAGGTAGGTGCCACTAAATCTTTGTTGGAGTGCTGTGAGAGATACCAGTGCGCCATCATCGTCACGAAAATAAGCAGTCGTGACTTGTAATAATGCTTTATCAGTCCCTCAAATAAATCTTTTGGGGGGCAATTTCGCGGGAAGTAACTTGGTAGTTTGCCAAGTCTTATCTTTACTACATTCCAATCATGTTCATCAAGAAATACGACTATTTGGGGTTGGTTTTGAACTGCGTACTCAGTATATGAAGTACTTGTGAAAATGTGACCACCCCATCGAAGTAGAGTATCTTCGTAAATTGCCACAGCTTCTTTGTCATTCGCCCAAACACTTCGCGCCAAGAAATATGAAGTCTCTCCTAAGTGATAGTCTAAACTATGATTAATCCGTATCAGCTCACTCCAATGTACAGCGTCAGTGTCAGTGTCAGCGTCAGTGTCCAAGTGATGCTTCTCTTTACTGTGCCAATAAAGCGTTTGAGCAAGTATCTCCCACACCTCAATAAAATCACGAATAGAACTCACATAAGATGTGAGTGCAGTTTTACTGCTTGCATACCCCTCTACTTCCTCAAACGCACTAGCTCTGTTTTCACGCCATTTAGCCAAAGAGAAGGGAACACACGCTGCTAAATTAATTGCGTGCTCGGTGTTCCTATTTGAAAAGTTAAACTCCCGTGCGTTTGGCAGTATTTTTAGAGGCTGGGAGGCAAGCTTTTTAAGAAACCTTGGTTGAGAAATAATTCTATCAGAGGCTTCCAAGCAAATAATTTGGAAAATTTCAAGCCATGAATGATAGGTGTTTTTAAAGCTCCAACTGCCTTCGGGCAGTTGTGCTAAGTTCGTTAGATCGGTTTCAGGGATTGGAATTGAATTAAGATCCAGCAAAAAGCGGTAGTAATCACTCATATCCTCAATTGCATTCGCAAATAGAGAATATTTCTGCTCTCTTATCCCATCTAAGACGTTGTTACTTAGATCTTCTAATACCGATTTCGTGTCGATCACTTGTCAAACTCTCTTAGTTTGGAAGGCAAATCTGATTAATCGTCTTTCCCAGCAGTTAAAGCTCGGGCCATTACGCTGAATGCAAATAGGAGTGTCGGCTTCGTAAGAACTGGAGAAGTTTAAAGGGAAGTAAAGCCTTGGAGCAGACGAACTGAAACTGCCCATGTTATCAATCGGTTCGTTATATTCTTTTTGAGCCCGCTTGAACCAGCTTTCGATTGCCCATTTTAGGGGTTTAGTCCTGACATCAGTAACACTCCAGCGCCCAGTGTGACGGGCGTGTATGCGGGTACCTTGCTTATCCGCTCCCCACCCAAAACTAACGTGGTCTTTTCCGGTACTGAGCTTCAGTTGGTTCGCACAGTCCCCTAGATATGTTGCTATCATCAACTTTTGCGTTTCTTTTGGAAAGAGCACATTAGCTGTGTAGTTCTTTCGAAGCTGAGCCCTATTTCTTCGAGCGATAAAACTGAAAGTGATGCCTATAAAATAGGCCGCTCCAACCACATTTACCAATAGCCATATAGCATTAATCAAAGTGAGAAATAGATCGAAATGGACACTCTGAATCTGGTCAGGAAACGCAAATACCAGAGCAACATGCGCCCCACGCGCATATTGCAGTATCAGTGCGATTAAAAGAGCAAGTCCGCTGTAAGTGACCTCTTTAACCAGTGATACAGAAAGGAAAATATCTACATCTGATGCAGACCTGGTCTTGTCATTTACGACTGAAACTAATCCAATTATTAGAGCTGTTATCGTAATAGTTGCGCCCTGAACTCCAACCATTAAACCAATTAGACCACTTTCATTCTTCTGTAGCCAAATATCAACCGAATTACTGGGAGAATCGAAAAGCTCAAGCTGCGGACAGATTGATACCGTACTCCAGTATAAGGCCACTTCTAGAGTGACAAGAATAAAGTACAAAACCACAAACTCGAAAAATGATCTATCTAGGAAAATGAAGCGAACAACTCTCGTGCTCATGCTGAACTTGTGCTTTTGAGCTATTGGGTTCGTTTCAACGTGATCTAAGAGCTCGCCATTCACATGCTTGCAGATACTTCCAAGCAACCCACCATGCTTAAAACCGGTCATTAAAATGATACATCCAAAGATTGAAAGAAAAACTGATCAGAAAATTTGTCGATTTTGAGTAATCGTTTATTCCAGTTGAGCTTATAAATTAACTCTGATTTGTTGCACGATCTTCCGTTTGCTTCAATGATGACTGAAAATTTGCGCACTCAATAGTAGCAGCAATGCTAAGTTTGAAGTTTTATGAGCTACCTCAAATGTCAGCTTTTGGTCATTTGAGTAATTCCATGTCGCCCATAAGAGCTACTGTCGAGGCCTCCGGGTGAGCGCGTCTCAACCCATGATGGAACCACCCGAGTGTCGGCTTGTGGCCCACTTGTATGCAAGGTCAAATGGATGACGCGCTGCTAACTGCGGAAGACAGAAAACGCCTGTTCCTAGAGATCTCAAGAAATGTCACACGGACAGAGCAATTGCCGGTATTAGCAAAAAGGCGAACACTTCTTGCTACAAGAGATTGCTGCCTCAGATCCGAAAATTGAAGCACAGTGCTTTGCTTCAAAGCGATACAAAGTCTGGTATCAGGGAAGGACGCTTCTGTTTACTATGTTTTGCAGGATATATACATCTGAAGTTTTCATGGACTAATCGCAAGGGCAACAACTTTCAAGAGGATAAGAATGCAGGAAATAGAAGTATTCGACGACGTGAATTTTAGACTTCTTCGTTTAGCCGCACGGATTAAAACAAAACCGAGGAAGAGCCACAAAAATCCATGTTCCCGAGAGGTTGTTTCGATCATCGGTCAATTGATGAACAAAGGAATTTACGTCGAAGAGTTTGCCTATCTTGAGGATCCGAACGCAAACTATTTCGAACTTCAACCGTGGTTGGAAAAATTCTTACGAAGACTAAATTGGCGGTGTCTGAGCGATGAAGAAGAGTCTCGTTTTTTGACTGCGCTTTATGCCACCATCGGTAAAACAAGCGACTTGCATGCCTATTACGCCATAATCCGATGGATGGAAGAAGTTGGTGACGAACTGGATGATAAACTCAATCAGAAATTCGTGGCTGATGGAATAGGGGCTGAGCGGATCTACGGCTGCTACTACTCTTACTCAGAGATCACCGATGGAGACCTTATCCCTAGCGTAAAAGACCCGATTGCTCATAACTGGGTGTTGGAGGGGGAGTTTCGCCCAATATTGGTCTTTGCAGAATGGTTAGCTAACCATCCAAATGATTTTGAACGTTGTCGGCCGTTTAATGAAGAGCTATTGAGTAACCTTGCCATTTAGTGGTACTAAACATATGTGGTTGTCTTTTAGCGATGGTAACTATGGACCCTTTTCGTTACCAATATTCACGTAATTATGTGTGGTGAAGGGGTCTTGAAACAGAGGCTTTATCGTCATCAATAAAATCTGTTACAACCCTTGCAAGAAACACTTGAAGGTCCGGTTATGGCCCATAGTTAGGGCTATTCCTAAAATATCGTAGCGTGAGCTGCATAGACATTCGACCTGTCCTCACGGCGCGCAAGAATGAAACTTAACTATCTACTATCGAAGAACTTCCGCAAGTGTGGCAGCACGTCTGGATGACACCCCCACACTTCCATCGTAACCGTCCGCTCAAGGCGCCATGATTTGGGCTTGACGCTGTGATTTTGCGTCCGGCTTCCAGTTCCATGGCAGGAACTCGTGGAGGCGGTTGATCATGTGATCGTTGATGCGGGCAAGGACATCTGTGAGATAGTCCTGCGGGTTGAGACCATTGAGTTTGGCGGTTTCAATCAACGTCATGGCGTCCGCCAGAGTTTCTCCGCCGGCCATTGATCCGGCAAATAAGAAGTTTTTACGGCCCAATGCAATAGGTCTGACTGCGCGCTCAGCCGCATTGTTGTCGATCGCGACGCGACCCTCGTCGAGGAACAAGGTGAAGGCGTGCCAACGGGAGAGGCCATAACGGATGGCTTTGGCCAGCGGTGATTTGCCTGAGATGCGGGTAAGCTGAGCCTCGCACCAGGCCTTGAAGGCCTGAGCGATGGGTTTACTGTGCTTCTGCCTCACTTCATGCCGCAGGTCTGGTGGTTTTCCGCTGATCTGACGTTCAATGTCATAAAGCTTACCGATCTGCTCCAGTGCGTATCTGGCCAGTTCTGATTTGGTGGCGGTGAAGATATCATGGAAGTCGCGGCGCCAATGCGCCCAGCAGGCGGCTTCTTTAATGTCCCCGCTGTCATAAAGTTGCTTGTAGCCGGCATAGGCATCGGCCTGCAGAATGCCGGAAAACTCTTTGAGGTGGCATCGCGGGTTGTCAGCCTTGCGATTTGCGGAGAACCAATAGGCAGCAATAGGCGGGGCCTCTCCTGCGAAGGGGCGATCATCGCGCACATAGGTCCAGATCCGGCCCTGCCTCGAAGCTTTGCCGGAACCGCTCGCCGCCTTGAACTGGCGACCCAGGACATCAATGGGTGTGTCATCGGTATGCAAGCGATCTGAGAGCATCACCTCAGCTTTAAGCAGTTCGCTCAGCGGAGCCAGCGTTTTCATGGCAAGCCCGCACCAGTCCGACAGAGTAGAGCGGGGAATATCAATGCCATGCCGGGCAAGGATTTCGTTCTGACGGTATAGCGGCAAATGATCATCGAACTTGGAGACCAGAATATGCGCCAGTAAGCTGGCTCCGGCACTGGATTTTTCAATGGGCCGGGTTGGTGCTGGAGCTTGCACGATTTTCTCGCACACCCGGCAGGACGTCTTGGGCCGCGCCGTTTCAATCACCTTTAGCTTTGCGGTGATGAACTCCACCAGCTCAGACACATCCTCCCCGATGAGCCGCAGCTCGCCGCCACACTCGGGGCACGCTTTGGGTGACTGCAGAGTGACCCGCTCGCGTTCCACATCGCTACGCACCCGAGGTTTGCCGCGGGTCGGTTTGGGGGGCTCTTCAAGTGTGGAGGTGGCCAGTTCCGGCACGGGCAACTGCTCATCTTCCGGCTCCTGGCATGGGTGGGCAGTCTCCAGGTTTTCCAGCGCCAGTTCAAGCTGGGCAATCTCGCGGTCGATCTTTTCTGAAGATGCGCCAAAGCGTTGCCTGCGCAACTTGGCCAAAGCTTGTTTGAACCATGTGATCAGAACCAGATGGGCCTGCTCATTGGCTTGTAAACTCTCAACCTTTCCCTGCAACGCCAGCACCATGGCCTTGAGTAAAACTGGATCATCAGGAAGGGAGTTAAGAGACTGGTTCATATGGATATTTTACCTCATATATCTCCAATATCAAAGTAATACCCCATTCAAAACCCAAGATATTCACCCCATTCGAGCGGGCGGAGCTCCCCAACTGGGGCGTCTCCAGTCCATCCCTTCCCACAGCATGGCCAGCTGTGCTGAGGTAAGTCGGGCTGAGCCATCGACTGGTGAAGGCCACGGGAACCGACCCTTTTGTAGGGTAAGAGACGTCAGCCACAGCTGACGTTTCTCCCCTCCGAACCGTACGTGCGGCTTTCACCGCATACGGCTCTCCATTCAAGCTTGGCTAGAAAGCCAGCACGAGACCACGATAGTGCGTTTCGTAGAAAGGAGCCTCGTTCTTTTCCCGAAGATAAGGATTTGAACGTGGTGTCTTCCAGCGGAATTGCCCGCGCTGATGATTGGTTAGCCGGTACAAGATGCTTGAAACGCGTACTCCTTCTTTCGTCATCGAGTGCACCATCCATGTCTTGGCTTTTAAGCCATACGGCCGCGCGAACCACTTTCGCATCAGACGAGAGATGCGCGAGCGATACTTGCGCCCCAGCCAATGTGCCATTTTCCAGAACACGACGGTATCGACGTGCTGGAAGACCTTGGATGTGTAATCGGTGAACTGATAGAAGTTTGCCCAACCCATGAGTTGGCGGTTTAGCCGCTTAATCATGTCGGTATGGGGCGTATTGTGGTCGCCGCTAAGAGCCTTAACCAGTCGATGTTTGAAACCGCTGGTTTTCTCTCGGGGAATGGTCGTTACTGGCCGCATCACGCCACGGGGACCGCGTTTGCGAATGATCCGGTGACCGAGAAAGACAAACCCATCATTAACATGAGTGACATGGGTTTTCTCCATGTTTAACGTCAATGCCAGATCGCCTTCCAGGAATGCTCGGCATTCCTCGCGTACCGCGAGCGCCTGTGCCTTCGTGCCTTTGACGATGACAACAAAGTCATCGGCATAACGGCAATAGGACACTGCCGGTCTGCGACAGCGGTTCTCACGAACCGCCACAGGGCTGGCTTTTCTGACGCTCTCATTCCAACCACGACGTTTGTTGCGCGCTGCTTTTCCAAGGAATTTCTCATCCATCCAACGATCAAACTCATTGAGCATAATGTTGGACAGAAGCGGAGAAAGAACCCCGCCTTGAGGAACGCCCTTGCTGGCGGCGCAGAAGAGGCCTTTATCGATGTGACCTGCCTTCAAAAGCCTCCAGAGCAGTGCGATAAACCGTTTGTCCCGGATGCGCTTGCGCACACACGAGAGCAGCTTGCGGTGATGGACAGTATCAAAGTAGCTTGCTAGATCACCTTCGATCACCCAGCGACCCTTTGTGTTCCTGCCATCCGTTGTCTGCATCAAAACGGCCCGGATCGCGTGGTGCACGCTACGCTGTGGCCTGAAACCATATGAGTAAGGACTGAAGTCGCTTTCCCAAATCGGCTCCATCACCATCAGCATGGCGCGCTGTACTATGCGATCCGTCAGTGTCGGTATTCCCAACGGTCTCAGCTTTCCGTTCCCTTTCGGGATGTAGACGCGTCGTGTTGGAGCGGGCGCATAGGTCCCATCCAGCAGAGATCGCCCCAACGTCGCAAGGAGTTCCTCCTCATTTTGTCGGAAACGATCTCGGTCCACGCCATCTACGCCCGGGGTCTTTGCGCCGCTCGACGCCAAGGCAACCCGGGCAGCCTCAGTCAGCCAAGTCCGATCGGCAATTAAGCGTAAGAGGCGATCAAATCTTCTGGTTCGCTCGTCCTGCGCCCATTTCGCAAGCTTGTGTTGCATGTCGCTGATTATCAAAGGTCTTCACCTCGTTGTGGTCAGTTAATGTGCAGCCCTAAGCAGCTTGAACTGTTCCCCTTCGCCATGTGACAGGCTTTCCCTATCTCGGACTACTACGGGAACTCCGCCAGCGTGGCCGTCATCGGGGTGAACTCCCTTGCGAGTATTAAATATACCAACCTCATTCGGCACACGCCTTCCCTCGTTCCTATGTTGGACTTAAAGCGTATTGGTTAGGCTGCCGGCCGTAGTCTTTTCCCTTGCGTCCCGCAAGTCGGCATCGGCCATCGCCAACAAACTGCATAAGTTGACGACACCCTCGAAAGCGTTTCTGGAGTACGCTGTCGGTTTGCGCGCTTCCGGTCATGAAATCCATGGCGCGACCGATGTTCCGCCTGTTAAGCCATGTAGGCGGAGGCTACAATTCAGCCCCTCAGATACGGTTTAGCCGGTTCGTGTTCCTCAACCTTCCAATACTCAGCCTGAAGATGGGTCTTGACTTAATGGCTTCGTCGCACATCTCTTTATCCCACGGGCTACGTCACCTTGCCAGTTCACGACAAATCACCGCCGCTTCGGCTCTCGCCCTTTCGCAGTAAAGGACGGTCTGTTAAAGGAAACCCCTCCTTTCACTAGAATTCCAAACATAAGCGCCCCGGTCGAAACCAGGTTCGAGGCGCACCCAACACCTTGTAATAAAGGCAAAAGCCCTGACCATCCCAATAAAGCAGTTTGACCCGATCTCCGCGCCGACCTCGGAATGCAAACACCGCTCCATTTGCCGGGCGCTGACGCAATTCTGTTTCCGCCAGTGCGGCTAAGCCAGAAATCCCCTTGCGCATGTCGGTCACTCCGCAGGCCAGATACACTCGCACGCCTGTTCCCGGCCCAATCATGCCGTTTCCACCAAGACAATGAAGCGCTGGATCTGTGTATCGCTCAGATCGCTGGAAAGCCTCAAGCTGCGTCCTGTGCTCAAACCAACTTCAATACAAACAGGATGTACTGGAGCAGGATCCGGGGCAGCAACCACAACTGGCACAAAGACTGACTGGCGCTCAATATCAGCACTTTCAGCACTGCTAAAATGCTTGAGCCAACGCCTCAGTAGATAACGATCAATGTTGTGTTGGCGGGAAATATCAAGAACAGAGGCACCATCAACCCCAATCTCAGAGATAATCGACAGCTTCTCTTCACGCGTCCACGTGCGCCGCACCTGCTTAACTTTAGACAAGGCCATCCTCCATAAAACTCAGGAGGTAAATACCCTATCAGAAACAAACCCGTAAGGCGGTCCTGAGCGGACGCTTACGCATGAAGTGAGGCAGAAGCACAGTAAACCCATCGCTCAGGCCTTCAAGGCCTGGTGCGAGGCTCAGCTTACCCGCATCTCAGGCAAATCACCGCTGGCCAAAGCCATCCGTTATGGCCTCTCCCGTTGGCACGCCTTCACCTTGTTCCTCGACGAGGGCCGCGTCGCGATCGACAACAATGCGGCTGAGCGCGCAGTCAGACCTATCGCACTGGGCCGTAAGAACTTCTTATTTGCCGGATCAATGGCCGGCGGAGAAACTCTGGCAGACGCCATGACGCTGATTGAAACCGCCAAACTCAATGGTCTCAACCCGCAGGAATATCTCACAGATGTCCTTGCCCGCATCAACGATCACATGATCAACCGTCTCCACGAGCTCCTGCCATGGAACTGGAAGCCGGACGCAAAATCACAGCGTCAAGCCCAAATCATGGCGCCTTGAGCGGACGGTTACGCCGCACCGATATTCGACAAGGATGGGAATAGAGCAGGAAACGGGCAACCATGGCAAATGTGTTCTGCTCGACTAGACAAGCCCAAGGCATCGTCTTTCGAGAACGCCTCTGACGTATTGCCAATACGTGAGGGGGGTATCTTACAGCATATGCAAGTATAACGACGCCAGACAGTCACTTATCAATACAATGCCTTTTTATAGTGACGTGCTATGCATTAGTCGTTTGACTAACAGAGATCAGACTAAGCCAATTTTAACCAGCCGCAGCAACCGATCTTACGGGCGATATATGAAAAGCAGACCTACCAAAAACACTGGTCAAACTGTTCAAATAAACCGGTTCGAATATTTTGAATTGAACGCGTCAATTGCGTTAAGCAAATCCAGAATCCCAAAATATGGATTAATTTGATATGGTCTAGCTCCTGGATTTGCAGCCGCAGTTGAGGACGCATTTATAGTTTTAGCTCGTTTTCTTGCTTCAGGAATAAGGTGTTTAATCTTGTCAAACAACGCCCCTTCGGATTTCTCATATTCAACTCCGGTTACTCTCAAGAATTCAGCTTTGAAACTGCTATTTTTTATTAGATCGTCATGACAAGAGTAAGGTGCTGCAGAATTTATTAAATGAAGCAAAAGCCAACATTCGAAACAGACATTGCTCAAGGCGATGTTAATGTGATTTGCTGCCGCCTTATCTTCTGCAAGGGCGTGTAACTCATCGCGATATTTTGCGGGGGCTTCTCGATCGTAAACCACCCAGAAACTATCTCCGGGCAAGGAAGTCGAAGCATTTTTCGCGTTTACGGCCACCTCCACTAACTGCTTTGGCAGTGTTTTTGTTGGTAGATTGAACTGCAATCACACGCTTACGTTGGTCAATACCTAATTGTTTGATGTAGCCTCCTAAGTAATTGGGTTCCGTCTTTTTCCCTTCGCAGAAGATTTTCAATGTAGGCATTGGGGTTAAATTGGATTTTTTTCGTGATTTAGGCATTTTTATTAACCGGTTGTGATTTTTTTGTTCTTTTTAAACAAGTAATTGCATTGCGAATTTTTTCAAATTGGATTCTCGGCGTAGCTCCCAGTCTGCCATCGTTGTAAAACGAATGGAACGGGCTATTGGGACGAACCAATTTTTTATCAAATTCATCCAAACAAGTAATGCTTGTCTGACCGTCGTGTTTGTTAGTTAACCAAATTTGCTCGCGGCGCATGATTTCTGATGAAAGGATTCCTAAATCATGAGTACTAAAAATTAGCTGCGCACCTTCAGAGTTTATTTCATCGTCATGGAACAAGTCAACGACTGTCCTGATTAGATGAGAATGAAGATGGGCATCGATTTCATCAATCAGAACCACTCCACCTTGTGTTAGTGCATCTAGAATTATTGGCAACATCTCGAACAATCGAATTGTTCCATCAGATTCGGCTTCCTCATCGAAAGCAACTAACGAGCCATTCTCTGATTTATGCCAAAATGAGAATTTTGTTTTATTCTGTTCTCTAATTGCTTCCTGCAGATCCTCTGGCATGTCATCAGGGAAACGAATTTCATTCGTTTTTTCCCTTTTTTCGAGGGTAATATTTTCAATACCCGTATCTGCAGATGAAATCAGAGATGCAATAGCTTCCAGGTTTTCGGTTTTCTTATGATAACCGGGTGTCATAAGATGATGATTGGGCTTGATCACATGCATTTTTCGAAAGTAATCATAAATTTCCCGAATAATTTCAGGAGCAGATGCATTGTTTCCAGCCTTTGAAAGATAGCTATTATTTGCGAAGAAAGGGAATCTCCTAGCACCGCCTTTGTAAGCGTTTCCGAATTTAATAGTCTCCCAAGTGTCGTGCTCTTTGCGGTCGAATATTACTGCTTGAAAGCGCTTAGGGTAACTGACTAACGACTCGGTAAGAACACGATCATTGATGTATGAAATTTTATATCGGTACCGTAATCCAGATGGTACGATGAATTCAATGTCGAACTCGACTGGTTCATTTCTCTTTTCAGGTGAAAGAGCAAAGGGCTCATAACACGGAATTTGTTGGTCTGCCTTACGCTCTCCAGAATGCTCAACCATCCAGCTAAGTCCCGTAAGGGCTCTCAGAAAATTTGATTTTCCAGATGCATTAGGGCCAAGAATTGCTGCGGTGCGAACGACCGCGAGTTTTCCATCTTCAAGGTTAGCGTAATTGGAAGCTAAGCGTTCGCGACCTTGCTCTACGTTTAGATTTAAGATTTGTTCGCTTTTGATGGAGCAAAAGTTCTTAACTGAGAAGTCGACAATCATACCGTTCTCATCCCTACTATAGTGCGTTATTGTTTATTTTTTGCACAAAATACATTGCATCGTGATTAACGTAGTTTTATTTCACTTTCAATAGTAAATATCAATCTGATGCAAGGGCATAATTTTTAATTGATACAGAGAGGGTTTTTGGTCGAGTTAAAAGCACAGCTGGACTGGATTACGTTAATTGTCAGCTAGATCATACAGTAGCCGTCTGGAACAAATCACGTTCTTAGAATAATAAAGCGTCAGAGATGGAAAAGAAGGGGCTCAAAATACGTAATCAAATGCGTTTGCATAGAGCTTTGGCTGGTTAAATGATCACAGTGCACATTTAGGAGCGACTGCAAAGCTCCCCGCGATCTTAGTTCAACCCTTAATGGAAACCTCGGAAGGTCCGCTCATGACCCTGATTACAAGCTGATTGAGGTCAATCCTAGGTTTAGGTCTCGCTCTAGCTGGGGCTGTCCGGTCTCAGGTCGAACGGCAGCTCTGGTCACCTCGCGACATGTTGCGCTTGCGAAGGCATGCGACCTCATTGATGACCGCACAGGGCTCAACGAACCCGTGGCACATTCAGGTACAATGAGCGCATTGGTCGAACCCAAAAGTACTCGGGAAAGCGCCTGCAGTAACTTCCAAAAGAACTGTCTCACTCATTCAACAAGAGCTCTGCCATGTCATCCAATTTGCGCTTGGTAGACTTCCAATTCTGGTCGTACTGGTCAAGTAACGCGTAGAATGCTGGGCTGTGATTATGCTCTTTGTGGTGGCATAGCTCGTGCAGCAGGACGTAGTTGATGCAGTCTCTTGGTGCCTTTATAAGAAACGGATTGAGCTGCACTGAGCCATCGTCTGAACAGCCTCCCCAGCGCTTTTCTGTCTCCATGAAGTGGAAGCGTGGACGCTCAGAGATCCATGGGAGTTTGTCGCCAACCAGCTCTAGGCGCTTACCGAGATAGACCTGAGCGCGAACCTTGTACCATCCCCGTAATCGCCCTCGGATGGCTTGTGGGTCTAGGTTCTCGCTACGCACTTCGATGGCACCACGTAGCAGCTTGACGCCTCGCTCTGCCTTGGGGACCTCAATCACCCTGATCTTGTACCTACGCCCCAGATAGAACGCAGTTTCCCCGCTCACATACTCCCGCTCACGAACGTGTTCTAAGCGTTTCTGAGCAGCTTTTACATGTTCAAACACCCAACGCCCCCGCCGCTTCACAGCGGCATCTATGGATTCCTGAGAAGCATCTTGAGGCGCTTCTACAATCACCTGCCCATCCGGTTCAACGTGGATCGCCAGCTTGCTCTTGCCATCCTTACGGACCTGAACCACATAAGGGATCCGCTCTGTCCCATAGATGAGAATACGCGGGGCCGGATCAGAAGCTGTCACGGCTCACCCCTTTGCGGGTCTTTTCGATGATCTGTTCAATGAGCTTCTTTGCCCCTTCCAGACCGCCGTACTGGGAGAAAAAATGAGGTAGCAGTCTCTGGTTGATCTGCTGATAGATAGCTTCATGAGACAGGGAATTGGCAGCAACGGCTTCATTGACCAACCCATCTACAAACAATGCTTCCTTGACGAAGTGCTCTTCGCCTTTGTCTTCCATGTCACCAGTCTCAACAGCCTGTTTGAAAACTCCGTAGTAGGCTCGTTGATGCTTGTTTCCCTTGATCGCTTCTGGAATATCCGGCGCAGCTCCAGCCTTCACCTGCTCCTCTAAGTCCTTGAAGAGGTCGTATTGCAGATGCGGGTGTTCAAAGTTCGCGTTCGCTTCGTCAATGGCCTTGCGCAGAAGCTCCGAGAATACTGCTTGCGCATACGGATCTTCTATCAAGTCCTCTTCGATGGATTTCCTGACGCGGCTGGTGATCGTGTCGGCCTCGTTCTTGGCCTTCTCGTCGCTCCAGTCCGCCGGATCATCTGAGGCATCACCTGTTGCGCCCATCTTATTGACGTCGATGATACCCTCGGGATCATAGATCTTCACACCAGTCACTTCACGGTCAACAAGATCGCGGATCTGCTTCTCATAGGCTGAGTAGTCCACGGTCTCTTGTGCGTCCAGACGGGCTTGTTTGCGGATCTCGGTGAAAAACTTCAGGTCCATCTTGTAGGTGGCGATCTTGGCCTCGGTGAAAGCCGGGTCCTTGAAGAAGCTGCTGGTTGAAAGCGCCACCTTGAGACACATGCCGAAGCTGGTGAGCGCTGCATAGAAGTCCTCACGGGTCTTCTGGCTCTGGTCGTAAGAGACACCAGCTTCATCATCAACAAAGCGAGGCACGAGCACTTGACGGAAAGCCTGACGGTCCTGCTTGTTTTTCACTCCTGAGAAGAACGCCCACACCTCTTTGTGCAGCTTTGGCAGCTTCTTGTATTCAGTATCAACGTTTGCATAGGTGCCAGCCAAGTCCTCGGGGTCGTATCCCTGAACGGTCTCGGCTTCCAGCTCCTGATAGTTCTGTAAAGACGTGTCCAACTCGCCCAAAATACCGCGATAGTCTACGAGGTACCCAAACTGCTTGTCCTCGTGCAACCGGTTCACACGGGCGATGGCCTGTAGCAGGTTGTGTTCCTTGATGTTCTTGTCAATGTAGAGCACGGCGTTCTTGGGCTCATCAAAACCAGTCAGCAGCTTGTCGACCACGATCAGGATATGCGGAGCGCCCTTGGTGCTGAAGTCTTCGATCACACCATTTTCATAGGTCTCAGGGTCGCCGGTGACGTTTTCCTTCCACCACTGTTGCACCTCGGGTGCATTGGCAGCGTTGGCGTCATCATGGCCTTCGCGCGTATCTGGGGGTGAGATCACGATAGCAGAAGTGATCTTCCCGATCTTGTCCAGTTCACGCTTATAGCGGATAGCAGAGAGCTTGCTGTCGGTCGCCAGCTGTCCCTTCATGCCAAGGTCTTTGAAGTTGTCGGAGAAGTGCTTGGAAAGGTCACGAGCGATCAGCGCAATCCGCCGTTCAGACTGGTAAATAGCGCCTTTGTTGGCGTTCTTCTTCTTGAAATCGGCAGCCTGTGCCTCGGTCATTCCTTCAGTGATTTCCTCGACCTGATTGTCAACTGCCTCGTCGTTGATATCCACCTCAGGGCGGCGCTCTTCATAAAGCAGCGGCGTGACGGTCCCATCCTCAACAGCGCGTTGCATGGTGTAGGCGTGGAGGATTTTGCCGAACTTGCCGCGTGTTTTGTCTTGCTTTAGCAGCGGGGTGCCGGTGAATGCCAGATAGGCCGCATTGGGCAGCGCCAGACGCATCCGCTCGTGGTTTTCGCCGCCTTGGCTGCGGTGGCCCTCATCAATCAAAACAATCAGGTTGTCGCTGTCATTCTTGCATTCTGGCAGTTTGGCGGCGGAATTGAATTTTTGCAGCAAGGTGAAGATAATGCGCTCGTTGCCTTTGCCGATCTTCATCGCCAGTTCTTTGCCTGAGCCAGCGCGAGCCTTGGCCCCATCCTTTTTGGCCCCGATGTTAGAGCCGAATGCCCCGCCGGAGAGGAACGTGGCAGCGAGTTGCTTTTCCAAGTCTGTACGGTCTGTGATGACGATGACGCGGCAATTGTCGGTCTCGGGGTTGAGCAGCAGGGCACGGCAGAGCAACACCATGGTGTAGGACTTGCCAGAACCAGTTGTATGCCAGATCACACCGCCCTCGCGCCCGCCTTCAGGCTTGCGGGTCTTCACGGTTTCCAACATGGATTTGACGCCAAACACCTGCTGATACCGAGCGGCGATTTTACCGGCCTTGCGATCAAACAGGATGAAATAACGCAGAAAGTCGAGCAGCCTGTCAGGGCGCGTCAGACCAACCAGCAACCGGTCCTGTTCTGTTACACAAACATCCAGTGCCCAGAGCTGAGCAAAGTGGTCTTTGGTTTTCCCGTCAGCGTCTCTCAAGAGGGCTGCATGATCGCTAGACGAGAGTCTGCGGTTCTTAATGGTGTGGATTTCCGCATCCTGTACCTCATCCTCCCGCCATGCACTCCAGAACTTTTTGGGGGTGTTGGTTGTGCCATAACGCCCGGCAGTGTCTGCGATAGAAAACAGCAGTTGCGCATAGGCATAGAGCGAGAGAATGCCGTCACTCTGCTGGTTGCGCAGGTGTTGGCTGATGCCTTCTTCTACCATCTTATCCTCACACCCCCCAATGGGACGCTTGGCCTCAATGATCACAACGGGGATACCATTGAGGAAGCCAACAATGTCCGGGCGGTAGGTCTGCGTCATCGCCTCCCGCTCTACCGACATTTCCGTGGTCACCTCAAAGCTGTTGGCCCCAAGGTTTTCCCAGTCCACCAGTGGCACGGTGATGCTGAGCTTCTTGCCATCCCGCACTTCGCTCACCGTGATCCCATAAAGCAGGTGCTTGTAGAGCGTCTCATTGGCGGCAAGCAGCCCTTCTGTCAGGCCAAGAGATTTCAGCGCTTTGAGAACCTGCTGTTTTGCGCTGCTGCTTAAAGTCGAGCCATCTGCCGTCCTGTAGGTGTTGAGGCGTTTGCGGATCGTGTCTTCCAGCAGCACAGAGCGCAGCGATCCACGGCGAGCGGTGCACTCCTCTGGCCCGATATAGGCCCAGCCCATATTCATCATCAAGGCAAGCGCGGGGATCTTGGAGGCCGCATCTTCACGGGTGTCTGGGCGGCTCTCAAACTGGACAGTGGTCATGGCGCTCTCAAATCAAACAAATCAATCGCTTAGGTTGTAGCATACAACCCGCAGATACCGAGCACCGCAACACAATGTTGGCCTTGGTACCATTTTCACTCAGCTTACCCCCAAGGATTAGAGTGTTTCCGGGCTGCTTGGTGCCATGCTCGGCAAGCAATCACGAAGATCCCATATCCATGAAGCTAATGCCCTGAGTTTTGCGGGGTTGATGCTTGCGCTAAAAATACTTATTCCCGCCCCCCAAACCTGAGGCCATACTCATTGCAGGTTCACGTAAACGGGCATCTGGCGGAGCGACCGCCAGCTTGGCGTGGGCTGGGCGGAGCTACCGGAAGACATAACGCATCTTCCGGCGGGTTCGTTGAAACACCCCTTGAAAGTCTTTAGTGCAGAGACCAAGCGGAAGCTGGTTAGCCGATGGGCGTCTACACTGGCAGGCGTTTAGCTATCACCAACAATCACATCTGCCTCTTGCAAGTGTGTGCGTTGTTGACAGTGCCTGCTCCCAATGCCTTTCGGAGGAGATCTTGTTTCATACAAAAACGCCCGGGCAAGGCACCAGCCAATGCCGAAGAACCATTTTTTATAAAAAAGCGCAGGTGTTGCCTGTGCGCCTTGCCCACCCCGTTTTACGGGAAAAACCACCCACACCACTGCATGGCAAGCTATGCGGTGCTCTTTGTGCATGTGCTGGCAAACCACTGCCGCGTTCCGCGTGAGCAACACATGAGCGGGTCGCTCTGGGTCCCTGATCAAGTCAGGGATGACGGCGGAGCGGGAGGCGTGGCTTTGTTATCTCATTCACCGTTATACTGAGCGCAGCTTTGCCCTCTCATGCACCGTTGTTCCGGGGCACCACCCCAATCGCCGTCATCCCGGAAAAGCCTAGCGCATATCCGGGAGCCAGAGCCGCACACGAGGAAAGGATTTTGCGATGGTGAAAGGCTGTATGGGTCCCGGCGCGGGGGCCGGGATGACACCCCGTTGGCTGCTATGCCTCAGCCTCCACCTTCACCCGCGTCTTGCCCGTCAGCAACTGCTGCATGAGGGCGCGTTTTTCGGTGCGGAGGTGAGAGAGGTGCTCATTAGCCTTCTTCACTTCAGATTCTGTGCAGCAAAGGACGTCATTAATCGCACGTTGTTCCTCAAGTGACGGAAGGCTTACCGATATGGAAGAGAAGGCGCTCCATCGCAAACTCCCTCTCCTATCCACGGACGCATTCGTTGCGGCTGCGAAAATTTGTCGGTACCTATCCGTCTTCAGGAGCCTGAATAAATAGAGCGGAGAAACAGTGTCACCGGTTTCAAAAACCGTATAGATGGGGCTGACAATCGCTTCATTGTATAAGTTCTGTAGGCCAATAGACCCCTCCTCGATATGATTAGAGGGGTATCCGATTTGCCCACGCTTAATAATTTTGTATCCTGTGAGATCGTCGCTGAAGACCTTCTTCTTGAAGTAGTCCAAAGAATTTACGAAACCTATCGTCTTGGTGCACGAAATCACAGTGAGTTCTGCATCGTCTTTATTGCGCTTGGAATACTCCGACGCAATGTCACCAATTCTCACGGTCTTCCACTCGCTGCCCTCGAAGCCCTTGAGGCGGTGGGTGCCGGTGAGGAGGTGTTGCATGAGGGCGCGTTTTTGGGCACTCGCGTTCTTCAGTTGCATTGAAGCAGTCTCGATAGCCCGATCCCACGTCCCCAGTATCTCCGCGATCTTCTTTTGCTCTGGGAGGGGGGGGATAATAGCCGGAAACTGCTTGAGTTGTGTGGAATTAATACTGGCGAGGTTGGTACTCCGCTTTGCGCAGCTCAAGAAATACTTCTTGCCGTAGAACCCACCACTTTGCATGGCAAAAAACTCAGGAAGTAACTGTGCCCTGTCCACTCGGACGGCAAAAACGTGGTTCTGGTGCAAACAGCCGGGGACTTCATCTCGCCATATAGTTCCTCGTCCAAGTTTATCGAAATCTCCACCTTCGGTGAGTACTACATCCCCATCTTTGAGACTATACCGTTCAATATCTTTCCCGTTGACCTCAATAGTCTTCATTTCTGAAAGATCAAGATATCCGTCTTGGACATTCGCAACTCGAAGGTACGGAAGACTTACGGGATCTTTAAGGCTTTTCTTACCTTTCGCTACACCAGTGCGAATTTCAGCAACGTCCTCAAGACTCTTTTTGACCCACCCCTCAGGAACCATAACCCAGCTCCTTCAGGTAGGCGTCCATCTTGGCTTCCAACTCGGACATCTCAGCTTTCAGCTCTTCGCGCTCGGCTCGCACTGCCATGAGGTCGATCTCTTCTTCTTCCTCAAAAGTGTCCACATAGCGCGGAATGTTGAGGTTGAAATCGTTCTCCTTGACCTCGTCTTGCATGGCAATAGAGGCGTATTTGTCTGCTGCTTGCCGTGCCTTGTAGGTGGCGACGATCTTCTCAATGTGGCTGTCATTGAGCTGGTTCTGGTTGGTGCCAGCATCGTATTCACGGCTGGCATCAATAAACAGTACAGAGTTATCCGCCTTGCCCTGTTTGAAGACTAAAATAGCTGCGGGAATGCCAGTGCCGAAGAACAGTTTTTCCGGCAGACCGATAACAGCGTCCAGCAGGTTTTCTTCAATGAGTTTTGTTCGGATTTTACCCTCAGAGGACCCACGGAACAGCACCCCGTGCGGCACAACCACTGCCATGCGGCCTGTGCCCTCCTTCAGGGTCTCCACCATATGGGAGATGAATGCATAATCGCCCTTGGTTTTTGGGGGCAGACCACGGCTAAAGCGTTTAAACGGGTCACGCTCGGCCTGTTCAATGCCCCACTTATCAAGCGAGAACGGCGGATTGGCGACCACCACGTCAAAAGTGCGCAGGGTATCGTCTTTGTTGCGCAGTTTGGGGTTGCGGATGGTATCGCCCCACTCAAGCTGGTGGTTGGTCTCGCCATGCAAAAACATATTCATCTTGGCAAGCGCCCAGGTGGAGCCGATAGCCTCCTGACCATACAGCGCGTAGGCCTTTTTGCCGGTCTTCTGCGTGATCTGGCGACCGCACTTCATCAGCAAGGAGCCAGAGCCACAGGTGGGATCACAAATGGCATCGCCTTCCTGTGGGTCCACCAGCACAGCCATCAACTGAGAGACCTCGGCAGGGGTGTAGAACTCACCGGCCTTCTTCCCCGCCGTGGCAGCAAACCGAGAGATGAGGTATTCGTAAGCGCCGCCAATCACATCCAGCTTATCGACGCGGCTTGGGCGCAGGTTCATGTCGTCCTTGGCAAAATCTTCCAGCACATGGCGCAGGATGTCGTTTTTCTGCTCTTCATCCCCCAGCTTGGTGGAGTTGAAGGAGATATCCTGAAACACATCCCGCAGTTTGGTGCCGTTGGCCTCTTCAATGGCGGCAAGGGCCACATCAATGCGTTCGCCATTACCCGGCGTATGGCGCTTCTCATAAAGGGAATAGAAGCCAGCGCCTTGTGGGAGCACGAAAGCCTCGTTTTTCATCATCTCGGTGATCAGCTCCGGCTCATCGCCAAACTGCGCAACAAAGCCATCATAATGATCCTGCCACACATCAGAGATGTACTTGAGGAACAACATGGTCAGGACATAATCCTTGTAAATGGAGGGATCAACAACACCCCGAAAGGTGTCACAAGCGCCCCAAGCGGCCTTGTTGATCTGATCTTGCGATACACGCGCAGCGGACATGGAAATTTCCTGAATATGAATGAGCTCGCGGGAGTGTAATGGGCTGGAGGAAGCGCCGGAAGAGCAAATTAGCGTAGGACACAGAGTTTTCGCCGGGTCGCAGCCCGCAGAATGTGAGAGGAGACACATATCGCAGGAGATAAGGATCGGAGGACACTGCCTCCGGTCATGATAGATCCTCCATGCCACCCCTCAGCCACCACAACGCTGATATCTTACTTCAGTTGTGTGATTGTTACGTTTTAATATGCTGGACCAGTTAACAAGCCTACCGCTGCCATTTCCCGTAGATTTGTATGAGGACCAAATAACGAAAAGCATTGAAAGACATGGCACATAGAGATTAGTGTCTGATCAACTTCGATTTCTCGGCGATACCCATCATTTTCAAGGTTCTGCACATGGCTTCCAAAAAAACACTTAATGCAAAAAATCTGGAAGCGCTTGGAGCCGAACGTCTGGCCCAGCTTTTGATTGAAGTAAGCACTGGAAATGCAGAGGCAAAACGACAATTGCGGCTGGAGCTTGCGGGCGCGTTAAGCCCGGCTGATGCAGCAAAGGAAGTGCGCAAGCGGCTTTCGACGATACAGCGTTCCGACACTTTCGTGAACTGGGAAAACCGACACAAGCTTGTTAAAGACTTGCAAACGCAGTGCAATGCAATCACCAATATCGTTGGAAAGTATGACCCGGAAACCGCGTTGGAATTGCTCTGGCGTTTTGTCGAGCTTGCTGACAGCATATTCGCGCGTTGCGATGATTCAAGCGGGACAGTGACTGGCATTTTCCATGATGCAGTGGAAGAACTGATTGCGATGGCGATAAAGGCCAAAGTTCCAACCGCCGCCCTTGCTGACAATACTTTCAGTGCCCTGTGTGACAATGGCTATGGACAATATGATCCGCTTTTGCGCGGCCTTGCTCCTGTTCTTGGAACAACTGGCCTGGAGCACATCAAGGCCCGAATGATTGAACTCAAGGAGTCACTTATGGCTCCTTCTGAAGAAAGCGACAGAGTGGTTGTGCCATTTAACTCCAGCTCTGATCGTGACTACAAAACCTATGGTATTAATCTTACCGTAAAGTCCACTTTAACCGAAATTGCTGACCTGCTCGGCGACCTTGACGGCTTCACCGCGCAGTTTACTGAGGAACAAAAGAAAGTTCCACAGATGGCAGCACGGATCGCTCAGCGCTTTCTTGTAGCAAATGACCCTGAAAAAGCGCTCGAGTTCCTGGATGGAGCCGATATTGAATCTGCACGTCAGGTCACCTGGATCAATCAGTTGGAGGAGTGGACTGATACTCGCATTTGCGCATTGCAAACGCTCGGTCGGCGGGAAGAGGCTCAGGGAATGCGGTGGCAATATTTTGAGGATACACTCTCATCACCCCATTTGCGTGATTATCTCGATAATCTACCGGAGTTTGAGGATGTTGATGCTGAACTTAAAGCAATTGACTATGCCTTCACCGTTGAGAATGTACACGCGGCTCTTGCATTTCTCGTCAGCTGGAAGGCCATGGACAAAGCTAAGGAATTGGTGCTTAGACGCTATGAAGACCTTGATGGTGACATCTATCAGATCCTTACACCTTGCGCGGAAAAACTCTCTGCCAAAAGTCCTCTTGCAGCAAGTTTGATACTTCGCAAGATGATTGATTTCAGCCTCGAATATGGGCGCAGCTCACGTTACAAGCATTGCGCCAACCACTTCATGGAATGCAATGGCTTGGCAACAGTGATCAGCGATTTTCAAGGGCACGAAACGCACGAAGCTTTTGCATCCAGACTGAAGCAACAACACGGACGGAAAACATCGTTCTGGAACCGTGTGAGTTAAGGAAAACGCGTTGTATACTATGGGTCGTTTAAACGACAGCAGCTGCTTTGTTCTGTGCCTAAGACATCCATTTGCGCTACTGGCATTTAGCAGGTGCAATAAACACTTTCCCTGTTCGGGTTTGCTTTTAGAGCATTTAACTGCAACGCCATTATCCTTCACAGGATTTATTGGTGCAAACACAATCAGAAATTGAAATAACATTCCAGAAATCTCAGGCCCGTGTTGGGTCGTACGGCTGCTGTAGGTCACAAGCGACTTGCAGCACTCGCGAAGGCCGATGGCATCACGTATGACTGTAATGGCTCGACGAGCCCGTGGCACATCCAGCCACAATGAGCGCATAGGTCAACCGAAAAGTACTCGGGAAAGCGTCTGCAGTAACTTCCAAAAGAATTGTCTCAATCATTGGTGGAAATGCTCAAAGTTCAGCTGTTCGCCCACATAGACAATTCCGGCGCGTCTAATCAATCACATCACTCAATCGCTTCGCGATACTGGTGTAGTTTGGGTTCACTGCCCTTGGTAGGAAACTGTTGCGCGTGGTTCATGCCGATTGCAACATTGCCAGCCTCGACCAGCTCCATCAGCTTGCCCAGACACTTGGCTTCCACCCGCGCCCCCGCATCATCCTTGACTTCCAGCTGACGAAAACAATTCTTGCACAACGTCGGCTCAGTGACCCCCAAAGCTGAAGAAATTTCACTTTGAGTTTTCCTGACGCCATTAACATATTGATAAATATACTGTTTTCATAATTGAGCTTGTGAGATGACCGCCCTCGCCCTCCGAAGCCCTCAGGTATTGTGTCGCCTAACAGTTCAAATTCAAAGGCGGACAAAAAAAATCTCTCCGTGAATTGGGGTCCGGTAAAACATTCGATCCCCCCGGACTTTTGACCCACCCCCCCGCATCTGAGCAGGTCAGAGTGTCAGCTACGGGAGCCCTGCGCTTGGGTTGTTTTCCGGTTATAACACCCGATGCACACGCGCACTGGATGTTCGCCGGTTCCAGTCCCTGCCCCGCTATCACGGCGCTCAATGATGCGGTCAGAAATCAGCACCGCTGGTCTCACACGATAGCTGTAAAGCTGCTTCATATCGTGGGCCAGCGCACGCCATGCCTTCGTCAGGTAAAACTGATCAACACTGATGGTTAACGAAGTTCCACTTTATCAGCTGGCACAATTGCCGTTGTGGTTCGGCCAAACGCTTTCAGCTCTACCTTCAGCGTTTGTCCTCCCGCTCTAAGCTCGCTCACCACACCCTTGAGTGTAGCCCCAACTCCAGCCACAAGCAGGATATCACTTCCCACGCTGAAGAGCTGACCGGTCGTGGGCTTTTTACCGACCTGAGCTTCACAGGCGGTTTCCAGAATACGAAGCATCTCAGCCAGAGGTACACGGTGCGGAGCCTGCTTCTGGGAGCATGCCAATATCTTTTCCACACCGTCGCAGGACCGCACCTGATCACAGCTCCCCCTCTCATTACGGTCTAAACCAACAAACAGATAGCGCGGAAACATTGGGCCACTGACGTCAATAACTTTGCCAGATCGCTTCACTTTTCGTATCGCAGGTATCTTCGGCAAGTAGGCAATCGCACCCGTGGCAGTGATGCTTGCGTGTGCTCGATCCTCACAGTTTGGATTGGTTTGCACCACAATCCATTCAAGCGATGATTTAGTCATCAGGGCTCGTAGCAGCATGTAGTCCTGCTCGAGAGCTTTATTCCCGGCATTGGGCGCAGTCATCTTCATTCAGCCGCCTCCTGTTTCGTCGTTCTCTCACCCGTAAGCCGAGCATGTGCAGCCTCAAAGCTCGCCAATGCCGCGCTCACAGCCTCAAGCGGTGATGGGAATTCCCCGGCAAGCGGCTTGGGCATGTACGCCCAATCAGGCAGATCGCGATCAGGCCCAAACCAAGGCCAGCCGCGTTCTTCGTGAAGCCGCTTCCAGGCTTGCCAAACATCACTGCCAACCCGCACCGCTGCAAACTCATCAGCAAGTGGTGCCAGTTTGCCCTTCACGGTAATGCCGCTACCTCGGCGGGAGGCCTGATTGTGCATGTCCACCACCCGAGGCCAGCCATAGAGCGCCAACCGCCGGAGCTTTTCCAGCCGCGCATCTTCGCCGCCGCCACGCAGAATTCCCTCAATGAACGGAGTTGGTTTGGAGAATTTCCCATAGGCTGGTTGCAACAGATCAGCAAACCGATAAACACCCCAAAGCTTGCCGTAAGGCTTAGCAACCTCAACAGAACCGCCGCTACTCCCAGCCACTTCTGGAAGCTTCTCCCAGCGCTTTTCTGAGAGATAAACCGCAAATGCGCAGAACTTCTTGCGCCCCTCGGATTTGGCGTGTTTGACATAGGCACCAACCAGTTCCCCAGCCTTTTCCCGATCACCACCGCTTAATCCAAACCAAGCTTTCTCAGCTGTATCCGAGCTGTCGCTCACAAATGTTGGCCACCTCGCATGAGCTCTTTTCAGCCTTCGAACCCACGTTTCGTGAGTGACAGTGCCGCTATTGTCATTTTTATCATTTCCAAGTTCACGCGCGCACTCTCTCCCTTGGACTGGTATTGGATTGTTAAATGGACTGTTCTTATCTTGGTCCACCTCGTGCACCGCCTTAGGTCCACCACGTGCACCACCTTCATCCACCTCGTGCACCACCTTTTTTGAGGGAGCTGGTGCAGGAGGTGCACCGCCTTTTTTCTCAAACTCAGCATTTTTGACCATACGCTCAGATGTGCTGGGAGCGTCTAAATCACGCTCTGGCCACCGCGCGACATACTCTTGGCGCTTCCATCTTTGCCCTCGAAAGCCATGCTGCGAGACCTCAATCCAACCAGCCTCTTTTGCTATGTCGATATGCTTCAAAACTGCGTTCTTGCTGTAGCCGCTGTACTCCACCAAGTCCTCTATGGACGGGTAACAACTCTCGCCAACCGCATTCATGAACATGCTCATGGCTTGCAATACAGCTCTTGTCGGCCCCTGAAGATCAGACTTGCAGAAGGCCTGACGCCAGCTCCAGGCCTTTCGGACTTCGCTCATGTCCAGCCCTCCACTTCCATCTCTGGAAGCTTGGGCATGTACTCGTTTCGCTTCAGCTTCTCTCCCAATGGGCCATACTTGCGAATTCCCAACCACCCGCAGCGCTCGGCATTTCTTAGATGCTTGGTCACAATCGGCGTGCTCAGGCTGGTGTGCTCGGCAAGATCACGAACCGAAGGCGAGCAAACTTCGCCAACGCCCGCCGCAAACAGGCTGATTGCGTGCAACACCAAATTGGTGCTGGAAGGCAGATGGCACCGCGAAAACTCACGCCGCCATTCTGTGAGAGTTTGAATTTCATGCATTACAAACCTCCGTTGGCTCAGTTCGGGAGAACAGCGGACCAGCATCCAAATCAGTCGCTGCTTGTTGTGATTTCAGTTCTTCAGGCCCCATCCAATCTTGCGCGATGCGCTCCTGCGCTATCGCTGCGTAGTCTGGATTGAGTTCAATCAGGATCGCCTGTCTGCCAAGACGCAGCGCGACAAGGCCAGTTGTGCCAGCCCCGCCAAACGGATCGAGGACAACGCCGCCTCTTGGGCAACCCGCCTTAATACACCGCTGCGCCAACTCTGGCGGGAAGGTTGCAAAATGAGCCCCGGGAAATGGCCGCGTTGCCACATTCCAAACTTCAAGTGGAGCAGGTTCAAAGTTACGAAGATTTCGCCCGTTCGCTTGCTGCTCTTCCTTGGTCATATGGTCCCAGCGGTTGTTAAAACCGGCATGTTGCTGGCGGTGCCCGCGCAGCTTGTCTGATACACGCTTGTTTCCTAGGTTCTTGCGTTTTCCAGCAGTGCCACCCGTGTAGGAACCACCTCGAAAACCATTCGCATCTTCGCTACCAACGCGCCTCTGCCGGACCACAGAAGCATCGTAGAAATAGCGAGCCGATTTGGTAACAAGCCAGATTTTCTCATGAGCACTTGCAGGCCTGTCACGAATGCTTTCAGGCATTGGATTAGGCTTTGCCCAAATGATCTCACCGCGCACCCACCAGCCCGCATCTTGCAGCGCAATTGCCAGTCGGTTGGGCACCATGCAGAGGTCTTTCGGCTTCAAGCTGCCTTGAATTGTCGAGAAAGGTTTTTGCGTGAAGGTTCGGTCATCTTTTCCGGTTCGGATCCGCCCATCAGCATCTGCTTTATGCCCTGCAGGCGTTGTTGCGTAGCAGTCGCCGTAATTGATCCAGCAGGTACCTTCTGGCTTCAACACCCGCCGAACTTCAGCAAACACCTCAACCATCTTGTCGATATGCTCTTTGAGCGTTGGCTCAAGTCCCAACTGCCCTTCAACGCCGTAATCCCTCAGGCCCCAGTATGGTGGTGAGGTAACAACGCAATCGACGCTGTCATCAGGCATCTCGCGCAACCGGTCGAGCACATCACCCAACCGGATTTCACAGGGCAAATCACCAATATGGATGGTTTTAGGAGAGGTCATGCAACATCCCTCCCAACTGATCCCGCAGATCGACGCTCAGCCGATTGCGTGTTGCAATCATCATCGCAAAGAGATGCAGAGAGCCTTGCCGGATGCGCCAACATAGCAAAGCTCTCTGCGCACACTGGCAGGAAAGGAACAGCCAGCATGAGTGATGATGACACTATTAATGTGAGATATTTTAATAATGTTCGCGCCCAGGTGGGGGATAAGGCACATGATGAAGAGCGAGCTAAGAAGCTAGTTGAGGAGTTCCTAGAAAGATAATCCAAAACTGATAAGTAAATCATTTCAGGCACCTTTTAAGGACTTTAAAGCGAATAGAGTAGCGCTGTGCGCACCGTTACACAGTGCCGCTAATGGCCGTCAACTAGGGTTGACGGCAGGGAGGCCCTTGTCTTCCATCAACAATGGCACCTACCATCCGCTCCAATACGAATAGTTCATATGAACGACGGAATAGACCAGAGAGCTCTTCAAATCCCGACTTCTCAATACGAGAGATATGAGCCTGAGAGCACCCTATTGCTTTGGACATTTCAAGCTGAGTTAGACCTGCTTCATCACGAATATATTTAGGATTTAGCATCGTTATAAAATCCCGTGGGTATATTATTTACTCGATATGTGTATTTTTAATGCCTCACGCATAGTCGAAAGTCAACACCCAAAGCATAAAACTGATTGGCATTGTGTAGCCATGAAACCGAATGAACGCCTCAGACAAGCCCGCTTCAGCGCAGGCTTCAAAACAGCAACTGCTGCCGCCAAATCCCTTGGCGTCAACAACAGCACCTATGCGAGCCATGAAAATGGGTCTCGCGCTTTCAATCATGATGATGCTGCGCACTATGCCCGCCGCTTCAAAACAACACCGCAATTCCTGCTATATGGAGAAGATGCCGATATAGCTGACAGAGACAGTCAAACTGAGACAACCGCACACAGCTTACTCGGGGAAATGACTAATAAATCCAATCGCCCAGAAGTAGATAAACTTGACTTGGAACTATTCTTAAAGTCAATTGAAGAGGGAATAAGACTTGAAGAGCAAATACTTGACGGAAAAGGCAGCATTAGAGATTTATCAATTATAGTTGAAAATATTTATAACGCTGCAAAGAATAAAAAGAACAACAGGTGATAATTTTTAACTGATAGTTACTGTCTTAAAGATCGATTATGCGCTCATACCATAAGTACCCGGAGAGAGACTATTATGGAAACCAAAAGCGCACTATCACTTGTACCGCACTATCAACGCCTCACGCCACAGGAAGAGCTTGATGACGTCCTCAGCACAACCAAAGAGCTAGATCTCCTACCTAGCCTAAAGATGATGTGTCTTAATCTTTTCAATTGCGCAGACATAGAAATCCTCAGCGAACCACAACAACAAGAACTCATCAACCAGTTCCGCCCTACGCTTCTGGTGGCTTACAAACAGCAGATATTGGAGCAGGAAGTTGCGTGAATACACAGAAAGGCGTCCAGCAACACCGCTCAATCTAGAGAAGTTAAGCACAACAGGTGCACAACTTTTGCACATATGGGACACCTCAAATGGACGGTTGTCGCATCGGTTCATCGAATATGCCCGCAAACTACTGTTAATGGCCCCACCCGCATGTCCAGCGGACAGCCCCGAAATCCTCATGATTGGTCACGACAGCTTTGCAAAACATGCCTTTGGTGAAGATTGGGCACTACAGCCAACCAAAGCACGAAGTGCGATGCCGCCAACCTACAGGCGACTTGTCGCAAGCAGCTACTGGAAGGCCTTTCAATCCAACAGACCTGTTTTCGAAGTTATTGGGGCAAATCTCAGATGTCAGAATGACTACAGGGAGTATTGTAGGCTGATCCTACCCGTACAATCACGGGCAGGAATATATCAACTAGTTGTATTTACGAAAGAAACTTATAACTAATCTCGCTCTGCGATGTCCGCTATAAGCTGACTTAGTGCATATGATGGATTTGCGCAAAAGGCTAAACCCTCAGGAAAATCTTTCGGAGGGGATTTAAAGCGAATGCCGTCACATTGCCCAATCAACCAGCCCCAACGCGCAGCATTACCGTTTAAGAAATCGCTTGGCCGCATCCAACAATAAAGCCAATCAAGACGCCAAAGATCAAAAGCCAAGATTTGAGCCAACTCCATTAGCTTTCGCGCGTTACCTACTTTACGCATATCAGGCCGTATCCATAGATCGCCAAGATACCCAACGCGTCCAACAATCCGCTTTGTAATCTCAGGCTGATCAGCAGTTGCCCGCACGGGCAAACCTTCTACATCCGCATAGCGCAAACACCAATAAGTAGCTAAAAAATCACTCAACGCCAGACCTTGCATCGGCTCTAAGCGCACTCCCGCAAACCCGCAGAAGTGCTCATCATCTCCTCGCCTTAACCCAATCCAGGCCACATTCTCACTCCCCTGCCCATTGATCCCGTGCGCAAAGTGTGGCGTTAACCCGCCTTTACTCTCCGGCAAGAAATCCTGCACCGCAGAGAATGACTCCCCCTGCACTACTACCATTCCCGCTTCCTGAAACTCACGAATTAGTCGTGCTGCTGCTTGATAAAGCACTATCCGCGCTACCATTTTTGTCATCTCCAAAGACCCCAACTTCAACAAAAAGCAGATATCCACACAAAACCTAACGAAATTACTTACGAAATCCAACAATCGGCATTGTTACAAATTCGGCAAATCTACCAAATTTTCTACACAACGGGTATTTTTAATGCTTTGAGTGTTGACAATGAAATATACTCAGCGCATATTTTCGAGACGTATTTTGTGTGAGTTGAATACCATGAACGACATTGAAGTAATCAAAACCCTTCGAGTTTATCGGAGTGAGAAAACCCGTTTCCCCGCAGGCACAGTCATCCGCTTTCGGGCAACACCCCCGGTGGATCTTGGCCACAACATTGGCATCGTGGGTCGAGAGACAGCTCTAGCGGCTGTGCTTGTTGACTACATCGATAAAGCTGGAATTCCCCAGCAGGCAGTCGTAGCAGTTTCAAATTTAGAAAAAGCAGAGGTTGAGTGAGATGACTTCCCAGAGAGACGACAAGCAAGTGCAAGCAACACGCCTCAACCTTCAACCCGGAATTGATAACCTCGCGGATCAAATCCAGCACTCACCCGTAGCAGACACAGACAAGGTTACTTTGGCTGTCCGCGCTGGCAGCGCAATAGTCAAAAAGGTAACAGAAAACGTCATGGTGAACGCCTTCGAAAGTTCCGCCAATAGGGAGGAAGAGAAAATCTCTTCCTAACCTTTCTTCTTTCAAGCTCAACCACATGTTTGGAGACAAATAATGCCTAGTGCTCAAGTCATCCAGTTTCCCGCATCTCGAAAGCTCTGCCCTCTCCGTGTCGTAAAGTCTGCGGCGGAAATTGGTGAAGAAGCACTGATTATCTCCTCCGAAGCACATTCAGATATCTGCTTTGCCCGCGATGACTTGCGCGAAATGATCAAGCTCTCACCCGACAAAGCCGCACCCATTGCAAACCGCATCTACGCCCTGCGCGAGACCCTTGATGACGCCCAAGTAGGCCTCACAAAACTCTTGCAGCAAATGGGCCGTACTTAGGAGCGCATAATGCCACGCAACATGTCCTTCTCCATGACCACCCAGCAAATGCGAAAGCAGACCAAGACAGTAACCCGCCGCTTCGGTTGGAACTTCCTGAAAGCTGGAGAGGTGGTCAACGTCGTTGAAAAAACCATGGGGCTGCGCAAGGGCGAGAAGATCAAGCACCTCTGCCAGGTCAAAATTCTGAGCGTGCGCAGTGAGCCTTTGAATGCAATCACCCAAGAAGATTGCGCACGTGAAGGCTTCCCAGACATGAGCCCTGACAACTTCGTGCACATGCTGGTGCAGCATTACCGTGTTGACCCTACACAGTCCGTAAACCGCATTGAGTTTGAGTTTCTACCCTGAGGAACAGACCCATGAATAGCATTGATAATGACGTATTTAGTGATCACTGCAACGTGCCTCTGTTCCTCTTTAGCGAGGCAATGAAACTGGCGGTTCTGGTTGCTTTGGGTATCGGCCTTCTCCATTTGGCACCTGCTCTCGATGACACAGTAATCGAAGCCAAACAGCAGAGCATTCCTTCAAGTTTCGTCGCCTCCCAGATCGCCTCTTTTGATCAGACTTCCAGCCGTTAACTCAGGGTATTGCAATGTCAGTTCAAACCATCAGTGTGCCCAAAGCACCGCTATTCGATCACATGAATATGCCGCTCGATCAGATCCCCACACGAGGGCAAGAGCTCATCATTGACGCCTTTGCGGGCGGCGGCGGAGCCTCAACAGGTATTGAGATGGCTTTGGGGCATTCTCCAGATATTGCGATCAATCATTGTGTGAAGGCCCTCGCAATGCACGCACAGAACCACCCGGATACCATCCATTTGCCGGAGAGTGTGTGGGAAGTTGATCTCATGGCCTACACGAATGGACGCCCTGTAGGTCTGCTGTGGGCTTCTCCAGATTGCAGGCATTTCTCACGAGCGCGGGGTAGCAAACCAACATCAAAATCAGTGCGCATGCTTGCTTGGTCTGTGGTCAATTTCAGCCAGAAGTTAGGATCTAAGCGCCCACGTATCATCATTCTGGAGAACGTTCCTGAATTCCAGGGGTGGGAAGATTTTGATGCGTGGAAAGCTGCCCTCAATAAATTGGGCTACAATCTCGAATTTCGAATTTTGAGGGCCTGCGATTATGGCGCCCCAACCATCCGTAAAAGATTGTTTATGATCGCTCGCCGCGATCGTAAGATTATCCGCTGGCCCGCACCTACCCACGGAGACCCCGGTGGCGAAGAAGTCAAAGCCGGCAAACTATTGCCGTGGAAGACCGCAGCAGACTGCATTGACTGGTCTATTCCTTGCCCATCAATTTTTGAACGCAAGAAGCCGTTAGCTGAAAATACGCTGAAACGGATCGCCGCCGGTATCAAAAAATTTGTTGTCACAGCGCCTGAACCTTTCATTCTCAACATGAGTCACGGAGGGAGCCTGGAACCATTAACTAAGCCGCTCAGCACGATAAAGACTGAGAAAGGTGGCTGCAGAGCCCTTGTGATCCCCTGCATAGACCGACAGTTCACAAATTCAACAGGTGCATCAGTTGAGAAGCCCCTCGGCACAGTCATGACGCAGGGAAGCGGTAAGTCTGCACTAGTGGCAACGTTTCTGGCTCAGCATAACTTCGATGTCGTAGGCCGAGCAGCAGACACGCCCCTTTCGACAATAACTTCCAGAGCCACTCAGCAAAATTTGGTCACGAGCCATCTAGTAAGGCTTTTGGGGAATAGCGTCGAAGAGCATCCCATCAACGCACCATTGCGGGCACTCAGCAGCAGTCGACTTTGCGAAGTCCGAACTTTCCTCACCTCTTACTATGGCTCCAGTATCGGTCAGGAAGCAAACCTCCCAATCGGCACAGTTACCACCAAAGATCGACATGGAGTTGTTACCGTTGATGTCGGTGGTGAGCCTTACATCATAACAGACATTGGCATGCGCATGCTCACACCGGCGGAACTCTATAGAGCGCAAGGCTTTCCAGATGATTACCGCATCAGCTTCGACTACAACGGCAAGCCTTTTCCAAAGACAGAGCAGACGGCAAAATGTGGCAACAGCGTTTGCCCACCAGTCGCCAAAGCAATTGTTGAAGCCAACCTCCCTGAGTGCATTTCCTATGAGGTCACAGCATGACAATGATTTCCTCGGATCAGGCCATTTTAGCACGCGTTCGCCACGGCATGAGCTTCACAAAGATCGCGTATATTTACGGTGTTTCCGCGCGTTATGTCGCAGCACTCTATTCCTCTGCCAAAGGCCTGCCCGCTGCTTTCCCCGCCCCCAAACAGGAGGAAAAGCAGAGAGCAATGTGCCCTGTGTTTTTTGAAATGCCGTTGGAAGCACAAGACATTGTGCTCAAGGTCAAGGTGCAAAACGGAGCATCGCTCGATGCAATCTTCAGGACGCATTGCAACATCCCGGCAGCAATATCAGCACGCAAACAGCTCTTCTATGAACTGGCAAGCAAGCTTGGCTGGTCTGTGCCCACAATTGCAATCCACACGCAATATTCAGAACCATGTGTCCGAGGCGCAATCAAGGATCATTGCAAGGAAAATAACCTCTCTCAACCCACATCATGCCGCACCAGACCACGTGAGGTAAGCAATGCCCTATAACCCAGTCTTCTTGCCGCTGATCTGCTGCGTGAACCTGATGAGGATGTGGCAAATCTGCCTGCTTGGTAACCAGCCAGTGCGATACGGCAGCTCCCTGCAACAGGAGGGCGAGGAATGAACTGCATCTCCTGTAACGGATACGGCACAACAGACCACTGGGGTTTATCTATTAGCTCCTGCGAACGCTGTAATGGCAAAGGGTCGCTGGACATTGAAGAGCTAGACCCAAAAGCTCTAAAACCCGCTGCAAGAGTGTACTGGCAACTCGTTCGCTCAAACCCTGAGCAAGCTTTTGAAGACCTTTCAAACACTGAGCAAATCAACCTCGCATGGGATGCCGCCGCAGTTGTGCTGGCTTACCAGTCCGGTGCAGTAAAGGACGCTTCATAATGACAAATGCCTTATCTGCATCCAGCCTTTCCAGAAATGAGCAAACCCGGATCCTCAAACACGAGAGAACCAATCGAAAGGTTGGAAGGTGGGGAGCATGGGAACTTATTGAATTCCAAAAGGGCTCAATAGGCCGCAGCTGGGCAGCCGACTTTGCTCAGGCTCACAAAAACAAGGTCTTCAGCGTACTCGACCGAACCCTCGCAACTGGCGTTCGTCATCTTGCAATAACGTCTCTTTCAGGTATCCGCCCATCCTGGCCTGAAATGCAACGCATCAAGGATGAACTCGCCGGACCAGAGGCCACCGCTGTAGAGGTCTATCCACCCAAGGGAGAGATCGTTGACGGAGCAAACATGTATCATCTCTGGATTGTAACAGCTCCTCTGCCCTTCACTCTCTTTGGCGAAAACAGGAGCACACCATGAGACTGGAAACAGACGTCAATCCCATTCATATCGGCATCAGTTTAACCTCCAAACCCGAAGCTTTGGCAGAGGTACTCAGCGCCATAGCAGTTAATGCCCCCAGTGGCCTAGCAAAGCAGGTCAATGAGCACATGCCGGATGCCCTGCGTGATCGCACATCAAACCTGCTTGAAAAGCTCCTAATCGCAATTTCGACTTAAGTCCTGAGAGGTGAAAATCATGCAGGAAACACTTTTTGACTTCCCACCTAAGCAGAGCAAGTCGCGAGTTTTTAAGGCTCATGTAATTGATGCTGGGAGCGCACCAGATGGTTCCCCGATTGCTCACTTCGAGTGCAGCAGATGCGATTGGGACTCTGGTTGGGTTGATTGTCCAACTGTCACCTACGGCAAGCGCGGTATCTCATGCCCAATCTGTAACCAGACCAACTGACACCAGTAAAATCGTACAGGAACACATCCAATGGACGTCGCCCCACGCCGTAAGAGAACGGCACCTAAAGCGACTTCAGTCTCACACCTTCTCCCTCAATCCGATGAGCAAAAGGAGGTGACACTGGAGCGCCTCCTCGCAGCCCAAAAGAAGCTGGCAATCATCATTGCTGCAGGCAATGAACAATACTTGCCGTTGTTCCAGCGCTTTAAAAAAGAGATTGAGGAGTTCCAAGAGAAAGAAGACGACCTTCAGTTGGCTCTAAGAATTGCGGCTGGCGAATAAAAAGCAAAACTCTCTATTGCTTTTTGCTTCAGCTCCAAGCTGCCACCCTCTCCATACTTGGGTCTTTCATAAGAGTGCCCCATCAGCTCAACCCGTAAGCGATGATCAACGCCAGCCTCAAGCATGTTATCCTCAAAGGAATGCCGCAGCGAGTACGCGGTATGACGATCCGATTCCTTGAGCTTATGTTCCAACATCTCTTTATTGATGGTAGCGCTCCACCTATCTGCTTTGAGATAGTAGTTCTTCACACCACCAATATCGACCAGCCGCTGCGCCGCCTCTAAAGATACTCCAACGAGAGGAACCTCGCGTGCTGACCACTTGGTTTTGAGTTTCCGCCGAACCGGACCATCCCTATATTCTTCGATCTTGACGTGTGGAACCTCATGATCAAGCATAAAATGTTCAAGCTTAGCCCCCACAAGTTCTGAAGGTCTCAGGCCGGTATTGATCAGCACCTTGAAAATCAGAACAGCTTCTTCGTTGGTTGAACCAAACGCGTTAGGCGCAAGCAGTTTTGTTTGCGTCCAGTCCCGCGAGAATGAAGGCCGGTTAGCCTGCAGGTCATTTTCCGCCAACCGCAATCGCAAGAATGGATTCTCTAGTTTCTCATGCTTCAGGTCGCACCAAGTTGAGAAGATCTTAGACAGGTGAGTGAAGTCCTTGTTCGCGGTTCCGGGCTTGATCTCCTCATCAAGTGTTCGATCCATCCACCATTGACGAAGCCTCAAACCATCATCCCGAGTAATCTCACGAATGTTCTTATCGCCAACCACCGCTATGAAATTATTGATCGCCTTTAGCTTTGGATTTTTCCATTTGCGCACCTGATCATCACTCATACCAACGCGCAAATCAGGAGTGAGATCCAGATATTCCTCAAAGACCTTTGAGATTTTCAGCGCCGGCTTTTCAGCACCTCCGAGCAAGCCCACCACAGCAGCAGAGTTTGCCTTGGTTAAACCATATTCCGGCACCGCCTCAACACGACTGAGCAATCTTGTGACAGGCTGTTCCACCATCTCCTCAACGGATAGATAGGTAAAACCGTGCGCAGCTGCAAAATTCAGAGCAGCGTCATAATGAGATTGCGCCAGCGTATCGTTGCTCACCAAAAGAGCTTCCCAATAAGCGAAGAGCCGCTCCTCCACGACAATAGCTTTCTTTTTCGCAACGTCTGGGCTTCGAGTTTTAAGAGAGAGCTGGATACGTGATCGCGGTTCAACCGAAGCATAGCGCTTGGGAACACGCTTCACAAAATAGTAGACGCCGCGGCTTAATGTGAAGCTCATTTTCCAACCCATCCCACATGATCGTTATGTAGTTTGTTATGCAAAATGTTATGTAAGAAAGGGAGCTAGTGTCAAACGAAAAATAGATAATCTCCCAATCGGAAGGGCAAGCGATGTTATTATTGGGCAGTTTGCGAGTCGTCTCATACTCAGTATTGTTGATTTGAGATGTTGTGGCGTATCCTAGTTCGCCTACAATTACTACATAACAAAATACATAACATTTGTAAGTCTCGAGAGTTTTATATCAGAGGCGCAATCATATAACATACTGTTGTTAAAGCATTATATTGACATTGGTGTTACGAGTGTAATTTCATGAGGAATCTCACCCCCTCCGCCACTTAACTATTTGATAGTTAAGACAAAACAGCCCGCCACCTCGGCGGGTTTTTTGTTGTCTAAATGGGAACAAAGCGTGGCTGTTTTGGGTGGTTTCACCGGAGTTCCGGGACTTTTTGTCTGAAATCGCCAACAGATTACCAACAGATGTTTCTTTTTTGTTCTCAACCGAATCTTGAGGTAGAGTGCCCTTCCAAAAGGAGTTCTCATCATGCCTGTATCAATCGGTGAAAAGCTTTTAGTGCCTATTTGCATCAGCGCGCATTCACGCGCTCGGAAGGAAGTCCAGCTTAAGCGGGAAGGTCTGGAACCCGAGGGCACCATGCGCCCATGTCTATCTCTCTGCCCTCTGCCTACCTTTCTTCCGGTACTGAAATTGAAGTTGAGAGTATCGAAGGCAAGCTTGCTCATTGCCTTTGCATAAAGGACTCGGGTGAGCGGCCAGACAGAATCATTCCCGGCAACAGGTTCACGTTTGCGGTCTATGACATGGAAGTGTGGGAAGAGACATACGAAGAAGAAATTGAACGAGGACTTAGAGAGAACCCCGAGTACATCTTAAACTTTGGAGAGTGATGTATTTAGCTGGCAACTATAGGTAAGTTAAATTCAGTTGATTTTAGATACTAAATCCAAAACAACTGGATTTTCAAGAATCCTCACGCCGGCTACTACCTAAACACTCTATCATAAATAAGCGCTACTTTGGTTTTCTTCCCGCTATCCTCTAGCGCGACATATCCAAAGAAGCTATTTTTATCAGAGCGTTACCTCTTCGAGGTCAAGCCCTTAAATATTTACATATTCCGCTTGCATGACACCTAAAGGTTGCAAATAGTTGCTGCCTAAGCTCCGAATAATACTGAAGAATATTAAAAGGTGACACTATGCTGAATGTGATTTTGGATTTCATGGCCCAACACTGCGAGATCTATATTGAAGGGGGCTTGATCCATTTAGATATTGCGTTGACGCAAAAGGAAATGGACCGTCTAGCGCTCTTCGGCTCCCAGCTTGGGGACTTGGAACTGGATGATTAGGTTTGAAGTCCCTATATTAAACAACTGATTGCTGTGGCCAAATAATAAAGCATCATACTGCAATGACGCCAGTTGCAGTGAAAGGTTATGAATAATCATAGAGCACCTATAAAGAGCGACAGCAAAAGATCCCAGATGTGGGAGAGTAAAAACATTCATACCAAAAGAGCGCAATCCCACCCAATACTAGCTCGCGCGTGCATGACGCGACAGGCTTGATTAACCCATTGCTGTCATCGCTGCTCATCCAGGAGGTGCTAAGCGTTGGCAGCATTGAGCGGCTAAAGGCTCGAACGCATGCACACGAGAAAACGGCACACGCACACCTATTGACTTCAAAGGCAGTTCGACCAATCTGCAAAAAACATATTATTTTTGCCCAACACAACCTGTAGGGCGAGCAATAAATTATAGCAGAAATATTTTCATTGGAGTGATTGATGGCTATTTCAGTAGAGAATTTAGAGTTGGTTCTGGAAAGGCTTTGCGGATCAACCAATCCCTTTCAGAATGTTAACGACGGAAGCTTGGGTCGTCTTAAGGAAAATGCGTCACTCGTAATTACGTATATTATTGAGAATGTAGACAAGCCAGCCAAGGACATTAGAAACACATTGACCTCTCCACACCCTGACATTGCGGTTTTGAATGAAAAATTTAAAGTTATGCAGATGCTCTTAGATTCTTGTAGTACAGGAGCACAGTCAAGAGTGAAAAACGATTGGGAGTATAGAACAAACAGCAAAAAGGAGATCGAATGCACAAAAAAATGGAATCAGTTGAAAGAGCGCCTCGACAAACTGATACATCCTGGTCGCCCTGAGACGTGGCTTGTATTATCCAGAGATGAAATGCATGGTCGCCTGGAGCTATTTTCAAGGGTGTTTCCCGTAATTGAACGACATAATCATGTTTTACCTAAGGGGGTTGATCTATCGCACACCCATTTGCGTGGTGCCAACCTGAATAGTTCTCATTTCCCCTACGCTAGCTTCGTCAACTGCGACCTTGAGGGTGTCACCTTCAACGGTACTTCTTTGGTTCATTCTGACTTTAGGCTTGCTAGGTTTAGGCGCAACGTTTTCTATCGCTGTGACTTTAGGGATGTAAATTTTACAGGTATTGATTACGAAGCCGGGCAGCTGGATGGAGATTTTCCGAGGAACTATAACATCAGAGGCTTAGACTCCGCTTATGGCAACGATTTATTTCTGCGTGACCTAAAGGATCAATCATATATCGACACCTTAAAAAGGGAAGTTATCGATAGATATGAAAGGAATGTTCTAAGCAAAGGAGATGTGGTGAGGAGTATTCAGAAAGCTGACTTGCCTTGGTTTAGCCGCCAGATCTTTCTGCTCCAGTACATATCCTTAGTGCCATACCTGATATTTGCGCTACCTATTCACACACTCTGGGCTATATTTGTCGCAACTCGTTCCAGAGAAACGTCTCTCTATGAACTCCGCCTCTTGGGTTTGTGGAGGATGATAAACTACGGTCGCGATATTGGAAAAACTGCGCTTATTAGCATTGGGGTTGCTCTTGGGTTTGGATTGCTATTTTCAGTTCTAAGTTTAAATGGCTTTGCGCTTGTAAATTACTCAGATGGGTCCTTGGTTAATATGATTTGGTACAAACAGATTCTAACTAATTTGTACTTTTCGGTCGTTACATTTACGACGTTAGGATTCGGTGACGTTACACCGGTGGCAGCCGGGGTGATAGGAAAGCTTGTCGTTATGTGGGAAGTCGTCTTAGGATATATAAACTTGGGGTTACTGATTTCAATTTTGGCAAACAAGGTTGCTCGACGCGCCTAATTGGCATGCGCTTAAACGGGGTTGGTTCTTTTCACTTTTAGCGCAAAGCTGGATAGGTCGGGTCGCACTGCAGCAATGGCCCGGCTTGGCTCGTTCTCACAGCTATTCCCGATATGTCGCACGTGAACCAAAACTGATAATCGCCTGAATCTAGGCAACTCCAGAGAGTGTGAGATTTCAACCATAGGTCGACTTTATTCGCCTCGCTGTTGAGGCGATAGCGATCATTCGCTGCGCTTGTTAAAGCCAATGATCTTATGGTTGAGCCCACAAAGTTCGAAGCGGTAGTTCGCCTTCGACCGAGCTATCCAGTAGGCAGCTTTATTACTGTATGGCGATAGTCCCCGTTTGAACTATTTTTTGCAGTCACCAACATCTTCTGTCCCTTGTAAATCCATAAGTTGTTGGCGTTTAATCAGGGTATCCAGCCGTTTATTTCGGACATCTAACCATCGGCCATAAGCTAGCAAGATAGCCCCAACTAAAATTACAAGTAGCAATGCAAATTGCAGGACTGGTTCTAAGTAGGAGCTCGCTATCCCTAGCATCCCATAGACACCAAATGCCGCTGAAGATCCAAATTCATTTTTCGGAATCATTTGACCCCACCTTTCAAGTTGTCTTTGACCGTGCTGTAGAAGGCTTGCCAACCTTGCCGTTTTGATTCACATGCAACCAACGCAGCTCTATGCCTGATTGCATCCTTGCCTTTGTCACCGGAAACGCCGGGGTCTGTGCACCGCTCGGTAAGATCTGAGACAGGTTGAGGGAGTTCAAGGTGCTTGCCCGAACCTGATTGCGCGCATCCGCTTAAGATAAGCGTCATCAGCAGGACAGGCAGAGACACCGCCCCTTTCCAACTCAACTTCATATTCTGTTACCTGTTTTTGGAGGTCGCCTACCTGCTCAATACGTTTCAATAGAGCTGCGTTAGCTTGGGTTGAAACGCGCTCATGTGCAGCGGCTATACGGTTCAATGCTTGAAGGTCTGCGTTGAGCCGACCCAATTCGGCCTGCTTGTCATAATGATATGCAGACGAGAACCAGACAGAGACACATAGCAGAGCTACACAAACTAGCGTGGAGAGGGCTTTGGGTATTCGGGGGTCAATCCTTACAGCGAATGCAAGCACAGCCCCACCGAGTGCCAGAACAGCTATAATCTTGTATGTGCTTAACCCCAACAGCATGAGGAACGTACTCATTTACGAGCACCTTGCATGCAGAGCTTATATTCAGCCTGCCTTCGGTTCACGAGGCCTGACACTTTGCGACCACCAGCCCTGTTGAACCAAGTGGCAGCTTTGCATGCGCCCGCCCAATCACCTTTATCCAGCCGCCGCCGTGCCGTAGACCTGCAGAAATTGCCTGTTCCAACGTTGTATGTGAGCGATACAAACGCAATATAGGTCTTGATTGGGATTTTATCCGGGTATTTTAAGCACCGCCTCATACCGGTTTCATGACGTCTTAGAGACTGGATCAGTATGGTGTCACATTCAGCCTTTGTGGCGGTGTCACCCATCTTGACGCCTTTTGTTTCGCCGTAGCAGATGGTTGGGACACCAACGATGTCTGAATAAGCAGTGGTTCGAAGACCTTCCCATGTGCCGACAAAGGCAATAATGAGGGCTATTACCCAACCTGCAAGGCGGGTCTTTGTTGATTTCATAGTGATAACTCCATGAAAAAACCCGCCTCATAGGGCGGGTTGGTTGTTGATTCTGCTACCATAATATTTCTTGGATGCAATCACTGGTCTTGATGTAATATTTAAGTAAAAGTATCTTACAGTCGGAATAACTTAATATCGAAAACGCCAGATTATAGAGGGATATACAATGCCCGTAATTTTAAAAACTGAAAATGACTTATACGCCGAGCAATTTACGTTGCGAACTAAAAAAAATAGAGACAGAGTGAAAGATGTAACTCCTCATTCCACACTGTTTGCTCGCAGAAAACCCGAAAAAACTAATAATGAAGTTGAAGTACACGAAAAACAGGAACTAGAAATCGCCTAATTTTAGTGTTGCACTTCTATCGCCTCAATTTCTGAGGCAGGAAATATTGTCAAAGTAGGCGGATCGGTTTGCTCGACTGATTTCGCCATTTTTGTTTCTTCATCTAGAACATGCGTGACATGTATCGCAATAGCCCCGTCAGAGCCCAAATAAACACCACCATGAGGCTGTTCCTCAAACTGGGCGAGATCTATTGATAAGTAAGTTCCACGCGAAGTGTGCACAGCGACTTGGCCGGTAGGCTTTTCACCAGTCAAGAAAATAATCTGTTGGGTGGAAGTAAACTCAGGTTCCCAAATTCCACGGGATTTCAGCTTTTTAAGCACTATCAGCCTTAACCGGCTTCTCCAAAAATATGCAGCAAAAATTGCGAACACCAAAACCAGTTGCGGCGCAATGAAATTAATTACATTGAACAATTCAGATATCCGAAATGGAGTACAATCTTCGGATGCTGAAGATGAGCAAAATCGTATCTCTCCTGCGGTGTTTGCAGCATAGCCCGCTAAACCAGTAATCAAGCTGTGGGTTGAGTAAACTAAGAGTAACCAGAAGAGCAACCAAGGAAGCACGCTTAGGTTGCTCATGCGTGTGTCTCTACTATGATGCACTATGTAAAGTGCAATCAATGCGCCCAGAATCAAGAAACTATCGGCGTTATCAAAAAGCGTTCTAATGCTATCGATCTCAGTGAGTGACATCGCAATTCCCGTCGTTTTATGGCGAACATCAACTTCGAAAGTAGCTAGCTCACGAGAGCTCGTATATTGCAATTTTTGATACCGGTTATTTCCGTCCTTGATTCTTCGAGTTTGAATTTTATCGGATCATTGCTGGGTTCCAGTCCTCCCGTTCCGGTTTAACCCATCGCCTGAAGGTTTGGGCGCCGGCTCAGGACTTGGGGTTGCTGCTTTTTTGCCCTCACGTTTCCCAGCTCCATCCTGCGGATCTTTCAAACTCAAAGCCGTTGTTGCTCCGCTTCCGCGAGAGGCTTTGTGAGTGCGGCTTTCAATGCGGTAGGTGCCATCAATTCCGGTCTTTATGCCTTCCACTTGGCATAGCCCTTCGGCTTGGGCATTGGGTGCCAGATCAATGGTTATTGTCCCAGAGGCCTTCTCACGCTGCCCTTGGCTTTCCCGCGCTTTGATCTGTTCAAGAGCCTGTTTTTCATCGCTGGCCGTTGAGCGGATCGCATTAAGGGCTGTGTCTTCAATCTCATCGGCTTTGTACGGTCTTTTGACCTCAACCACCTCGCCCTTTTCCCGATCCACATACCTTGCCGAACCACCGGAAAACACACGCTTCAAATCGCGTGGCTTGATGCGCCATGAGATGATGTTTCCCGGTCTTGTGCATTTGATGACTGGTAATCCGTTCGCTGCTCCCAATGGCAGCAGCACAGCTACTTTGTCACGGATCTTGAACGCACCATTATGCTCTTTGGCATAACGCTGCCCAAGGGCAAGGAAGCTCTCTCCATTGGCAGGCCAGTAGTCTCGGAAGATCTCTTTGAATGCAGGATCAACCTTGATTTCAAAGCCTGCTTTTTTCGCGGCAACCTTCATAAACCCTTCCAGGGTCGCATCATCCTTATGGAAGAACAGGGGCTGCTTTACTTTGGAACGCTCATCAAAGCCCTTTGCCTTGATCGCAAGCTTTTGCCCACCCGATCTGCTGCCAGAGGAATCCGGGCGATCTGTTATTCCTTCAAAGATCTTTTGCCCTTCAAGTTTCACGATGAGCTTGTGACCAGCACTGGGTAATTTGATTTGCCCTGCTCTGTCATCAAGCGCAAGAGAGCAGCCGTCCGAACTAAAACCAGCTTTATCCGTTGCAGAAATATTCATAAGATAAGGGCGAAGATCCTGAGAGATATCTTCTCCATTGATCAAAACAGACCAATCTACAATCCACTTGCTCATGCATTATCCAAACAGGTCTATGGTGGGGGCTGGTGTTTTTGAGGTTTGCACTGGCAGCGCTGGAAGGATGACTGTCCTTCCTTGCTTCAGATAAGGCCCCTCGCCTGCAATGCCGGGATTGAGCTGCAAAGCTTCATGGATCAGCTCTTGGCCGCGCCAGCCATGAGCGCGCACCAGCAGCAGGTCCAGCGTGATGCCTTCACCTGTAACGGTTATCTTCTTGGACATAAAAGCCCCCTAGAAAAGCTCGAATACTGAAAGCAGATCATTCACCAGATCTGGCGAGTGCGGCGTTTCATCAGGCTCTTGATCAAGCACCAGATGGTAGTTGACCACAAACCCGATCCCGTCTCGTTCAAGCTCTTTGTGTGTTTCTTTTGAAGACTTGATGGAGTAATTGCCCAACCGCTTTCCATCGCCGCGCATGACAGGGAATACCTCGCCCGTTTTGCGCATGGTGTCGGCAATGTCCAACTCTGTTAATCCGCCAATTCTGGTCGGTAACAATTGGCCGGAAAGGCTGATGGTCTTCCCGCCATCACCGGTGAACTCGCCGGGCTTAATCCCGCCTATGACAGCCTTCTTGGCTTTATCTGCCTTGCCGGAGATCGACACCTTATCCGCGTTAAACGGAAAGGTATCCATCTGCAAAGCTCCCAACATGTAAAGCATCAGCGCACCGCATATTCTTGATCAGCTTGAAGTCCGGACAGTCGATCTTCGACCAGCTCTGCGAATTCATCGAACACGTCAGAAGCATTCTCGACGCCATGGAAATGAACGTCCCCGAAGCTGACCCCTTGGCCACCAGTTGCGCCAGCTCCATCCCCTGCCATCATATTGGCAGTGTCTGAGGCGGTGTGGACGTAGCCTGACTGCGAAGGTGTAACAAACTCCGGGCCCTGCTCTCCAACAAGGTAGGTTCGACCTCCGGCTATTGGCCCACCAGCTGCCCGAGCTCCTGCAATTCCAGTGTTCTGTTTCACAGCATTGTCGTTTGCAGCCCCGCCCCATAAATTGCTTAGCCATGCCGGAGGGCTTGGCCAACTGATAAGGCCACTGATATCAATGTTTCCAATCGCATCCATGATCATGTCAGGTAGGTTCTTGAACCATGTGAAAAGACCATCAAACGCATCTTTGATTGCGTTTACGATGGCAAGACCGGCCCTGGAACCCGCGTCTCGGAACTGAGCTTCCGCTTCATCCGAGTAGTCATTCATCGTAAAAATTTCAGAGATCCAGTTGCCTATTTCAGCGGGAATAGCTTTGACCGTCTCAACAATGCTCGACAGGGATTCAGAGATACTTGTGATCGCAGAATCAAGAGCTTCACGGATGGTCGCTTCATCAATTCCAAGCCATGCACCAAAGTCGATTAGCTTTTTCATTGCCCAGTCCCCAACAGCTGCAGCGACTTCAGAGGCAAAGCCGCCCAAAGCTTCTAAAACTGACAGGAGAGCCTCCCAGATGACCGAGGCAAAGCCGGAGATATAATTGCTTATCGGCTCCCAGTAATTATAGATCGCCAGAGCTATTGAAGCGATAGCGGCGACTATCAGAGCAATCAGGCCCCATATGGGAGCTGTTACAGCAGCAACCGCTGCAACAATTGCCGAGACAGTCGCAGTAATGGCGGCAGAAGCCGCAGAAGCTGCGGTAATCAGACTTGCCCAAAACCCACCACCTCCGATAGCGGCCATCATCCATGCACCAATAAACATAGCCCTCAGGCGTACAACTGCGGCTCCTATGACCCCCGCTGCATAGTGAATTCCAAGTGCTGCATTTATAGCTCCGTTCTTGAGCCACAGGAGAGAGAACCGCGCCGTTATTGCCGCAACCCTTAATGCTACCAGACCCGCCGTTAATGCAACAACAGCGGCCGTTACTTCTGGGTACTCAGCGGCTAGATCAGACAGAGTAGTAATAAGAGGTTCAAGGGTCTCCATTATCTTGACTAAGGCCGGAAGCAACGCATTGCCTATAGAAATCGCAAGATCGGTCATCTGGTTTTTGAACCGTTGCATTGCGTAAGCTGTTGTATTTGCCCGAGCTTCATACTCCAGTTGCGCCGATCCTAAATAGTTGGTTTCCTCGGCAACAGAACCAAGGGCGTTCGTCAGCAAATCAGCATTCTCGATGAGTGGGGCAATAGCCCGCGCCTCATCTCCAAACAGATCAGAAATCGTGGAAGCTCGTACCTCTTCGGGGAGTTTGCGAATTTGCCCGAGAACAGCTTTAAGCGTGCCAACGGCATTCTTTTGCATGTTCTTGCTGACCTTCACCGCATCAAGGCCCAAAAGCTTATAGGCTTTCCTTTGCCTCCCGGTAGCGCTCGCGCCCCTTGAAAGTGCCTTGCCAACATTGCGGAAGCTTGTCGCTGACACCTCTGCATCAGAACCTGCTGCAATCATTGCAGAGCCTACCGCTGCAGATTGTTCGGCGGTGAAGCCATATTGCAACCCAATCGAGCCAACACGGCGCATGTAGTTAAGAAGATCGGGAGCGCTACTTGCTGACGTATTTGAGAGGTGATTGATAGCATCTGCAAGCTTACCGGTTTCTCCAACGGATAATCCCAGAGCCGTTTTGATCTTGGCCAGGCTTTCGCCCGTCACATCGGCCCCCATTTCAAAGGCCACCCCGATTTTTGCTGCCATTTTAGCAAACTCAAGAGCCTCTGGTGCCTTCATTCCGGCCTGTCCTGCCGCCGCAACCATCGATGCAATCCCCTCCGCAGAAATAGGGGTCTCTCGTGCCAACTTTCGAATATCTTTCGTCATATTCTTCAACCCATCAGGGCTTTCGAATTTGACAACTTTTTTCACATCCGCCATGGCGCTTTCAAAGTCCATAGCAGCCTTGATCGGGGCAGAAAGTGCGCGTGCTAACACATAACCAACGCCCGCAGCTTCCAGCATCCCGCCGCGCATTGACGTTAATTGGTGTGCGTTTCGTTGAGCTGCTCTTCTGAGCCCCTCAATGTTGCGCGCAACGGCACGCGCTGGTCCCGTTACTCTGTCAACGATGGATAAGATAAGCTGGGACGTGAGTATTGACACGGGACTTGGCCTTTCTACTGCCGGCCAAACGAAGTCTTAATGCTCGCCAGTTTTTGTCACGATATGCGGGATCTGTGCGTCGGCAGAGTTTTTGGGTCCAGGAGCTGGAAAAACTAAGCGAGAGTTTGGCTGATCTGGTTGGTTTGATTATGCGGCGTGTTGCCTGTGATGCAAGCGGCGCATTTCGAGTGTCTTTCGTTTGATCCCTTCCCTTTGTTTTAGAATAGCTTTGTCGCGCCCGAAGTAGACGTCGGCGGGTGTAACATTGTTGATGCTCTCGTGGTATCGCTGATGGTTGTAATGATCGACGAAGGCTTCAATTTGCGCTTCAAGATCACCGGGTAGGAAATAGTTTTCCAGCAGAATCCGGTTCTTCAGAGTTTGATGCCACCTTTCGATCTTTCCTTGGGTTTGGGGGTGATAGGGTGCGCCGCGCGTGTGCTTCATACCTTTACCCTGTAACCATTCTGCCAGATCACCAGAGACGTAGCTGGAGCCATTATCGCTTAGTAACCGGGGTTTGTGGGCAACGTGAACCTAGTCGCAACCTGATGCCTGCAACGCCAGATCCAATGTGTCGGTCACATCTTCAGCCCTCATGTTGGTGCAGAGCTTCCACGCAATGATATAGCGGCTGTAGTCGTCCAGGATCGTGCTGAGATAATACCACCCCCAACTGAGAACCTTGAGATAGGTGAAGTCCGTCTGCCAGAGCTGATTGATGGCTGTCGTTTTGTCTTTGAACTCACTCGCTGCCTTGATGACGATGAAGGCGGGGCTGGTGATCAGGTCGTGTGCCTTCAATACGCGGTAGACAGAAGCCTCTGATACAAAATACTTTTCCCGATCAGTGAACGTAACCGCCAATTCCCGAGGCGATAGCTCCGTCTCTTTCAAAGCCAGCTTGACGATCTTGCGCCTTACCTCGTCAGGGATGCGGTTCCAGACGTGCTTGGGTTTGGGAGATTGATCATTCAGTCCAGCCTCTCCGCGCTGTAGATAACGCTCATACCAGCGATAGAACGTGGTGCGGGGAATACCGAGCTTGGTCAGTGTTTAGCGAGCTGACAGGTGGCCTTCGTCAACCAACCTGATGATTTCCAGCTTCTCAGATGCGACATATCTCATTCTGGGTCGCCCCCACCCTCGAACATGCTTTTTTTGAGCAAGCGGAGTTCCAGCGTTTGTTCAGCCACCACTTCCTTCAAATCGCGGGCTTCCCGGCGGAGGTCTTTAACCTCTTCAGTATTTGCCGCACGCGCCGTATCACCAGACAAACGCCGCTTGCCTGCTTCCATGAAGTCTTTCGACCACTTCTAATAGATGCCTTGGGAGAGACCTTCCCTACGGCACAGTTCAGCAATGCTGTCTTCACCGCGCAGCCCATCCAGCACGATCCTGATCTTCTCTTCTGATGAATAATGTTTGCGGGTGGCGCGTTTGTTATCTTTGGCGATCTTCTCGCCAGGGCTTTTGTACGTTCCTGTTGTCTGTCTCATGTCCCACTCCTCAGTGGTTACGATGAGCCAAAAACACTCTCTTATCAAATACTGCTATTTGGACCCATAGGGGCTGACGTCAGACAGTTGTCGTCAACTGAAGTCCCTAGTAGGTGCTCGAGCTCCTGTGTTCTGACACACCACTCGGCAGCTTTCATCAGAAGTTCAGGTGCAGCATTTTTTGCGGCCAAACCCGCAAAGAATGCATGGGGAGTGATATTGGTTAAGCCACTTGTTCCAAAGTTAAGACACGGTTGAGGCCAAGCTCAACGATTTTCAACGCAACCTCAGAGTGTGACATACCTGCTGGCTTTGTGTCTGATGGGTTAGCAACTGATTGTAAGGAGCAAGCTCTTGGGAAATAACTTGAATCAGGCGTCATGCCAGGCATTAAGTTCGCTTCTAGGAAATTTGGTTTCCCCAATGCATCAAGTTTGATGTCTATACGGCCAAAGCTTATTGCCCCCAGTGCAGAGAATACGCTTCCGGCAAGCTCAGAGACAGCGCTTAAGGTGGGCTCGGTGACAGCTCTGAGTAGTTCATCATTTTTCTGTTTTGAAGCACTACCTAAAACTCGATCTCCCTTAGTGTTCATCGGAGTGATAATTTCTACCGGCATAATAGATCTATAATTGTTTTGTGGGTCATCGAAGATAGCTACAGTAAATTCTCGACCAGATAAAACCTCTTCAACGAGCACATTTGCGCCGTAGATTGTGAAAAGCTCCTGAACTTTCTTCTGATAACTCTCAAAATCGCGGGCCAGCGAGTTTTCATCAATCCCATTTCCGTTGGCAGCATCCATTGGCTTGATGAATAGCGGAAGCGGGAGTGGGAGTTTATCTTCTGATTGGAACTGGTCAGGTTGTGCCAAGAAAAAATTTGCAGTTGCTATACCGTGGTTTTGTACGGTCGTTTTTGCCTTACTTTTGTTAGAATCAAATTCGAGGCCTTGGCGATCGGATCCTGTGAATGCAATCTCATGTTCTGAAAAGTAATCTACAAACCATGTTCTAGTATTACTATCTACATCCATGAGGTACTTACTGCAGAGAACAACAAGGTCTGGTTTTGATAACACGACTTCATATAAATCGGTTTTTGAAGATACATCGTGAAAAGTGACTTTTTGATATTTTTTATTCAGTATGTCGTAGAAAAACTTACAAGTTTCAATCGTTCCGAAGCCAGTTTCCTTCATCTGTTGTGTATTGGTAGCTACGACTGCAATGTGATGCTGTAGCTTTGGTTGGTGAATTTGAAAAATTTCTTTGGAATTATTATTTTCAATTGTATCTTGGAGTTGGGTAGAGCTGGATATATCTGCAGATAAACTTATTTCTTTGAAGTTAGGTTGCTTTGTCATCGGGTCATTCTTTCAGAGCTCAGTCATATGTTGACGAGCAAGTTGGTGGCGCTTCGTTTAGAGCGCAGGAAGTTATGAAAAGTTATTTCTGAAAATGAATGGAAGTAGTTCGCACAGTCTTTATTGAGCCTGTGTTTGTTGTTCTGGAAATTTTGCAAAATAGATGAACGTGGTGGCTGCCATAACTCATAGGAAGAGCTACAACGCAGTTGTTGCATGGGTTATTGATTGAGCCGGGGTGTGTTTGTGAAGCGCCTGTTGTTAGGCAATCTCGATATTGTTGACGTGTATTTTGCCACTTACAGGATCTGTGTGCGTGTCGAAACGTACCTTTTGGCGTTCGGTCAGTTTCTTAATCCCAGCGCGTATCAGGGATGCGCGGAGAACGCGAAACTGTGAAGCGCTGCCTTCCTGTTGTATGTAACCAAAACCTTGTTCAGAATTGAAGAATTCCACGGAACCATTGATCATTTTGGGGCTTCAATCGGTGATAAACCAAAACGCTCCTGTACTTATGTGCAGGAGCTTGGTTAGAGTATTTTACTATGCAAGAAATAATAACGCATTATATGCATACTGTATATCTAATCATGTAAATTGTAGATTTTCAATAGATTTAAATATTAATACGGATTATATTGTTCTGTGAGATGACTTTATGTTTGTATAGTCAGTATTATTATCTGAGATCTAATAATAGCTTCAACAGAAGCTGGATCATATATCAATATTATAGAGCTTGCTAACATTTGAAGAATAATTATTTTGTCCATCGTTGCAGGTACATGGTTGAATATAGATTTTGACTTTCGCGTTTCACAGAAATACGGATGCCTATTATCTTTAGATTATGCAGAGGCGTTCATATATTCTCTTAATCTGATATTTGGCATATATCTCAGTTGATCGGTTTTGGGCGCCGTTACACGTTTGCAGATTGTGGCTGCAAACACATAACTGCTCTTCAATCGAAAAATAGAACAGGCGCGAGACAGCTGAACCATTGAGAATACCAACGTCGCAGCGCAGGCCTACAACAACAAAGGCGATAGGACTTCCTCCTTGTGCGAGAGTCCAGTGTTTCCCATAATCGAGGAATTGCTTGCATAATTTGTGCGCGCCTTGAATATGGAACTACGAGTAACCATATATACAAAGTGCGTTTGCAGCCATCATTGGCTATCTGTTCTTCCGGTTTACCGGTTTGCTAGGTTTCTCCTGATTTTGAGAACGTTACAGACCATGTGCATTTCGCGCATGGGAGCCACGCTTGCTCGGATCCGAGTGTATTTACAAGGTATCAACCATGACAGTCGGCACCGTAAAATTCTTTAATTCTACAAAAGGCTTTGGTTTTATTTCTCCTGAAGACGGCGGAAAGGATGCATTTGTCCATATTTCTGCTGTCGAAAGAGCAGGGTTTTCTGGTCTGGAGGAAGGTCAAAAAATCTCCTACGACCTGGAAAATGGCCGTGACGGCAAGATTTCAGCAGTAAGCCTTCAGTTGGCCAACTAACAGCAGATTAAGGCCACACTTATTGTAGGCCCTGATCTCAATAGGAAGGAACGCACTATGCTCAGCATTTCCAAAACACGCGCCAAAGATCGTTTTGCTGCGATCGAAAAATCCCAAAAAAAAGCACTCGACGAAGGTGAAGAAAAGGCAATGAAGGTAAGCGAAAAAACGTCTCGACTTAAAGCTATCCGTCTTGCCAAAGAAACTTTAGACAAAGAACAAAGTCCTTTGAAGAAGTAAGTCACGCCGTATTCGTTATCTAAACGCCTTCTGTTAGCTCGAAGTGTTTTCTGAGAAAATGACATACTTCGAATGTAAGCTAGGTTTAATACTAGAAGAGATCGTTCTGAAAGAATTAGTTCGACAGCGTTTCACTCCTACAGAGCAATCACTCACACAAGTCACAGCACTGCGTACTAACAACGGCAATGGGCAGAGGTGTCGTATTGTTGCGCAATCGAAGCCAGCTCTCCATCTATGGTGGCAAGTTGAATGAGGCCGATCTGAAGTTGAAACCTTGCTCTGGCTGGCGCTGCCCTAAGTTAGGATGAATGGCAGGTATGGTTACTCAGCACTATGCTGCATCCATGAAGACCTGTGTTACGACCAATGACCGCAAAGTGCTCTGCGAACCTGCTAGGCATCCTGCTCAAGTGATTGCATAGACCGATTGCCCACTAAGTGCTCAGCTCTATACAGATCGCATCAACCCTTGATAGAACCTCTCCAGCGCCCGCTGTTGGCCCGATTTCACAGCCGTTTCCGGCTAACAATTCCGGTCACCCGCTATAGCTCTGAGCAATCCAAACCTAAAGGCGTAGCTACTTCTGATTGTGATCAAATTCCAGAGAAGATGTGAGGGAAGCTCCTACTTCACATTCACCGGAAAAAAGCTATTTTGCGGGTAAAGGCGAAATGCTGTCTTTAGAGCTAACCTTTCTGTAGCAATTGAAACTACATGAAAATTTACCACCATCCATTGAAAACACTGGTTAGACAACTAGCGAAAAAAGGAGTTTCTTTCGGCAGACTTGGAATAAGTCGGCATAGCGAAAAGAACGACGGAGATCCTTTTGGGAACCTTGACACTCATACTCATTTTGGCTGGTGCCTTATGGCTATTTCGTTATCGAAAGGGATATGGTCAAGCTAACAAGACCCGTCAAAAAGACCGTTGCGAGAGCGCAGAACAGCGCCCAGATAAACCTGTATTGCATGGTTCTGCTTACGTGGTCGATGGCGACGGTTTGACTATCCAGAAAACTCAAGTGCGTTTGTTTGGTGTAGATGCACCCGAGATGAACCACCCATACGGAAAGAAAGCTAAGTGGGCGTTGGTTTCCTTGTGCAAGGGTCAGAAGATACGAGCAGAAATTCTCGAAAAGGATGCCCATGGTCGCACGGTGGCAAGGTGTACTCTGGAAGACGGGCGCGACCTTTCTGCTGAAATGGTCAAGCTTGGACTGGCTATCGACTGGCCGAAGTTCTCAGGTGGAGAATATAGCTCATTTGAGCTTCCCGGGGTCCGAAAGAAGCTGTGGCTCGCTAACGCCCGTCAGAAAGGCCATATGCATGTTTGGGAGAAATACGAGGAGAAACAAAAATCTCGTGCAGCCAAAGTCGAATAAACGACGTGCCGGTCAGTTTTGGTATTCACCGTGAGAGAAAATTGGATTTCGCTTTTGAGGTAGTCAAATGCTATCGTAGTCAACCTCAAGGTACGGAATTGATTGACTGCTGTTGGCCCGTGCAATGACAAGTTCACCGGAGCCGGTTAATCTCCACCAGCTTTCCCCCACTCATAATCACGCAACTGCTTTCGTTTCATGCAATTGTCCAGCACCCTATTCCAAGCCATATAAAATGCGGCAACCACTGTCAGAATAATGAGAAGCGCCTGGAACATGGGCTCCAGATAGTCAGTCCAATTCTGTGCAGTCCATGCAAGAACAAACGTCACTGTGGTACCCGCTTCAGATTTTTGCATCTTAGCCCCGCTTAAGAATGAATATCTTCTGGTGGACTTGGGCACTTTGCCAGATCTCAAACTTCCAACACCCAATCAAGCGAGCGTGCCAGCCGCTCTGAAATCACATCAACATCTTCTGGCGGAAGCGTACACGGATCAAGCCCGAGCGTGCTCGCGCAACCGCCGACGAGCCAAGAATACCCCCACCACCAGCCAGAGCAGCGAACACACCATTCAACAACATGCTGACAAGCGTTGAAAAGTCTACATGTGTAGTATCCATAAAAACCACCTCATGCTTCATTGATCGAGACAGCGCCTTCGCGCTTAGAAAATTCCTGCTGCCCAGACACCGGATAACTTACAGGCCACCGGATATCTAAGAGTCGTGATTTAGAAAGCTTCGTGATTGTGACCGCGTTAGACTGGTTTCCACCAGGCACGTGATAGTTGGTCGCATCTTCACCTACATAGAAACCAACATGCCCTTTCTAACCACGCCGACTGCCACGCCAGAAAACAAGGATGGAACCGGGAGCCGGCTTATCTAAGCGAACGCCATAGCTCGCCCATTGCCTTGCCCCCACCAATGGATTGGAAGGCTGCTTATCACTCGCATGGCTCATACAGTGAGCAACGAACAAGCCACACTATGGTGTCTCATCCGCCCCATACCCAATGCCCAGTTTCTTTGCCCAGTCAATGATGCTTGGATTGTGAAATGCCCCCTCAGGAAGCTTGCCCCAATCACCATCAAGCCCCTCCGGATCAAAGCCCGACTCCTGCAACATTTCTTGAGATTCTAAGTCTGGTACCCATCCCATAATCACCTCACAAAAAAGGCTCCACGCAGGGAGCCAAGTTTCATCACAGATCAGAAGTTGAATTTACAAGCGTCAATTACACTTAGAAAAAGTGCGGGATATTACTCTTCGACCACAATAACATCATGAGAAATGTTAGCGGTTTGAACAGGGTTATTGCCGGTGAACTTATAGGTCTCGACCCTAAAGCCTTGTTCAGTTTTATTCCCGACCCTTGAAAAGGTTTGCCCACTTTGGACTGTTGCACTGTGCGTCGGCAGAGTTTTTGGGTCCAGGAGCTGGAAAAACTAAGCGAGAGTTTTGCTCATCTGGTTGGTTTGATTATGCGACGTGTTGCCTGTGATGCAAGCGGCGCATTTCGAGCGTTTTTCGTTTGATCCCTTCCCTTTGTTTTAGAATAGCTTTGTCGCGCCCGAAGTAGACGTCGGCGGGTGTAACATTGTTGATGCTCTCGTGGTATCGCTGATGGTTGTAATGATCGACGAAGGCTTCAATTTGCGCTTCAAGATCACCGGGTAGGAAATAGTTTTCCAACAGAATCCGGTTCTTCAGAGTTTGATGCCACCTTTCGATCTTTCCTTGGGTTTGGGGGTGATAGGGTGCGCCGCGCGTGTGCTTCATACCTTTACCCTGTAACCATTCTGCCAGATCACCAGAGACGTAGCTGGAGCCATTATCGCTTAGTAACCGGGGTTTGTGGGCAACGTGAACCTAGTCGCAACCTGATGCCTGCAACGCCAGATCCAATGTGTCGGTCACATCTTCAGCCCTCATGTTGGTGCAGAGCTTCCACGCAATGATATAGCGGCTGTAGTCGTCCAGGATCGTGCTGAGATAATACCACCCCCAACTGAGAACCTTGAGATAGGTGAAGTCCGTTTGCCAGAGCTGATTGATGGCTGTCGTTTTGTCTTTGAACTCACTCGCTGCCTTGATGACGATGAAGGCGGGGCTGGTGATCAGGTCGTGTGCCTTCAATACGCGGTAGACAGAAGCCTCTGATACAAAATACTTTTCCCGATCAGTGAACGTAACCGCCAATTCCCGAGGCGATAGCTCCGTCTCTTTCAAAGCCAGCTTGACGATCTTGCGCCTTACCTCGTCAGGGATGCGGTTCCAGACGTGTTTTGGCTTGGGGGGATCGATCCTCCAGCCCAGCTTCACCACGCTGCAGATACCGGTCATACCAGCGGTAAAATGTGGTTCGGGGAATGCCCAGCTTGGCCAGTGTTTGCCGCGCTGACAAATGGGAACTCTCAACTAGCTGGATAATTTCAAGCTTTTCTGATGCGGCATACCTCATTCTGGGTCGTCCCCATCCCCGATCATGCTTTTTTTGAGCAACCGGAGTTCAAGCGTTTGCTCAGCAACGACCTCCTTCAGATCACGGGTTTGGCGGCGCAGATCCTTGACCTCATTGGGTCTGGCAGCACGCGCTGTGTCCCCGGACAACCGGCGTTTACCTGCTTCCATGAAGTCCTTCGACCATTTGTAATAGATACCTTGGGAGAGACCCTCACGACGGCACAGCTCAGCAATGCTGTCTTCACCGCGCAGCCCATCCAGCACGATCCTGATCTTCTCTTCGGATGAATAGTGTTTGCGGGTGGCGCGTTTAATATCCTTGATGATCTTCTCACCAGGATTATTGCGTGTTCCTGTTGTCTGTCTCATGTCCCACTCCTCAGTGGTTACAATGAGCCAAAAACACTCTCTTATCAAATACGGCTATTTGGACCCATAGGTGCTGATGTCAGACAGCGCGACAAAGCTATTCTAAAACAAAAGGAAGGGATCAAACGAAAGACACTCGAAATGCGCCGCTTGCATCACAGGCAACACGTCGCATAATCAAACCAACCAGATGAGCAAAACTCTCGCTTAGTTTTTCCAGCTCCTGGACCCAAAAACTCTGCCGACGCACACTCAAACAACTTGGCAATGCCTGTCTGATGTACCGTTTGTTCCGATGGATTTCTTAAAGAATTGTCGGCCCGATTTACTATCACGCTGTGTTAAAGAGCATGAAATTTAAGGTTGCGGCAAACTTGTCTACCGCCTGCTATAGATATACCACTGGCCCTTTACTTTTACATAAGTTTAATCCAAGCAAAGGAAGCTGGATACCTCCTACTCCCTTCGCTCAGGCGGATTATGCGTTCACACGGGCAACCGGTGGTACATAGTTCGTCAGGTCCTCGATAGGGAACTTGACGGTCGCGCCAATCTCGGCAGAGCGGTAAAGGCCCATGAGGATTTCGACAACAGCCAACCCATCCTCAAATGTCTCAAGGGGTGTTTCTCCTTTGCGGAAGCATTCAACCATGTGGCGGTTTTCGTCCGTATAGCCGTAAACGCCCGGCTCATCTTCCAATACCGGCATCAAGCCTTGTTCCGCGTTTTGTTTTTCAACCAGATCGTGGCCCTCCGATCCACTAACCTCGCGGGACATGAAGATTTTCAAACCAGTATTAAGGGAATTAAATTCCATGGAATATTCAGGACCAAGGAGCTCAAGTTGAATACGCAGGCCTGCACCCACATAGGCCCATGAGGTGGTTGCTTCAATTACAACCTCGTTGCCGTCCTGATCTTCCAGAAGAACCGTCCCACGGGCAAAATCTTCAGATGGGCGCTCGTGGTAATTTGCACTCGGTCCATATTGCTCAATCAGCTTATCTGCATAGTGCTTACGAACCCACTTCAGGTTTGCCGTGCTGCCGTTGACTTCTTTTACGCGGAGGGATTTACGGTCAGCGCCCGGCTCAGTCAGCAGGTGGCGGGCAACTTCCACCGAATGGCACATCATATCGGAGAGCACACCGCCGCCCTGCTTATCTCCCTGCCAGAACCAGGGGCTGTGCGGCCCGGAATGCTCTTCCGCTGCACGGGCGAGGTAGGGGCGACCTGTGGTGGATGCGGCACGGCGCCAGATAATTTCCTTGCCGCGTAGGACGGGCGTACAAAAAACCTGATTTTCAAGATAGCCGTGGTTGAGGCTGGCCTCTTCTGCCAAGCGAACCATCTCGCGCGCTTCGCCAATAGTGCGAGCAAGCGGTTTTTCGCAGGCGATGGAAAAGACCTTGGAGCGCCCCTCCAGGATCTCTTTATGAATGACTTTCATCACCTCAAGGCGGGTATGGTTCGGCGTCAAAAGCCAGACGGCATCCACATCATCTGCCCCCAACAGATCCTCAAGCGTTGAATAGGCTGTACAATCACCAAGGCCAAGTTCCGTAACCAGACTGGAAAAGCGACGACATCTTTCCGGGTCAAGACCAAAGACGGCGGTCACATCTACATTGCGAACGTTGATCATAGATTTCAGATGGAACTCGGCAATAAAGCCACTTCCGATAAAGCCCACACGAAGACGCTTTTTTTTTGCAGCGAAGTCATTTAGTTCTCTCCCGATTGTTTTTTGTCTGCTGGCACGGCTGTTGATTTCCGTAGATATAATTCTGTTGGCAGAACAATAGGTTCTGCCTGTGGTTTCTCTCCCGACATGGTAGAAAGTAGGAGCTGGAAGGCTTCCTGCCCCACTTTGGTGCGGGGCTGGCTGATTGTGGTGAGAGGAGGGTCGGAAACCTCACACCAGAAGAGGTTATCGAACCCTATAAGGGAGATATCCTGTGGGATGCGGTAACCCAGTTCTTTAAAGACTTGAAAAGAGCCAACCGCCATTTCATCGTTGGCAAAAAATATTGCAGTCGGCGGGTTCTTTAGCTTCATCAAGCGGCGGCAGGGTTCTTGTGCCGAATGCAGCTCAAACGTTCCCCTTTCCTCATAGCCCGGGAAAATGGGTAGTCCGGCTTTCACCATTGCGCCGCGGTAGCCCTCAAGTCGTCGGTCACTCATCCACTCTTGCCGAGGTCCCCCCACATGCGCGATGCGGGTGTGTCCCAGTTTTATCAGATGTCCAACAGCATCCTTAGCCGCTTGTACGTTGTCTACCAGCACATGAGGCAGAGTGTGTCCTTCAACCGCTTCCAGAGCGACAACCACTGGCATCTTGGCAAACAACGGATCATTCACGACGTCTTCAGGGATGCGCCCTGTCATCAACAACATGCCGTCGGCCCGTCCATCCTTGAGCATTTCGAAGTAGCATGTAACAAGCGAACTGTCGTTCTCGCAGTTGCACATCATGACACTGTAACCAGCTGATCTTGCTGCTGTTTCAACACCTACCATAACGTCGAGGTAAAAGGGGTTCTTGATGTCTTTAACTACTAGAAGTACAACACCAGTTTTCTTGGTGCGCAACGAACGGGCTATAGCATTGGCGCGGTAATTCAGCTTTTTTGCAGCCTGCTTTACGCGCTCCTGGGTTTGAAAAGTGACTCTTTTATCGCCTGCCAATCCCCTCGACACTGTTGCCGTCGAAATACCAAGACACTCTGCTATATCTTTGAGAGTAGCTGGTTTTGTCATGCGCGAAGCCCTTTGCCGCGACCATAGAACACCATCAGCACGAGGAGAGTGCCGCCAAAGATTATCTGGCGACCAAATTCGTCGATATTTATTGTCGTGAGGATGCTTTGCAAAATAACGAGCAATATGGCACCAAGCATTGTGCCTGTATACTCGCCCTTGCCGCCTGCAAGCGATGTTCCGCCAAAGACCACGGCGATGATTGAGGTAAGCATGTACTGATCGCCAACGTTGGCGAATGAGGCACCCGAGTAACCAAGCAGGCAAATACCAGCAATTGCAGCAAAGATGCCAGCGCATGTGTAAACGGCGATACGAACCACCTTTACCGGAATGCCAGCCATATAGGAGGCATGCTCGTTGGACCCAATAGCGTAGATACGTTGACCAAAAACGGTATTTTTGAGCAGCCACGACATAAAGAGACCAACAGCAAGCCAGAGCCAGAGTATTCCGGGCAGACCAAACAGAAATGGCTTGGATACGAAGTTGGCGAGCATAGGGGCAGCAACGCCGGAAGGAACACCTTGACGGATCAGCACCAGAAGCCCCTGAATAACACCCAGCATACCAAGGGTCATGACCAAAGGCGGTATGCGCAGCAGTGTCACGCCTACGCCGTTGAGCAGACCGAAAAAGGCACCAGTCGCGATGGTAGCGACAATAGCCAGCGGAATGTTGGCATTGGCACCATCCATTAGATTCCCCGCGACGATCACGGTAAGCGACACGATTGCGCCAATAGAAAGGTCGATCCCTTCACGTCCCCCCAGAATAACAAGGTTCTGTCCGGCAGATACAATTCCTAAAAGGGAAGCTACAATCAGCAGCCGAATGATCTGCTCTATCGAGGTAAACCCAGGGGAAAGTAACTCGCCAAGGGCAAGCAGAACAAGGATTAAGGCGAATGCCACTGCCAGCGGTTGTTTTAGAAAAATCAGCGTAGATTGGATTGTCACACCGAACATCTTAACTCCTCCGACTGATTAGAATGCCGATCATCAAAGCGGCGAGAATGGCAAGGCCCTGCACGAGATTTTGCCAGGATGCTGGAGTGCCAGCGAAATAAACGAGACTGCCGATAAGGCCGATGGTCAGTGCCCCAAAAAGGGACCCGAGCATTGTGCCGAAACCACCTGAAAGCATGGAGCCGCCAAGCACCACCGCAGCGACGGAGGAAAGCGTCATAGCCGCGCCAACAAGCGGGTCACCACTTGCAGTGTCGCCAGTTAGGCAGAAGGCAGCAAAGCTGGCAAAAATTCCGCATAACACATAACCGCCGATGCGGGTCGCCGTTACCGGTAGACCTGATTGGAAGGTCGCCTGCTTATCGTCACCCACGGCCAGAAGCCGCAGAACAATCTGCGTTCTGGATACGAGGAAGATGAGTAGGCAGAGCATGGCAACCACGTAAAAAACAAACGGAATACCGAGGATTGAACCGAAATAGGTCTGCCAGAAAATCATCGGCGCAGGCATTCCTGCAACCGGCAGGACATAAAGGGCTATGCCTGTAAAGAAAATGGAGGTCGCGAAAGTTGCCACAATCGCCTGCAATCGGAGGCCAGCAATCAATACACCATTAAAAAGGCCGCAGACTGCGCCGACCAGTACTCCAACTCCCATGATAGCAAGGGACGAAGCACCATCGCCACCCATCTGGTTCATTAAAGTAATGATGACCACGTTAACCAGCGACAAGATTGTGCCAGCAGAAAGGTCAATGTCTCCTGCATAGACAACAAAAGTCTGCCCAACAGCAAGGAACATCAGCGCCAAATATGTACTGAATAGGCCGGAAATACCATTGAAGGACACGCTGTTGGCGTTGAACATCCCATTGAGTGCAAACAACAGCATCAGGATAATGAGCGCCGGCAGAAACGGATATGAAGCACACGCCTGCTTGAAACGGACAAGAGGCGCAAAGCGTTGAGAGGTCTGGGTGATCATGAGGCTACCTCATAAGCTGCATCATAGAGGTTAAAGCGGGTTCGGCCCTCGCCAGCAAGCTCACGGGATATAGAGCCTCCGTTGAAGACTAGAATTCGGTCCGAGTTATTCAAGAGCTCCGCATCTTCGGAGGAGTAAAGTATAATAGCTAGGCCATCAGCAGCCAGTTCGCGGATCAATGCGAACAGATCAGATTTGGCAGAAAGGTCGATACCTTTGGTCGGGTCGTCCAGCAGTAGGATGTCAGGTTGGTCAATGAGCCATCGGGCAATAACCACCTTTTGTTGGTTGCCGCCGGAAAGTGAGTTAATCGAATTTAGTATCGATTCATACTTCGTAGTCAGTTTCGCCAGAGCAGTCTTTGCCCTGGGCGAAAGGCGTGATCGTGATGACAACACCAAGCTTTGCCGGAATGCGTGAACTGGCACTGTGTTTTCAAGTATGCTGCGTCCCTGAATAACACCATCGCGAACACGGTCTCCGGAAACGTAGGCACAGCCAGCGGCGATACCAGCGCGGGGAGTTTGGCCTGTATAAGGGCAGCCTTTCAACTCCACTCCACCTTCTGTAATGGCGTTGGCGCCAAAGAGCGCTCTTAGGACTGAGGATTGTCCTTGGCCATGTAAGCCACCAAACCCCACAATCTCATGGGCCTTCAGGCTAAAGCTAACATCTTTGAACCCCTTACCACTCAGGCCGGAAACTTTCAGCAGCGTTTCGCCGCTCGGTATCTGCGCCTTCGGCTGGTCTGTCTGTTGCTCCGAAGTAAGGTTAACCTGCTCGCCAACCATCAGTTCAACGATGGCTTTTGGGGTTGTCTCTCCCTTCAGACGCGTTCCAACAATTGCTCCATCGCGAATTATTGTAAGACGATCACTGACCTCAAAAATTTCGTCCATTCGGTGCGAGATCATTATCATCGCACGACCTTTTGCTTTCAGATCTCGCAGAATGTCGAAAAAGCATTTCACCTGTGACCGGTCCAGCGCGGAGGTCGGTTCGTCAAAAATGAGAACATCAGCCTCAGTTGCAAGCGCCTTCAGTATCTCAACAAGTTGTTTCTGGTCCGCACGCAGGTCGCCAACAACAGCGTCTGCTTCAAAACCTTCTCCTGCTACATCGCGGACAAGCTTTATGTAGTGCTCTGCCTTTTCCTTAAGTTTGCCTTGGTCAATAATCACGCCATACTTGAGGGGAAGCTGTGATATGAAAATATTTTCCGCTACACTGCGGTTAATTGCCAGACTAAGCTCTTGATAAAATATACCAATTCCAAGCGTGCGCGCATCCTGCGGACCGGTAATAGTAACAGGTTTTCCGTTCAGTGAAACAGTGCCACTATCGGGTTTCACGCTGCCAGCAACTATCTTGCACAGTGTGCTTTTGCCGGAACCGTTCGTTCCCATGAGAGCATGAACCTCCCCTGCCTCTAGGGCAAAATATCCATTTTTGAACGCACATGTTGGGCCGTAAGACTTGCTTACGTTCTTCAAGACTAGTTTTTGCATGAGATTCCGGCGACCTGTTAAGAGGATGTGGAATCGGTAACTCCACATCCTCTTGTAGCTATTACTTAAAGAGGGAAGCTGCCTCTTCAATGGATAGAGCGCTGGTGTAAGAATAGTAACCAGGCTTTCCTTCCAGCTCTACGTGAACTTTCGCAACATTGCTTTCATCAATAAGCGAAATTGGCAGATATATAGCATTGCCGTATTTTCCGTCGTGAGCAGGCTCTTTTAATTCTTTACCCTGCAACAGATTTACTGCCACATTAAGCGCGCTTGCCATAACTCCCGGAGGGTTCACAGCGGCTGCGGAGGTGTATTTATTCTCAACCCAAAGGTCGAGGAAGTCCTTACGGATTTCGCCGGTGGCGGCGATATCTTCAATACGACCCGCATCTGCAATCGAGCGCCAAGCGCCTGCAGCCATGCCATCCTGCACCCAGATGCCAGAGATATCAGGGTAGGTTGCAAGAATATTCTGTGTGACTTGCTGGCCCTGTGCCTGCTCCCAGTTGCCGTTAACTTCGTTCACGATCTTGAGATCAGGGTATTCGTCAAAAACAGCGCGGTAGCCTTCAACCCGCATTTCATTTGCAGGGTGGCCTGCAACGCCATTGATGGCGACTACAGAGCCTTTGCCGCCAAGGGTTTCGGCCAACCAACGAGCGGTTCCAGCTGCATAGGCGGTATGGTTGATGCCCACGTACATGGCATCTTGCGAAGAAACTTCAGCGTCAGTGGAGATAACCAGAATACCGCGTGCTTTTGCCTGCGCAAACACAGGATTGAAAGCCGTAGGGCTGTTCGGGTTAATAATGATGGCATCTACGCCTTCATTGATGAAGTTACGAATGTGGGCAACCTGGCCCGGAACATCAACGTTGGCGCTTTGTACAACAACTTCCACGTCGACGCCGTGATCAGCCCACTCTTTGGCCATTTCCTCGGCTTCGGCAATCATTTGAGTACGCCACTCACTACCAACCCAACCGTTGGAGAGGCCGATCTTATAATCGGCGGCTGACACAGAAAAAGCAGAGCCAACCATAGCGGCAGACGCCAGAAGCACAGCAATATATTTCGATCTCATCTCTTCCTCCCTGAAGAATGTAATCGATTGTATTAAATATATCAGAGGTTGTGTATTAGTAATATCACCAATACTAAAGGCGATATTGCCCACGCCCGAATGGCCAGCATACGAGGTCAGCTTTTCAGTTATCAATCGAGTAGCTGGACACCGCATCAGTTTAATTCTGAGCGCCGTGATAAGTTCCTTAGATGTATAGTCCCGGGAAGAGGCGCTGGACTGAACGATCCCGCATGCGGTGATCTTCACCATGACGCGGGCAGTTAGGTCCAAGCAGCACACAAATATCGAAGAAATCTTGAGGGATCAGGGGATCGATATGATCACCTCAAGCCTGTGGGAACGAAGCTTCTACTCCTCGCTTTTCGAAACAGCGTGTAAATCTCGATTGGCGGCTGTGACCTGCCCCCATAAACTCCTCCAGTTTGTAGTAGGATTCACCATGCAGATGAGGTGAGGATATGAAGCGTTTGCGTTTTACGGAAGAACAGATCATTGGGATGATTAAAGAGCAGGAAAGCGGGGTTCCCACGGCAGAAGTTTGCCGAAAGCACGGGATCAGTACGACCTTGTTTTATAAATATAAGGCTAAGTGTGGCGGGTTGGACGTTTCAGATGCCCGTAAACTACGGGCTCTTGAAGATGAGAACTCCAAGTTGAAAAGGTTATTGGCAGAAGCAATGCTGGATAATGCCATGCTGCGCGACGTTAATGGAAAAAAGTGGTAGGGTCCGGCGGGGCACGCCAAGCAGTTGCTTTTCTTTGCAAAACCCATGACGTGAGTGAACGGCGGGCCTGTTCTGTTTTGAATGTTGATCGTTCTAGCGTGCGTTACAAACGCGTTCGCGCTGACGATGCTCCCTTGCGCGTGGCTATGAAGAAAGTCGCTTTTGAACGCCGCCGGTTTGGCTACCGTCGGGTCCATGTCATGCTCCAACGCGAGGGAATTACGATGAACTTGAAGAAGCTGCGTCGGTTATATCGCGAGGAAGGCCTACAGGTTCGCAAACGTGGTGGACGAAAACGAGCCCTCGGCACACGCCGGCCAATGACGGTTCCCAGCCGTGCTAATGAACGCTGGAGCCTTGATTTTGTAAGTGATGCCTTTACCGACGGCAGACGATTTGGAGTTCTAGCAATTATTGGTGATTTTAGTCGTGAATGCCTCGCCCTTGTCCCGGATACATCTTTGTCTGGAGCTAGGCCATGAGCTGATTGCTCCGTGCCTAGGTCGTTTGGGGTGTGATGCTCGCGGACATCCCTAACTTCATTCATACGTCTGACCAGAAGCATGCTCTGGTGATGGAACTTGATCTGGGTATCATAACTACGGGACGGAAGAGGCTGTTTGCAGTGCCTGATCTTGGAGGGTTGCTCAAGTGGAATACCGTTTTCACGACGCCCTATGATCAGATGCGAGTTCTGCCGAATAAACTGGTGGTCGCCGATTCCCGCTCAGTGCCCGCCATGTGTGGGTGAAACCCTGCACAGATTTCCGGTGGAATATAAGCTTGTTTCAACCTGAGGGAGAGTTGTTTCGTTGAACTCGGAACGCAGACACAACGGAGTTGGGTTCAAATTGGCCTGTAGATGCTACCTACCCGTCAAACATGGTTCCGCTTTGTAGATCATCAACCTAGGGGACATAAGGCTTTTTGATGTGGCGGAGTAAACCCCTCCCTAAACCCATAGTATAAAATAGAATAATAGAATTAGGGACGTAGGCATTTGACTGAAGGAATGAAGCCTCATCAAACCACCCGCACAGAGGACAGCTCTTGAAGAGGTGCGCCTGTAGAACATGAGCCAAACTCTCGCTTAGTTTTCGCAGCTCCTGGACCCAAAAACTCTGCAGACGCACAGAAAGTGTATCCATTGATGCCAAAGCACATTGCATCCAAGACTGCTCCCACTCGCTTATCAGGTCAAGCTCTCCAAAATTGAGACAATGATCAGTGAATTGGAAGAGCTGGACCCGCGCAATATGGGCGTACCCACGATCATCAAACTGCAAACACCGCAATCTGTGCAAGGCGATCCCGCATTTTAAGATAGGCGACAAAGTTTATTGCCGGCACATCCGCACCACGGGTGAAATTACCGGAATTGCCATCCATGCAGATCAGGGGCCTCAGGCACGGTTGCTTTCCGTTTACAACGGCCACCTCTCGCAAAACTGGGTGAGCATGAGAGATCTGGAACATCCATTATCAAACAAAGCAACGCACATTCAGTCGATGAGCCAGCAAACGACGCATTCTCAATACTCCTATTGCAGCAATCAGCTCCCAAACCTGTCGCTTAACTCCCCTCGGAGCGACAGATATCAGGCGCGGGCAGCCTCCCTCCTCACTGCCCACGCCCATTTTTCCGAAAACATTGAAGAAGAGCATGAACACACCGCACCTCACCCTGATTTCTCACCGTACCGGCCCGTTACTGAAGGCGGGTCAGATGCCTGTTGTGCATCTGGCTGAACATCAAGCTCACAAACTGTTGGATATTATCGCCCCAGCTTTGGCGCTATCGCCCTTAAGCGAGAGGATCTGAAAGCGGTTCTGATTTCCTAACCAGAAGATGGCGCGGCGATCACCAAGCAAATCCGTGATTTGCGCGAGCTGTACAAGCAAGGTTGGGCAGATTGCCAGCAAACACTGAACAAACTTAGTCGCGGTTAAGGAGGCTCCATGAATACGATTTTGCCGTTGCCCGATGGCAGCACACTGGATGGCGCCAGCACCGCACAAGATATCAATTGGCGCTCCGTTGGCTTACTGCTGTCCCGCGAGCTGGTGTTGCCCAACATCACCAATCAACCAGTCATACTGGCCCAGTTCAACTTACTGGTGGCAGGGTTTATGCCAGAGCCCGCCCGCAGCCGCGCCATGGTGTTTCGCTTACGCCGCACGTTGCACCGTCAGCTCACCATGAATGAGAACACGCGTGGCTGGCTGGAGCTTTCCAGCACCCGCCCTGCCGATCATATGCCCGTGGTGGACCGTGTTTGCACCGTCATTCATGAGGCAGCCGGTTATCTCTTCAGCCACAAGCAACAGGCTAATCTGGTGACGCAGCACCGCAAGCTGGTGCAAGGGGCAGAAGCTACGTTGATCAACCACCTGAGCGGACGCACTGTTGCCGGCTCCACCGTGCAACGGCTCTCAAGCCTCAAGGCACAAAGCCCAGACAAAGCCGCCACAGACTGGGCGGAAGAGATGGAATTTTTGTATGCCAGCGGGAGGTGATCATGTCAGGTGCGAGCGGACCCCTGCCCGTGGTCTATCAACGCATTGCAGCCGAAGCGACACTGTGCACACTCCAGAACGCATGAACGGAAAATTACAAGTCAGCCACAAGGAGGCTGCCAAAATCTTTCAGGTGGATGCAGAGGCACTTTCAGGTGAAGGCGATCTTGGACATATTGAATTCACCTAGCGCGGCAAACGGCGGGTTTACAGCCTGCCATTTCTCTACAAGTATCTCATCACACCGAGGTTCACTCCATGTCAGTCTACCGGCCTAAGGACAAAAGCGGGCACTACAAAAACCCCGAATGGCACTACGATTTCCAGTGGAAAGGTCGTAGGTTTTGCGGCAACACGGGCGCGACCACCAAAAGGCAAGCGAAGAAAGTAGAAAAACAACTGCGCGAGGATGTGAAGGCTCCGCGCGACACAACCAGCATTGATGGTGCCTTTGATTTGTTCTGGGAGGAAGTGGGAAACCACTACTCTGATAGCGCCACCTTCAGCTGGCGAATGCAGTTTCTGCAGGACAATTGTCAGTGCTGGATGTATTCTCCCCAAAAGCGCTGGTTGAAAATTCCCCACTTTTTCAGCTTTGACTTTTGTTTGAAGGGGCATGCCCCTTCAAACAAAAGTTGGCCAAACTCTCCTCTACGTTCCTGTTGGAAAGAAGGGGTGTGGAGGAGTGGTCAATCTAGGGAAGATCGTAATGATCCATAATTTGAAGCAGCAGGGACTGTCTGTAAGTGCCATAGCGCGCAAAGCCGGGCTGGATAGAAAGACGGTCAGCAAATACTTACACCAAGGCCTTGAAGCTCCTGTCTACGGCCCCCGCCAGCGTGACGGGCGTGTACTGGAGGAATACAAAGGCTATTTACTTGAGCGACTGGAGCGGTTTCCCGGTCTATCTGCCCGGCGCTTGCTTCGTGAGCTGAAGACACTGGGGTTTAAGGGCGGTTACTCCACTGTAACGGAATATCTTCGCCTGATCCGTCCAGCTCCTCCGCATGCATTTGAACGGCGCTTTGAGACAGCACCAGGCCAGCAGGCACAGGTAGATTTTGCTGAGTTTCAGGTGGAGTTCACCAGTGAACCAGATGTGGTGCGAAAAGTCTTTTTGTTTTCAATGGTGCTGAGTAATTCACGGTTTTTGTGGGGGCGCTATTGTGCCAATCAAAAACTAGAGACAGTCCTGCGTTGTCATATCGCGGCCTTTGAGGTCTTCGGCGGAGCGACACTGGAAGTCCTGTATGATCGCATGAAGACAGCCGTTCTGGGAGAGGAGCCAGATGGCACTGTTCTTTTTAATCCTGCTCTTGTCGCTCTTCTGGACCATTATGGCGCTCAGCCGGATGCCTGCCAGCCCTACCGGGCCAAAACCAAGGGCAAGGTGGAGCGGCCATTTCGTTACATCCGGCAGGATTTCTTCCTTGGTCGTACGTTCCGCGATCTGGACGATCTTAATGCCCAGTTCACACGCTGGTGCAAGGAAATTGCCAATGCCCGTGTTCATGCCACCACCAACCGTGTGGTGGGCGAGGTCTTTGGAGAGGAACAGCCCGCTCTGATCCCTTTGCCAGCGCACCCTTATGATGCTGTTTTACTGGTGGAGCGGCGGGTCACGCGTGATGGCATGGTCTCCGTTGGAGGTAATCTTTATTCAGTGCCGGACACCGTTAAGAAACGGATGGTCGAAGTCCAGCATCACCCGCAAGAGGTGCGCATCTATGAAAACGGTCAGCTCATCGCCACCCATCCGGTCATGGAGGGAAAGAACCAGCGCCGGGTTGATCCATGCCATCGCAAGGCTCCTCCACGGGCAACACAGCGCCGTCGTCTGGCTGCGGAGCCAACCAAACACAGCGGTGTAAACCAACGCCCACTGGAGTTCTATGAAGCGGTAGGCCAACGACTTGCCAGTACTGGAGGTAAGCCATGAGTTCGCTCAGTAAACGCATTCAGTCTTCACTGGTAGGCTTAAAAATGCCGCGGGCTTTAGAGGTGCTCGACCACACGCTGAGCCAATTGGAACAAGGGGAACTCACGGCACTGGAGGCCCTGGATTCTCTGCTCAATGAAGAATATTCAACACGCGAGGGCCGCCGTATCGGCGTCGCCCTGACGACAGCGCGGCTTACTCCGATAAAAACACTGGAAAGCTTCGACTTTACCTTCCAGCCCTCGCTGGACAGGGATCGCATCATGGCTCTAGCCGAACTGGAGTTCATCACTCGCAATGAAGTGGTACACTTTCTCGGTCCACCTGGTACAGGAAAGAGCCATCTGGCAACTGCTCTTGGGGTTGCAGCCGTTAAAGCGGGTAAACGGGTGTATCGCATTGCTTTAGCTCACCTCATCGAAGCCTTGGCAAAAGCTGAAAAAGAAGGGCGGTTGACTGAGAAACTACGCTTCTTTGCACGAACTTCACTGCTAATCGTCGATGAAATCGGTTATCTGCCAATTACCAATGGGGGAGCAAACTTGTTCTTCCAGCTCGTCAATGCCAAATATGAAAAGGGATCCATGATCCTCACCTCAAACCGTGGCTTTGCGGAATGGGGTGAGATCTTTGGTGATCGCGTTATTGCCACAGCCCTTCTCGATCGGCTTTTGCATCATGCCGTCGTCATCCAGATCGAAGGTGCTAGTTATCGGTTGCGCAGCCATGCGGACCTCATGCCAGAGCACGTACGGGCTAACGCTTCAATAGCTCCACCTCCACCACCAAAACGACGCGGCAGGCCACCCAAAAAGGAGAGTTAGACCCACAGACAAGGCTGGTCACCAAATACTCAAACTGAGGACTTTCCGTCCAGCACATGTGGGGAAATTTGACTCAGCATTGACAACAATCTCACGGAGGTTCTAGGAGCAGACCAGTTGCCACCCAATCTAAGGGAAATCCGTACGCGACATCTAGCGACCTACATCACCCTGCGCCGGCTTCAACCCAACAACCGCAACAAATTCCCCGCTCCTGCAACCATCAACCAAGAAACGCAGCTGCTGCGCACTATCCTGCGCCGCGCTCTGCAAGTGTGGGAACTGGACCTGCGCCTGCCCAATTTCAAAGCTGTCAAACTGGAAGAACCAGACCAGCATATCGTGGAGTTGAGCCAGGATGATCAGAAAAAACTGAAGGAGCATTTGCGAGAAGACTTCCATGATACGCTCGATTTCTTGATCCTTGCAGGGCCACGCGCCTCCAATGTGCTGCGCGGCAAAGGCATCATGTTCCGACCGGAGCATGTAAACCTAGAACAGATACTGCTGACCTTCTTTGTGAAATCCCAAAAACCCGGAGGTCGGAAAGTCGTCTTACCCATTACCTCGGCCATGGCACCCATACTTGTGCGTAATCTCGGCAATCATAAAGAAGCTGTTTTCACGTATATCGCCAAAAGCACGCGCAATGGCAGAAACCGAGGCAAACGCTACCCGCTCAGTTATTCAGCCTTTAAGACTGCATACAAAGCCGCAGCCAACAAAATCGGCAAACCAGAGCTGCGTGTGCATGACCTGCGCCATACAGCTGCAACCCGCACACTACGCGCCACCGGCAACATTATGGTGGCTAAAGAACTGCTCGGCCACACCCGCTCAACGACTACCGAAAAATACGCCCACCGGATGCGCGAGGATTTCCGGAACGCACTGGAACAGGCTCATATTTCCCGGAAAAATCCCGGAGAACCCGAGGCGCGCCTACCTAAACTAAGGAAAAAACGAAGGAAATAGATCTATATTGCTCGATCTTGAAAACCGGCGAGCGTGTAAGCGTTCAGTGAGTTCAAAACCCACCCATCCGCCATTTAACTATCTGATAATTAAGATAAAACAACCGCCATTCCGGCGGGTTTTTGTTGTCAAAATGAGAACAAAACGCGGTCAATTTTGGTGAGAACACTCATATTTCACTGATTAATGCGAGAAATCCCTTACTGCTTTTGTTTTCGTCCTGTTCTTGATCGGAAACGGTGCAGTCAGTTTCTCGCTTGGAAACAAAAAAGAGCCGCAACCAAATGGGTACGGCTCCCTCATGCGGTTCTGGTAACTTATTTTAGCTTTGTGATGCGGCGGCGGCGGCCATTAGGCGGTAGGTGATCTGTGCAGTGGTGAAATCCCATGCTGCATTGCCATCTGGAGCTAGTTCCACCACATCAAGGCCGACACATTTGCGGCCCTTTAGTGCGTGTTCAACCAGATGAAGCGCTTGATAGTAGCCAAGACCACCTGGAACCGGTGTTCCTGTTGCAGGCATCTGGGATGGGTCAAGGCCGTCTACGTCAAAAGAGATGTAAACGTGTTCAGGGAAGTTTTCTGGCAGATCAACTGCATGGAGGCCTTTGGTGACCAACTCCTCCGCATCAACAAAGAAGACGCCGTGTTCTTCACGACTGTCCATTTCCTGCTGGCACAGAGCGCGAACGCCAAATTGAGCAAGCCGAACGCCGCTATCTGCAAGCAGGTTCATAACCGATGCGTGGGAGTGTTTTTCACCTTGGTAGGCGATGCGTAAATCTGCATGTGCATCAATTTGTATTATGCCGATGCGTTTTCCCAATGCGCGGGCTACGCCGGATACTGCACCATAGGACAATGAATGTTCACCGCCCAATGTTACAGGGATTTTACCTGCCTTCACAGCCGCTTCTGTGCGCTTTGCCAAACGTTCCATTACATCTGGCAAAGGCCCATCGCAATCAACGGGGGCTTCTGTAAAGATACCGGAGGCGCACGGTTCGCCGCCGTTGCAGCCACGTTCCAGCTCATTGCTGGCTTCAATGATAGCCTCGGGGCCTTTTGCCGTGCCAGAGCCATAGGAGACTGTGCGTTCCAGCGGCATTGGAATGATCGTGAACAGTGCGGTAGCTTCTGTGCGCTCGGTTTCACTCAGTTCACTCTCAAGAAATACAGACATGTCGTCTCCTTTAAGAAAGACGGTTCAGGAAGTCATCATAGGAGAACTCGCGAATGATTTTGAGTTCATCACTTTCAGAATTCCAAAGAGCAATGGTTGGCAAGGCAACACCGTTGAAGGTGTTGGTTTTCACCATGGAATAATGGGCTTGATCGAGGAATGCGAAGCGGTCACCAATCTGGAATGGCTTTGCGCGGGCGTAATCACCAATCACATCGCCAGCCAGACAGGATGGCCCACCAAGGCGATAGGTGTAGCCTTCATTAACTTCATCCAGCATAGTTGGGCGATACGGGGCCTCGATCACATCCGGCATGTGGCAGGTTGCTGACAGGTCGACAATAGCGAGATCCATGCCGTTTTTAGTCAGGTCAAGCACTTCACCAATCAGAATACCAGCATCCAATGCAACAGCTTCACCCGGCTCCAGATAAACCTCAAGCCCCGTGGTTTCGCGAATGTCTTTGATAAAGGCAATCAGCGCTTCACGGTCATAATCATCGCGGGTGATATGATGCCCACCACCGAAGTTGATCCATTTCAGTTGAGCGAAATAGGGAGCAAGTTTATCTTTTACCGCATTCCAGGTGCGTTCCAGCGGCTCAAAACCTTGCTCACATAACGTATGCATATGCAGGCCATCGACGCCGTTTAGAACATCAGCCGTCAGCTTGGAGACGGGAAAGCCCAGCCTTGAGCATGGCGCACACGGGTCGTATTTCTCCACCTCACCCTCGGAATGTTCCGGGTTGATGCGAAGGCCCACCTGTACGGGATGATCGGCAGCTCTCACGTTAGGCAGAAAGCGGTCTTTTTGAGCTGGCGAGTTGAAGATCATATGATCGGAATAGCCGATGATCTCATCAATCTCACTGGCCTTATAACCTGCGCAGAATGTTGCGACTTCACCACCGTATTTTTGGCGAGCAAGGCGCGCTTCATAAAGGCCAGATGCACAGGTGCCTCCCAGATACTCACGGACCACCGGGGCCAGTGAGAACATGGAAAAGGCCTTCAATGCGGCAAGGACGTGCGCACCGGAGCGATCTGCAACCTCTTTAATGACAGAGAGGTTACGGCGGACCGCAACCTCATCAACGACAAAACAAGGGCTGGGGACGCGGGAGAGATCAAAGGTTTTGAACGCTCCGGCATCACCGGCTTGTGTCTGCATCATATCTGCCATCAGCTTAGAACTGAACCGGACCGTCGAGCTCATGTACCTGCCAAGGCAGGCCTTGCTCGTTGAGCATATCCATGAACGCATCAGGGTCGAGCTGTTCAGTGTTCCAAACGCCTGGCTTGTTCCAGATACCTTTGAGCACCATAGCTGCGCCAATCATTGCTGGAACGCCAGTGGTGTAGGAGACCGCCTGAGACCCAACTTCTGCGTAACACTCTTCGTGATCACAGATGTTGTAGATGTAGTAGGTTTTCTCGCCGGAGCCGTCTTTGGCCTGACCTGTTGCAATGTCACCAATACAGGTTTTGCCTTTGGTCAGCTCGCCCAGATCGCTTGGGTCTGGCAGAACGGATTTAAGGAACTGCAACGGAATGATCTCTTTGCCTTCATGCATGACAGGCTCAATGGAGGTCATGCCGATACCTTCAAGCACACGAACGTGATTGATGTAGGCATCGCCGAAAGTCATCCAGAAGCGCGCACGTTCAATCTCGGTGAAGTGCGTTTTCATACTCTCCAGTTCCTCATGATACATGAGGTACATGTTTTTCTCGCCAACGCCCGGGAAGTCGAAAGCAACTTTGTGGGTCATGGCGGGGCTGACTACCCAGTCGCCGTTTTCCCAATGACGTGCATCAGCAGTCACTTCGCGGATGTTGATTTCCGGGTTGAAGTTGGTTGCAAAAGCCTTGCCGTTGTCGCCGCCATTACAGTCGAGAATATCGATCTGTCGGATGGTTTCCAGCTTATGTTTTTTCAGCCATGTCGCGAATATGGACGTTACGCCCGGATCGAAACCAGAACCCAGAATTGCTGTCAGGCCAGCTTTCGTGAATCGTTCCTGATAGGCCCACTGCCAGTGATATTCGAACTTGGCTTCGTCTTCCGGCTCATAGTTTGCGGTGTCCAGGTAGTTGATGCCAGCCTCAAGACAGGCGTCCATCAACTTCAGATCCTGATAAGGCAATGCCAGATTAATCAGAAGCTCTGCGCCGCTTTCCTTAATGAGTGCCACAACAGCTGCCACGTCCATAGCGTCTACTTCAGCGGTTTTAATGGTTACGCCGGTTTTCGCTTTGATGTTTGCTGCAATGTCATCACACTTGAATTTGCGACGCGATGCCAACGTGATTTCGGAGAAAATATCCGAATTCATCGCCATTTTATGAACTGCTGCTGACGATACGCCGCCAGCGCCAATGACCAGAGTTTTACCCATGCCTGTTTCCCCGGTTAGAGATTATTCGTAGTAGGTGTAGCCGTTGATGCTGTCGCGGTAAGCGGCCATCAACGTGCGTCGGTCAGCAACTTTGAGTGTGCCAGCAGATATGGCAGAATCTACCAGTGAACGGAATGCATCCACACAATCACGCGGATCATACTCCACATAAGACAGAACCTGCGAAATTGTATCGCCTTCCACTTCCTGAAGAAGATCGAAGCCGCCATCTGCACGCAGATCAATTGTTGCAACGTTGGTGTCACCAAACAGGTTGTGCAAGTCGCCGAGCGTTTCCTGATAGGCACCAACAAAGAAGACGCCCAGATAGTATGGCTTGTCGTCTTCAAGTGTATGTACTGGCAGAGATGGCGAAATGCCATCGGCCAAAATGAATTTGTCTACCTTGCCGTCACTATCACATGTGATGTCAGAAAGCACCGCACGACGATCGGGCACTTCATTCAAGCGTTGTAACGGCACAATCGGATGCAACTGATCAATCGCCCAAACATCTGGTAGGGATTGGAATAGGGAGAAGTTACAGTGGTAGATGTCCGCGATCTTGTTCAGCTGCTCATCAATCTCAGGCGCACTGCCTGCGGGTGGAGCTAACTCTTTGATTTTGGACATCAGATGCAGATAGATGCGCTCAGCACGGCCCATCTGACGCAGGTTAATATAACCGCGGCGGAAGAGTGCGCGTAATTCATTTCGGTAAAAGGTGGCATCGTTCAGACATTCCTGAAGACGATCAGCACTCAAATACCCATGCACAGCTGCCAGATCCTTGACCAGATGATGGTCTTCGTCTTCCGGATCAGGTGCCGTTGGTGCATCAAACAGAGTTGCTTCCAAGACGTTGAACAGCAACATGGAGGATGTGGCGACAACCGCGCGGCCACTTTCTGTGACCAGTGTTGGGTGTTTTAATTCGGCTTCATCCATTGCGTAAGCAACAGTTTCAACCACGTTTGCGCAGTATTCGTCTACTGAATAGTTGGTGGAGTTCTCGGTCGCCTTCTTTTCACCGGTGTAGTCGACACCAAGGCCGCCACCAAGATCTAAGTGGGTTAGCGGAGCGCCCTCACCGGTCAGCTCAACGAAGTACCGACATGCTTCACCAGCAGCGCGGCGAACATCGTTTACGTCTGGAACCTGACTACCGAGATGTGAATGCTGTAGCTTGAGGCAATGAAGAAGGTTAACTTCCTTCAGCTTATCGATCACCGTTACCAACTGATCGGTGTTCATGCCGAAGGTGGACCGGTCGCCAGAGCTTTCAGCCCACTGGCCGCCAATCTGATTGGTCAGCTTGACGCGTACGCCAAGCAACGGTTCTTCACCCAGCTCCTCAATAACCTCGATGACTGTTTCCAGTTCTTTCGGGCTTTCAAGAACGATGATGGTGTTAAAGCCAAGTTTGCGCGACAGGATCGCCAGGCGAATAAACTCTTCGTCCTTTACACCATTACAAACAATCAGGGCATCGGGTGGCAGCTTATGCGCGAGTGCGATGACCAATTCAGGTTTTGAACCAGCCTCAAGCCCGTAAGAATATGGACGACCAAATTCTACAATACGGTCAATAACCTGAGCCTGCTGATTGACTTTAATTGGGAATACGCCGCGATAGACGCCTTTATAGCCAACCCGTTTGATCGCATCTGCCATAGACCCATTGATATGCGCGATTTCGTTTTGAAGAAATGAGCTAACACGCAGCAGCAAAGGAGAATGGATACCCCGTTGTTCAAGATCATGAACAATCTCCGGGAGACTAACTTTTGGCGCCTCCGGTAATAAGGGATTACTTAAGCCAATATCTCCGTTCGGCAGAACGGACAAAAGATCCCTACCCCAGCGTCCCATGCCATAAATAGCATGAGCGGTACCATGATTATCAGTCAACCATTTATCCCTTTCCAAATCTAACTGGCACCATGTACTCATGGTCTGCCATTCTGACAAGTCTCTTCTTTGGGTTCAAATCACCTGTGGGGATAGAACAGGTGCATAAATCATTTCTCAACTGGAATTGTTTTTGCAACCAGAGCTTTTATGGAAAAGAATTTTTCAGTATTCCGCTGATAAAAGATGCACCTAGAATATTTATGGGAGTATAGTTCACCTATTAGTTGCGGATATCTGGTCTGCATATCTATTTCTCTCCAAGAGTGAGATAGATTAATTGTACTAATTGGATTACTAATCCAGCGGACCACTTTTTATAGCAGCTGTAGTGCGATCATGACTTGGCAAAAGCGACTTCAACAACTGCGAAAGCAGAATGACTTAAGTGTCAAAGATTTGGCGAGACGCGCCAACGTTGGATATGACAATCTTTACAAGATTGAAAAAGGTCTAATTGAAAATCCACGCGGGGATACTATTGAGAAACTGGCGCAAGCACTTGGCGTTAATGAACAGTTTCTACGGTTTGGGATTCATGGCGTTGCAGCTCAAGGCACATTGGAAAACTCCGATTTTTTTGCGGACTTAGAAGAAAGCACGCAAGAAGCAGATCTAGATCTGATTGACATGGCTTGGCGTCAGGCCTTGGGCGTGGAAGAGCAAATTTATGGCGAGGGCAATAAAGGCCCTATCAATTTTGTTTCGACGATGTTTGCGCGTATTTACCAGGAGATGTTGAAACGTGGCGAATAGGAGACATCGCACGGGTTGTTCGCTGGATAACGCTTGGAGCGAACAAATCATAAACATGTGCGTTTTGTGTAAGCCTTTGGCAAGTCTGTAAGCCATTGATCTACCGATGCCGAGTTGCTTGGCGGTCTGACCTGCAGTTAAACCATGCTCAATGAGCTTTTGTAGCACCAAGACAGTCTCTTGTTTGAGCGCAGGCCGTCCTGAGCTTTTACCTCGTTTTCTAGCTGCAGCGATGCCGTCTTTCGTACGCTCAGATATCAGTCGCCGTTCAAAATGCGCAATAGCTCCAAATACATGTAATGCGAGTTCACCAGCTGCGGATGTGGTGTTGGCCGTTTTAAGATCTTCTACAGTTTGTAGCAGTTCTTTGAGGCAGCTCCCAAGGCGGTCAAGACGTGTCACACAGAAGCTATCGCCGGGGTGAGCATGATCCAGCAACTGGGTTAGTCCGGGCCTTTCAAACTGCTTGCTGAAGATGATGTTCTCAAACACCTGTCGGCGCACCAAGCAGGCGATCTTTCTGCGCCGACAGGTCCTGGTCAGGGGACGCAGGGCTGAGCGGAACGGTGTCCCGTCATAAGGTCTATTTTATTTTTTCAAAACATCTATTCGGAAGTGGGGTCTCTGAGAGGTCTTAGCCTGCCTTGTGCAACACTTTCAGGCAAGGCGATTTCATACCTGCCTAGGAAGTTGATATACCGCCAGAGAATAGGAGACAAATACGCTATGTTAGCGGGGTCTGTAACGGAACTCCTGCGCGTTGAGGCGTGTCAGCGCTTCCTGCATGTAGACGGAATTCCAGCTTGAGCGAGTCGGCAAGGCGGATCAGATCTTCCCAGTTTTCGATGATGAGCTTTGTATTGATGGTACCCTCAGTAATACCATTGAACGGGCCGTAGTCGGCAGCTTTTTCAACCCGCCAAAGACGCGCTCCGCCTGTGTCTGCCAGACGAGGGCAAAACTGGTACCCCAGAAGCCCAAACAGACCAAAAATGGAATCCGAGTAGGCAGCTGTATCAGTCATGATCCGGATGGATCGAGTTCGGTTCGCAGCTCCAGCAGAAGGGAAAGAATAGAGAGACTGTCGCGCAGTTTACCGGGCACAACCCGGAATATTGGTCGAACAGCATATTGTACCATGTGATGCCGCGACCACACCCAAAATACTTAGAATTGCGACCTGCGTGGATGGCACTTTTAGGAGCCAGAAAACGCAAGCCACCGGCGGAAACTGTTTGTCCATATCCCCAATATGCCACAATTGGCAGTTGTCTGTGTGCAGATACGATCATGGCATTGGCGCCGTTGAGTGTTTCTGTGCGCATAGAGTTCGGTTTGAATCAGGACAGTCGGCTTTGCCGCAAGGCTGGATGCTCCTTTCGCACGAGTGGTTCCAAGCGATATTGCACAAGTTTGTGCGACCAGAACGGCGCAGAGGCTGGTCTCGAAATTCTCAATCTGGGCAGGCTTGCCGCTGATATGGGTAAACGCTTGGGCAAAGCCCGTGCAGTGCATCACTTCAAGAAGAATATCTGGAATGCCGCCTTTTGGCATCAGGTTGTGGACCTGCTTGCGCGCTGCGATCAAGCTGTCTTGCTCATCCATTCGATCAAATGCGGCAATCCCAATCCTGCGTTTGCCTCCGATGTCCTCGGATTTCAAATCTGGGTTTTGGTCAACACGCGCAACCACACGGGCATATGTCGCATCCAGCAATTCAGTCAGGCGCTTGACCTCACTCGGTCCATCAAGCGTGCGGTTCAAACTACGACACACAATGCCTTTGGTATTTTGCCATTTCCGCCGTTCCAGCACCCCAATGCGCAAATCTGCATACCTGATCTCTGGAACCGCTAAAACGTCCCGGCGCTTTATGGCTTTATGCCAAGCATCAATGGTCGCAAGGACATAGGCGCTGGGGTCGGCGATCTGCCCGTTGCTATCCAGCACGTATGGCTGCCAGGACTTGGAGACCACAGAGGTTGGCGCTGCTTTCATGGTGGCCTTGGACCAGTCAGACTGACCGCGCAACCAGCGCATAGCATCAGCGAATGGTTGCGCGCCCGTCGCCAACGCGCACGAAGTTCAGTATATGGTTTGGAAGCAGCTGGCTGGATCAGGTTATCGACTGCTGCCATAGCATTCTCGATCCTGTCTTTGGACCAGTGAGAAAAAACGGTAGCCTGCCATGCCTCAAAGGCCATACCGTTCTGGGATCGACTTAACATGCCGTTCGCAGGTCCTTGAATAAAAGTACCCGCCAAGTCCAACACCCTCTTCGATACTCAGTTGAGCACGCAAATAAGACAGTACTGCGACGTGTGCGTCGGCAGAGTTTTTGGGTCCAGGAGCTGGAAAAACTAAGCGAGAGTTTAGCTCATCTGGTTGGTTTGATTATGCGACGTGTTGCCTGTGATGCAAGCGGCGCATTTCGAGTGTCTTTCGTTTGATCCCTTCCCTTTGTTTTAGAATAGCTTTGTCGCGCCCGAAGTAGACGTCGGCGGCCGTGAGGTTGCTTAAACTCTCATGGTTGTAGTGAGTGATGAAGACTTCGATCTGGTCTTCAAGGTCACCCGGCAGGGCGTCGTTTTCCAGCAGAATCCGGTTCTTCAGAGTTTGGTGCCAACGCTCGATCTTTCCCTGGGTTTGGGGGTGATAGGGTGCGCCGCGCGTGTGCTTCATACCTTTACCCTGTAACCATTCTGCCAGATCACCAGAGACGTAGCTGGAGCCATTATCGCTTAGTAACCGGGGTTTGTGGGCAACGTGAACCTGGTCGCAACCTGATGCCTGCAACGCCAGATCCAATGTGTCGGTCACATCTTCAGCCCTCATGTTGGTGCAGAGCTTCCACGCAATGATATAGCGGCTGTAGTCGTCCAGGATTGTGCTGAGATAATACCACCCCCAGCCGAGCACCTTGAGATAGGTGAAGTCCGTCTGCCAGAGCTGATTGATAGCTGTCGTTTTGTCTTTGAACTCATTCGCGGCCTTGATGACGATGAAGGCGGGGCTGGTGATTAGGTCGTGTGCCTTCAATACGCGGTAGACAGAAGCCTCTGATACAAAATACTTTTCCCGATCAGTGAACGTAACCGCCAATTCCCGAGGCGATAGCTCCGTCTCTTTCAAAGCCAGCTTGACGATCTTGCGCCTTACCTCGTCAGGGATGCGGTTCCAGACGTGCTTGGGTTTGGGAGATTGATCATTCAGTCCAGCCTCTCCGCGCTGTAGATAACGCTCATACCAGCGATAGAACGTGGTGCGGGGAATACCGAGCTTGGTCAGTGTTTAGCGAGCTGACAGGTGGCCTTCGTCAACCAACCTGATGATTTCCAGCTTCTCAGATGCGACATATCTCATTCTGGGTCGCCCCCACCCTCGAACATGCTTTTTTTGAGCAAGCGGAGTTCCAGCGTTTGTTCAGCCACCACTTCCTTCAAATCGCGAGCTTCCCGGCGGAGGTCTTTAGCCTCTTCAGTATTTGCCGCACGCGCCGTGTCACCAGCCAGACGTCGCTTGCCTGCTTCCATGAAGTCTTTCGACCACTTCTAATAGATGCCTTGGGAGAGACCTTCCCTACGGCACAGTTCAGCAATGCTGTCTTCACCGCGCAGCCCATCCAGCACGATCCTGATCTTCTCTTCTGATGAATAATGTTTGCGGGTGGCGCGTTTGTTATCTTTGGCGATCTTGTACGTTCCTGTTGTCTGTCTCATGTCCCACTCCTCAGTGGTTACGATGAGCCAAAAACACTCTCTTATCAAATACTGCTATTTGGACCCATAGGGGCTGACGTCAGACAATCAAAGAGCAGAACCGTGCTGGGAAACGGAATCCACCGGACGTTGTGCCTATGCCTTTTGCTGCGAAACACTGGAAGTCGTTGATCTTCAAGGATGGTAAGCCAACGCGCCGGGTTTATGAAACCGCGGTGATTTCCACTTTGCTGGACCTTCTTCGTGCCGGAGATGCTTGGGTTAAAGGAAGCCGGGATTATCGCCGTTTTGATGCCTACCTGATGCCTAGGGCGGAAGCATCCCATGTCATGAGTAAAACCGGCTTACCAATTGATGGGCGGGGCAGCTCCGCACCCATTTGGACTAACGGTTAAGAGATGTTGAATGCAAGCTGAAACGTGGCCAGTTAGAAGGCGTCAGACTTGAAAATGGGCGCTTGAAAATTACGCGCATGACCCAATTGTGTCGCCAGTCAGTGAGCAGCTTGACCGTGCGATTGATGTTGTCATGCCCCGCATCCAAATTACAGACTTGTTATGGAATGTTGCTCATCACACCAGCTTTCTGGGAGCTTTTACCGATTTACGTTCACCAAACCAGCGGCAGTTTTGGCTTCAGTACTGGCAGGAGCAACAAATCTTGGCTTGGAGCGCATGGCGCAGGCCTCCGAAAACGTGACGCATGCGCAATTGTCTTGGGCCTCAACCTGGTATCTGCGCACCGAAACCTACACCGATGCCTTGGCAAAAATTATCGATGCTCATCACAATCTGCCATTGGCCCAGATCTGGGGACAAGCTGATCACACCTCTTCTGATGGGCAATTCTTTGCCTCAGCCCGCAACTCAGGTGAAATCAACGCCAAATATGGGCTTGATCCAGATTTGAAAATCTATTCTTTTTTGTCAGGCCAATATGGTTCTTTTTATTCAAGCGTGATCGGAGCCACGTCCGGGGAAGCTCCGTTTGTGCTGGATGGGCTGAAGGGGAATGCGGCTCAGTTCAATCTGCTTGTGCATTACGTTGATACCGGAGGGGGATCGGATCACGTTTTTGCTATGCTCCATCTGCTCAGGCTTAAACTTGTCCCCGATTGCGGGACTTTCCTAATCGGCGATTGAGCTGTTTTGGAAAACCAAACGCATGGAAAGGCTTGTCTTCTATCATCAGGAAACCGGTAAACGAGGAAGTTATTCTGAGACAGTGGGGAGATATTGTCCGCTTGGCAGCGAGCGTCAAAAGTGGGTCCTTAAAACCCTCAGCACTATTGAGAAAACTAGGAACCTACCGTCAGCAACACCGGCTTTATCTTGCTCTGGGAGAAGCTGACTTTGCTCATTCCCAGAGCATATTTATGATCGATCCACAGACGCTCAACAAAAGCGGGCAATGGCCCTTAATCTTGTTATTGCGGCGATTATTTACTGGAATACGCTCCGCCACGCCAGAAATGCGAAAAAGTTGGCGTCTCCGTTCTTAATAAAATGACAGCCTTGGCGCGCGCGATGTTCCAGCTTGTTTCATAATGCCCAGATTCATGGGGTTGGGAAAGATATAAGCAAAATTCTGTTTATGCAACACTGCCCTTACTTCCGGTCATGGCCCAAATCGAACGCCTTTGAGAACGCTGTCCGCCTCCGCGACAAACAACCTTCTAAGAGGGTCAATGTTTGTACTTGCCGAAATTATCAGCCCCACCCGATATTTTCTAAGAGATTTCATCGTAAGAGGCACGAACACCAATTCTTTGTTTGCGACTTCTTCCATGAAACCAATTTGAGTGTAGACTCCAAGCGCCCTGTTGCTCTTGATTGCCAGCTTCGCGATAGCGAGTGAATTCGTGTAGGTGTGGGTTGTCAAATATGTCGTCGCCGACTTCATTTCCTGATCAAGTAATGATTTATTTCCCCGCGCATCAATTGTCCTCACCAACGGATATCCATCTAAATCCTTCAGTTCTATGGTGCTTTTACCAGAAAGCGGGTGATCTGGACGCATAATGATGCCGAAAGGCGCTGCTTTCTCTAGGACTATCCGCAGGTCTGGGTGATATTCCTTGGTGAAATTGATACCGATGTCAGCGGTGCCAAGTGCAACTGCCTTATTGATCTCATCAGGTTGTGCTGCTGAAATTGAAAGTGAAATTCCAGGGTATTCCGAACAAAACCTATCGAGGATTTTCGGAAGAATGCTGAATGTAAAAGAGTCTATTGTTTGGA